>NZ_JAPZBC010000001.1:628333-1256666 GCF_027460265.1 Streptomyces sp. WMMC940
TGTTCAGCGCGGTGAAGCCGTCGGCGGCCAGGTAGTCCGCGTAACGGCGCGGCATGCCCTCGGCACCCAGCCAGTGCTGGACCAGGAACGTTCCCTGGAAGCCGATGAACAGCGCCCAGAAGGTCATCTTGCCGAGGCGCTCGTCCAGCATCTTGCCCGTGAACTTCGGCCACCAGAAGTGGAATCCGGCGAACATCGCGAAGACCACGGTGCCGAAGACGACGTAGTGGAAGTGCGCGACGACGAAGTACGAGTCGGAGACGTGGAAGTCCATCGGGGGCGAGGCCAGGATGACGCCGGTCAGACCACCGAAGGTGAAGGTGATCAGGAAGCCGATCACCCAGAGCATCGGGGTCTCGAAGGACAGCGAGCCCTTCCACATCGTGCCGACCCAGTTGAAGATCTTCACACCCGTGGGGATGGCGATCAGGAAGGTCATGAAGGAGAAGAACGGCAGTAGCACTCCGCCGGTGACGTACATGTGGTGGGCCCACACGGTCACGGACAGACCGGCGATCGCGATGGTCGCGGCCACCAGGCCGATGTAGCCGAAGATCGGCTTGCGGCTGAAGACGGGCACGACTTCCGAGATGATGCCGAAGAACGGCAGCGCGATGATGTACACCTCCGGATGGCCGAAGAACCAGAAGAGGTGCTGCCACAACAGGGCGCCGCCGTTGGAAGCGTCGAAGATGTGGGCGCCGAACTTGCGGTCCGCCTCCAGCGCGAACAGGGCCGCGGCGAGCACCGGGAAGGCCAGCAGGACCAGCACACCGGTCAGCAGCACGGTCCAGCAGAACACCGGCATGCGGAACATCGTCATACCCGGGGCGCGCATGCAGATGATCGTGGTGATGAAGTTGACCGAGCCGAGGATCGTGCCGAAGCCGGAGAAGGCCAGACCCATGATCCAGAGATCGGCGCCGACGTTCGGAGTGTGAACGGCGTTCGACAGCGGGGAGTAGGCGAACCAGCCGAAGTCCGGCGCACCGTTCGGGGTCAGGAAGCCGCCCACCGCGATGAGCGAGCCGAAGAGGTACAGCCAGTACGCGAACATGTTCAGCCGCGGGAACGCCACGTCCGGCGCGCCGATCTGCAGCGGCATGATCCAGTTGGCGAATCCGGCGAACAGCGGCGTCGCGAACATCAGCAGCATCACGGTGCCGTGCATCGTGAACGCCTGGTTGAACTGCTCGTTCGACATGATCTGCGTACCCGGACGGGCGAGTTCGGCACGCATGAAGAGCGCCATGATCCCGCCGATGCAGAAGAAGAAGAACGACGTCGACAGGTAGAGCGTGCCGATCGTCTTGTGGTCGGTGGTGGTGAGCCACTTCACGACCACGTTGCCGGGCCGCCGGCGCCGGACGGGAAGTTCGTCTTCGTAGGTGTCCGTACCGAGCGCCTCGGACGACTTGTGCATGGCCACGTTGTTGCTCTCTCGAATGAGGAAGTTGCAGGAGGAAGCATGCCGTGACGAGGTGTGACCGGGCCCCAACCCGTCTCTCGGCGAGTCGTTCCCCCCGGCCGGCCCGGACTCGGGGTGCCCGCCGCGCTGTCGCGTGCCGCCGCTTGTTCCGCCACCGGCCCCACCCCTGCCCAGCCCGAACGCCCATGAGGACTTTTCCCCCGTTGCCGTATTTCCTTTCCGGACGGCCGTCCGGTGCATCCGAGCCATTCCGGTGCCGGCGCGAATTCCACCGGTGCGCCAACACCGATGAAACGGCCGGACCATTGTGGCGACGAGGTGCCGGCGCGGACCGGAATTCGGCGTGCCGCATGGCCGCCGCTGTCCTTCCCGGCCGACGTACGACCCTTCCGAGCTGCAGTCCGGCTGGTCCGTACGGAGGCAGGCCGGCCGGGTGAAAACGCGGCACCGAATTCCCACCGGTGACCGTGGACGAGCGCAAGCGGGTGGATATTGTGACCGGCCGCGTCGTCATGGCGTACGCGTGTTTCCGGAAACAACACTCCAACCAGGCAGGTCCCTTGACCGTGCACATGGGGGAATTTCACGCATGAGGATTTCACTTCGACAGGCCCGTCTCAGGGTCGCCCGCACGCTGTCGCTGGCCAGTGCCCTGGTGGTGGCGGCGAACGCGCTCTCGACGACGGACGCCGTGGCCGACGCGCTGGAGCGGGCGCGTACCGGCCATGGTCCGAAGGGCGCGGTGAGCGCCGACTTCAAGCCCCGTCCTCCGAACGACGACGACGACCGGGGGGACCGGCCCGGCAGGCCCGGACACGACGACCCGGACCGGCCGGGGAGGCCGGGAGGGACGCAGGGGCCCCAGGGGGCGCAGGGCCCTCAGGGTCACCAGGGTTCCACCGGCCCGCAGGGGTCCGGGGCCCAGGGTCCTCAGGGGGAGACGGGGGCACAGGGCTCGCAGGGCCCCCAGGGCTCGACCGGCTCCCAGGGGGTCGCCGGCCCGCAGGGGTCGACCGGCTCCCAGGGGGCGGTCGGTACGCAGGGCTCCCAGGGCTCCCAGGGATCGACCGGCTCCCAGGGTTCGAGCGGCGCCCAGGGGTCGACCGGCTCCCAGGGGGCGGTCGGTACGCAGGGCTCCCAGGGCTCCCAGGGATCGACCGGCTCCCAGGGTTCGAGCGGCGCCCAGGGAGCAGCGGGTACGGACGGCGTCCAGGGCTTCCAGGGAGCGGCCGGTCCACAGGGCGCAGCCGGGGACCAGGGCGCGGACGGCCCTCAGGGGTCGCAGGGTTCGGCCGGAGCCCAGGGCTCACTGGGCCCACAGGGCTCGGACGGCGCCCAGGGCCCCGGCGGCACACAGGGCTCCCAGGGATCCCAGGGATCGACGGGTGCCCAGGGTTCGGACGGCTCCCAGGGCGCGGACGGCCCCCAGGGGTCGCAGGGTTCGGCCGGAGCCCAGGGCTCACTGGGCCCACAGGGCTCGGACGGCGCCCAGGGCCCCGTCGGCACACAGGGCTCCCAGGGCTCCCAGGGCGCGGTCGGCAGCGAGGGGGCTTCCGGGGCGCAGGGCTCGGACGGCGCCCAGGGAACTGCGGGTGAGCAGGGATCGCAAGGCTCGCAGGGCGCGGCGGGTCCGCAGGGGTCGAGCGGCGCCCAGGGCTCGGACGGCGCCCAGGGAACCGCGGGTGAGCAGGGATCGCAAGGCTCGCAGGGCGCGGCGGGTCCGCAGGGGTCGAGCGGCGCCCAGGGCTCGGACGGCGCCCAGGGTGCCGCCGGTGAGCAAGGCAGCCAGGGGTTCCAGGGCGCGGCAGGAGTCCAGGGGTCGACCGGCGTACAGGGAGCCGATGGCACCCAGGGCGCGGCGGGTGAGCAGGGAACGCAAGGAGTCCAGGGTTCATCGGGTCCGCAGGGCTCCGCGGGAGCCCAGGGGCCTCTCGGCGCGGAGGGTCCGCAGGGCTCCGCTGGCCCGCAGGGCTCCACGGGCGCACAGGGGGCCGAAGGCGCGCAGGGGACGAACGGCGCGCAGGGGACGGCGGGTGAGCAGGGCCCGCAGGGCACCCAGGGCGCGACCGGCAGCGACGGGGTCTTTGGCCCGCAGGGAAGCGTGGGCGCCAAGGGGGACGACGGTGAACAGGGCCCGCAAGGGATCCAGGGAGCGTTCGGATCCCAGGGCGTCCCAGGCCCACAGGGTGCGGACGGCGCCCAGGGAACCTCGGGCGAAGCCGGCCCGCAGGGCACCCAGGGCGCAACCGGCAGCGACGGGGTCTCCGGCCCGCAAGGCTCCGTAGGAGCCCAAGGCCCCGACGGAGAACAAGGACTGCAGGGACTCCAGGGAGCCGACGGCCCACAGGGTCTCGCGGGCGCACAAGGATCCAACGGCGCCCAGGGGACGGCAGGCGAACAGGGCCCGCAAGGGACCCAAGGCGCGACCGGCAGCGACGGAGTGTCCGGCCCGCAAGGCTCCGTAGGAGCCCAGGGCTCCGACGGAGAACAAGGACTGCAGGGCGTCCAGGGAGCGTTCGGATCCCAGGGCGTCCCAGGCCCACAGGGTGCGGACGGCGCCCAGGGAACCGACGGTGAACAGGGCCCGCAGGGCACCCAGGGCGCAACCGGAGGCGACGGCACACTCGGTCCGCAGGGGTCCGTGGGAGCGCAGGGCGCGGACGGGGAACAGGGTACGCAGGGCGCCCAGGGCGTGATGGGGAACGAGGGGGATCCCGGTCCTCAGGGGTCGGAGGGCGCTCAGGGGTCAGACGGGGAGCAGGGGCTGCAAGGCGTCCAAGGGGCGACGGGTGCCCAGGGGATCGTCGGCACCCAGGGCTCCACCGGTGTGCAGGGGCCGCAGGGTTCACAGGGGATCGTCGGCCCGCAGGGATCCGACGGTGTTCAGGGCACCACGGGTGAGGCCGGTCCGCAGGGCTTCCAAGGGGCCGCGGGTGCTCAGGGCGTCGCGGGGCCGCAGGGCGAGGAGGGGCCGCAGGGGCCTTCCGGGGGTCCGCAAGGGCCGCAGGGGGCGGACGGTGCTCAGGGGCCCGCCGGTGGTCCGCAGGGCGCGACCGGCGCCCAGGGAGACCCTGGCGAAGTGGGACCGCAGGGAGTCCAGGGGGAGGCGGGTCCGCAAGGAGCGGCCGGAGTCCAGGGAGACACGGGCGGACAGGGCACCCAGGGGTTCCAGGGCACCGCCGGTCCGGCGGGGCCGACCGGGGCTCAGGGCGCTGTGGGCACCCAGGGGTCTCAGGGGTTCCAGGGAGCCGAAGGCCCACAGGGCACCACCGGAGCACAGGGGTCCGACGGAGTACAAGGAGCGCCGGGTACCCAGGGGACCCAAGGCGCCCAGGGCGTCGAAGGCACCCAGGGCGCAACGGGTGTTCAGGGATCCGACGGAGCACAGGGCGCTGTGGGCGCACAGGGCACGCAGGGATTCCAAGGAGCCGAAGGCACCCAAGGCGCAACGGGTGTTCAGGGATCCGACGGAGCACAGGGCGCTGTGGGCGCACAGGGCACGCAGGGATTCCAAGGAGCCGAAGGCACCCAAGGCGCAACGGGTGTTCAGGGATCCGACGGAGCCCAAGGCACCCCCGGCACCCAAGGCACCCAAGGAACCCAGGGCTCAACAGGCGTACAAGGCCCCGAAGGAGCCCAGGGCGCGGACGGAGCACAAGGCCCCGCAGGCACCCCGGGAGCCCAGGGATTCCAAGGAGCCGAAGGCACCCAAGGCGCAACGGGTGTTCAGGGATCCGACGGAGCCCAAGGCACCCCCGGCACCCAAGGCACCCAAGGAACCCAGGGCTCAACAGGCGTACAAGGCCCCGAAGGAGCCCAGGGCGCGGACGGAGCACAAGGCCCCGCAGGCACCCCGGGAGCCCAGGGATTCCAAGGAGCCGAAGGCACCCAAGGCGCAACGGGTGTTCAGGGATCCGACGGAGCCCAAGGCACCCCCGGCACCCAAGGCACCCAAGGAACCCAGGGCTCAACAGGCGTACAAGGCGCCGAAGGAGCCCAGGGAACCGTGGGCGCCCAGGGCGCGGAGGGTCCGCAGGGTGCGGCCGGGCCGCAGGGCTCGGTCGGGGCCCAGGGAGCAGCGGGTACGGACGGCGTCCAGGGCTTCCAGGGAACGACCGGGCCGCAGGGTGCGCAGGGGTCGGACGGCGCCCAGGGCGCGGCGGGCCCCCAAGGCACAGCGGGCGCACAGGGCGACACCGGCGCCACCGGGACACAAGGCGTCCAGGGGACGCCAGGTCCTCAGGGCGCGGCGGGCACCCAGGGTACGGCCGGGGTCCAGGGCGACGCCGGCACCCAGGGTGCTCAGGGCGCCCAGGGGTCGGACGGCGCCCAGGGCGCGGCGGGCCCCCAAGGCACGGCAGGCGCACAGGGCGACACCGGCGCCACCGGGACACAAGGCGTCCAGGGCGTCGAGGGAGCCCAGGGCGCGACAGGCCCCCAAGGCACGGCAGGCGCACAAGGCGACACCGGCGCCACCGGGACACAAGGCGTCCAGGGCGTCGAGGGAGCCCAGGGCGCGGCGGGCCCCCAAGGCACGGCAGGCGCACAAGGCGACACCGGCGCCACCGGGACACAAGGCGTCCAGGGCGCGGTCGGCCCTCAGGGTCTCCAGGGCACCACGGGTGCGCAGGGAGCCGAGGGAACGCAGGGCGTCCAGGGTTCCGCCGGTGAACAGGGTGCCACCGGCCCGCAGGGTCTCAGTGGCACTCAGGGCGCGACGGGTGCACAGGGTGCCCAGGGAACGGCGGGTTCGGCAGGTCCCCAGGGGTCGACCGGTGCCCAGGGTTCCACCGGCCCGCAGGGCGCGGCGGGAACGCAGGGCTCCCAGGGGTTCCAGGGCCAGACCGGTCCGCAGGGCACCCAGGGCCCGGCCGGCGCCCAGGGTTCCACCGGCCCGCAGGGCACCATCGGCGCCCAGGGCGCGGCCGGTGCACAGGGTACGCAGGGCACCCAGGGCTCGACCGGCGGAACGGGCTCCACGGGTCCCCAGGGCACCATCGGGGCCCAGGGACCCCAGGGAACCCAGGGGTTCCAGGGCACCACCGGTGCGCAGGGGCCTCAGGGCGCCGGCAACACGGGAGCGCAGAGTGTGACGGTGACGCGCACTCTCGCCGGCCCGCAGAGCTCCACGACGCTCAACACGGCCACGTGCCCGGCCGGCATGTACGCCACCGGCGGCGGCGCCTACAACGTCAACTCCACCTCGGGCGCGCCTGTCTCGTTCCAGGGAACCGACCGTCCCGTCGGCACCCCTCCCACGGGCTTCCAGTCCCAGGTCGGAAGCGGCGTCAACAGCAACGTGAACACGGTGGTGTACGTGATCTGCCGGCCGTGAGCGCGCTTCGCCGTCGTTCCGGCCCTCATGACCGTACGAGCGGCCGGGGCGCGGCGATGTGACGAGGCGCCGGCGGGGCGGGGCTCCGGCCGGTCGGCAGCCGTGGCGAGCTCCGGTCCGGCGGGGATCCTTCGTCTTCCCGCCGGCCACCGGCGCGGCTTCGTTGTGTACGTGCAGCCGTCGGCCCGTCCGGCGACCCGGCAGAATCGGCCGGGCGTCGGCAGGGTCCGCCGTCTAGGCCGACTCCGAGTGCCGCGTTTGACAAAATATGGCCGGTTCGCCCCTTGCGCCCTCCACCCCACCCTTCCCGGATGGTCATAAGGTTAGGCTAACCTTTGCGCCGTGAGAGTCCCTGAAGAGAACTCCGCGGCCCCCGGTCCCCGCGGTCATGAGCTGTCGGCCACGGGTGTCACCGTGGCCTACGACCGTGTCGACGTCGTGCACGACGCGTCCCTGACGCTTCGGCCCGGCGAGGTGACCGTCCTGGTGGGGCCCAACGGCAGTGGGAAGTCCACGCTGCTGCGCACCCTGGCGCGGCTGCAACGCCCCAGGACCGCGACCGTCGTCATCGACGGCGGCACGGACGGGCTGGCCATGACGCCGCGCCAGTTCTCGCGCCATGTGGCCCTGCTGACGCAGGGGCGTCCCACGCCCGGCGGACTCACCGTGCGGGACGTCGTCGAGTTCGGCCGGTACCCGTACCGGAGCCGCTGGGGCAAGGTGGACCCGGGCGGGCGGGCGGCGGTGGACCGCGCGCTCGCCATGACCGGCGTCGCGGAGCTCGCCGACCGGGGAGCGGAGCATCTCTCCGGCGGCCAGCTGCAGCGCGTATGGCTCGCCTGCTGTCTCGCCCAGGAGACCGGCGTGGTGCTCCTCGACGAACCGACCACGTATCTCGACCTGCGCTACCAGGTCGAACTCCTCGACCTCGTCCGCGACCTCGCGGACGAGCACGGTATCGCCGTCGGCACCGTCCTGCACGACCTCGACCAGGCCGCGGCCGTGGCCGACCGGATCGTGCTGCTCCACGAAGGCCGGATCATCGCCGACGGACTCCCCGAGGACGTCCTCACCGCCCGGCGGCTGACCGACACCTACGGAATCCGCCTCGAAGTCGACACCGATCCCCTGACCGGCCGGCTGCGCACCCGCGCGATCGGCCGACACCACTCGCGAACCGAAAGGCTCAGTACCACCTCATGAGACGCCTCCTCCTCACCGCCGCGGTCGCGACCTCGGCGGCCCTCACCCTGACCGCCTGCGGGACGACCGAGCCCGCCGCCGACGACGCGAAGAAGACGTCCGCCGAGCCGATCACCCTCACCGACTCGACCGGCACGGAGGTGAAGCTCGACGGGCCTGCCAAGAAGGTCGTCGGCACCGAATGGAACGTCGTCGAGAGCCTGGTGTCGCTGGGCGTCGACCCCGTCGGTGTCGCCGACGTCAAGGGCTACAAGACCTGGGACACCGCGGTCCCGCTGAAGAACGAGCCCAAGGACATCGGCACGCGCGGCGAGCCGAGCATGGACACGATCGCGTCCCTTGCGCCCGACCTGATCGTCGCGACGAACGACCTGCCGCCGGCCGCCGTGAAGCAGCTGCGCAAGGTCGCGCCGGTCCTGGAGGTCCGTGCCGCCGACGCGGCGGACCCGATCGGCCGGATGACCGAGAACCTCGACCTCATCGCGAAGGCCACCGGCACCACCGAGCAGGCCGAGAAGCTCAAGAAGGACTTCGACGCCAAGCTCGCCGAGGGCAGGAAGGCTCTCGCCGACGCCGGTCTCGCCGGCACGAAGTACGCCTTCGCCGACGGCTACGTCGTCTCCAACCAGGTCTCGATCCGGCCCTACACCAGCGGCTCGCTCATCGGCGCCGTCAACGAGAAGCTCGGTCTGAAGAACGCCTGGACGGTCAAGGGCGACCCGAGCTACGGGCTCGCCGCGACCGACGTGGAGGGCCTCACCAAGCTCGGCGACGTGCAGTTCGCCTACATCGGAAGCGACGGCGACAAGGCCAGCACCCCGTTCACCGGCGTCCTCGCCAAGGACAAGGTGTGGACGTCGCTGCCGTTCGTGAAGAAGGGCAACGTCCACCGGCTGCCCGACGGCATCTGGATGTTCGGCGGCCCCGAGTCGATGGGCAAGTACGTCGACGCCGCGGTCCAGGCGCTGACGAAGTAACACCCATGGCCGTCACCGCTTCCCCACCCGCCACCCGTCCGCCGGCGGCCCCGTCCCGGACGGGCGCGGCCGCGGTGACGGCCGCACTGCTCCTCCTCGTCACGGCCCTCGCGGTCGTCGACATCACCCAGGGCACGGCCGCCGTCGGCGCGCCCGAGGTCTGGAAGGCGCTCACCGGGCGCGCCGACCCGGACGACGCGTCCGTCATCATCGCCTCCCGGCTGCCCCGTATGACCGCGGGACTGCTCGTAGGGGCCGTGCTCGGCATGGCGGGCGCCGCCCTCCAGGCGGTCAGCCGCAACGTCCTCGCCTCGCCCGACACCCTCGCGGTGAACGCCGGTTCCTATCTGGCCCTCGGCCTGACCGCCGTCACCGGCGTCTCGCTGCCGCTCCTCGCCTCCTCCGGTGTGGCGTTCGCGGGCGGTCTCGTGGCGGCGGCCGTCGTGCTCGGGCTGTCGGGCCTGGGCACCGGAACCGTACGTCTCGTCCTCGCCGGCAGTGCCCTCATGCTCGGGCTGACCGCCATCACCGAGGCGCTGCTGCTGCTGTTCCCGCAGCAGACCGAGGGGCTCTACCGATGGAACCAGGGCAGCATCTCCCAGAGCGGTTACGACGGCGTACTGCAGATGGTGCCGCTCGGTGTCATCGGCCTCGTCGGACTGCTGCTCGTCGCCCGCAGGCTCGACGCGCTGGCGCTCGGCGAGGACGCCGCGCGCGGGCTCGGCGTCCCCGTCCGGGCGACCCGAGTCACGGTGGTCGTCCTCGCGGCGCTGCTCTCGGCGGCGGCGGTGACGCTCGCCGGGCCGATCGGCTTCGTGGGCCTGTGCGCCCCCGCTCTCGTCCGGCCCCTGGCGCGCAGGTTCCGCGGGTACTCCCGGGCACGTGGCGGAATTCCCGTCGCCGGACTGGCCGGTGCCGTGCTCGTCCTCGGCTCGGACGTGCTCCTGCGCGCCGTCGTGCCCGCCGATGTGGCGGTCGCCGTGCCGACGGGCGTGGCCACCAGCCTCGTCGGAGCCCTGTTCCTGGTCGTGATGGCCGCCCGGGTCAAGGACGGCGCGGGCGCCGCGGCCGGCGACCGGCTGCGCATCCGCAGCCGGGCCGTCTTCCTGACGACGGCGACCGTGCTGGTGGCCGTGCTCGTCGGCGTGACGATCGCCGCGGTGCTGCTGGGCGACAGCAAGCTGCTGCTCGGCGACGTGATGAACTGGGCGCAGGGCAGGGCCGGTCGCACGGTCGGGTTCGTCCTGGACACCCGCGTGCCCCGGGTCCTCGCGGCACTGTGCGCGGGCGCGGCGCTCGCCCTGGCCGGGACGCTCGTCCAGGCCGTGACCCGCAACCCGCTGGCCGAGCCCGCCATCCTGGGCGTGTCCGG
The DNA here is from genome assembly GCF_027460265.1 of Streptomyces sp. WMMC940. NCBI lineage: Bacteria > Bacillati > Actinomycetota > Actinomycetes > Kitasatosporales > Streptomycetaceae > Streptomyces > Streptomyces sp. WMMC940. Next base: position 638,650 of record NZ_JAPZBC010000001.1, read on the forward strand.
CGGCGCCGCGCTGGGTGCCGTTCTCCTGGTGACGACGGTGGCCTCGGCCGGGTCGTGGGGCGTGGCCGGCGCGGCGTTCGCGGGCGCGGCGGCCGGCTCCGTCGTCGTGTTCGGACTCGCCGCGCGGGGCGGCTTCCAGCAGAACCGGCTCGTTCTCGTCGGCTTCGGTGTCGCCACCGGCTCTGCCGCGCTGATCAGCCTGCTCATCGTGCTCACCGACCCGTTCAACGCGACGAAGGCACTGACCTGGCTGTCGGGTTCCACCTACGGGCGGAACGCGGTCGACGTGCTTCCGCTCGCGGCCGTGCTGGCGGTGGGCGTACTCGTCGCGGTCGTGCGGCGCACCGAACTCGACCTGGTGTCACTGGACGAGGACACGCCGAGGCTGCTGGGGCTCGCTCTGGCGCGGGGGCGTCTGGGCTTCCTCGTCCTGAGCGTCCTGCTCACGGCCACCGCCGTGGCCGCGGCCGGCACGATCGGCTTCGTGGGGCTCGTCGCCCCGCACGCGGCACGCGCGCTGGTGGGCCGGCAACACCTCCGGGTGGTTCCGGTGGCGGTGCTCCTCGGCGCCTCCCTCGTGTGCGTCGCCGACCTGCTGGGCCGTACCGTGATCGCCCCGGCGCAGCTCGGCGCAGGCCTGATGACGGCGGTGATCGGCACACCGTACTTCCTGTATCTGCTCGTCCGCACCCGCCGGTAGGGAACGCGTCCGCACGCACGGAGGCGTCACGTGACTTCCAGGCCGCCGTCGACGGTGAGGACCTGGCCGGTGGGCCATTCCGTCGTCGGGTCCGCCAGCCGAAGGACCCACACGGCGATCTCCTCCGGCCTGCCCCGGCGGCCCAGGGGAATACGGGCGGCCTCCGCCTTCTTGATCTGCACGACCTCGGCAGGGGGAAGGCCGGCGGCGGTCAGGGCGTCACTCTCGACGGGCCCGGGAGCGACCGCGTTCACCCGCACGCCTTCCGGTGCCAGTTCGAGGGCCCAACTCCTGGTCAGGTGCTCGATCGCCGCTTTCGAGGGCCGTCCGGGAGAGGATGTGCCGCGCTCCGCCGGCCCCCTCCTACAGGCGCTCCACCAGGCCGGACCGCCACTCCGGCGACGGATCCGAGCCCAGCTCGCTCCAGTACTCCCGGCCGGCGACGATCCGTCCGGAGCGCACGGTCCAGAACGACGCGACACGGTGCACGCCCATCGTCCGGTGCGGCACCTCGACCTCCGACGCCACCTCCTCGCCCTCGGCCACGATCCGCAGGACCCGGACCGACCACCCCTCCGGATACTCCGCGTTGACGCGAACGTAGTCCTCCCGGCCCACGATCCGTTCACCGCTGACCGGCCACTCGACGACGACATCGGGGGCGAGCAGCTCCCCCACGCCCGCCCAGTCCCGCGCCTGCATGCGATCCCACAACCCGTGTACGACCTTCGACGGCTCCATGGGCACATCCTCGCAGCCCCACTGACGGTGCCACCGGCCCGGCCGCGTCGGCCGGTACGACCACCCCCGCTCACCCCGCGGACGCGGGGAGCATGCCGCGGATCAGCTCGGCCACCTCCCCCACGTGGTCGTTCAGGAAGAAGTGCCCGCCCTCGAACACGCGCGTGCGGAAGTCGCCCGAGGTGCACTCCCGCCAGTCCCGGAGGTCCTCGACGGGCACCTCGGCATCCCGGTCCCCCGTCAGGGCCACGACGGGACAGGACAGGGTCCGGCCGAGGGTGGGCTCGTACGTGGCGAGCGCCCGGTAGTCCCCGCGCAGCGCGGGCAGGATCACATCGAGCAGTTCGGGGTCGTCGAGGAGCGCGGACTCCGTGCCGCCCAGCGTCCGTACCCGGGCGATCAGTTCGGCGTCGTCCCGCGGCCAGTCCCGGGGCCGCCTGCGGGCGGCGTCCGGCGCGCGACGGCACGACAGCACGAGCAGTAGCGGCTGGCCTCCGGGCACGCGCGCCAGCCGCACGGCCACCTCGTACGCGAGCGAGGCACCCATGCTGTGCCCGAGCAGCGCCCGGGGGCGGTCGCCCGGCGGCCCCAGCTCCGCGACGACCAGGTCCGCGAGCCGATGGAGGTCCTCGACGGGTGGCTCGTGCAGACGGTCGAGCCGCCCCGGGTACTGCACCGCCAGGACGTCCACCACCGGGGCGAGTTCCACGGCGAGCCCGCGCCAGTAGGCGGCGGAGCCGCCGGCGTGCGGGAAGCAGATCAACTCGAACGCCGGATTCCCCGCGGTGCCGTCGCCGTGCTCCACCGAGTGGAAGCGCCGCAACCACAGGTTCCGTCCCTGACTCACCCCGACCAACTCCGCACCTCGAAGCTCCACCGCGTGTCCGTGGCGGACGCACGACGCGTACGCACCTCACCGGACCTGCCCGCACACACCGAACCGGGTTCGCACGTCCGCGGGTTCACCCCGCATCGTCGCATTTCGCCCCCACGAGTGTCCCGCCCCGTCGACGTGAACGTGATCACCGCGGCGGCCGCGGCGGCGACCGCCACGTCGGTAGCCCCGCGCGCTGCGGCGCCTGCGGGGGCTCCCGACGTGCCGCGCCGGCCGCGTCTGCCGCGCCCGCTCGGCGCCGGCCGCGCCGCCCCGTACCGGAGCCCCGGTCGGGCGTCGGACGCCGTGCTCGGCGCCGCCCCGGTCGGGCGTCGGCGTCACGCTCCGACGTACTCCGCGAGGTGCTCGCCGGTCAGGGTGGAACGGGCGGCGACGAGGTCGGTCGGAGTGCCCTCGAAGACGACCCGGCCGCCGTCGTGACCCGCGCCGGGGCCGAGGTCGATGATCCAGTCGGCGTGCGCCATGACCGCCTGGTGGTGCTCGATCACGATGACCGACTTCCCGGAGTCGACGAGCCGGTCGAGCAGCCCGAGCAACTGCTCGACGTCGGCGAGGTGGAGGCCGGTCGTCGGCTCGTCCAGGACGTAGACACCACCCCTGTCCGCCATGTGGGTGGCCAGCTTGAGCCGCTGCCGCTCGCCGCCCGACAGCGTGGTGAGCGGCTGGCCGAGGCTGAGATAACCCAGCCCGACGTCTGCGAGTCGCTCGAGGATCTTGTGCGCGGCGGGCGTGCGTGCCTCGCCCGCGCCGAAGAACGCCTCCGCCTCGGTCACCGACATCGCGAGCACCTCGCTGATGTCGCGGCCGCCGAGGTGGTACCCCAGTACCGAGGGCTGGAAGCGCTTCCCCTCGCAGTCCTCGCAGGTGGTGGCCACTCCGGCCATCATCGCCAGGTCGGTGTAGATCACGCCGGCGCCGTTGCAGGTGGGGCAGGCACCCTCGGAGTTGGCGCTGAACAGCGCCGGCTTCACGCCGTTGGCCTTGGCGAACGCCTTGCGGATCGGGTCGAGGAGCCCGGTGTACGTCGCCGGGTTGCTGCGGCGGGAACCGCGGATCGGGCTCTGGTCGACCGACACCACGCCCTCGGCTCCCGCTTGCCGGGGCAGCGACCCGTGGAGGAGCGAACTCTTGCCGGAACCGGCGACACCGGTGACGACGGTGAGCACCCCGAGCGGGACGTCCACGTCGACTCCCTGCAGGTTGTTGGCCCTCGCGCCGCGGATCCGCAACGCGCCCGTGGGCGTGCGCACGGCCTCCTTGAGGGTGGCCCGGTCGTCGAGGTGGCGTCCGGTGACGGTGTCGCTGGCCCGCAGCCCCTCGACGGTGCCCTCGAAGCAGACGGTGCCGCCCTCCGTGCCGGCGCCCGGCCCGAGGTCCACGACATGGTCGGCGATCGCGATCGCCTCCGGCTTGTGCTCGACGACGAGGACGGTGTTGCCCTTGTCCCGCAGCCGCAGCAGCAGATCGTTCATCCGCCGGATGTCGTGCGGGTGCAGGCCGATGGTCGGCTCGTCGAAGACGTAGGTGACGTCGGTGAGCGAGGAACCGAGGTGGCGGATCATCTTGACGCGCTGTGCCTCGCCGCCGGACAACGTGCCCGCGGGACGGTTGAGCGAGAGATACCCGAGGCCGATCTCGGTGAAGGAGTCGAGGGTGCCCTGGAGCGCGGTGAGCAGCGGCGCCACCGACGGTTCGTCGAGTCCGCGGACCCACTCCGCGAGGTCGCGGATCTCCATCGCGCAGGCGTGGGCGATGCTGATCTCGTTGATCTTCGACGACCTGGCCCCCTCACCGAGCCGGGTGCCGTCGCACTCGGGGCAGGTGGTGAAGGTGACCGCCCGCTCCACGAACGCCCGGATGTGCGGCTGCATCGACTCCTTGTCCTTGGACAGGAACGACTTCTGGATCTTGGGGATCAGTCCTTCGTAGGTGAGGTTGATCCCGTTCACCTTCACCTTCGTCGGCTCGCGGTGGAGGAAGTCGTGCATCTCCTTCTTCGTGAACCTGCGGATCGGCTTGTGCGGGTCGAGGAATCCCGACTCGGCGTAGATCCCGACGGTCCAGACGTTGTCGGACTTCCAGCCGGGGATGGTGAACGCGCCTTCAGCGATCGACTTGGAGTCGTCGTAGAGCTGGGTGAGGTCGATGTCGGAGACCGTGCCGCGGCCCTCGCAGCGGTTGCACATGCCGCCGGTGCGCTCGTAGGTGGCCTTTTCGGCCTTGGTCCTGGCGCCGCGCTCGACGGTGATCGCGCCGCTCGCCCGGACCGAGGCGACGTTGAAGGAGTAGGCGCTCGGCGGGCCGATGTGCGGCTGCCCGAGCCGGCTGAAGAGGATGCGCAGCATCGCGTTGGCGTCGGTGGCGGTGCCCACCGTGGAGCGGGGGTCGCCGCCCATCCGCTGCTGGTCGACGGTGATCGCGGTGGTCAGACCGTCGAGGACGTCGACCTCGGGGCGGGCCGCCGTCGGCATGAAGCCCTGGACGAAGGCGCTGTACGTCTCGTTGATCATCCGCTGTGACTCGGCGGCGATCGTGTCGAACACGAGGGAACTCTTGCCCGACCCGGAAACGCCCGTGAACACCGTCAGTCTGCGTTTCGGGATCTCGATGCTGACGTCCTTGAGGTTGTTCTCGCGCGCTCCGTGCACACGGATCAGGTCGTGGCTGTCGGCGGGGTGCGGCTCAGGCGACTGGGGGCTGGTCCTCGTGACCTTGCTCATCTTCTCTCCATCCGTCGGGCGCCCTCGCGGTCCTTCGTCGGCGTCGCCCGGCTCGGTCCGACCGTCCTCGAGCAGTATGTCCGGTGGTCCGTCCCTCGGCGGTGCGGGTCATGGATTCGCTGCGAGGTGCGGCGGGAGGCGGCTCGCGTGAAGGGTGATGTCCGTGCCCGTCACGCTAGCCGCGGCCCGCCGCCGGATGCTTCTCCGATTCTGATCGGTCGGGTTCCGATCGGCCCGGCAGGCCGCCTCGGTACCCCGGGGCGGACCCCGCCGGCCGTGAGTACGAGCGCACGCGGCAGGCTCCGGCTCGGCCGGCCGAGCAGCGAGACACAGGTCACACTCGTCCGGCTGTCACGTCCCGCCGAGCTGTCCGGTCAGCAGTGCGTATCTGCCACTCGGCCCAGGAGCACACATGGAAGCGCGTCTCGACTACTTCGGCAACGCCCTTGCGGGCAAGGTGCTTCGGCACCTCAACTCGGCGGGCAGGGCCGCCTCGGACTCGGGGCTTCCGGTCCTCACCCAGGAGCTGGTGAAGATCCGCGCCAGCCAGATCAACGGCTGCGGCTTCTGCACCGACATGCACACCAAGGACGCCGCCGTCGCCGGTGAGTCCCCACTGCGCCTCAACCTGATCGCCGCCTGGCGGGAGGCCACGGTCTTCACGGACGCGGAGCGCGCGGCCCTGGAACTGGCGGAGCAGGGCACCCGGATCGCCGACGCGGCCGGTGGTGTCACCGACGAGGTCTGGGCCGCCGCGGCCGAGCACTACGACGAGGACCAGCTCGTCGCCCTGATGTCCCTCATCGCCGTCATCAACGCCTACAACCGCATCAACGTGATCAACCAGCAGCCCGCGGGCGGTTACCAGCCCGGTCAGTTCGGCTGACCGAGGACGCCCGGCACCGCGGTGAACGAACGTCCGTCTCCGCGTCGCCCCGGCCCTCCGGCGGGGAGACGGACCCCCGGCGCCGGACTGTTCCGCCGTACCCCCGCGTAGGGACGTCGAACCGGGGGAGACCGTGTCCGGCTCCACGGCCACCCACCTCCCGGACCTTGCCGCCGTCGTCACGGGCGCGGGTTCGGGCACAGTCCGTGCGACGGCCGTCGCACCGGCGGAGGCGGGGTCCGCGTCCTCCCTGTGGGACGCCGGAAGGACGCCCACCGGAGGAGACGGCCCCCGCCCACCCCGCTCCGATCGACGGTGGGCGCGAACTCGTCGGACGGCATCGAATGTGACGATGCGTCAACTCCGGCCGGGCCGCCATGGGTGCCGGACCGCTCCTTCCGCCGGCGGGCCGTCGACGCCGACTGCCGCTCGGTGCAGCGGCCGCCGCGGACGGATTCCCGCCGGCGCGATCCTCATCACCTCGTCCACCACCGGTTCGCAGGACGCTCCCCCGGGCGATGACCGATTGCGCCGCGCACCCGTGCCCGGGGAGGCGGGGCGGCCACACCGGCATGCCCCGAGCACCGCGGCGCGGAGGGGTGGGGCCGGTCCCCGGTGTGCCGGCGGCAGCGGGACGCCGGCAACGGCGGGCGTCGTCCTCCCCATGTGCGATCGGTGTGAGCACCCACGGCCACCGGAGCAGGCCGCCGTACCGGCTCGTAGCATGGTGGCCACGGGTCCGGAAGGGACGACCATGCTCGCTGGGGATGACGCCGACCCCCTTGACCAGGCAGCGAGGGACTTCGTCGTCGCACGCCCGCGACTCTTCGGCATCGCCTACCGCGTGCTCGGCAGTGCCGCGGAGGCCGAGGACATCGTCCAGGACGCGTGGCTGCGCTGGCAGAAGGCCGACCGCTCGGACGTGGTCGAGCCGGCCGCCTTCCTGGCCACCATCACCACCCGCCTGGCCATCAACGCGGCCCGGTCCGCCCGGGTGCGGCGGGAGTCGTACGTCGGGCCGTGGCTTCCCGAACCGATCGACACGAGCCAGGACCCCCAGGTCGGGGCGGAGCGGGCCGAGGCCGTCGAGATGGCGGTGCTCTTCCTGCTGGAGAAGCTGAACCCGGTGGAGCGGGCCGCCTACGTCCTCAGGGAGGCGTTCGACTACCCGTACAGGCAGGTGGCGGAGGTCCTGGAGACCAGCGAGGCCAATGCCCGCCAGCTGGTGAGCCGTGCGCGCAAGCACCTGGCCGCCGAGCGCAGGGAGCCCGTGAGTCCGGCCGATCACCGGCACCTCCTGGAGGTGTTCCTGACCGCCGCGCGGACGGGGGACCTGAGAACCCTCGAGGACGTCCTGGCCGCTGACGTGGTCAGCTACTCGGACGGCGGAGGGGTACGTCGGGCATCGCGGATCCCGGTGGTCGGACGTCCGCACGTCTCCCGGTTCGTCGTGGCCTTCGCGCCGCGGTTCTGGCCCGGGGCGGACGTCCGGTGGGTCGAGGCCAACGGCCGCCCGGCCGTTCTCGTCTCGTCCGACGGCCAGGTCTTCGCGCTCCTGTCCGTCGACGTGTCGGCTGAGGGCATCGAGCGGATCATGTGGGTGATGAACCCGGACAAGCTGGCGCCCTACACGGCGTCGTTGGACCGCTGAGACCCCTCGCCCGATCCCTGCGGTGTCCCATGTCCCGCGGTGCCGGACCGGAGGCGTCCAGGAGCTCCCGTACCGCAGCCGCGCGGCTCGCCGCGGGGCGCGGGATCCCGGCTGCCCGGCACCCGGCGCGCGGTCGGTTACGGTGCTCCCATGGGCACCACAGCGCGGAGGCGAACCGGCGGTGCCGACGACGACGGTGCCGGCACTCTGTGGACCGCCACGCCACCGCTGTGGCTGCGCTCGCTGCCCGTCGCCCTGCTGGCCGCGCTGGTCCTGGCCCAGGGAGTCACGCCCAACCAGGTGGAGCTGGGCGCCTACTACGCGGCCGTGGCACCGCTCGCGGCCCTGGCGTACGGAGCACCGGGTACCGCCATCACCGGCGTCGCCGTGCTCGGCATCATGCTGCTCCCGCGCGTCGGAGCCGGCAGCCTGATCGCCGAGGAATTCGGGGCCGTCGCCGTGATCGCTGCGCTGAGTGTGGTGATCGCCGGGGTGCGGCAGCACTTCCGCGGCCGCCTGGAAGTGGCCGGTTCGGTCGCCGAGGCCGCCCAGCTCGCCGTGCTCACCCCGGTTGCCGACCGTGTGGGCGAGCTGCGCTGCGCCGCCCTCTACCGGGCCGCGCAGCGGGGTGCCCTGGTCGGCGGGGACCTCTACGACGTACGGCCGGGGCCCTACGGAGTACGGGCCCTGGTCGCCGACGTCCAGGGACACGGGCTCGCCGCCGTCGGCACCGTCGCGGCCCTGCTGGGAGCCTTCCGCGAAGCCGTCCTCGACCAGCCGGACCTGCAGGGGGTGGCGGCGCGGCTGGAGCGGCGGCTGACGCTCGATGCCGTGGCCGGGGCCGGGGCCGGGGCCGGCAGCGAACTGTTCGCCACCGCGTTCCTGATGGAGTTCCCTGCGGACGGCTCACACGTGCGCATCCTCAGTCAGGGTCATCCCCCGGCCCTGCTGCTGCGTGGCCGCACGGTCCTGGAGATGCGCTGCGAGCCGGGCCCGCCGCTCGGCACCGGGCTGCCGGGGCTGCCGGCGGCCAACCCCACGACGGTGCCGCTCCGGCCCGGCGACGTGATTCTCGCGTACACCGACGGTGTCACGGAGGCGCGGGACTCCTCCGGCACCTTCTACCCGCTGGACGACCGGCTCACCGCCCTGCTCGCGGAGGGCTCGGACGCCTCACCGCGGGCCGTGGTGGATGCGGTGTGGGGAGACCTGCAGCGGCGCACGGGTGCGATGGACGACGACGTGGCGCTGCTGGCGCTCGCGGTCCCCGGTGCCGCTGCCACCAGGTCGGGCGATCGAGCAGGGCCTCGACGCCCCGACCCGGGTACGCGTTCGTGAGGGACGCGGCGGGCGACCGCTCCGTCATCGTGCCGACGGGGCGGCCGATGCCACGCCTGATGTGTCGGCGGTCGCGTACACCGCGGCGATCCCCTGCGCCAGGTAGGGGATCCGGTGCGCCGGGACACCGGCGATGTTGATGCGCCCCGAGGCCGTTCCGTAGATGGCGAACCGCCTGCGCAGTCGGCGCATGTCGTCCGGCACGAGCGGCAGCATCGAGAACATGCCCTTCTGCCGCGCGAGCGAGTTCGCCAGGGTGCCGCAGCCCAGCGCGTCGAGGTGGGCGACCAGGTCCGACCTGTTGGCGGTGATCCGGTCGCGCATGGCGTCGAGTTCGGCCCGCCACTCGGCCCGTAGCCCCTCGTCCTCGAGGACGGTGGTGACGATGGCGGCTCCGTGCTCCGGAGGCATCGAGTACAGGGTGCGTGCGGCGTTCTGCAGGGCCGTTTCCACGTGCCGCAGCGCCGGGCCCGACGATCCGAGGACGATCGCGCAGCCGGTGCGGTCGCTGTAGAGGCCGAAGTTCTTGGAGCAGCTGACGGCGATCAGCATCTCCGGAAGGCGGTCCGCCAGCATCCGGGTGGGCTCCAGGTCGGCCTCGAGTCCGTCGCCGAGCCCGTGGTAGGCCAGGTCGACGAAGGGGACCCAGCCGTTCGTCGCGGCGAGCCCGGCCATCGCCTCCCAGGTCTCGAGCGAGGGGTCGACCCCCGTGGGGTTGTGGCAGCATCCCTGGAGGAGGACCACGTCGTCGCGTCCCGCGCCACGCAGGTCGTCGAGCATGCCCGTCGGGTCGGGGAGTCCTTCGGGGTCGATCCGGCCGTAGGTCCGGACCTTCAGTCCGGCTGCCTGGAGGATGGGCCGGTGGTTGACGTAGGCGGGCTCGCTGATCCACACCGTCGCACCCGGCCGGGTCTGGCGTACCAGGTCGGCCAGGAGGCGCAGTGCTCCGGTACCCGCCACCGTCTGGACTGCCGTGGCCCGTGTGATCAGTGCTTCGGCGCCCAGAACCGTGGACAGCATGGCCCGGTTGAAGGCGGTGTTGCCCGAGAGTCCGCGGTACTCCTTCGAGGCGGAACGTTCCGCCAGGCGTATCTCGGCCTCCCTGACCGCCGACATGACGGGTGTCGTTCCCGTGTGGTCCCGGTACACGCCGAGGACGAGGTTCAGGCGCTCCGGGCGCGTGTCGGCCTCGAACTCGGCAGCGAGATCCCACAGCGGGTCTGCGGGCGGGGCGGCAAGAAGTTCAAGCATCAGCGGAAACCTTGGCTCGGGGGCGTCGATTGGCGAGAACGACACCGGCGGTGATGAGGGGCACGCCGACCACGACGGGCAGGGTCGGTGCCTCGTCGAGGAGGGGAATGGCGAGCAGGACGACGACGACCGGGCTGAGGCTGCCGACGACGGAGCTGCGCTGCGGTCCCAGCCGCCGGATCGCGAACGCGTACAGCAGACCGGCACACAGGCCGACGCCCAGCCCCTGAACGACGAGGAACAGCACGAGGTCGCCGCCGGCCGCCCGGGCGAGGTTGGTGGGCAGGACGCCGGTCAGGACCAGGAACGAGACGACGGCGAACGACGGAAGGCACAGCAGCCCTATGGATCCGACCGGGTCGAGGTCCACTTCGCGCAGCCCCACCGTGTAGAGCGCCCACAGGCCGCTGGCGACGAGCAGGGTGCCCGAACCCAGCAGGACCTCCGTGTCCAGAACCACGGTGTGACGGAGGACCAGCGCGATGACTCCGGCGACGATCAGCACCAGGCCGGCCGTCTGCGTGCCCCGCGGAGCACCACGCCCGCTCGCGACGAGCAGGGCGGAGACGAACAAGGGGACCATCCCGGGGACGATCGCACCGACGAAGGCCGCCGACGTCAGCGAGCCTCCGTACATCGCCGCGAGGAAGAACGGCACCCCCGCACCGCAGATGATCTTGGCGGCGGGGCCCGGGTGCACGGCGGCCAGTCGGCGTCTGCGCCGCCACAGGGCAGGCGCGAGGACGACGAGGGGCACACCGAACCGCAGGACGGCCGCGTCCGCCGGAAGCAGGGTGGAGGCACTGAGAGCGCGGGCGCTCAGCGCGAACGCGGCCCAGATCGCCACGGTCAGCAGCAAAGCCGACATGCCCACCGCCTGTGGGGAGAGTCCCCCGTTCCGCGCGGCGGCTGCCGTGGGGGCCGTGCCCCCGGCCTCCGCGGGCGCCGGCGCCGCGGCCGTGTTCGTCGCGACCACCGAAGAATCCTCCCGCCCATGGACCTGTCGGGCAGCACCGTGCCACCCCTGACGACTACGGCAACGCTAGATCAATCAGCGGGGCATACGATTGCCAGTTGTGCCCTTCAGACGTAGCTTTGAGGCAGAATCTGCCAAGGAGAGCCATGGACGCGGTTGATCTCAAGATTCTTCACGAGTTGCAGGCGGACGGCCGCCTGTCCAACCAGGACCTCGCGGACCGGGTACGGCTGTCGCCCTCGCCCTGCCTGCGCCGAGTGCGCCGCCTCGAGGAGTCGGGTCTGATCAGCGGCTACACCGCCATGGTGGACCAGGTCGCCTTCGGCCTCCCGATCACCGTCTTCGTACGGGTCCGTCTGGAACGTCACACCGCCGAGGCGGTCAACGTGTTCGAGCGGCACGTCGGGCTCATCGAGCACATCCAGGACTGCTACCTGATGGCGGGCAGCAGCGACTACCTGCTCAGAGTCGTCATCGAAAGCCTCGAGGCGTACGAGATCCTGGTGCGCACGCAGATCCACGCCATCCCCGGAATCGCGTCGATCGAGTCCAGCTTCGCGTTCGGGAGCGTGAAGCAGTCCCGGGTGTACCCCCGCCCAGGTGTGCCGTCCCGCCCGGCGGCCGGTCCTCGCTGACGTGCCGCGCAGGGATCCGCGAGCCAAGGGGACGAGGAGGCTCGGAGGCGATCCCCGGGTACGGTCCGTGCGGCCGCACGGGCGGCCCCCGCGGGGAGGTGGGGCTCACCTCGTCCGTTCGTCGGGAATCGCCTGTTCCGCCCAGATGATCTTGCCGGTCTTCGTGTAGCGCGTGCCCCATCGCCGGGCGAGCTGAGCGACGATCAGCAGGCCTCGCCCTCCCTCGTCCGTGGTCCTGGCGTGGCGCAGGCGCGGCGAAGTGCTGCTGGCGTCGGAGACCTCGCAGATCAGGGCGCGGTCCCGGATCAGACGCAGACAGATCGGTCCGGTCGCGTGGCGGATGGCGTTGGTGACCAGTTCGCTGACGATCAGCTCCATGGTGAACACGAGATCGTCCGTTCCCCACTCGGACAGCTGCCGGCCGGCGAGGCTGCGGGCATGCGCCACGGCGACGGGGTCGGAGGGCAGGTCCCAAGTGGCGACCTGGTCGGCGCCCAGGATGCGGGTCCGGGCGAGGAGCAGCGCGGCGTCGTCGGACGGCGGACCGGTCAGCAGGGCGTCGACCGCGTGGTCGCCGGTCTCCTCCAGCGTCGGCCCGGGGACCGCGAGAGCGCTGCTCAGCCGGGAGAGGCCGACGTCGACATCCCGGTCGGGGGCCTCGATGAGGCCGTCCGTGTAGAGCCCGATCAGGCTGCCCTCGGCCAGCTCCAGTTCGACGGATTCGAAGGGCAGGGATCCGAGACCGAGCGGCGGTCCGGCGGGCAGGTCCAGGAAGTCGGCGGTGCCGTCGGGGCCGACGACAACGGGCGGGAGGTGGCCGGCCCGGGCGAGCGCACACTGCCTGCTGACCGGGTCGTACACGGCGTACAGGCAGGTGGCCCCCATCAGCGCGGCGCCCACGCTCTCGCTCTCGGCCGTCGCCGACTCGTCACTGCCGGGCGCCTCCATGAGGCCGATGACCAGGTCGTCCAGGTGGGCCAGCAGCTCGTCGGGGGGGAGGTCCAGGTTGGCGAGCGTGCGCACGGCCGTCCGCAGGCGCCCCATGGTGGCCGCGGAATTGATCCCGTGGCCGACCACGTCCCCGACGACCAGTGCGACCCGGGCCCCGGAGAGCGGAATCACGTCGAACCAGTCACCACCCACGCCACTGGGCGCATGTGCCGGGAAGTACCAGGAGGCCACCTCCAGAGCGGATCCCCCGGTCAGCTCCTGCGGAAGCAGATAGCGCTGCATCGAGCGGGCCGCGGTGCGCTCGCGGGTGTAGCGGCGCGCGTTGTCGACACACACCGCGGCACGGGAGACGAGTTCCTCGGCGAGACGTGTGTCGTCCTCCTCGAAGGGACCCAGGCGCCGGGAGCGGACGAACGTCGCCGCGCCCAGGGTGATACCGCGGGCCCGCACCGGCACCACCATGATCGAGCGGAACTTGTACTCGCGGATGACGGCGCCCAGCGTCGGGTCCATGGCCACCCACGCGCTGGTGGAGGCGTCCAGGATCGGTTCCACCAGGGTCCGGCTTTCCAGCAGGCACCGGGCGACGGGGGACGAGGGCGTGCGCTGGACCGTTTCCCCCACGGCCAGTCTCGCCTCCGGAGCACCCTCCCGCACCGACTTCTGCGCCGCGCGGCGGATGACGGGGCCGGAGCCGACTGGTCCGGGGGCGGGTTCGTCACCCCTCATGACGGAGTCCAGCAGGTCGACGGCGACGAAGTCGGCGAGGGACGGCACGGCGTCGTCGGCCAGTTCCTGTGCCGTTCGGGTCACGTCCAGCGTGCTGCCGATCCGGGCACCGGCATCGCTCAGCAGGGCCAGGCGCTCCTGGGCCCGCCAGCGCTCGGTGACATTGATGATCATGTACCAGACGCCCACGTGCCGGCCGTGGCGGTCCTTCATCCCGAAGAACGAGGCGGAGTACGCACGCTCCTGGTGGGGATCGGCGTAGCTGGGCCCGCGGAACTCGTAGTCCATCACCGGAGACCCGGTCCGCAGGACCGTCCGCATCCTTTCCTCGAACGCCTCCGCCTCCAGCTCGGGCAGCACCTCCTTGACCCGCCGTCCGAGCCGTCGTTCGAGGGGGATCAGCCGCCCCAGTACGTCGTTCACCCAGACGTACCGCAGATCCGTGTCGAGGACCGCCACGCCGACCGGTGCGTGCGCGAGGAACGGTTCGAGCCTCAGCTGGCTCACCCCGCCCCCCGGCATCCGCCAGAAGGCGCGCTTCGGCGGCCGGCCGACGAACCTGCCGAAGAACAGCGCGGAGGCCGTGGCGACCAGCACGCCCGGCACCATCTCGTAGATGCCCGAATCAAGCGGCCCCAGCAGCGGACTGATCTTCTTCCAGAAGAGCACCGTGGCCGCGCCCGACACGATTCCCGCCATGGCCCCCGCCCAGGTCATACGCGGCCAGTACAGCGAGAGGAGGACGACCGGCCCGAAGGCCGCTCCGAAGCCGGCCCAGGCGTAGGCGACGATGTTCAGCACTCCGCCGCCCTTGAGGGCGATCAGGCAGGCTACCAGGATCACCACCACCACGGCGCCGCGACCGACCCACACCAGCACCTTGTCCGAGGCCCGCCGGCTGAGCAGGGCCCGGTAGAAGTCCTCCGTGAGAGCGACGGACGACACGAGGAGCTGGCTGTCCGCGGTCGACATGATCGCGGCCAGTACGGCGACCAGCATCACCCCGGCGATCCAGGGGTTGAGCAGTGTCTGGGTCAGGGCGATGTAGACGGTCTCCGGATTGTCCAGTGGCGTATCGAGCTGCCCGATGCCCACGAGGCCGACGAGCACGGCGCCGCCGAGGACGACGAGCACCCAGCCCGTGCCGATGCGCCGGGCCGCCGGGACGGCGAGGGCGCTGCGGATGCCCATGAAGCGGGCCAGGATGTGCGGCTGACCGAAGTAGCCGAGGCCCCAGGCGAGCAGCGAGATGATGGCGACGGCGCCGAGCGGCCCGCCGGCCGTCCACCGGCCGTCGGCATAGCCGGCCTCGGCCCCCACTTCCAGCAGGGTCGGCGTCTTCTCGACGAGGGCGTTCTCCAGCGCCCCGAAGCCCCCGAGCGCCCCGATCCCGATCACGGGGAGCACGAGCAGGGCGAGGAACATCAGGGTGCCCTGCATCACGTGCGTCGTGCTCACGGCGAGGAAGCCGCCGAGGCACGAGTACACCACGATGACCAGGGCGGTCAGCGACACGGCGAGCTCGAAGTCGACGCCGAAGACCTTCTCGAACAGCAGCCCGCCGGCCACCAGGCCACTCGCGACGTAGACGGTGAAGAACACGACGGTGACCGCCGCCGAGACCATCCGGAGCATCCGGGTGCGGTCCTCGAACCTCTCCTCCAGGTAGGCCGACAGGCTCACCGCGTTACCTGCCCGCTCGGTGTAGGTGCGCAGCCTCGGCGCGACGAACAGCCAGTTGAGGTAGGTGCCGATCGCCAGCCCGACGGCGATCCAGCCGGCCCCGACGCCGGCCGCGTAGACGGCTCCGGGAAGCGCCAGGAACAGCCAGCCGGACATGTCGCTGGCACCCGCGGACAGCGCGGCGACCGGCGCGCTGAGCCTGCGGCCGCCCAGGGCGAAGTCGGCGAAGGTGCGGGTGCGGGTGTACGCCCAGACACCTACTGCGATCACGGCGACCACATAGAGGACGAACGTGGCCGTGATCGGCGGGCTCACATCGGACATCTATTCCTCGCCTGCGAGGCTGACGAGCACGGGCGCGGCACATCGGCCGGTCTGCGGCGCCTTTCGCCCTGGCAAACAAATCTACCGATTCCGAGCCGGTGAGGGCCGATCGGAGTCCTCCTCACGGGTGCCGCGACGTCGGCCCCGGCCGGTTCCACCGCGGTGGCACGGTGGACCGGGGAGCGGCGCGCGGCGGGCACGCCGGATCCTCACCCCCGGTCCCCGGAGCGACGCTCGAGCCGGAGATCGTCACCCGAGGTCAGCGCACCCGGCCCCGCGGCTTGAGCGGCACGGGCGGCAGGTCGGGCGCGGCGAGCCGGTCGCCCTCGTACCCGTGGACCTCGCCGAAGCGGGAGCCCTCCGCCCAGTCCTTGCGCGCGGTCTCGATCTCCTCCTGCGTGCGGCCGATGAAGTTCCACCACATGATGAGCTCCTCCTCGAACGGCTCGCCGCCGAGGAGCATCAGGCCGGCGTCCGAGTCCGCGCGGAGGGGCAGTTCGCCGCGGCCGCAGCCGAGGTAGAGCATCGAGCCGGGGAGCAGGGGGACGCCGTCGACACGGGCCTCGCCGGACATGGCGAGCACGGCGTACTCGAAGTCCGGTTCGAGCGGGACGGCGGTCTCGGTGCCGTGTGCCAGGGCGAGGTCGGCTCCCACGATCGGTGTGTACGTGGAGCCCGGTGACACGGCGCCGTCGAGCTCGCCGAGGATGACCGTGGCGGTCAGGCCGGGGGCGGTGACCTGCGGGAGCTCGGCGTGGTGCTGGAAGTGGGGTTCCACGTGTCGGTGGGCGTCCGGCAGGGCCACCCACAACTGGGCGCCGTGGAGGAAGCGGGCGTGGCTCTTCGGGCTCTCCTCGGAGTGGCTGATCGCCCGCCCCGAGGTCATCAGCCCGAGCTCCTTCGGCCGGATCGTCCGGAGGCTGCCGACGCTGTCCCGGTGCAGCACCTCTCCCTCGTGCAGCCAGCTCACGGTCTGCAGGCCCATGTGCGGGTGGGGTGGGACCTGCATCCCGGGCTCGTCGGCGATGTCGTCGGGGCCGTAATGGTCGACGAAGCACCAGGCACCGACCATCCGGCGGCCGAGGTTGGGGAGCAGCCGGCGGACCTCGGTGGACTCGCCGAGCGGCACGCGGCGGGGGGTGAGGAGTTCACGCACCGGATCGGCGACGACGAAGCCCTTGCCGCCGCATACGGAGAGCGCAGCCTGACGATCAAGATTGCTCATGCCGCCCAACCTAGCCCTGTGCGGTGCCGATGCGCCGCAGCGCGATGATGCGGAATGTTCAACCACTTTCTCGGGTTGACGGAAGTCCCGGCGGGATGACGGAGCAGCGGTCCGTCGACAGATCCGCGGATGACGGAGAGGAAGGCGAAGTGGGCGACACCTACTACGAGTTCGGGACCCCGGCGGAGCGGTGGGACCGCGCACGGTTCTTCTTCGACGCCAGGGAGTACACGACGGCCGCGCGGATCCTCGACGGCCTCGTCGCCGAGGCGCCCGAGCAGGTCGCACCGCGGCTGCTGCTGGCCCGCGCCTACTACCACTCGGCGCGGCTCGGCAGGGCCGAGACCGAGCTCCTCGCGGTGCTGGAGCGCGACCCGGTCGAGCACTACGCCCGCCTGATGCTGGGCCGCACGCTGGAGCGGCAGGGCAGGCACACCGAGGCCGCGCCGCACCTGAGGATGGCGGCGGCGATGTCCGGGGACCTCCCCGAGGTGCCGTGAGACGCGGGCCGCCCCCCGCCCGGGACGGTACGGGTGCCGGTCAGCCGCTCTGGCCGTCCCCGCCGTCCCGGTACTCCTCCAGCAGACGCAGCCACACCTCGCTGATCGTCGGATACGAGGGCACCGCGTGCCACAGCCGGTCGATCGGTACCTCCCCGGCCACCGCGATCGTGGCCGAGTGGAGCAACTCGGTGACGCCCGGCCCGACGAACGTCACACCGAGGAGGATCTCGCGGTCGAGATCGACGACCATACGGGCGCGGCCGCGGTAGTTGTCGACGAACAGGCTCGCGCCGGCGACGGCGGCGAGGTCCTTGTCGACGGCCCGGACACGGTGCCCGGCGGCCCGGGCCTCCGCCAGCGACAGGCCGACCGCGGCCGCCTCCGGGTCGGTGAAGACGACCTGGGGGACGGCGTCGTGGTCGGCCGTCGCCGAGTGCGCACCCCAGCGGTCCGTCTCCAGCAGGGGGGTGCGCCGGGCGCGCGCGACGATCGCCGCCCCGGCGATCCGGGCCTGGTACTTGCCCTGATGGGTGAGGAGGGCACGGTGGTTGACGTCACCGACCCCGTACAACCACTCGTGGCCTCCCACCCGGCAGCTGTCGTCCACCGCGAGCCAGGACCCGGGCTGCAGGCCCACCGTCTCCAGACCGATGTCCTGGGTCCGCGGGGCGCGGCCGGTGGCGAACAGCACCTCGTCCGCCTCGATCATCTCCCCGTCGTCGAGGACGACGGTGACCGGACCGCCGGGGTCGGGCCGGTTGACCGCCGCCACCCCCACACCGGTCCGTACGGTCACCCCGGCCCCGGTCAGCGACTCGGCGACGTACTCGCCGACGAACGGTTCCATCCGCGGCAACAGCCCCCCGCCGCGCACCAGCAGGGTCACCTGCGAGCCGAGCCCCTGCCAGGCGGTGGACATCTCCGTGCCGACGACTCCCCCGCCCACCACGACGAGCCGGTTCGGCGCCTCGTGCGCGCTGGTCGCCTCGCGGCTGGTCCATGCCCTGGCCCCGGTGAGACCCGGCAGATCCGGCAGCACCGCCCGGCTTCCCGTGCACACGGCCACGGCGTGCCGCGCGGTCAGCACATGGTGCTCGCCCTCCGGTCCCTCGACGACGACCTTGCGGGGGCCGTGCAGCCGCCCCCGGCCGCGGTAGAGCCGGGCACCGATCCCGTCCAGCCAGGAGACCTGGCCGTCGTCCTTCCAGTGCGAGGCCATCCCGTCGCGGTGGGCGAGGACGGCCTCGGTGTCGAGGGGGCCCTGCACCGACCGGCGCACACCGGGCACGTTGCGCGCGTCGGACCGTGTGATCACGGGCCGCAGCAGTGCCTTGCTCGGCATGCACGCCCAGTACGAGCACTCGCCGCCGACCAGTTCGCTCTCCACCACCGCCGTACTCAGACCGGCGGCCCGTGTGCGGTCCGCCACGTTCTCGCCCGTCGGCCCTGCCCCCAGCACCACAACGTCGTACTCCACGGCTTCCGTCATACGCACAGTGTGGTGGCACGTGTGGAGCGTGGCCACATGGGCAGGCGGAATACGGCCGTACTCCGCGCCTGTTGTGGCGGACGCCCAACGCGCCGCCAGGGCGCCGGAGGGACGGGGCCGACCGGACACCCCAGGAAGAGGTAGTAGGTAATGAGCACTGTCGAGCTCACCAAGGAAAACTTCGATCAGGTCGTTTCCGAGAACGACTTCGTCCTGATCGATTTCTGGGCTTCCTGGTGCGGTCCGTGTCGCCAGTTCGCCCCGGTGTACGAGAGCGCCTCCGAGCGCCACGAGGACCTCGTCTTCGCGAAGGTCGACACGGAGGCGCAGCCGGAGCTGGCGGCGGCGTTCGACATCCGTTCCATCCCGACGCTGATGATCGTCCGGGACAACGTCGCGGTCTTCGCGCAGCCGGGCGCGCTGCCCGAGCCCGTCCTGGAGGACGTGATCGGCCAGGCGCGCGGCCTGGACATGGACGAGGTGCGCAAGTCCATCGAGGACGCGCAGAAGAACGAGGCGACGCAGCAGTGACGCACTCGGGGCGTGCCCGGCCGCGAACATCGCGTGCCGGGCGCGTCCGCGCTCTCGGTCACTCCGTCCCCGAGACCCCCTAGCCCCCTGGTGGCCCCGTATCCCGACCGCGGCCCGCGGTGCCCGCCGCTCCGGGGCCCGTGCCTGTCGTGGCAGCGGCCCTCTCAGTCGGGCTGCCAGTCCCTGACCAGCGCCGTCAGCCCGTAGTCGAGCTCCGAGCCGTCCACGAGCAGCGCCTCCACCGTGCGGGTCTGCGGGTCGACGTCCGCGACGATGCCGTGGCCCGCGTAGCGCGGATAGCCCGACGCGCCCAGCTCCCCGGTCATCTCGACCACGGCCGTGCGCACCGCGCTGTCCTCGACCGCGGCACCACCGCGGTCCTCGACGTGCTCCGGCACGAGCAGGATCTCGAAGCGCCGCGGAACAGTGCCCATGCCATGACGCTAGTCAGGCCCGGCCCGTCACGCATGCCGGCGCCCGCGCTCCGGCTGGCCCCCGTGGTGACACCGCCCGGGCGACGGGTCCCGCACCCCGGGTCGACTCGCGCCGCACCGCCGTCGTCGCCGTCACCTCGTGGCGCTCGGTGGGCCGGCGGGACGGCCGCACGAAGGGCCGGGCTCAGGAGACCCGGTCGGGCGCCGGGCCCGCCGGGAAGGCCTCCTGGAACGCCCGGAGCGTCCTCGCCTCCCGCGTCCGGTCCAGCACCGCGAAGACGATCTCGTCGAAGTGCCCGGAGAAGCGGCCGTCCCCGGTGAGCAGCGTCCGGAACGCCCCCGCGACCAGCGCCGGGTCGTTGCGGAAGACCCCGCAGCCCCACGCGCCCAGGACGAGCCGCCGGTAGCCCGTCGCCGCCGCGGTCTCCAGGACCCGCTCGGCCCGGGAGGCCAGGGCCGCCGGTATCCGGTCGGCCAGCTCCGGCGTTCGGCCGGTGATCACGCCCGCGTTGGGCGCCGGCGAGGTGAGGAAACCGACCGTGAACGGCGTGTCGAGGAGCCCGCCGCGCTCGTCCCGGAACACCGGCACTCCGGGCGAGTGGATCACCCGGTCGGAGTAGAACGGGTCCCGGACCTCACGGTGGTGGGCGTAGAACCCGGGCACGGCCAGCAGCGTGGTGTAGAGCGCGGAGTCGCGGCAGAGCGCTTCCTCCTGCGCCTGGGCGCCGTTGAGGTACCCGCCCCCGGGATTGCGGGCCGAGGCGAAGTTCAGGACCGCGACCGGACCGGCGCCCCGGTCGGTCAGCCGCCGCGCGGCCGCCAGGCTGCTCTCCCCGGTGACCTCGCATAGGCTGAAACGGTCCGTGTCGGGGACCACCGGCACGGGCTCGGGCCCGAACATCCGTGTCCCTTCGACCGCGGCGGACAGATCCCCGCCGATCGTCACCGTGTGGCCGCCCGGTGCCCGGTAGCGGCCCGCTTCGACGATCTCCTGGGTCTGTCGTGCGACCCCCCGCAAACGTGCGCTCATGCCCGGAATCCTCAGTGATCAAGGAGGCGCCCCGCAAGCCTGTTCTCGCCCCGCTCACCTCGCCGGAAGCAGAGCCGCCCCGCTCGAGGGGCACTCTTGTGCGAACCGCAGCGGTGGCTTTAGGTGGACGGAACGCCTTCGACAGGAGGAGTCGATCATGACAGCACCCGGCCACGGGGGCAGTACCCCGCCGCTCTCCGAGGACGACGCCGAAGAACTGCTCCGATGTATCTGCTTCAAGACGGGCCCGCCCCGCACCGTCGGAGTGGAGCTGGAATGGCTCGTGCACGACCGACACCTGCCGCACCTGCCCGTCGACGAGGCCCGTCTCGACCGGGCCTTCGCCGGACTCCGGGGCCTGGCCCTCGGTTCGGCGCTCACCTTCGAACCGGGCGGGCAGCTTGAGCTCAGCTCGCCGCCCGCCGCGTCGCTGATGGAGTGCATCGACTCCACGGCGGCTGATCTGACCACCGTCCGGACCGCCCTGGCCCGCTCCGGGCTGACTCTGACCGGTTACGGTCACGACCCCTGGAACCCGCCCCGCCGACTGCTGCGCGAGCCGCGGTACGACGCCATGGAGGCGTGCCTCGACCGCACCGGCCCCGCCGGCCGGTCCATGATGTGCTCCTCCGCGTCCGTCCAGGTCTGCCTGGACGCCGGGTACGAGGAGCCCGGCCCGCTCGGCCTCGGCCGCCGCTGGCAACTGGCTCACCTGCTGGGAGCGGTGCTCGTCGCGGCCTTCGCCAACTCCCCGGCCGGGGCGGGCGGGCCCACCGGATGGCGCTCGACCCGGCAGTCGCTGTGGGCCGGCCTGGACCCGGCACGGGCACTGGCACCGCCCACGGGCGCACCGCCGCGCGAGGCCTGGGCCGCGCACGTGCTGGACACCCCGGTCATGTGCATCCGGGCCGCGGACGGGCCCTGGCCGGTGCCGGACCGACTGACGTTCCGGGAGTGGATCCGGTCCGGGAAGCCCCGGCCGCCCACCCGCGCCGACCTCGAGTACCACATGACCACGCTCTTCCCTCCGGTGCGGCCGCGCGGGCACCTCGAACTGCGCATGATCGACGCGCAGTCGGGGGAGACGGGGTGGATGGTTCCGCTCGCCGTCACCATGGCGCTGTTCGACGACCCGGAGGCCGCGGAGACCGCCTACCGCACCGTCAAGCCGCTCGCCGAGACCGCCGGCACCCGGCCCGCGCCCCGCAACCCCCTGTGGGAGAGCGCCGCGCGCAACGGCCTCACCGACCCCGAACTGCACGGTGCGGCCGCCGGCTGCTTCGCCGTAGCGCTGGAGGCCCTGCCCCGGCTGGGCGCCTCACAGGCCGTACAGGACGCGGTCGCCGCGTACCACGAGCGCCATGTCCTGCCCGGCCGCTGCCCGGCCGACGACTTCTCGCTCCGCACCAAGGAGACCAGCTCATGACCGAGACCCCGGTGGCCACGGACGACGCGCTCAGGCAGCGCGCCCTGGAGGCGCTCACCACGGCCCGGGCCCGCACCAGGCTGCTGACGGAGTGCGTCGACGACGACGAACTCACCGCCCAGCACTCGCCCCTGATGTCCCCGCTCGTGTGGGACCTGGCGCACATCGGCAACCAGGAGGAGCAGTGGCTCCTGCGGGCCGTCGCAGGACGGGACCCGATCCGGCCCGAGATCGACTCGGTGTACGACGCCTTCGAGCACCCGCGCGCCGAGCGTCCGACCCTGCCGCTGCTGTCCCCGGCCGAGTCCCGGACGTACGCCTCCGACATCCGCGGCCGGGTGCTGGACGTCCTGGAGGCGCACCCGCTGCACGGCACTGCGCTCGTGGACTCCGCCTTCGCGTTCGGGATGATCGCGCAGCACGAGCAGCAGCACGACGAGACGATGCTCATCACCCACCAGCTGCGGCGCGGCCCGGCGGCTCTCGACGCGCCGGAGCCGCCGGGCGGCGGCACGACCGGGCTGCAGGCAGAAGTGCTGGTGCCGGCGGGCCCGTTCACGATGGGCACCTCCACCGAGCCGTGGGCCCTGGACAACGAACGGCCCGCGCACCACCGCCACGTGGACGCGTTCCACATCGACACCACTCCCGTCACCAACGGCGCGTTCCAGGCGTTCGTCGCGGACGGCGGGTACACCGAAGAGCGCTGGTGGGCGCCCGAGGGCTGGGACCAGATCCGCAGGCACGACATCGGCGCGCCGCTGTTCTGGCGGCGCGAGGGCGGCCAGTGGCTGCGCCGCCGGTTCGGGGTGACCGAAGCGGTGCCCGAGGACGAGCCGGTGCTGCACGTCAGCTGGTACGAGGCGGACGCCTACGCGCGCTGGGCCGGACGGCGGCTGCCCACGGAGGCCGAGTGGGAGAAGGCCGCCCGGCACGACCCCGCGTCCGGCCGCTCGCGGCGCTATCCGTGGGGCGACGAGGACCCCTCGCCCGAGCGGGCGAACCTGGGGCAGCGGCATCTGCGGCCCGCGCCCGCGGGGGCGTACCCGGAGGGCGCCTCACCGCTCGGGGTGCGGCAGCTGATCGGCGACGTGTGGGAGTGGACGTCGAGCGACTTCCTGCCGTACCCGGGGTTCGCGGCGTTCCCGTACCGCGAGTACTCGGAGGTGTTCTTCGGCCCCGGGTACAAGGTGCTGCGGGGCGGTTCGTTCGCCGTGGACGCCGTGGCCTGCCGGGGCACCTTCCGCAACTGGGACCTGCCGGTGCGCCGGCAGATCTTCTCCGGGTTCCGCACCGCGCGGGACGCGTGATGTGCCGCCACATCGCCTTCCTGGGGCGGCCGACGGGACTGGGCGAGTTGCTGGTGCGGCCGCCGCACGCGCTGCTGCGGCAGTCGTGGGCGCCACGCCGGCAGCGGTACGGGACGGTGAACGCGGACGGTTTCGGCGTGGGCTGGTACGCCGACGGCGACCCGGTGCCCGCCCGCTACCGGCGTGCCGGCCCCGTCTGGGCCGACCTGTCCTTCGCCGATCTGGCCCGGGTGGTCCGCAGCGGGGCGCTGCTGGCCGCCGTCCGCGACGCGACGGAGGCGGGCGCGGACGGCGAGGCCGCGGCCGCCCCGTTCGCCGCCGGACCCTGGCTGTTCAGCCACAACGGCGCCGTGCGGGGCTGGCCCGGCAGCGTGGCCGCCCTCGCCGCCGCACTGCCCGCGACGGAACTGCTGTCGCTGGAGGCGCGCTGCGACTCCGCGTTGGTGTGGGCGCTGGTGCTGCACCGGCTGCGGGACGGTGACGAGCCGGGGCAGGCCGTCGCCGACACCGTGCTCGACGTGGCCCGGGCCGCCCCGGACTCCCGGCTCAATCTGCTGCTGACCGACGGTGTGACGATCGCCGCGACCGCCTGGGGCGACACGCTCTGGTACCTGGCCGAACCGGGCCGGGGCACGGTCGTGGCGTCGGAGCCGTACGACGACGACCCCCGCTGGTGCGAGGTGCCCGACCGAGCGCTGCTCACGGCGACCCGCACCGACGTACTACTGACCCCGCTCAAGGAGCCGTCCGCGTGAGCCCGTTCCAGCTGACCCGCACCCTGCCCGAGGACGCCACGAGTGCCGCGCTGCGCGCCGATGTGCAGCACGGCCTGACCCGCAGCCCCAAGGAGCTGCCGCCGAAGTGGTTCTACGACGCCCGCGGCAGCGAGCTGTTCGAGGAGATCACCCGGCTTCCCGAGTACTACCCGACGCGTGCCGAGCGGGAGATCCTGGCCGGCCGGGCCCGGGACATCGCCGCCGCGACCGGCGCCCGCACCCTGGTGGAGCTGGGCTCCGGTTCGTCGGAGAAGACCCGGTTCCTGCTGGACGCCCTGCCGGAACTGCACAGCTACGTCCCGGTGGACGTGAGCGAGAGCGCACTGACCGGGGCGGGCGAGTCGCTGCCCGCGGATCGCCCCGGGCTCCATGTCCACGCGCTGGTCGCGGACTTCACCCGGGTACTGGCCCTGCCGGACACCCCGGGCCCACGACTGGTCGCCTTCCTCGGCGGCACGATCGGCAATCTGCTGCCCGGCGAGCGCGCGGACTTCCTGCGGTCCGTGCGCGCGCTCCTGTCGCCCGGGGACGCGCTGCTGCTCGGCACGGACCTCGTGAAGGACGAGGGGGTGCTGGTGGCCGCGTACGACGACGCGGCGGGCGTCACGGCGGAGTTCAACAAGAACGTGCTGGCCGTGGTCAACCGGGAGCTGGGCGCGGACTTCCCGTTGGACGGCTTCGACCACGTGGCCGTCTGGAACGCGCGGGAGGAGTGGATCGAGATGCGCCTGCGCGCACGCGAGGCGAGGAAGGTGAGGATCCGAGAGCTGGACCTCGTCGTTCCGTTCGAGGCGGGCGAGGAGATCCGTACGGAGGTGTCGGCGAAGTTCCGTCAGGAGGGGGTGCGTTCGGAGCTCGCCGCCGCCGGGATGGAGCTCACCGAGTGGTGGACGGACCCCGAGGGCAGGTTCGCGCTGTCCCTGTCGACCGCGATCTGAACGGCGCCTCTGCGGGGCCCTGGGAGTGCCCGGTGCGGGGCGCCGGCGCCCCCTGGCGTCGCCGCCCCGCCGAGGGCGTGGTGTGCGGCCCCGGCCAGTGCCCGCCGGTCGGGGTGGGCGGCGGCGGGGATCGGCGGCAGGACCGTGATCTCCGCGGTCAGCCCGGCAGTGGCCGCGACCCGCCAGAGCGAGGCGCCCAGCGCGTCGTCACCCACGAACGCGGCGGCGCCCACCGGCCGGTAGGCGATCCGCACGGGCTGCACGGCCGCGCCGGCATCGAGGGCGGCCTGGAATGCGGCGTTCCGGAAACGGCCCCGCTCCCGGCCGCACCAGGTCGAGCCCTCGGGGAACACGATCACCCGCGAACCGCGCCGGAGCGCACCGGCCACGGCCCCGACGACGCCGGGGAGCTCCCGCAACCGGTCGCGGTCGACGAACAGGGTGCCGCCGAACCGGGCGAGCGGACCGAGCACGGGCCACTGCCGCACCTCGCGCTTGGCCAGCATCCGCCCGGGCAGGACCGAGGCGACGAGCGGGATGTCCAGCCAGGAGATGTGGTTGGGGACGACGAGGGTGCCCTGCCCGGCACGCCGGGGCCCCCGCTGCCCCGGGACGGCACCCGTCACCCGGATCCGTACGCCGAAGGCCCGCATCACCGCGCGGCACCACAGCCCGACGAGACGGGCGCGGCCGGACCGTCCCAGGAAGATCGCCGCCGGGGCGAGCACGACGCCCGCGAGGACCGCCGCCGTACCGGCGACCAGACGGAGGGCCGCGGTGGTCCGGCGCACGGCAGGCCACCGCGGGGACGCGCAGTCGGCGGGCGTGCAGGGAGCGATGGGCAGCCAGACGCTCATTTCACCGGCGCCAGGGAGAGGAAGTGCCGCAGGTAGCGGGGGTTGGTACGGCGCAGCGACAGCAGGACGTAGAGGTCGGCGACGCCGAAGTCGGGGTCGTGGGCGGGCGCCCCGCAGATCCAGGCGCCGAGGCGGAGGTAGCCGCGCAGCAGCGGCGGCAGCTCGGCGCGGCCCTCGGGGCGGGCGATGCCGTCGGCGCTCCAGAGCTTGTGCGGAGTGACCCAGTAGTCCTCCGGCGCGAGGTGCTTGGCCTTGACGGCGTCCCAGGTCGCGGCGGCGAGCGCACCGCCGTCGGCGAGCGGCACCGAGCAGCAGCCGGACAGCCAGGTGTGACCGGTGCGGGTCAGGTAGCGGGCGAGCCCGGCCCAGACGAGGGCGATGACGGCACCGTTGCGGTGGGCGGGGTGGACGCAGGAGCGGCCCACCTCGACCAGGTCGTCGCGGATGGGGGCGAGCCGGGACAGGTCGAACTCGGTCTCGGAGTAGAGCCGTCCGGCGACGCGGGCGCGCTCGGGCGGCAGCACGCGGTAGGTGCCGACGACCTCGCCGGTGTCCTCGTGGCGCACCAGGATGTGGTCGCAGTACGCGTCGAAGGCGTCGATGTCCAGCCCGGGTTCGGGGCCTTCGAGGCGGGCGCCCATCTCCCCGGCGAACACCTGGTGGCGCAGCCGCTGCGCGGCCCGTACGTCGTCCTGGTCCCTGGCGAGCGACACCACGTAGCGGGGCTCGGCGGCCACGAGGGGGGCGGGGACGACGGCTGGCGATGCGGGCATGGCGGTCTCCTCTGCCGGAACGGATGGGCCGGACCGCGCCTGAGGCGGCCCGGCCCCTAACTAATTCCGTGACCGGCTGGATTCGACATGACGGCGGTGCGGAGCGGGGATGTGCGCCGTCTGAATGCCGGGCGTCCCCGTACGGGGCGGGGAGGGCGGGCGACGAGGAAGCGGGCGAGGGCACCGGTCCTGTTCCGTCAGCGGTGCTCGACCAGCAGATCCGCCTTGCTGTGACGGTCCCGCTCACGGCGGTCCGTGCAGGGCGGGTGGCCGGACCGCTGCTGCACGGTCCGGCCACACTGCGGCGGGATGGCCGCTTCGCGTCACACCTTGGCACGTTCGGCCGCGGGGAACGCCTCGGCGACGGACTCCGGTGCGGACGCGACCGCGCCGTCCGGGGCGTTGACCTTCAGCTCAGGCAGCGAGGCCACAGCCGCGTCCGAGGCACCAGCCTTCAGCTCAGGCAACGGAGCCACAGCGACATCCCCGGCACCAGCCCTCAGCTCAGGCAACGGAGCCACAGCGACATCCGAGGCACCAGCCCTCAGCTCAGGCAACGGAGCCACAGCGACATCCGAGGCAACGGCGCCCGTGGGCGCTGCCGTCTTCGCCTGTGCACTGGCGACGGCCGCGCCTCCGAGGGTGAGCACGCCTGCGGCAGCGGTGGCCAGTGCGGACCTGGCGATGACGTTCATAGCGATCTTCCCTTCTCGTGGTGCGGCGGGCCCACCGGGTCTTGTCCCCAGGTGGGTCCGACCGGTGATCTCCACACTAGGAAGCGCCGCCTGTGGCCGTGGTCCGCTGAGTGGCCCGTGCGACGGAGGAATCGCGTACTCCGTCCGGGGGACACACGCCCGTCCCCCGGTGGACGTGCCGCCCAAGGCGGTGCGCCCGCGGCGCGGCCTCGCCGCCCAACGGGACGGCGCCGTGGAGCGCGAGGGGCGCCACGGCAAGGACCCCGGGCGGTCCGAGAGGCGGCCCCCGGGTCCCGCCGATGGCTCCCTCCCTGGGTGAACCGGACCCGGAAGGCACCGGGCGCACCGTGCGGCGGGCTCGGCCGGCGGGTGTTCCGTCCCGCCGGCTCAGCTGCCGGCGAGGGCTTCGGTGATCCGTTCGGAGGCGGCCCGGCCCGCGGTGGCGGGTTCGGCGCCACCCAGCACGGCGGTCATGTACGGCTTGATCGGGTTGTCCTCCTCGACCTCGGCCCACTGCGGCGAGTTCGGCGTGGCCCGGCCCTGCGCGGCACCGGCGGCCATCGCGGCGGTGCCCTCCTGGCCCTCGATGACGGAGGCGAGGCCGGTCTTGTTGGGCACGTAGCTCATGGTCCTCGCGAGATCGGTCTGCCAGCGTTCCCCTGCCAGCGCCTTGACCACCTCGATCGCGGCGGCGCGCTCCCCTGCCTTCTCGGGGATGATCAGGTCCGAGCCGCCGGTGAACACGGCACCGGGCTTCCCGGCGGACTTCCCGGGGACGGGGAAGAAGCCGAGCCTGCCCTCGAGCGCCGGGTTCTCCTTCACGGCGAGGGCGGCGGCGGAGGGGGTGGCGATGATCTGGGCGACGTCGCCCTCGGCGAAGACCCCGGTCTGCGGCGGGGTCATCTCGTCGGCGTTCTCGGGCCCGTCCCCGAGGGCCTGGAGCTTCTTGTAGAAGGTCATCCCGCGGACGGCGGCGGGCTCGTGCAGGGTGCCCTGCCAGACGCCGCCCCGGTCGACGGCGAGGTCGCCGCCCTCGTCCCAGACGAAGCCGGCAAGGGTGTACCAGTCCTGTCCGGAGAGGTATATGCCCTGCCTTCCCCCGGTGTTGAGCCTCTCGGTGTCCTCGAGCCACTCCGCGCGGGTCTTGGGAGGACGGCTGATCCCGGCTTCCTCGAAGAGGTCCTTGTTGTAGACGACGACGCGGTTGGCCGCGTACCAGGGGATGCCGTACTGCGTACCGTGGACCCGGCCGGGCTCGGCGAGCCCCGGCAGCCAGTCCTCGCCGCCGAGGTCGCGGACGGACTCCAGGGTGAGATCGAGGAGCCCCTCGCTCTCGGCGTACTGGGCGACCTGGGTGTTGCCGACCTCGATGACGTCGGGGGCGTCCTCGCTCTCCAGCGCCGCGAGGACCTTCTTCCCGATGCCGGTCCACTCCTGGAAGGTGACGTCCAGCCGGACGCCGGGGTGGGTCTGCTCGAACTCGGTCACGAATCGCTCGAGGAAGTCGTCGGAGACGCTGTCCTTCATCAGCCAGACGGTGACCGTACGGTCGCCGGAACCACCGCCCGGGAGAAGCCCGCAGCCCGTGAGGGCGGTTGCGGACACGACGGCGACGGCACCGGCCAAGAAACGGTTCATCACGTAGGTCACCTTTTGCGTGAGGGCACGGGGAAGTGAACACGACGTGGGGGGAACGAACGGAATTCGCGGTGGTTGCGCGTGGTGGGAATTTTGGTCTGGACCAAGTTCGGGGGTCAAGCCCGATGTCTCGCGGAGCCGGACGGGCTGGGGCACGGTGGAGTGGAGCCAGCGACACGGCTGAGAGGAGAACGGCCCTCATGTCCCACCACACCTACCGGGTCACCGAGATCGTCGGCACTTCGCACGAGGGCGTCGATCAGGCCATCCGGAACGGCATCGCCCGAGCCGGGCAGACACTGCGCGGCCTCGACTGGTTCGAGGTCACGCAGGTGCGCGGCAACATCGAGAACGGCGAGATCGAGCACTTTCAGGTCGGCCTGAAGGTCGGGTTCCGGATCGAGGACGCGGAGGGCGCGGGCTGACACCGTCACCCGACCGGCCGCACGGGCCCTCATGGATCCACGAGCCCGCAGCGACCGGAAACCCGGTTGTGTGACACGCACCACGTGGGCCGGGCGAGGGCGCGATGTGCGCCGGTGCCGGTCCCGGCGCGGTCGGGCGGACGACCGCCCGGGCGCGCGAGGAGCGTGTGCGGCCGCTCTCCGCCAGATACGCCTCCTGTACGTCTCGGGTGCGACCCTCCGTCAGGTACGGCCCTGCGTCTGCTGGGCCGCCCGCATCGCCGTGGAGGTCGTGGCCCAGCGGGCTCGGACGACGCGGAAGCCCGCGCGTTCCGCCGCGTCGCAGACGAGTTCGTCGTCGTCGACGAGCATCCGGATCTCCCGGGTGCGCCCGAGGCGCCGCAGGACCTCCAGCTTGGTCGTACGCGCCGGGCGGCGGTCGTGGTCGCGCCGCATCCAGACGCGGCCGAGGGGCAGGCCGTGGCGCTCCAGCCACTCCACGGTGTCCGCCCGGCAGCGCTCGGGACGGCCGGTGAGGTACCCCACCTCGCACTCCCCCACGGCCTCCGCGACCAGTCGCAGCCCCTCCGCGAGCGGTGCGTCGTCGGGTGCCGCGGCGAAGAAGCCGGCCCAGTCGCGCGGCCTGCGCTCCAGGAAGTGCTGCCGGTGGCCGGTTTCCGCGAGGGTCCCGTCCAGGTCGAACACCGCGAGCGGCCTGCCGGCCCGATTCGTCTGCGTCTGCTGCGTCACGGGCCCCAAGGGTACGGCCCACCCGCACGCCGCCGGCCGTCAGGACGGTCCGGGAGCCCGCCTGCCCTTGCGCCGCTCCAGTTCCTCGTCCTCGACGAGGACGAGCATGGGCTTGCCGGGCACGCACATCATCGTGACGACGAACCGGACCGGTACGTCGTCACGATGGTTGCCGTCCTGGTAGTGGATCACGTCACCGCCCGGCTCCCAGAACGCCTCCCCCGCCCGGACCACCCTCTCGGGCTCCCCCTCCAGCTCGAAGACCATCTCGCCCTCCACCACATAGCCGAAGGCAGGTCCGAAGTGCCGGTGGGGCGGTGTGCCGGGGTCCCCGGGAGGAAACTCGACCTGCAGGGTCATGACGTGCGCACCCTCGGGGACGGAAGGCGGTTTCGCCTCCTGGACCACGGTGACCGCGGTCTTCCATGCCTCGGATCGATGTCCCTGGTTCGCCGGGGCTCCGGCCACCGGCTCGTCGTTCGCCATCACGCCACCTCCGTGTGGGCGTGCCGGCACGGAGGGCCGATCGTCGTGCCACGGGTGGCCGCGCCACACACAACGGCCTCGGCCGATCCGGCCCGGATGTCGTCTCGTCGCGTGGATCGGGCAACCGCCGACCGCGGTCCGGCGCGGCGCGCCGAGGCGGACAGGCGTACCACGTCAGCCTACTCCGCCCGCGCACCTGCCACCCCTCGTCTCCCGGTCGCCGGATCCGCCCTCGCCCCGGCCCGGCTCCGCGCGACGGCTGCCGCCGGTCATCGGTGCGCTCCGGCCCCGCTGTCCGCACTGCGGCCGTCACGCGGTCGGGCGTACCGTGGTCACGGATGACGGCTCCGGTCGGGAGCCGCTCGGACTCCGGACGCGCACCGCGCGATGGGGCTCCGACAGGCGCCGTGAGCGGCGAGGGCAGCCGGCGGGCGCGGCTCCTGACGCCCGGCGCCGGGCGTCCACTCGGCCGGCGAGGGGTCGGCCGGCCCACAACAGGCAGGCCGCTTCGAGCCGTTGCCCCCGTGACGCCCCGGGAACACGAGCGGCCGACGAAAGGTGCGCCATGAAGTTCACAGTCCTGGGGGCAAGCGGGCTGATCGGCTCCCGATCGGTCGAGCGACTGACGGCGGCCGGGCACGACGTCGTACCCGCCACGCGCTCCACCGGGGTCGACGTGGTCAGCGGCAAGGGCCTGCGGGAGGCCTTCTCCGGCTCCGACGTGGTGATCAACCTGACGAACTCCCCCGTGTTCGACGCCTCCTCCATCGACTTCTTCGAGACCTCAGCGAACGCCGTCGGGGCCGCGGCCGAGGAGGCAGGTGTACGCCACCTGGTGATTCTCTCGATCGTCGGCGTGGACCGGGTGCCCCAACTCGACTACTACCGGGCCAAGACCGCGCAGGAGAACGTCGTCGCGAGCGGGCGCACCCCGTACTCCATCGTGCGGGTGACACAGTTCTTCGAGTTCGTCGAACCGATCATGTCCTGGACGACCGAGGGCGATGTCGTCCGGCTGCCACGAACCCCCCTGCAGCCGATCGCCGCCTCCGATGTGTCCGCGGCGGTCGTGGGCGCCGCCTCCGGCGCCCCGTTGCAGGGCATCCGCAACGTCGGCGGCCCCGAGGTGTTCCCCCTGGACGAGCTGGGACGGATCACTCTGGCCGCGCGGCCCGACGGCCGCACCGTGGTCACCGACGACCAGGCCGGTTCGTTCGCCCTGGTGGCGGGAGACGTGCTCGTCCCACCGGAGGACTCCGACCTGGGCCCGACGTACTACGGGGACTGGCTCGGGCGCCGATAGCGCAATGGCGGCGCTCCCGGCGCCGAAGGGGCCTGTTCCCGGCCGGCGCGGGCGAGGTGCTCTTGCCGGCCGGCACGGGCCGGGTGCTCTTGCCGGCCGGCGCGGGCCGGGTCCGCGGGGCGCGATCGCCGCCCGTCCGGGGCCCGGCAGGGCGACCCCGCCCGATGTGCCGGACGCTCCGGGTTTCACGCGCCGGCCGGTGACGGGCCGTCACCGGCCGGCGCCACGGCAGCGTCACGCCGGAACCGGGCCCGGCGACCGGTGTCAGGCGGCCGTGTCGTACGTGTAGTACGGCCGGTGGTCGAGCATGTCCGCCGGAGTCACGTCGTTCCACGGGCGCATGGTGTCCCGGAGGTCCACGACGTTCGGAGTGCCGGCGGCGGGCAGGTAGGGGGAGTCGGGGTGGCGCCGCTGCCACTCGGACCAGAGCCTGTCGATGAAGGCGTGGTGGAGCCAGAACACCGGGTCGTTCGGGGAGACACCGGTCGCCATCTGGCCGCCGACCCACACATGGACGCGGTTGTGCAGATTGACGCCGCGCCAGCCCTCCAGGTGGTTGCGGAAGCCGTCCGAGGAGCTGTTCCACGGCGGGGCGTCGTAGGTGGACATGGCCAGGACGGAGTCGACCTCCGCCTTCGTCGGCAGCTGACGGCCGCCCGAGCCCAGTGCGCGACGGAGGAAGTTACGGCCGTCGACGCGGACGTTGACGGCCCAGCCGCCGGACGCGGCCGCGAAGGGGCCGTCCATGACCTGTCCGTCGCGGGCGCGGCCGGTGCCGCCGAGGAAGTCGGCGGCCCACAACGAGGAGGCGGTGGTGCGGTCGGCCGTCCAGTCCCAGTAAGGGAGCGCCACGGACGGGTCGACGGACTGCAGGGCCTGCTCGAACTGGATGAGGAATCTGCGGTGCCACGGGAGGAACGACGGCGAGCGGTGACCCACGCGGTCTCCGTTGTCCGTGTCGCTCATGATGAAGGCGTTGTGCGTGGTGACGAAGGAGTCGTACTGCCCGTTCCGCTTGAGGGCGAGGAGGGCGTTGACGAAACGACGCTTCTCGTCGGCGGTGAGCTGGGCCTGGTTCTTGCGTACGGTCATGGCGGTGGTGCTCCGGTTCAGCCGAGGGCGAGCGGGACGAGGGCGGCGCCCTGGAGTTCCGTGACGGCCGCGCGGGCCAGAGCCTTCGGGGTCGCCCTCGGCTCGTAGTGGTTGATCACACTGATCCAGGTGCCGTCCGCGTTCCGCATGACGTGGAGCTCCTCGCCGTCTATGCGGACGGTGTAGCCGGCGCCGTGACCGCCGTGATGCCCTCCCCCGTGACCGCCGTCGTGCGTGGGACCTCCTTGTATACGGCGACCCTTGTAGACCTCGTCGAACGAGCCCGGCGCGGCGGTGGCGCCCTGCGGCCGTGGTTCGGCCGGCTGCACCGCGGCGTGCGCGGCGCCGGCCGCGGCGAGGCCGGCGGCGGCGCCGGCGGCGACGCCCAGCGCCTGGCGGCGGGTGATTCCGGACATGCGTTACCCCCAAGTGGATGTGGTGGAACGGCGGTTCCGGTGGTCGGGCCGGAAGCGCCGCGACCATGCCTACAGGCCCGCCGGCGCCGGGCAGTAGTCGAGACGGACGGGTTGGCCGCCATACGGACAAGTCGCCACACACAGTGCAGGGTTGAACAGCGTTGATCTTGCTGTTTGCGGCATTCGCACACCCTCTGGACGCAAGAACCGCGGCCGAATATGACGATCGCGTGAAAGATCTTCACGATGTGACCATCCGACGTGCCCGGCGTCACAGGCAAAAACTGTCCGGAAAATATGCCAAGATCACTGGCCTGAATATCCCCATGCAAGCACCTCGGCCGCTCCCGGGGGTTGTGCCGCTGCCGGGCGCCCGAGGAGGATCCTCGACCGGACCGGGCGGGCACATCAACGGGAGGACGAACGATGGGTGACACCCAGGCGGTACGGATCGAGCGCGACGGCCCCGTCCTCACCGTCGTCCTGAGCCGCCCCGAGGTGCGCAACGCCGTGGACGGCCCTACGGCGGCACTGCTGGCCGACGCCTTCCGGCGGTTCGAGGCCGACGATGACGCCGCGGTCGCCGTGCTGTGGGGCGAGGGCGGCACGTTCTGCGCCGGCGCCGACCTCAAGGCCGTCGGCGGCGAACGCGGCAACACGGTCGCCGCCGACGGCGACGGCCCGATGGGCCCGACCCGGATGCGGCTGAGCAAGCCCGTGATCGCCGCGGTCTCCGGCCACGCCGTGGCCGGCGGCCTGGAGCTCGCCCTCTGGTGCGATCTGCGCGTGGCCGAACAGGACGCGGTCTTCGGGGTGTTCTGCCGCCGCTGGGGCGTTCCGCTGATCGACGGCGGCACGGTGCGGCTCCCGCGGCTCATCGGGGAGAGCCGTGCCATGGACCTGATCCTCACCGGTCGTCCCGTGCCGGCTGCCGAGGCCCACGACATGGGACTCGCCAACCGGCTCGTCCCACGTGGGGAGTCCCGGCGCGCCGCCGAGCGGCTCGCCCACGAGATCGCCGCGTTCCCCCAGCTGTGCCTGCGCCACGACCGACTGTCCGCGCTCGAACAGCACGGCCGGCCCGAAGCCGAGGCGCTCGCCGGCGAGTACCGGCACGGTCTCGTGCCCCTGACCGCCGGCGAGACCCGGTCGGGCGCGAACCGCTTCGCGAAGGGCGCGGGCCGCCACGGGTCCTTCACGGACTGACCCGCGCCCCGCGCGCCTGGTACCCCGCCGGGCGGAGCCGCACCGGAGCGGTGATCCGCCGCCCCGGTCGTCTGCCGTCCGCGCGCCCCGCCGGCGCCGCCCCGCAGACCGCGGTGCGGCCCGTCGGTCCACGCCCCGGTGCAGGCGGCGGCCCGTTCCCTACCGCTTCACCTTGCGCGTGGCGCGCAGCCACTCGCGGTTCATCGCGGTGATCGACGGGAGCGGGATGCCCTTCGGGCAGGCCGTCGCGCACTCGCCGGCGAGGGTGCAGCCGCCGAAGCCCTCGTCGTCCATGGCCGCGACCATGTCGAGGACCCGGGTCTCGCGTTCCGGCGCGCCCTGCGGCAGCACATTGAGGTGGTT
Organism: Streptomyces sp. WMMC940; assembly: GCF_027460265.1. Taxonomy (NCBI): domain Bacteria; kingdom Bacillati; phylum Actinomycetota; class Actinomycetes; order Kitasatosporales; family Streptomycetaceae; genus Streptomyces; species Streptomyces sp. WMMC940. Next base: position 673,775 of record NZ_JAPZBC010000001.1, read on the forward strand.
GACCTTCGCCGAGGTGAAGAGCATCGCCGAGCCGTTGGGGCACGCCGCCACACACGCCCCGCAGCCGATGCACTCGGCGTGCTCGAAGGCGGAGTCGGCGTCGGCCTTGGGGACCGGCGTGGCGTGCGCCTCCGGCGCCGAGCCGGTCGGGACGGAGACGTAGCCGCCGGCCTGGATGATCCGGTCGAAGGCCGAACGGTCCACGACCAGGTCCTTCACCACCGGGAAGGCGGAGGCGCGCCAGGGCTCGACGTCGATCGTGTCGCCGTCCTCGAACGAGCGCATGTGGAGCTGGCAGGTGGTGGTGCGTTCCGGGCCGTGCGCGTCGCCGTTGATGACCAGCGAGCAGGCCCCGCAGATGCCCTCGCGGCAGTCGTGGTCGAAGGCGACCGGCTCCTCCCCGCGCAGGATGAGTTCCTCGTTGAGGGTGTCGAGCATCTCCAGGAACGACATGTCCCGGGAGATGCCGTCGACCTCGTAGGTGACCATGGCGCCGGGTGCGTCGGCGTTCTTCTGGCGCCAGACGCGCAGTCTGAGCTTCATGCGTAGCTCCGCTGGGTGGGGTGGACGTACTCGAAGACGAGGTCTTCCTTGTGCAGGACGGGCGCGGCGCCGGTACCGGTGAACTCCCAGGCGGCGGCGTAGGAGAACTCCTCGTCCCTGCGCTCGGCCTCGCCGTCCGCGGTCTGGGACTCCTCCCGGAAGTGGCCGCCGCAGGACTCCGACCGGTGCAGTGCGTCGAGGCACATCAGCTCGGCCAGTTCCAGGTAGTCGACGACGCGGTTCGCCTTCTCCAGCGACTGGTTGAACTCCTCTCCGGTGCCGGGCACCTTGATCCGGCGCCAGAACTCCTCGCGTATCCGCGGGATCCGGTCGAGGGCCTTGCGCAGCCCGGCGTCGGTGCGGGCCATACCGCAGAACTCCCACATCAGCTCGCCGATCTCGCGGTGGAACGAGTCCGGCGTGCGGTCCCCGTCGACGGAGAGCAGCAGGTCCAGCCGGTCCTCGGTCTCGGCGAGCACCTCCGCGACCGCCGGGTGCGCCGCGTCGACGGCCTCCGTGTGCGGACGGCGGGCCAGGTAGTCGTTGATGGTCGACGGCAGGACGAAGTAGCCGTCGGCGAGGCCCTGCATCAGCGCGGAGGCACCGAGCCGGTTGGCGCCGTGGTCCGAGAAGTTGGCCTCCCCGATCGCGAACAGGCCCGGTACGGAGGTCTGGAGGTCGTAGTCCACCCACAGACCGCCCATCGTGTAGTGCACGGCCGGATAGATCCGCATCGGCACCTCGTACGGGTTCTCCGCGGTGATCCGCTCGTACATGTCGAAGAGGTTGCCGTACTTCTCCTCGACCTCGGCCCGGCCCATGCGGCGGATCGCGTCGGCGAAGTCGAGGTACACGCCCTGGCCGCCGGGTCCGACGCCACGGCCCTCGTCGCAGACGTTCTTCGCCGCGCGCGAGGCGATGTCGCGCGGGACGAGGTTGCCGAAGGACGGATAGATGCGCTCGAGGTAGTAGTCGCGCTCGTCCTCGGGGATCTCGCCCGCGGGGCGGGTGTCGCCCCTGGCCTTCGGCACCCAGATCCGGCCGTCGTTGCGCAGCGACTCGCTCATCAGCGTCAGCTTGGACTGGTGGTCGCCGGTGCGCGGGATGCAGGTGGGGTGGATCTGGGTGAAGCAGGGGTTGGCGAAGTACGCGCCGCGCCGGTGGGCCCGCCACACGGCGGTGGCGTTGGAGTTCATCGCGTTCGTCGACAGGTAGAAGACGTTGCCGTAGCCGCCGGTGGCCAGGACTACGGCGTCGGCGAAGTACGCGTCGATCCGGCCCGTGATCAGGTCGCGGGCCACGATGCCGCGGGCCCGCCCGTCGACGACGATCAGGTCCAGCATCTCGGTGCGCGGGTGCATCTCGACGTTGCCCGCCGCGATCTGCCGGGACAGCGCCTGGTAGGCGCCGAGCAGCAGCTGCTGGCCCGTCTGGCCGCGGGCGTAGAACGTCCGGGAGACCTGGACGCCGCCGAAGGAGCGGGTGTCGAGGAGACCGCCGTACTCCCGGGCGAAGGGCACGCCCTGGGCGACGCACTGGTCGATGATCTCGACGGAGATCTGCGCGAGGCGGTGGACGTTGGACTCCCGCGCCCGGAAGTCACCGCCCTTGACGGTGTCGTAGAAGAGGCGGTGGACGGAGTCGCCGTCGTTGCGGTAGTTCTTGGCCGCGTTGATGCCGCCCTGGGCGGCGATGGAGTGGGCGCGGCGCGGGGAGTCCTGGTAGCAGAACTGGACCACCTGGTAGCCCTGTTCGGCGAGGGTCGCGCCGGCCGAGCCGCCGGCGAGTCCCGTGCCGACCACGATCACGGTGTGCTTGCGGCGGTTGGCCGGGTTGACCAGCTTCGCCCCGAAGCGGCGCCGGTCCCAGCGGTCGGCCATGGGGCCGTCGGGCGCCTTGGTGTCGGCGATCGGGGCGCCGGTCTCGTAGTTCGGGTAACTCATGTCAGTTCACGACTCCGGTCATGACGGCGACGGGTACCGAGGCGAAGCCCACCGTCAGCACCAGGGCGAGGCCGTTGGCCGCGGCCTTGAGCGCGCGGTCGCGGCGTGCGCTGCCCGCCCCGAGGGTCTGGGCCGCGCTCCAGAACCCGTGGCGGACGTGCAGGCCGAGGGCGAGCATCGCGGTGAGGTAGACGGCGTTGCCGTAGGGGGTGGAGAAGGTCGCGACGACGTTCTCGTAGGGCCTGCCCGGCTGGGCGTTCTCGTTGACGGTGAGCGTGGTCAGGTCCAGCAGGTGCCAGACGACGAACAGCCCGAGGATGATTCCGCCCCAGCGCATGGTGCGGGTGGCGTAGCTCGCGCGCCGGCGCTTGTGGACGTACTTGCTCGGGCGGGCGCGGATGTCCCGCCGGCTGAGCTGGTACGCCGACACGCCGTGCAGTACGACGGCCGCGAGGAGCACGAGACGGACGATCCAGAGCGCCCACTCGTAGTGGAGGAACGGCTCACCGAGCGTGCGCAGCCAGTGGGCGTAGCCGTTGAACTCGTCGGAGCCGAAGAAGATCTTGAGATTGCCCAGCATGTGGACGACCAGATAGCCGAGCATGACCAGGCCGGTCACCGCCATCACGGTCTTCTTGCCGAGGGTCGATCCCCAGAGCGTGCGCGTCATGGACGGCCGTCGGTCCGTCCGCGTTGCCAGTGCCATGGACACAGACGCTAGGCGTCGAGACCCCAGAGGTCCAAGACATGGTCCGGCTGATCTCGATAGGCAGGGTCTATCGTGGGTGGATGCAGTTCCAGCAGCTCCAGTACTTCGTGGCCGTCGCGGAGACCCGGCACTTCACCCGGGCCGCGGAGCGGGTGCACGTCTCCCAGCCCTCGTTGTCGCAGCAGATCCGGGCGCTGGAGAAGGAGCTGGGGGCGGAGCTGTTCAGCCGGGCGCGCGGCAACATCGCCCTCACCGACGCGGGCGAGGCGCTGCTGCCGCTGGCCCGGCGGATCCTCGCCGACGCGGACACCGCCCGGCACGAGGTGCAGGAGCTGGCACAGCTGCGCCGGGGGCGGGTGCGCCTGGGGGCGACGCCGAGCGTGTGCACGGGTCTGCTCCCGGACGTGCTCCGGGCCTTCCACGATCTCCACCCGGGGATCGAGCTGCTGATCGAGGAGGGCGGCTCGCACGACCTCGTACGGCAGCTCGCCCGCGGCGCGCTCGATCTGGCGCTGGTGGTGCTGCCGCTGCCGACTCCCTCCCCTGCGCTGACGACGGTGGAGCTGCTTCAGGAGGACCTGGTGGTGGTCTCCTCGGCGGCGTCCCCGGCGCCGCGCCGTCCGGTGCGGATCGCGGACCTCCAGGGCGAGCCGCTCGTGATGTTCCGGCACGGCTACGACCTGCGCGAGCTCACGGTGGCGGCATGCCGCGCGGAGGGCTTCGAGCCGGCGTTCACGGTGGAGGGCGGGGAGATGGACGCGGTGCTCGGCTTCGTACGGGCCGGGCTCGGCCTGGCGGTCGTCCCCCGCATGGTCGCGGCACACGCGGGCCGCGACCTCCGGGTCACCGCCCTCGCCCGCCCCGGCCTGCGCCGTACGATCGCGCTGGCCCACCGCAGCGACGTCGCACCGCCGCGTGCCGCCCGTGAACTCCAGCGCCTGCTCCTGAGGACGCGGGCGGCCGCTCCGCAGGAGCCGGGCACCGACGCGTGAGGGGCGGGGTACCGGTTCGGGTTCCGGCTCCCCTCCTCACCCCGCTGCCGCTGCTCAGTCGAGCATCGCGGTGGCCTCGATCTCGACCAGGTGCTCGGGGACGTCCAGGGCCGCGACGCCCAGCAGGGTGGCCGGCGGCACAGGGGTGACCCCGAGCTTCGCGGCCGCCCGGGCGATGCCTTCCATGAGCAGCGGCATCTTGTCGGGGGTCCAGTCGACGACGTACACGGTCAGCTTCGCCACGTCGTCGAAGGAGGCACCGACCCCGGCGAGGGCGGTGCCGACGTTGAGGTAGCACTGCTCGACCTGGCCGGCGAGGTCGCCTTCCCCGACCGTGACCCCCTCGGAGTCCCAGGCGACCTGGCCGGCGACGAAGACAAGCCTCGAGCCGGATGCGACCGACACCTGACGGTAGGCGTCGATCTCCGGCAGTCCGCCGGGGTTCACCAAACTGACGGCCATGCTGCCCGCCTCCTTGTCCTGGCTCACGAGGACGCCCTGGCCCGGGTCCACCGGACAGGGCGTCCTCGGTCTCTTGTGGTTACTCGGTAACCGTAGGAGACTGGCCCCTGACATGGAAGAACGCACTTTTCAGTGACTGGGGAACCTGATGGTTACCAAGCAGTTCTCGGGTTCGCCCGACGAAGCGGACCTCCGGCGCGCGGACTCCCTGGCGCGGGAGATATTCGCGGACGTCGCCAACAAGTGGGCGCTCCTGATCATCGAGGCTCTGGGTGAGCGCACGCTGCGCTTCAGCGAACTGCGCGGCGAGGTGGAGGGCATCAGCCACAAGATGCTCACCCAGAACCTGCGCATGCTGGAGCGCAACGGCCTGGCCGACCGCAAGGTGCACCCCACCGTGCCGCCGCGGGTCGAGTACAGCCTCACCGAGCCGGGGCTGGCCCTGCGGCAGACCGTTGACACGATGTGCGACTGGACCCACCGGTACCTCGGGCACATCGAAGCCTCCCGCGGCCGTTTCGACGCCTGATCCTTCCCGCTCCCGGCTCCCGAGGCCGCCCCTCGCGCGCCGCCCGTCGGGGTTCCGCGGCGGTCCGGCGCGGCAACGGCTACACCGCGTCCGCGAGCGACAGCGTGTGCAGCCGGTCCGGCGGGCCCGGCCGAGCGTAGTACCAGCCCTGCGCCGTGTCGCAGCCCAGCTCGCGCAGTTGCTCGGCCTGGACGCCGGTCTCGACGCCTTCGACCGTCACCGCCAGCTCCAGGCTGTGGGCCAGAGCGACGATGCCCTCGACGATCTTCCGGTCCACCGGATCCGCCGGGTGCTGCTGCATGCCCTGGGTGAAGGAGCGGTCCAGCTTCAGCACGCTCACCGGGAGCCGCCGCAGATTGGCCAGGTTCGAGTAGCCCGTGCCGAAGTCGTCGAGCGCGATGTCGACGCCCATCTCCGCGAGTTGCCGCAGCGGCTTGAGCAGGTCCTCGTCGGCTCCGATCAGCGCGGACTCGGTGACCTCCAGGCAGAGCGCGCCGGGCGGCAGGCCCGAGCGTTCCAGTACGTCCACGGTGTCGGCGACCAGACCCGGGTGGTGCAGCTGGGTCGGGGACAGATTGACGTTGATCCGCAACGGCGGTGCCGAACAGCCCGGTTCGGCCTGCTCGTGCCAGAAGCGCGCCTGCCGCACGGCCTCCTGCAGGACCCACCGGCCGAGCGGCACGATCAGCCCGGTGTGTTCGGCGAGCGGGATGAAGTGGTCCGGCCCGAGGACCCCGTGCTGCGGGTGCGACCAGCGCACCAGCGCCTCCGCGCCGTGCACCCGGCCGTCGCCGAGGTGCACCAGCGGCTGGTACTCGATGAAGAACTCGCCCCGCTCCAGGGCCGCGGGGAGCGCCGTGGTGAGTCCGTGCCGGGTGATCGCGCGAGCGTCCGCCTCCGGGTCGGCGAGCTCGAAGCGGTTCCCGCCCGCGGACTTGGCCCGGTACATGGTGATGTCCGCACTGCGCAGCACCTCCGCCGAGGTACGCTCCCCGGCCGGTCCCTCGACGATCCCGATGCTCCCCCGGACGCTGATCTCCCGGCCTTCGAGGGTGACGGGCGCGGCCAGTGCGGCGAGGATCCGGGCGGCGAGCTCGCTCGCCTCGCACTGGGGCTCCCGGCCGGTCGTCAGCGCGACGAACTCGTCGCCGCCGAGTCTGGCCACCATCTCCCCGGGGGCCGTGGCGCAGCTCTGCAGCCGGTCGGCTACCTCGACGAGCAGCCGGTCGCCGGCCGAGTGGCCGAGGCTGTCGTTGATCGCCTTGAAGCCGTCGAGGTCGAGGTAGCAGAGTCCGAAGCGGGCCCCGTCGTCGGCCGCCAGCGCCTTCTCCAGTCGCTCGAAGAACAGGGTCCGGTTGGGCAGCCCGGTGAGCGCGTCGTGCGTCGCCTCGTAGCGCAGCCGGAGGTTCAGCAGCCGCCGTTCGGTGGTGTCCTCCATCAGCGCCAGTTGGTACTGGGGCAAGCCGTCGGCGTCCCGTAGCAGCGAGACGGTGAGGTTCGTCCAGAGCACCGTGCCGTCGTTGCGGTAGAAGGGCTTCTCGACGCGGTAGTGCTCGCGTTCGCCGCGTACGAGCTCTTCGTACATGTTCCAGGTCTGCGGGCGGTCCTCCGGGTGAGCCCATTCGTTGACCTTGCGTCCGCGGACGTGGTGTTCCAGTCCGCCGAACATCCGGGTGAGCGTGTCGTTGACCTCCAGGACGTTGCCGTCCAGGTCGGCGATGCCGATGCCGATCGCCGCGTCCTCGAACACGGCGCGGAAGCGCGTCTCGGTGGCGTGCAGGGCCTCCATGGCCACGCTGCGTGCCGCCAGTGCCGACCGGGCTATGGCCTCCTGCTCGGTGAGGGTGCGCTCCCGCAGCGCGAGGGCGTACCCGGCGGCGAGGGCGTGCTGCAGTCTGGCGCAGCGGGCCCGGCTGTCGTCGGCGGACTCCTGGTCGTTCCCGCAGTACAGGACCAGGTAGGCGTCGACGACGCCGAGCGTACGGCTGAGGGCGTCCGGGTCCGTGCAATGGGCGTCGACGAGGGCGGCGCCGACCCGGTGGGCGGCGGCGGGGTCGAACGGGCGGGTGTGCAGTGCCTCGCTCAACCGCCGCGCCAGCGGCAGCAGATGCCCCTCGAACTCGGGACGGGTCAGCGACGTGGCGGTGACCGGGAAGATCGCCCGGCTCCAGATGGTCGCGAACCGTCTGAGCCTGTCCTCCAGGTCGTCCGGGCCCGCCGCCGAGCCCGCTGCCTGCGACGGCGTCATCACGCCTTGCGCCCCACCCCTGCGTAACCGGAGAACGCGTATGGGTCCTCCTGGGCGTCCGGTGTCTCGGGCCGCCAGTCCGGCATCGACACCAGTCCGGGCTCGACCGTCTCGAACCCGTCGAAGAACCGGGCGATCTCCTCCCGCGAACGCATCACCAGCGGGTTGCGGATGTCCTTGTAGACCCCGACGGCGCCGCCCGCCTGCTCCTTGGGCAGCGGGATGCCCTCGTACGAGGCGTGGGTGACGACGACGAGGCTGCCGGGGGCGAGCGCGTCCCGCAGAGCGGCGACGGACAGCTGCGGCTCGTCGGAGTCCTCCAGGAAGTGGAGGACGGCGACGAGCAGCAGGGCCACGGGCCGTTCGAGATCCAGCAGTCGGGTGGTCTCGGGGTCCGCGAGGATGTCGGCCGGCTTGCGCAGATCGGCCTGGACGATCCCGGCCCGCTCGTTCCCCTCCAGCACCGCCCGGCTGTGGGCGACGGCGACCGGGTCGTGGTCGACGTACACCACCCGCGCCTCGGGGTCGGCCTTCTGAGCGACCTCGTGGGTGTTGCCGAACGTCGGTATGCCGGAGCCGATGTCCAGGAACTGGTTGACACCCTCGCTCACGGCGTAACGTACGGCTCGGCGCATGAATGCCCGGTTCGCCTGCATGATCTTGGGGAGGCCCGGCAGGAACTGCATGGCCTTCCGGGCGGCTTCACGGTCGACCTCGAAGTTGTGCGAGCCGCCCAGGTAGTAGTCGTAAATGCGGGACACGCTCGGCACCGAGATGTCGATGCCCGGCGGGGCCCAGGCGGGACGCTCCATTGATGTCTCCAACAAGTCGCCACGGGGATTAACGGCCATTCGCGCGGCCGGTGTTCGAGCCGAGGCTACTGATCGCCCGCCAAGAGAGCGAGCAGAAACGGAAATTAACGGTCCGTTCTTGGTCACACGCCACCGGCACGTGCTGGCAGGAACCACCGCAAACAGCCGACCCGCCGCACGCGGGGGGCGTGGCGGCGGGCCGGTGGCCGGAGGCGCTGCGTGGGGACCTACTTGGGCGCTCCGACCGGCTTGCCCTGGGGCGACACGGCGAACCAGGTGCCGCCCACTCCCTGGCCGTTGGTGTCGCCGGGCTTCTTGTCGCCCGCGAAGGTGTAGATCGGCCAGCAGTCGATGGTCTGCTGCTTGATTCCGTCGGGACGGTCGAAGGTGACGAAGCCCTTCTTCAGAATGCCTTCGGTGTCGTTCTTGTCGACGGGCGCGACGACCGGCCACTTCTCCAGACAGGCGCCCGTGCAGGCGGTCTTCATCGGCCAGGCCGAGTCCTTCGTGAAGCGGTAGACAGTCATTCCGTTCTTGTCGACGACGATCTCGCCGAGCTTCGGGTCCTTGCGGACGGAAAGACCGGCGAGGTCCCCGGATCCGCCGCCGGCCACCGCGCCGCCGCCGGCCTCCTCGCCACCGCCTCCACCGAGCGCCGCCTTCTTCCCGTCGGGCGCCGAGGCGAACCAGGTGCCGCCGACTCCCTGTCCGTTGGCGTCGCCGGGCTTCTTGTCCTTCGCGTAGCGGTACATCGGCCAGCCGCCGACGGTGAGCTGCTTGGTACCGTCGGCACGGGTGACCGAGCCGATCAGCGAGGCGTCGGTGCCGGGGGCCGGAGTGACATCGCCCGCGGCCACCACCGGCCATGCCTTGGCGCAGTCGCCGTTGCAGTTGGACGTCACCGGGTCGACGGAGTCCTTGTCGAAGCGGTAGAGGGTCAGGCCGTCGCTGTCGGTGAGCACCTCGCCGAGCTTCTTGCTCTCCCACACGGCGAGTTGGCCCGCCGTCCTCGGCTTGGCGTCCGCGGCGCCCGCGTCCGCACCGTCACCGTACCCGGCTCCGTATCCGCTGTTGGCGGCCGGCTGCCCGGCGGGGTTGACGGCTCCGACGGCCTGGCCGTTCGGCTGCGCCTCCGTCTCCTGACCGCACGCCGTCGTCAGCGCGAGTACGGCCGCCGCGGTCACCGCGAGCGAGGCGTTCCGCCAGGTCTTCATGTCAACTCCCGTAGCCCGGTGTCCGTTGTGGCGCCCTTGGTGCGCCGTTCATGGCCCTAGGTACGCGCGGTGAGGCGGGGTGTGTTCAACGGCCGGCGGAAAAAATCTCCGCAGGGCGGCAAACACGTTCCCGGGACATCCCCACCATCAGGCGAATCGTTCCCCGTTGGGGCGTGTCCGGCCCTCGCGTGGATCATGCTCACCGGCGTGTACGGATCGCTCGTCGCGCGGCTGCTGTCGGCCGCCGCACTCACCTGGCTGCTGACGGCCCCGCTGCCCGCCGCGGCCGACTCCTGCTCGTACGCCTCGATCGGCCCCGGCGGGCCGAACGGGCCGGACTCCTCCGTCGCGATCGCCGGCGGCGCCCACTGCACGGCGGGCCCGGTCCCCGTTCCCGAACCGCCGCCTCCACCACCGCCACCACCGCCACCACCTCCGCCACCGCCACCACCTCCGCCACCGCCACCGCCGCCACCACCTCCGCCGCCACCACCGCCACCGGCACCCGCGCCGCTCCGGATCGAGCCCGCTCCCCCACCGCCACCACCGCCACCACCGCCTTCCCCGCCCCCGAAGGCCCGCCCCGCGCCGCCGCGGCCGACCCCGGTGGCCCTCCCCCACTACCGCAGGCCCCAACGCGAGGAGCCACGGGGCGGGCCGTCGCTGGTCTCCCTCACGCTCCTGGTCACCGCCCCCGCCGTGCTCGCCGCGGCGTTCCTTCGCCCCCGATCCCGCTAGCCCCCGGAGGTTCACTTGTCGGAGTGGGTCGTACTGTCCCTCGCCATGGCCGCGGCGTGTGCGGTCGTCCTCGCCATCACCGTCATCAACCAGCGGCGGGTCGGTGACGACGACGATCCGTCGGAGACCCCGGACGTCATCGAGTACATGACGATGATGATCGGTGTGGTCTACGCGATCGTCCTCGGCCTGGCCATCGCGGGTGTCTGGGAGGCGCGCGGCGCCGCGGAGGACTCGGTACGCCAGGAGGCCCAGGCACTGCACGAGGTGAGTGCGCGCGCCGAGGTCTACCCGGTCGAGGCGCGCACCCGGATCCGGGACAGCGTCGACACCTATGTCTCGCACGTCGTGAACACGGAGTGGCGCCACATGGTCGAGAAGGGCGAGCTGACGGTGGAAGGCACCCGGCTTCTCGAACAGGTGCGCAGGGACGTGACGGACTACGTACCCAGGAACGACCACGAGGGCCAGGCGTACCAGCCCCTCGTCGACCAGGTGGCGGCGGTCGACGACGCCCGTGGGGCCCGGGGACAGGGCGCCGAGGCCACGATGCCCGGCGTGGTGTGGTTCGGCCTGGTCGCGGGAGCCGTGGTCACCGTCGGCCTGATCTTCACCCTGCAGATCCGCCGCACCTTCAGGGAACTGCTGCTGGCCGGCCTCTTCAGCGCGCTGATCGCCTTCCTGCTCTTCCTGATCTGGGATTTCGACGCGCCGTTCGGACGGGGTCTCTCGGCCGCTCCCGGACCGTTCACCGAACTCTTCCCGCACGTCCTCGGCTGAGCACGACATCTCCGGGTGGCGCAAGCCGGGGAAACCGCCGGTGCGCCACCCGGGGGACAAGCGTGCCCCATTCGCCCGTCTGAGATCGCGGGGGTGAAGGCGCACTTCTAGCGTTTCGGTCATCGAGGTGCATTCCCTGCCCTTGTGGAAACCCTTCCGCAACTGCTCCTCGGGGACCCGGAGGATTGCCATGCGCGCGATACCCGTCGCGTCCGCCGCTCTCATGGGAGCGGCCACCCTCGCCCTGACCCTTCCCACCGCGGCGGCCGACACCGCCGACGGCGCCGGCGGCAGCGTCCGCAAGCAGCCGTTCTCGTTCGCCGTCACCCCCTCGACCGTCGCCCCGGGCGGCACCGTCACGCTGGGCGTGTCCGGCTGCAGCACCACGGCCACGGCCTCGTCGGGCGTGTTCGACACCGTGACCATCCCTCCCCGCCAGACCGGCACGGCGAGGGTCGACCTGGACGCACGGCGCGGTGCCGTGTACTCGGTCCAGTTCACGTGCAACAACCAGACCGGCACCACGGACCTCACCATCTCCGGCGGCAGTGGCGCGGCGGTCACGCCCACCATTCGCTCCACCAGCACGGCCGCACCCCAGCCCCAGGGCGTCAAGGGCGGTCTGGGCGGCAGCATCGGCGGTATGAACGCGGCGGAGATCGCGGCCGGCGTCGTGCTCGTCCTGGCAGCGTCCGGTGGCGTCGTCTACGTGGTGCGCCGCCGCTCGGGCGGCCGGCTGCACTGACCTTCTCGCTGCCGGCACCTGTTCCGTTCCGTGCCCGCACCGCCCGTCGCCCCGAGTCATCCTGGTTCAGGACTCGGGGCGACGGGCGGTGAAGGCCGACCGGGAGGTTCGGCCCTTCAGGCCTCTCCGCCGCTCATGCCGCGGCGACGCCGGAAGAGGTAGACCGCGCCACCGACGGCCGCCGTGGCGACGAGACCTCCGCCCACGGCCATCTCGGTGCTGGAAGGGCCCTGCGAGCCACCGAGACCACCCTGGGCACCGCGGCCCGAGAGCACGATGAAGGTGCGTGTCGCGATCCGGTTGCTGTCGTGGCACCGGACGGCCAGGTTGTACTGGCCCGGGGTCGCACGGTCGAAGATGCGGGCCGTCGCGACGGCGACACCCTCCCCGCCCCGGAAGTTGTCGAAGCGATCGCGGTCGTTGCGACGGTTGTCATTGCGGCCGTTGTCGTTCCGGCGGTTGTCGTTGCGGCCTTCGTTGCCGCGGCCGTTGTTGTTGCCGCCCTGGTCGTTGCGGCCGTTGTTGTTGTTGCGGCCGTTGTTGTTGCCACCCTGATCATTGCGGCCGTTGTTGTTACCGCCCTGATCATTGCGGCCGTTGTTGTTGTTGTTGCGGCCGTTGTTGTTGCCGCCCTGATCGTTACGGCCGTTGTTGTTACCGCCCTGGTCGTTACGGCCGTTGTTGTTGCCGCCCTGATCATTGCGGCCGTTGTTGTTACCGCCCTGATCATTGCGGCCGTTGTTGTTACCCCACTGGTCGTTACGGCCGTTGTTGTTACCGCCCTGATCCCGGCCGCTGGCGTTGCCGTTCCCGTTGCCGTTCTGGTCCTGACCGAAGCCGTTCGCGTTCCCGTTGCCGTTCGCGTTCCCGTTGCCGTTGCCGTTCTGGTCCTGGCCGAAGCCGTTCGCGTTGCCCTCGTCCCCCGCCCGCTTGCCACTCGGGCCGTAGAACCCTCCGCGGTGGGCGCTGAGGTTGGCGGCGGGGAAGGCGTTGGACGACACCGTGCCGCCGCGGTGGCAGCCGTCGACCAGGATGGTCAGCGTCGAGCCCTGGTGGACCTCGGACGGGGAGAGACGGACGTTGGCCGGACCGTTGCCACCTCCGGTGGCGGTGGCGGCGACCACGGGAGAAGTGGCGCCCATGGCCGCACACGCGGTGATCGCCACCGCGACAGCGCGTGAAGCACGCATGGTTGAACCTCCATCGGAGGTGCGCCCCGGAACGGTGCTCCGGAGATTTCGACGAGAACGCCCTCCATGACGAAACCCTCACCGGCTTGCACATCCGTCGCATTTCGGGACTCGTCCACCCCGGTGATCGACACGCCGGGGCGAGCAGCCCGGATCTGACGGAGTCGCAGGTCACGGACCGTCAGAGAATTTGACCGACTGTCTACTCGTATGGGTCACCCCGACTGGCCGTACCACCCGTTCGCCCCTCTCAGGTCGCGGCTTCTCCCCCATGTGCTTAGCGTGCGGGCAGACGATGAGATGGGAGAACCATGCGCCGGCAGGAGTTCACGGGGTCGGATCCGAGGAGACGCTCCCCTTGGGGCGTACTGGCCCTTGTCATGCTCACAGGACTCGCCCTGGTGCGGAACGGCGTCGACGTCGGTATGGGGCCGCCCCAGCCCGCCGTCGCGGCTTCGCTGGACGACGTACGCGCCAACCAGGACTCCATTCCGCTGCCCGGCACGGTCGAGCCGCTACCGTACGCCCCGGCCTCGCGGATCGCCATCCGATCCGTCGGCGTCGACGCGCCCATCATCGACGTGGGGCTCGACACCAACGGCTGGATCGAGGCCCCGCCTGCACAGGACCCCAACCTCGCCGGTTGGTACCAGAACGGCATCGCCCCCGGCCAGCAGGGCACCGCCGTGGTCGTCGGCCATGTCGACAACGCCGGTGGGCCCGCCGTGTTCTACGGGCTCGGTTCGATGCAGAAGGGCCAGCACGTCGAGGTGACCCGCTACGACGGCCGGGTGGCCGTGTTCGAGGTGTACGGCGTCGAGGTGTTCTCCAAGAACAACTTCCCGGGCGCACGGGTCTACGGCGACACCGGCACCCCCGAACTGCGGGTGATCACCTGCGGCGGCGGCTACTCGCGCGGCACCGGCTACGACGGGAACGTCGTCGTCTTCGCCCGTATGGTCGCCACGCGCTGAGGCCGCTCCCCCCGCCGGACGGACCGCTCCCGGTGCCGTCCGGCGGGGGCACGTCCCGGCGGCAGCGGCAACGCGGTCCGGTCGACGGCGCGTCCTGCGTTCAGTGCCTGCGGACCAGGGGGAACGGCAGCGTCTCGCGGATGGTCAGCCCCGTCAGGAACATCACCAGCCGGTCCACACCGATGCCGAGCCCTCCCGTCGGGGGCATCGCGTACTCCAGGGCGTCGAGGAAGTCCTCGTCGAGTTCCATGGCCTCGGGGTCGCCGCCGGCCGCGAGCAGGGACTGGGCGGTGAGCCGCCGCCGCTGCTCGACCGGGTCGGTCAGTTCCGAGTACGCCGTGCCGAGTTCGGTCCCGAAGGCGACCAGGTCCCAGCGTTCCGCGAGACGCGGGTCGCGGCGGTGCTGGCGGGTCAGCGGGGACACGTCGGTCGGGAAGTCCTTGTAGAAGGTGGGCAGCTGGGTCGTCTCCTCGACCAGCCGCTCGTACATCTCCAGCACGACGTCGCCGCGCGTGTCCTCGGGACCGTGCGGTACTCCCGCGAGGTCGCAGAGCCGTCGCAGCCGCTCCTCTTCGGTGTCGGCGTCCACCTGTTCGCCGAGCGCCTCGGACACCGCTCCGTACAGGGTCTTGACGGGCCAGGTGCCGGAGATGTCGTGGACGACGAGCTTGCCGTCGGGGCCCTTCTTGTGGGCGACCGGAGCGCCGAACGCGGCGGTGGCGGCGCCCTGGATGAGCTCGCGGGTCAGGTCGAGCATCACGTCGTAGTCGGCGAAGGCCTGGTACGCCTCCAGCATCGTGAACTCGGGGTTGTGCTTGTACGAGACGCCCTCGTTGCGGAAGGTGCGGCCCATCTCGAAGACCTTCTCCATGCCGCCCACGCACAGCCTCTTGAGGAACAGCTCGGGCGCGATCCGCAGGTACAGGTCCATGTCGTAGGCGTTGATGTGGGTGGTGAACGGGCGGGCGTTGGCGCCCCCGTGGATCTGCTGGAGCATCGGGGTCTCGACCTCGAGGTAGCCGCGGTCGAGCAGCCCCTGCCTCAGTGCCTGGACCGCCGTGGAGCGGGCCCGGACGACGCCGCGGGCGTCGGGGCTGGTGACCAGGTCGAGATAGCGGCGGCGTACCCGTGCCTCCGGGTCGGCCAGTCCCCGGCGTTTGTCGGGCAGCGGACGCAGGCACTTGGCGGTGAGCTGCCAGGCGTCTGCGAAGACGGTGAGCTCGCCGCTGTCGCTGGCGCCGATCTCGCCGGTGGCGGTGACGTGGTCGCCCAGGTCGACGTCGGCGGAGAAGGCGGCGAGCACACCGGGGCCGGAACCGTCGCGGGTCAGGGCGATCTGGAGGTCGCCTGACCAGTCGCGCAGCACGGCGAAGAGGACTCCGCCGAAGTCGCGTACGGCCATGACCCGCCCGGCGACCGTGGCCCGTTCACCGCTACGGGTCCCGGGGGGCACGTCCGGACGGGCGGCGCGTACGGCGGCGAGGGGGTCGATGCGTGCGGCGACGCCGACGGGGTACGGCTCGACGCCCTGCTCGCGCAGCCGTTCGAGCTTGCGGTGGCGGATACGCACCTGTTCGGGCAGTCGGCGCTCCCCCATGGGCCGTACGGTGTCGGGTCCGGCGAGCTCCAGCGCGTCGAGCGGCGGCAGGTCCCTGGTGCCGGCGACCGGCCCGGCGACCTCGCCGCGCGGCCGCCCGTTGCCCCAGCGCTTGCGCAGCCGGGGCACGGAGACGAAGCCCTCCGCGATCGCGGAGGCGAGGCCGATACGCGCGAGGGCCCCGGCGTCCCCGTAGCAGAGGAAGCGCGGGTACCAGGCCGGCTGGTACTTCACGTTGGAGCGGTACAGCGCCTCCAACTGCCACCACTTGGAGAAGAACAGCAGCAGCCTGCGCCAGAGCCGCAGGACCGGTCCGGCGCCGATCCTGGCGCCTTCCTCGAACACGGATCGGAAGACGGCGAAGTTGAGGGAGATCCGGCGCACGCCGAGCTGCGGGGCCTCGGCACACAGCTCGGCGACCATGAACTCCATGATCCCGTTGGGTGCGTGGTCGCGGTCCCGGCGCATCACGTCGAGGGAGATCCCGTCGCGTCCCCAGGGGACGAAGGAGAGCAGGGCGATGAGGTTCCCGCCGGAGTCGAGGGCCTCGACGAGCAGACAGTCCCCGTCCTCGGGGTCGCCGAGCCGGTCGAGGGCCATCGAGAAGCCGCGCTCGGTCTCGGTGTCGCGCCAGGCGTCGGCGCGGTCGATGATCTGCTTCATCTCGTCGGCGCCGAGGGCGGAGTGCCGACGGATGCGGGTGGTGGCCCCGAGCCTGCGGACCCGGCCGACGGCCTGCCGGGTGACGCGCATGTCCCGGCCGTTCAGGTCGAAGCGGTCGACGTGCAGGATCGCCTCGTCCCCGAGCTGGATGGCGCCGAGCCCCGAGCGCGCGTAGGCGCGTGCACCGTCCTCGGACGCGCCCATCACGGCCGGCGCCCAGGCGTAGCGGCGGGCGACGTCCAGCCAGGTCTCGATGGCGGGGGTCCATGCCTCCGTGTCGCCGACGGGGTCCCCGCTGGCGAGGGCCACGCCGGCCTCGACGCGGTAGGTGACGGCGGCTTTGCCGTTGGGCGCGAAGACGACGGCCTTGTCCCGGCGGGTGGCGAAGTAGCCGAGCGAGTCCTGGGAGCCGTAGGCGCCGAGCAGGGCGCGAATGCGGGGTTCCTCGTCGCCGTGCAGCGCGGCCTCCATCCGCTGGGAGCGGAACAGGGTCCGGGCGGAGTTGAGCAGCGCGAGCGCGCCGAAGAGGCCGAGGAGGAAGAACAGGGCGCGGGGCGGAGTGCCGTCGAACTGGGCGTTGGAGACGAGCCCGCCGAGCACCCGGTTGGCGGCCCACAGCAGCCGCTGCCCCTGCGGGAGGTCGTTGGGGAAGATCTCCACGAGCCCCCAGCCGACGAGCACGGCCAGCACGAGCCCGAGAACGAGCACGAGGAGGGCGTGCCACAGGGCCCCTCGGCGGGTCAGGGCGTAGAACTCACCGCGCGCTGCGAAGAGCACGCCGAGGGCGATCAGGCACAGGACCAGGTTGGGGATCCAGGACCAGTCCCGCAGGAGGGCCAGGGTGAGGACGTCGGTGAGGACGAGCAGGACGAGGTAGGCGACGACGAGCCACCAGGCGGCCTTCTTGCGGGCGCCGATGGCCGCCGCCAGCAGGAGCAGGAAGACGGCGTAGGCCAGGTTGGCGCTGACGGGTACGGCCACCAGGTCGAGGAACGCGGAGACGGGGCTCAGCAGCCTGCGCAGCGGGGCGATGAGCGCGATCACCGCGCAGTACACCCCGAGCAGGGCGAAGAACATCGCGAAGGCGCCCGGCACCCTGGCATTCAGGCCGCTCCGGGCGGCGGTCGCACGCTCCGCCACGCTGATGCTCATGCTCCGCACTCTAGGGAGACGGCCGCCGGGCCGCCTGTCGGGCGGGGCGGGGGACCCCCACCTCGACGCCACCGCATGTCGCCTTCCACCACTGCACCACCTCGGCCATCATGAGCCGCCATCGGCCGACAGCAGTCCGCGAAGAGGTGTCTCATGGCAGGCCTCCGGGTGGGGCGGGGCGTATTGCGCCGCAAGCCCATCGAACAGATCCACGAGGGTGCTCCGAGCGAACAGCTCACCAGAACGCTCGGCCTCTGGCAGCTCACCGCGATCGGCGTCGGCGGCATCATCGGTGCCGGCATCTTCGCCCTGGCGGGCGCGGTGGCGCACGACAGGGCCGGGCCGGCGGTGGTCGTGTCGTTCCTGATCGCGGGTGTGGCGAGCGCCGCCGCGGCCTTCTCGTACGCGGAGTTCGCGGGCCTGATCCCGAAGGCGGGCTCGGCGTACACGTACGGGTACGCGGTGCTCGGCGAGCTGGCGGGCTGGTTCATCGGCTGGGACCTGCTGCTGGAGTACACGGCGATCGTGGCGGTGGTCGCCATCGGGATCTCCGGCTACTTCGGCTTCCTCCTGGGCCAGCTGGGGCTCGATCTGCCCGCGTGGATGCTGGGCGCGCCGGGCACGGGTCCCGGCCACAAGGTCGATCTCTTCGCGATGGTCCTGTGTCTGTTCATCGCCTGTCTGCTGACGCTGGGGATCAAGAACGCGGCCCGGTTCGAGACGGTCGTGGTGGTGCTGAAGGTCCTGGTCGTGCTGCTGGTGATCGCGGTCGGCCTCTTCCACATCGACACGGCGAACTACGACCCGTTCTTCCCGTTCGGCGTCAGCGGGGCGATCACGGGGGCCGCGACCGTCTTCTTCGCGGTGTTCGGTTACGACGCCATGTCCACGGCCGCGGAGGAGTCCAAGGACGCCCAGCGCCACATGCCCAAGGCGATCGTCTACTCGCTGGCGATCTCGATGGTGCTCTACGTGCTGGCCTGCCTGGTGCTGACGGGTATGCAGAACTACCGGGAGATCGATCCGGAGAGCGGATTCTCGACGGCCTTCAAGGCGGTGGGGCTGGGGAGTCTGGCCAATGTCATCGCGATCGGCGCCATCATCGGGATCCTCACCGTGATGTTCACGTTCATGCTGGGCGTGACGCGCGTGTGGTTCTCGATGAGCCGGGACGGGCTGCTGCCGCGCTGGTTCGCCAAGACGCACCCCACGCGGCACGTGCCCGTGCGGGTGACGTGGATCGTCGGTGCCGGCTCCGCGCTGATCGCCGGCTTCCTGCCCATCGGCGAGGCCGCCGAGTTGACGAACATCGGCATCCTGCTGGCCTTCGTGGTGGTGTGCGTCGCGGTGATCGTGCTGCGCTACCGGCAGCCCGACCTGCCGCGGACGTTCCGCTGCCCGGGCATGCCGTTCGTTCCGGCGATCGGCGTGGTGTTCTCCCTCTGGCTGATCACTTTCCTGGACCGGCAGACCTGGGTCCGGTTCGCGGTGTGGCTCGTGGTCGGGCTGATCGTCTACTTCGCCTACTCGTACCGGCACTCGAACCTCGCGAAGGAGGAATCCGACGGGCCGGCGGAGCCGAACGGGTGATCGCGGGTGTCGTGGGCCTGCCGGTACCGGCCCCCGCACGCACGGCCCCGCCCCGTCCCGCGCCGTCCCAGCGGGCGCGCGGCCGTCACGAGCACGTCCGGCCGACCGTTCGGCGCACCATTCGCCGCTCCGTGCGACCGCTCGTCGCACACCCGTGCTCGACGCCTGTCCCTCCGCTCGCCGATGCGTTCGTATACGCCACGTAGCACACGGAGCACCGAACCCCGGAATCCTGCGGGAAGGGAGCCGACGATGACGACGGCGACGGCGACGACCGACGAGCGGGCCCTGGCGGAGCTGCAGCGCGAACACGGTCCCGCCCTGCTGAGCTTTCTCGTCGGCCTGACGTACGGGGACCGGCAGCGTGCGGAGGACCTGCTGCAGGAGACCCTGCTCAGGGCCTGGCAGCACCCTGAGGCGTTCGACGCGCCCTACGAGTCGATGCGTCCGTGGCTCTTCACCGTCGGACGGCGCCTCGCGATCGACGCGCGCCGGTCACGGCTCGCACGGCCGGCGGAGATCGGGGACGGCGTACTGGCCGCGACGCCGGACCCCTCCGACGTGACGGACCGGGCGGTCGCCGCGCTCGACGTGCGGGCAGCGGTCAGGTCACTGAGCCCGGAACACCGTGCCGTGCTGGTGCAGATCTACTTCCGGGGCCGGAGCGTGGCCGAGGCCGCCCGGGCGCTCGGCATCCCTCAGGGCACGGTCAAGTCCCGTTCGCACCACGCGCTGCGCGCCATGGCCCGCAGTCTGCCGGGCTACAGCAGGAGACCGCTGTCCTCGGCGGCGTGAGCCGACCCGCCCTCCGTGCGCCCAGGAGGTGGTGCCGGCAGCGACCCTCCCTTCCCGGGGCCGGGAGCGACCGCTCTCCGTGCCGCTCGCCCATTCGTCGCGGGCCGCTCCGGATACGGCGCCGCACGGGTGCCGCACCGGTGCCGCACACGGGGCGCGCACACGGCGCCACGGGATACGGTCCGGTCACTTCCGTCCCCGGATTCCCTCGGGGCACCTGTTCTCCCTGGGGCCACGTTCACGGGCGACCGGATTCGAAACCACCCGCTCGAGTTGAGTAAAGAGGAACCGTGACACGTGTCTTCGGGTGGAGGCTCGTCGTCGAGACCCGTGCCCGAACACGTCCCGGGAGAAGGTGGAGAGAGTGCGGCCCGAGAGTACGAACGGCACCAGCGGAGGCGGTCTGGCAGTCCCCATGGCATGGCTGTGCGCCGAGTACCTCGCCGACGAGGTGCTGCGCACCGGCTGTCTGGTGGAGCCGGGTTCGCTGGAGTACAGAGTCGGCCGGGCGACGCTGGCGCTGACGGTCCATCTGTGCGGCGCCGAGGACGGCCCGACCGGTGTCCCCACCGCGTCACGGCTGGACGAATGGCTGTCCGTCACGGCCTACGGTCATCCGTGGCAGGAGTGGGTGCGCGACCGCATGGCCGAACGGGAGTCGTTCGACCGGGACGTCCCCGGCACGGATCCCGATCTCGCCCTGGCCCGCGACACCTGGGGATGGCTGGAGCGGACCGAACTCCTCGCCGCCGATCTGGGGGACGACACCGACCCGTGGCACCCGGCCCTTCCGGTGGACCCGGCCGCCGGCGAGAACGCCCAGGTGTGGACGCCGGCCTGGCGCATCGGTCTCCCGCTGGGCCATCTGGCCATCCATCTGTACTGACCCGGCCCCGAGGTACCGACCCCGTCCTGAGAGGTACTCGCCCAGCCCTGAGAGGTACCCGGTGCTGAGGTGGTCGCCGGGCCCGAACGCGCCGCCCGGATCAGGGTGCGCCCGCGTTCTTGTGCACGCCCGCGCGGTACTTGGGAATGCGTACGGTGATCTTCATTCCCGCCCCGACCCCCGTCTCGATGACCAGCCCGTGGGCGTCCCCGTACACCTGCCGCAGCCGCTCGTCGACGTTGGAGAGACCGATCCCGGAAGGGCGGTCGGCCTCCCGCGCGAGGATCCGGCGCAGTTCGGCCGGGTCCATGCCGACGCCGTCGTCCTCGATCGTCACCACCGCCTCCGAGCCCGCGTCCTGGGCGGAGAGGGAGATCCGGCACGTCCGACCGGCGTCCTCGAGGCCGTGCTTCACCGCGTTCTCGACGAGCGGCTGGAGGCAGAGGAACGGCAGGGAGACCGGGAGGACTTCGGGCGCGATCTGGAGGGTCACCTTCAGCCGGTCGCCGAAGCGGGCCCCGGCGAGGGCGAGGTACTGCTCGATGCAGCGCAACTCGTCGGCGAGATGGGTGAAGTCCCCGTGCCGGCGGAAGGAGTAGCGGGTGAAGTCGGCGAACTCGAGCAGGAGTTCCCGCGCCCGTTCCGGGTCGGTGCGGACGAAGGAGGCGATGGCCGCGAGCGAGTTGAAGATGAAGTGCGGGGAGATCTGGGCGCGCAGGGCACGGATCTCGGCCTCGATGAGACGGGTTCGGGAGCGGTCGAGCTCGGCCAGTTCCAGCTGGACGGAGACCCAGCGGGCGACCTCGGTGGCGGCCCGCACGAGGACCGCCGACTCCCCCGAACCGTAGGCGACGAGCGTGCCGAGCACGCCCTCCTCCCCGGTCAGCGGGGCGATCACGGCCCAGCGGAGCGGGCACTCCACCTCGTCGCATCCGGTGCGTACGCTCTGGCTGCGACCGGATTCGAGCACGTCGCCGACGCGGTGCATCACGCGTTCCTGGTGATGGTCCGCGCCGATTCCGTCCCAGGCGAGGACGGTCTCCCGGTCGGTGAGGCACAGCGCCTGGGTACCGAGCAGTGAGCGCAGCCGGCGGGCGGCCCTGCGCGCGGTGTCCTCGGTGAGCCCGGCACGCAGCGGCGGCGCGGCGAGGGAGGCGGTGTGCAGGGTGTGGAAGGTGGCCCGTTCGACGGGCGTGCCGAGGTCGGGCCCGGTGCCGGCGCCGCGGCGGGCCGTGACCCGGCCGAGGGCGAATCCGGCGGCGAGCAGTACGGCCGCGGCCGCGCCGAGTGCCGCCAGCGCCGTCCCGGTCATCGCCGTGCTCCTTCGTGCTGTGGCCGGCCGACGATGTCCTCCGGCAGATGGAGGCGGGCGAGGATGGCGGCGGCGCCGGGGGGTACGTGGCGCGGTGTCGCCAGCGACACCAGGATCATGGTGAGAAAGCCCAGCGGCACCGACCAGACGGCCGGCCAGGCCATGAGGGTGTGCGGCCACCCATCGGGGGCGAGTCCGGCTCGGGTGGCCATCACTGCGGTCAGCGCGGCACCGCCACCGGTGACCAGCCCGGCCGCGGCACCCGGCGCGGTGAGACCACGCCACCAGATGCCGAGGACGAGGAGCGGGCAGAAGGACGACGCGGAGACGGCGAAGGCCAGCCCGACGGCGTCGGCGACCGGCACATTGGTGGCGACGACGCTGACGGCGAGCGGCACCGCCATGGCGAGGACGGTCGCGAGCCGGAAGTGGCGTACGCCGCGCGAGGGCAGGACGTCCTGGCTGAGGACCCCGGCGACGGACATGGTGAGCCCGGACGCGGTGGACAGGAAGGCGGCGAACGCGCCGCCCGCGAGAAGGGCGCCGAGCAGGTCGCCCGCGAGTCCGCCGACCATCCGTTCCGGCAGGACGAGCACGGCGGCGTCGGCGTCGCCGGTCAGGGCGAGTTCCGGGGCGTAGATCCGGCCGAGGGCCCCGTACACGGGAGGCAGCAGGTAGAAGGCGCCGATCAGGCCCAGGACCACGAGGGTGGTACGGCGCGCCGCGCGGCCGTTGGGGCTCGTGTAGAACCGGACGGCGACGTGCGGCAGACCCATGGTGCCGAGGAAGGTGGCGAGTATCAGGCCGTAGGTGGCGTACAGCTGGTAGCCGTCGCGTCCGCCCGCGAGTGGCTGGGACCAGCCGGCGGGGTCGGCGCCGGTGGATGCCCGTTCGGGTATGTCCGCACCCGGGGGGAAGGCGAGCGTGGTGCCCGACTCCACACGGTGGGTGCCCTCGTCGAGGGTGGTCCGACCCCCCTCGTGGCGGGTGCCGTCGACCGTGCCGGTCACCCCGACGGACAGCGGTGCGTCCAGTTCGATCCGTACGGTGGCGTCGAGCCGGACCTCCGTGTGCTCGCGCAGGACGGCCGGCGCGTCGAAGCGTGCGCGGGGCGCGTCGTCCCCGGCCCAGGCGGCGACGAGGAACAGGGCGGGGACCAGCAGCGCCGTGAGCTTCAGCCAGTACTGGAACGCCTGCACGAAGGTGATGGAACGCATACCGCCCGCGGCGACGGCGCCCGTGACGACGACGGCGACGAGCAGTCCGCCGAACCAGTCCGGGGCGCCGGTGAGGATCTCCAGGGTCAGTCCCGCGCCCTGGAGCTGCGGCAGCAGATAGAGCCAGGCGATACCGACGACGAACAGGCTGGCGAGGCGCCGCACCGCGGGCGACTCGAGCCTCGCCTCGGCGAAGTCGGAGAGCGTGTACGCGCCCGAGCGCCGCAGCGGAGCGGCGACGAGGACGAGCAGCACGAGATAGCCGGCCGTGTAGCCGACCGGGTACCAGAGCATGTCGGGACCCTGGAGGAGGACCAGTCCGGCGATGCCGAGGAAGGAGGCGGCGGACAGGTACTCGCCGCTGATGGCGGCGGCGTTCAGCCCGGGGTTGACGGTGCGTGAGGCGACGTAGAAGTCGGAGGTCGTCCGGGAGATGCGCAGACCGAGGGCACCGATGAGGACGGTCGCCAGCACCACGAAGGTCACGGCCGTCACCGCGTAGGTCTGGTTCACCGGTCGGCCCCCACTGGCGGTCTCAGCGGCCTTCGACGAGCCCGGTGAAGTCCTCTTCGTTGCGCTCGGCGCGGCGGACGTACCAGCGGGCGGTCAGCCACATCAGCGGGTAGACGCCGACACCGAGCACCACCCACACGAAGGGCTCGGGCGAGGAGAAGGAGCCGAGGACGGCGGCGGGGAAGGCGAAGAGCAGGGGGAGCGTGCCGACGAGGACGGCGAGCGTGCCCAGCGCGTACAGGGCGGCACGCAGCTGGCTGCGCATCAGGGAACGCACGTAGACCGTGCCGATCGGGGTCTGCTCGCTGATCTCCGAGCGAGCGGGGGCGTGTCCGGGGCGGCGGCGGGTGCCGCGGGGCACGCCCGTGACGACTTCACGGCGGGGTGGCTGTGCTGCAGACATGGGCGTCCGCTCCCGGCGTTCTCTCGGCGGCTCGTACGGACGGCCGCTCACTGCGACGGGCGGCCTGCCCGCAGGGGTCGTTGGAGTCTACGCAGGTGGGGCGAGGGAGGGATAGGCGCCGGGGGTGTCGGCCCGATCTCAGCGGGGCGCCGATCCGGGGTACGGCTCGGCCGGCGGCGCCTGCCCCTCGCCGTACGGACGGCGCGGGACGGCGAACGGCGCCGCCGGCGCGCCGAGCCGTACGCGGGGGCCGGCACCGGCGGACACCACCCGGCCACCGCCCGGGCCACCCGGGCGACGGTCTCAGGTCTGGGGAGCCGTGAACTTCCTTACGGCGTGGGGCGCGTGCTGGTGGAGGGCGAGGGGCCGGAGCAGGAACGCGGCCACCACGACAGGACCTTCCGGAGCGACGGGGCGGCGGGGAGGGCGGACGTCGGGGACCACGGGGCGGCGGGGAGCCACCGGATACCCCCGGTTCGGTCCCCGACTCCCCGGTTTCCCCGACTCCCGGTTCCGTCCCCGGCTCCCGGCGGCGCGGCCGACGGACCCGGCGACCGGGTCCACGCCACGTGTCACTGACGGACTCGGCGCCGGTGGCCCACGCGAGTCCCACGAGCGCCGGTCCGGCGGCGTGCCGTGCGGAAGGCGCGCCGCCCGTGCGGCCCGCCCGTGCCCGCTCAGAAACTGAAGGCCCAGCCGATGAACAGCACGGCGAAGAGCACGCTGCACGCGACGATCAGCGACAGGATCGCCACGGGGTGTTCCCAGAGCCCGCCGTCCGGGCGCTCCTGGTGGGCCTCGGCGATGGACGCCTCGGACGGCGGCGTCTCCTGCGGGGGTACACGTCGATCGGTCATCGTTCTCTCCCGTCGCTCACGACTCCGGGAGCGCCGCACCGCCGGCCTCCCCGGCGCGTGAGGCGGCCGGCAGCGGCTCTCCGGGCCCGGCCGCCGTCGCGGTGCGGACCCGCCCAGACCGGGCGGGGCCGGATTCCACGGCGGAACCGGCTCATATCCACTATGCGGCGTCCGTCCGCGCCCTGGGGATACTCGCATCGCTGGCGCATCGCTTTCCCGCCCGGCGTCCTGCGGAACGCCCTCGTCGGCGCGCCGACGGACCTCGGAAGGGGCGGCTGTCAGCCCCGGGCGTGGCGCATCAGCAGATCCCGCAACTGGCGGGCGTGGCGGCGGCTCACGGCGAGCTCCGCCGTGCCCACGCGGACGGTCGTGGCACCCCCGTCCAGCCGGAGTTCGTCGATCCGGCCGAGGGCCACGAGGTGGCTGCGGTGTATCCGGACGAAGCCGCGGGACGCCCAGCGCTCCTCCAGCGTGGAGAGCGGGATCCGGACGAGATGGCTGCCCTCGGCCGTGTGCAGACGCGCGTAGTCGCCCTGAGCCTCGACGTACGTGATCTCGTCGATGGGGACGAACCTGGTCACGCCGCCCAGTTCGACGGGGATCTGCTCGGGCGCGGTGCCCGGTGCGGTGGACCCGGTGACCAGCGGACCGGGGGCCGAGGGGCCGGTCCGATCCGGCGCCGCCCCGGCCGCTCCCGGCTCCGCGCCGGTGGCCGGCGGGTTGCGCCGGGCCCCGCGCGCGGCCGCGGTCAGATCGCTGACCCGGCGAACGGCTTCGGCGAGCCGTTCCCTGCGCACCGGCTTGAGGACGTAGTCGACGGCCTTGAGGTCGAACGCCTGCACGGCGAAGCCCTCATGGGCCGTGACGAACACGATCAGCGGCGGCCGGGCGAACTCCGAGAGCAGCCGGGCGACGTCGAGCCCGGTGAGCCCCGCCATGTGGATGTCGAGGAAGACGACGTCGATGCCGTCGTCGCCGCCCGGCCCCGCGTCCAGCGCCCGGCTGATGCGGCGAAGCGCCTCCGTGGCGTCGGTGGCACCGTCCGCGCTGGCCACTCGCGGGTCGGAGCGCAGCAGGTACAGCAGTTCCCCCAGCGCCGGCTTCTCGTCGTCGACGGCAAGTACGCGCAGCATGCTGCGGATTTTAGGCACGCGCCGCCCGGGCGACCACGGGCGTGCCGGTCACCTCGGCCACCGGACGTGCCCGCCGGCTCCGTCACTCCCGCCCGCCCCGGTGCCGAAGGCGTCGTCCTCCGCACACGCCGCCCGCAGCGCCTGGGCGTCGGCCATGCCGAGGTATGTGGCACGGCACCGGCCACAGTGGGTGAGGTGCCCCGCCACCCGGGCCTCCTCGTGGGGGACGAGCACGCCGAGGACATACGCGCCGAGCAGCGGCTCCACATGGGGGCTGCCGGGAGGCCGCCCGGTCATAGGGACGCCCGAATCTCCACCGTTCACCCACCCATTCTGCCGGTCCTCTCCACAACTCGGCGCCACGGTCGCACCACCGCGCGACCTGGCCGCACTTTCCCCTTCCGCCGCTGAGCACGGCACCGCTCCGCTGCGTATTCCAGAGCGACACCCACGGTGCATACGCCTCGTATGGACCGTTCGTAGCCGACGAGCCGAAGGATTGGTCCATGAATCTGCGGGAGCAGCACCGGGATGTGGCCGCCTACGCGCTCGGTGTCCTCGACCCCGTGGACGCCTTCCGCTTCGAGGAGCATCTGGCGGACTGCGGCCTCTGCGCCCTGCGGCTCTCCGACTTCGCTCCGGTCGCGTCGGCGCTGAGTGATCTCGCCGGTCCCGGCCGGGCCGACGAGCCACCGGCGCCGCGGCTGCTGGAGCGTCTGCTCCACGAGGTCGCGGTCCGGCGCCGGCGCGGTTCGCGCCGCAGGCTGCGGCTGGTGGCCGCGGCGGCCGCGTTGATCGTGGCGCTGCCCGCGGCGGCGGTGAGTCTGTCGCGCGGGCCGGACGGCCCGGTCACGGACGGCCCCGACGAGCGGATCACGGCCACGGACGGCGCCACGGGCGTCTACGGCGCCGTGGATCTGCGCTCCAAGGGCTGGGGCACGGCCGTGGCCCTTCGCATGGCGAAGCTGCCCGGCCCGCGGACCTGCCGGCTGGTCGCGGTCGCCAAGGACGGCAAGGAGTACGCGGTCACCAGCTGGTCGGTGCCCGCCGTCGGCTACGGGACGGGCGCCCCGGGGGCGGAGGAGGAGATGGACATGGAGGTGGGGACGGCGTTGCGGCGCGACGAGATCGGCCACTTCGAGGTCCGCACGGACAGCGGCGAGCACCTGGTGTCCCTGGACCGCTGACCGTCGGCCCGGGCCCGCTCCCGGCGCCCGCGCGCCGTCATTTGAGCAGCCGCGACAGCCTGCGGTCCGCGAGCGGCCTGCCGCCCGTCTGGCACGTGGGGCAGTACTGCAGCGACGAGTCGTGGAACGACACCTCGCGGATGGTGTCGCCGCACACGGGACAGGGCTCGCCGGTGCGGCCGTGCACCCTCAGACCGCTCTTCTTCTCGGCCTTCAGCCGGCCGGCGGCCAGGCCCCTCGATCGCTCGACGGCGTCCTCCAGCGTCGTGCGCATCGCCTCGTACAGACCGGTGGTCTCGTCCTCGCCGAGTCTCGAGGTGAGCTTGTACGGCGACATCCTCGCGGCGTGCAGGATCTCGTCGCTGTACGCGTTGCCGATTCCGGCGATGAGGCTCTGGTCGCGCAGCGCTCCCTTGATCTGACGGCGCTCCCCGGCGAGGAGCGCGGCGAACGCGTCGCGGTCGAAGTCGTCCGCGAGCGGGTCCGGTCCGAGCCGGGCGACACCGGGCACCTCGGCCGGGTCGTGCACGAGGTGCACGGCGAGTCGTTTGGTCGTGCCCGCCTCGGTCAGGTCGAAGCCGTCCCCGCCGGTGAGCGCGGCGCGCAGGGCCAGCGGGCCCTTGCCCGGGCGGGGCATACCCGACGGGAGGACGTCCTTCCACTGCAGCCATCCGGCCCTGGCGAGGTGGAAGACGAGGTGCAGTCCGCCGCCGGTGCCGATGTCGAGGAACTTGCCGTGCCGCCGCACCGAGGTGACCTCCCTGCCGTCGAGGGCGGTGAGCGGCGGGTCGTACGTCTTCAGCACGCTGATCGCCACGGGCATCATCCGGGCGATCTCCTTGCCGAGCAGGTTCTCGTCGAGGAAGCCCCTGAGCGCTTCGACCTCGGGCAGTTCCGGCATGGCTCCAGCGTGCCGTACCGGGCCCGCTCGCGCAGGCCCGCCCCGGGCACCGGCCCGGTCCCCGGAGCGGGTTTGGAAGTCCCGTCCGGCCGGGGACGTCCGGCGGGCCCCCTAGCGGACCAGCTCCAGCAGCGCGGCCATCTCCTCCTCGATCGCGCGGGCCAGGCGGTCCACGTCGGGCAGGGCCCTCCCGTCGGCGACCAGGCCGAAGTGCACCCGGCCGCCGTACGTGGACATCGCCACGGCGAGGGACTGGCCGCGGGCGAGCGGGGCCATCGGGTAGATCGCACGCAGCGGGCAGCCGCCGAGCGACAGCGCGGAGCGGGGCAGCGGCACGCTGGTCGCAAGGAGGTCGAACAGCATCCGGGCGGCGTTGCCGGCGATCGGCGCTCCGAACCGGTGAGCGAGCGGCGGGAGTTGGTCGGCGAGCACGGCGACGGCTCCGGCGCCGCGCAGCGGCCCCGCCGCCTTGTTCCGGTCCATGCCGTCGCGGACCGCGTAGAGCCGGGCCCAGGGGTCGGGCTCGGTGACGGGGAGGTCGAGCAGGTACGCGGACAACTTGTTTCCGGAACCCGGGGGGCCGCCGGGCCGGCGCCTGGACACCGGGACGAGGGCGCTGGGGTCGGTGGGCGGCAGGGCGTCGCCCCGCTCGGTCATCCAGCGCCGCAGTGCCCCCGCCACGATGGCGAGGAGCACGTCGTTCGCGGTGCCGCCGGCGACCCTGCGGACCTCGTGGACCTCGTCGAGCTCGAGTACGGAGGTGGCGAGCCTCCGGGTGCCGCTGGAGCTGGCGGCGAGCGCAGCGGCACCGCGAGGGTCGAGCCGGCCGGCCCGGGCGAGCGAGGCGCCCACGAGGGAGGCCCCGACTCCGAAGGCCCGGCCCAGCTCCTCGATGCGTCCGCGCGCCATCCCGGCGACCTGCCAGGGACCGGGGAGCCAGGATCGAGGCGGTACGGCGGCCGGGCTCCGGCCGGTCCTGCGGCCGTGCCTGCGGGCGCGCGCGGCGAGCGGCCCGGCGATCTCGTCGAAGATGCCCGCCCCGATGGCGACGGCCCGCATGCCGTCGGCGAGGGCGTGGTGCAGTTTGACCAGGACGGCGAACGGATCCCCGGGGCCTCCGGTGAGCAGGTACATCTCCCAGGGCGGCAACCCCCGTTCGAGCGGACGCTCCATCAGCTCCCCGGCGAGCGTGGCCGCGGACGCCGCGAAGTCACCCGCCGGCAGCCGGACCTGACGCAGATGACTCCGTACGTCGAAGTCCTTGTCGGCCGTCCAGGCGGCGCCGCCCACGGGCAGCAGCACGTCGGTGACGCGCATGCGCAGGCGGGGGATCGCGGAGGTGCGGGCGGCGAGCAGCGCCAGGATCTCCTCGCTGCCCGCCGTGGTCGTGCCGGCGTCCCCGGACGCGGGCGGGTTGAAGTGGGCGAGCGCGCCGAGGTGCATCGGGTGGTCGGCGGACTCGAGGTGCCAGAAGGCCAGATCCAGGGGTGCCAGCAGCTCGGTGCTCAAGGGTGTCCTCATGTCCTAGGAGGCCGGAACACAGGAATCAGCAGTCAATCGCCTGCGGTCGGTTACGGTCAAGCGCAATCAGGTTACATAGGGTTACCGTCGGGTTTTCTTCAGGTTGCCACCCGGACCGGGACGGTGAACTCGCACCACACGCATTTGCCGGTGCCGCGCGACTCCACGCCCCAGACGTCCGCCAGCCGGTCCACCAGCATCAGTCCCCTGCCGGAGACCCCGGCGTCCCCCGCCTCCCGGCGCCGGGGCAGGGCGCTGGAGGAGTCCTCGACCTCGGCCCGCAGCCGCCGCTCGGGCCCCGTGAGCACGCGCACGGTCACGATCGCCCCGCCGTCGGTGTGCATCAGGGCATTGGTGATCAGTTCGTCGGCCGCCAGCTCGATCTCGTCCGAGCGGTCCGCCGCACCCCAGGCCCGAACGGCGGCCCGGATCATGTGCCGGGCGGAGCTGAGCGCCTCGGGGTCGTTCTGGGCGACGTGCTGCTGGAGCCGCCCGCCGGAGTGCGGGGCGTACGCGCCGCGGCGCTGGAGCATCAGCAGCGCGACGTCGTCGTCGCCGCCTCGCTCGTCGACCTCCTCGCAGAGCTGGTCCGCGAGCAGCTGGAGGTTCTTGGAGCCGCCCCGGATCGCGTTCGTGAGCTGCCGCATCCCGTCGTCGAGGTCGGCACCGGGCTGTTCGACGAGCCCGTCGGTGTAGAGCAACAGGGTCTGTCCGGGGTCGAGTTCCAGGGTGGCGACGGGGTACTCGAGCCGGCCGAACTCGGCGGACAGGCCCAGTGGCATCCCACCCTCCACCGGGATCCGGCGGCCCTCCCCGTCGGAGTCGAGGAGCAGCGGGTCGACATGGCCGGCGCGGACCATCTGCACGACGCCCGTGGTGAGGTCGGCCTCCGCGTAGATGCAGGTGGCGAAGCGGTCGGTGTCGAGCTCATGGAGGAAGACCGAGGCGCGGGCCATCACCGTCGCGGGAGTGTGCCCTTCGGCCGCGTACGCGCGCAGCACGATGCGCAGTTGGCCCATGACGGCGGCGGCGTGGGTGTCATGCCCCTGGACGTCTCCGATGATCGCGCCGACCCGACCCCCGGGCAGGGGGATGACGTCGTACCAGTCGCCGCCGATGTCGCGGCCGAGGCGAGCCGAACGGTATCGCACCGCGATCCGGGCCCCGGGCACGGAGGGGATGCGGCGGGGCAGCATCGCCTGCTGGAGCCCCTCGGCCAGGTCGTGCTCCTGCTCGAAGAGCATGGCCCGCTGCAGGCTCTGCGCGATGCTGCTGCTCAGCGCCACGAGCAGATTGCGCTCCTCGGTGGTGAAGCCGGTCTTCTCCCTGTACAGCAGTCCGAGCGCGCCGATCGGCCTGGCCTGGGCGATCAGCGGCATGTAGGCCGCGGAGGTGATGCCGAGTCCGCTGATGTGCGGCCAGAGCCGCGGGTACGAGCCGGCGAAGTCCTCCTTGGACTCGATGAACCGGGGCACCAGCGTGCGGATGACCTCGCTCATCGGGTACTGCTCGTCGACCCGGGTGAATCGGGTGCCCGGGACGAAGGAGCCCTCCGGGCCCTCCGCGACGAGATGGATGCGCCCGGACTCCAGCAGCCCCATCACCAGGCTGGTGGCGCCGAGGTGTTCCAGCCCGTGCGAGTCCTTGAGCACGTCGATGACGTCCTTGACGGTCCTGGCGTGGGCGAGGGCGGCCGTGGTGCTCTCCACGACGCTGGTCTGACGTCGGCGTTCCGCGTCGAGTTCGAGCCGGGCGGAGGATTCGGCGAGCTCCTGGGTGGCGTCGCGGACGATGCCGATGATGCGGTGGGGGCGGCCCTCGGCGTCGCGGACCACCGACCCCTGGGTGTGCGTCCAGCGCAGGGTGCCGTTGCGGCAGCGGATGCGGAAGTACGCACCGTAGTGGGAGCTGCCGTTCTTCAGCGCCTGCGAGACCAGCTCGTCCAGCCGGGCGGCCTCGCCGCGCGGGAAACGCCGGGCCAGGGTCTCGGGGCGGCCGTCGTACTGGTCGGCCGGCGTGTCGAACACGTCGAGAGCGGGCTGATCCAGATGCATCAGCCCGCTGTCGAGGTCCCAGTCGAAGCTGCCCATGCGGTTGAGGGCCAGGCTCAGATCCGGGTTGGCGGGCCAGTCGTCGGGAAGCGACAGGGCCCCCGCTGCCCGATCAACCATGGTGACACTCTGCCATCATTTGTCCGATTTATCGAGCGAGCGGGGCGCTGCGGCCTCAGCCCTGGACACTCCCGCCGCCGGGGGCGGGCAGGCCGGTACCGGTCCCGGTACCGCCGGGAAGCGGCGCGTCCGGAAGGATGACGCCGGGCCCACCCTGGGGCTCGCCCGCGCCGCCGACGGCACCCGAGCCCTGGTCCACGCCGCCGACGGCACCCGAGCCCTGGTCCACGCCGCCGACGGCGCCCGAGCCCTGGCCGGCGCCACCGACGGCACCCGAGCCCTGACCGGCGCCACCGACGGAGTCCGGCGAGATCAGGATGTCGCTGTCGCTCAGACCGGCACCGCCCTGGTCGAACCCGCCCGAGCCGCCCGCGTCCTGCCCGCCGGTGCCCTGGCCCGCCCCGTCGGGCAGCGGCGCGTCCGGGAGGATGGGCGGCGGGCCGTCGGGCCCACGGGTCGGCGAGCTCGGGACACCGGGGCGGACCGCGCTCGGAGACGCCGGCCGCGGACCGGAGGCGTCGGGACTCGGCGGCGGCGGTTCGCTCGGCGACCCGGGCCCGGCCGGCTGGGGCCCCTGGGGTGCGTCGGCGACGTGGAGCCCCGGATCGTAGGCGGGCGGCACCTGCGGGTTCTGGTCCGCCTCGCCGTCGGAGCCGCTCCTGCGCTCCATCCAGGTGTTGGCGGCGATGTCGACGATCACCAGAGCGTCGATCACGTGCGCGGCCCGGGTGATCACGACCACGCGGTCACGGTCGTACCCCTGCCAGGGCTTGCCCTGCTCGTTCACCGCCCCGGCGGTCACCACGGGGGAGGCGAGCGGACTCCCGGACCCGCAGCGGACCCGCGGCGAGCCGTGCTCGTCGACGAGCACCGCGGTCCCGGCCTGGAGGACGGCCTGCCGGCGCTGGGCGACACCGTCGCGGTAGCCGTGGTTGGTGACCCGGGCGTCGGCCCTCAGCACCACGGGGGTGAGACCCCGCAGGAACCCCGGCATGTCCTCCTGGCCGACGCCGACGCCCTCGGCGAACGCCTGCGCCTTGCCCTGGTCGGCGACCAGGAACCGGATCTGCTGCTCCACGTCACAGCTCGCGACGGACCGCGTGCCGCCGTACAGTCCGGGCGTGGAGCCCAGCACCGTGCGGATGGACCGCACATCGGCGTCCTTCTGCGCGGAGTTGGACGCGCGTGGCGCCGGCAGCTGACGGGACACCGCCGTCACGGTGGCCGTGGAGGGCGTGAACGGATCGGGGCCGGGCTCCGCGGCCGGCTGCAGACGGACCTCCTGCGAGGGGGTCGAGCCCGACTGCCCCTGATCCGTGAGACTGCTGCAGCCAGTGACCAGCAGTGCGGCCGACAAGCCGGCCGACATCGCGGCCAGCCCGGCGTGCCGGCGATACATCGGTGAGCGCACGAACATGCCCCGCCATCTCCCGCCTGTTGTGAGGGTGTGTACCCGGAGTGATCACTCCCTGTCTTGCACCACACCTTCCGGCGCCGCGACTTGAACGCGTTCAAGAATCACTCTAGGCTCGAGTACGGAACTGAACGCGTTCAAGTAGGGGGGTGGCGCGATGACCGCGCTGGTCAACGCGATCGTGATGCTCGGGATGCTGGTGATCGTTCCGCTGGGACTGCGACTGGTGCCGGGCCCGGACCCGGGCGCCGTCCGCCGGCTCTGGCCCTTGCTCGCCCTGCCCGGCGCCGTCAGCCTGTGGCTGCCCCGAGGCGCCCTCGCCACGGCCCTGGCCTCGGTCTACGCCCTCGCCACCGCCGCCCTCGCCCTGCACGCCCCGGCCCGGCTGCGGCGCACCCGCTCGCTCGCGCCGGCGGAGATCGCCGTCCTCACGGCCCTGGCCGCGCCGGCCGTGGCAGGAGTGGCGCTGGTGGCCGAACGCTCCGGCCACGAGCTGCTGGGGTTCGACCTGGGGATCCTCGCCCTGACCGTGCCGCACTTCCACTTCGCGGGCTTCGCCGCTGCGCTGGTCGCGGGCCTGGTCTGCCGTTCCACCGGGGGTTCCACCGGCCGGTTCGCGGCGGTCAGCGTGCCGGCGGGGACCCTGCTGGTACTCGCCGGCTACTTCACGGGCGACTGGGCCGAACTGGCCGGGGCGGTGGTGCTGACCGCCGGAATGTGGGCCGTCGCACTGCTGACCTGGCGCGATGTACGCACAGGCAGGGCCGAAAGGCTGATTCGCAAACTTCTCGGGGTATCGGCGGCCGTTCTGGTGGCGACGATGCTCCTCGCCCTGAGCTGGGCGGTCGGCGAGGCCACCGGCCTGCCGCACCCCGACCTCACCTGGATGGCCGCCACGCACGGCCTCGGCAACGCCCTGGGCTTCGCCCTCTGCTCGCTGCTGGCCTGGCTGCGGCTGGAGGAGACCACCGCACGGACGGCCGGCGGGCGGAGGACCACCGCACGAGCCGGATCGACAGGACCGGGGTCGACATGACCCGGATCGACAGGAACGGAAAGGACCGCGACGTGACCCTCGCCGA
Source organism: Streptomyces sp. WMMC940 (assembly GCF_027460265.1). NCBI lineage: Bacteria > Bacillati > Actinomycetota > Actinomycetes > Kitasatosporales > Streptomycetaceae > Streptomyces > Streptomyces sp. WMMC940. The sequence goes on from NZ_JAPZBC010000001.1 coordinate 708,048, forward strand.
AGGACTCAACTACGCCGAGACCGGCGCCACCCGCCGCACCCCCCTGCCCGAGGGCTACCACCACCTCCACGTCCGCGTGCCGGTGGGCCACGGCCCCGCGGCCCTGGAGACCGCGGGCGCCGCCATCACCGGCTGGGCGATGCACCGCGCGTCCGGGGCGCGGTTGACCGCCTCCACCGCCCGCGCCGAACCGGGCACCTCGGTCGAGATCTCGCTCGGCGTGGGACCGCTGCGCTTCCGTGCCCCCTGCCGGGTGATCTGGACCGCGTACGGACCGGACCGCATCGGATTCGCCTACGGCACGCTGACCGGCCACCCCGAGTGCGGCGAGGAGAGCTTCCTCGCGGAGTCGGCGGAGGACGGTTCCGTGTGGTTCACGGTGACGGCGTTCAGCAGGCCCGCCCGCTGGTACACCCGGCTCGCCGGGCCGCTCGTACCCGTGGCGCAGCGGATGTACGCGCGACGGCTCGGTGCCCGCCTGCGCCGGCTCGTCGCCGAGGCGGATACTCGGAGTACGGGAGGTCCGCGATGGAGTGGTTCTCGGCACCCGACTACTGGCTGAGCAGACTCGTCTTCCAGCGGGCGCTGGCCGCTCTGTACCTGGCGGCCTTCGTCGGGGCGGCCCTCCAGTTCCGCGCCCTCATCGGCGAGCGCGGCATGCTCCCGGTACCCGAGTACCTGCGGTACGCCCCGATGCGGCGGGCGCCGAGCATCTTCCAACTGCACTACTCGGACCGGTTCTTCGCCTGCTGCGCCTGGGCGGGGGCGGTGCTCTCGGCCGCGCTGCTCGGGGGCGCGGCCGACCACCTCCCGCTGTGGACGGCGATGCTGTGGTGGGCGGTGCTGTGGGCGCTGTACCTCTCGATCGTCAACGTGGGGCAGACCTGGTACGCCTTCGGCTGGGAGTCGCTGCTGCTGGAGACCGGGTTCCTCGCGGTCTTCCTCGGGAACGAGCGGGCCGCGCCCCCGGTGCTCGTGCTGTGGCTGCTGCGCTGGCTGCTCTTCCGGGTGGAGTTCGGCGCCGGGCTGATCAAGGTACGCGGCGACGAGTGCTGGCGCCGGCTGACGTGCCTGTACTACCACCACGAGACCCAACCGATGCCCGGCCCGCTCAGCTGGTTCTTCCACCGTCTGCCGGGACCGCTGCACCGGATCGAGGCCGCCGCCAACCACGTGACCCAACTTCTGGTGCCGGTGCTGCTGTTCACTCCGCAGCCGGTCGCCTCCGCGGCGGCGGGGCTGATCGTCGTCACCCAGCTGTGGCTCGTCCTGTCCGGCAACTTCGCCTGGCTCAACTGGCTGACGATCGCCCTCGCGCTCTCCGCAATCGACCTCTCCGCCCTCGCCGGGCCGCACCCGCTGCCCGCCCCGCCGCTCTGGTACGAGGTCCTGGTGATCGCGGCGACCGTCCTCGTCCTCGCTCTGAGCCATCGCCCCGTGCGCAACCTGATCTCCCGGCGGCAGGCGATGAACCGGTCCTTCGACCCGCTCCACCTGGTCAACACCTACGGCGCGTTCGGAACCGTCGGGAGGGTCCGGTACGAGGTCGTGATCGAGGGCACGGACGAACCGGTGCCCCGTCCCGGCACGGTGTGGCGGGAGTACGAGTTCAAGGGGAAGCCGGGCGACCTCCGCCGGCTGCCCCGACAGTACGCCCCGTACCACCTGCGCCTCGACTGGCTGATGTGGTTCGCCGCTCTCTCCCCCGCCTACGCCCGGTCCTGGTTCGGCGGCTTCGTGGAGCGGCTGCTGGAGAACGACCGGGACACGCTGAGGCTGCTCCGCCGCAATCCCTTCCCCGACGCACCGCCCTCGTACGTCAGGGCCCGGCTGTACCACTACACGTTCACGGACTGGCGGCGGCTGCGCTCCACGGGCGCGTGGTGGCAGCGGCGCTATCTGCGCGAGTATCTGCCGCCGACCCGGCTGAGCAGCACGGACGTCCCGGCGGAACGGGTCTGACCGTCCACCGGGCCCGGTCCGGCCCGCCCTGCGGAGGGGAACGGGAAAGGCGACGGGGAGAGCCGCCCCGTCGCGCCGCTGGGTCCGGCGTCCCGCGTGCGGCCGGGGCCGGGCAACGGGATGCACGTACCCCCGGTCCGGAGCGGACCGGGGGTGGTGACAGCCGTGGGGCGCGAGATCAGTCGATGCCCTGCAGGATGTGCGGCTCGGCGAGGTCGTCCTCGTAGCCGGCCAGTCTGATCGGCGCGGAACGGGCCCAGACCTCGAGGCTTCCGAGCTCGTCCGGCCGCCCCGGTCGTTCGCCGGGTTCCGCCGAGGGCTTGGTCTTCTTCTTCGTTTCAGTCGTCACCGCGCACTCCTTAGTGTCGCGTCACAGGGACAAGGGCGGTCCGGTCGCGGTGGCGCCGTTCTTCGGGCGGGATCGCGGCCGAGGTTGCGGACCTGTCCCGGGGCGGTCTCGCGAGGTTTCGTGACCCCTTGCCGACCGTCCGTTGTCTCCAGAGTAACCAAATGAGCGCGGCTGCGCTCGATGGATTACGTCACATTGGGCGTTTCTTTACGGGAAACCGCCCCAAGGTGACGGCCCATCGGGTACAGGAAACCCCCGGGGAGTCCTGCTCGCCCGGGGGAATCCGCCGTTCGGGTTACCTCGCGACTCACCAGTTCGCGCGGTCGTAATCCTTCAGGAAGCAGCCGAAGAGGTCCTCGCCGGCCTCGCCGCGCACGATCGGGTCGTACACCCGGGCCGCGCCGTCGACCAGGTCCAGCGGGGCGTGGAAGCCCTCGGCCGCGAGGCGCACCTTGTCCGGGTGCGGACGCTCGTCGGTGATCCAGCCGGTGTCGACGGCGGTCATCAGGATGCCGTCGGCCTCGAACATCTCCTGGGCACTGGTGCGCGTCAGCATGTTCAGGGCCGCCTTGGCCATATTGGTGTGCGGATGGCCGGCGCCCTTGTAGCCGCGGCTGAAGACGCCCTCCATGGCGGAGACGTTCACGACGTACTTGCGCCGGGCCGAGGACGCGGCCATCGCCGCGCGGAGCCGGCTGATCAGGATGAACGGCGCCGTGGAGTTGCACAGCTGCACTTCGAGGAGCTCGACCGGGTCGACCTCGGAGACGGTCTGGATCCAGCTGTTGGTGTCGTGCAGATCGGGCACGAGCCCGCCGGCGTCGATCGCGGTGCCGGCCTCGATCCGCGCGAGCGACGCCGACCCGGAGACGAGGGCGAGACCGGTGACCTCCTGGGCGCTCAGCCCTTCCGAGCGGGGCCCGGGCAGGGCCGCGACCCGGTCCACCCCACCGCTGCCGAAGATGCCGATCACCTCGGCGGCGGGCAGTTCACCCGCGGGCAGCGGTGCCCCCTCTGCCGCGACGAGCTCGCTGTACGCCTGCGGGGAACGGCGCACGGTCTGCGCGGCGTTGTTGATCAGGATGTCCAGCGGCCCCTCGGCCGCGACCGAATCGGCGAGCGCGACGACCTGCGCGGGGTCACGGAGGTCTATACCGACGATCTTGAGCCGGTGGATCCACTCGTCACTGTCCGGCATCGCCTTGAAGCGGCGGACCGCGTCGTTCGGGAAGCGGGTGGTGATGGTGGTGTGGGCGCCGTCGCGGAGCAACCGCAGCGCGATGTACATACCGATCTTGGCCCGGCCACCGGTGAGCAGCGCACGCCGGCCGTTCAGGTCGGTGCGGGCGTCGCGGCGGGCCCGGTTCTCGGCCGCGCACTTCTGGCACAGCTGGTGGTAGAAGGCGTCGACCTCGACGTAGCGGGCCTTGCAGATGTAGCAGGACCGGGGGCGCTGGAGGATGCCCGCGATCTCCCCCGTCACCGACGAGGACGGCAGCAGTCCCTGGGTCTCGTCGTCGATGCGGTCCGCGGAGCCGGTCGCGGTGGCCTCGGTGACGGCCTTGTCGTGGGCGGTCTTGGCGGCGCGGCGCTCCTGGCGGCGGCGCTGCTTCACGGTGCGGTAGATCCCCGCGGTGGCCCTGCGGACGGCGACCGCGTCGGGGTGGTCGACCTCCAGGCGGTCGAGCTCCTCGAGAACGCCCAGGCAGACGGCCAGTCGCTCGGGGTCGATGCCGGGGCCGAAGTCCAGGCTGTCGTCTGTCACCGTCATCGCCGCTGCCGTTCCCTGTGTTCTTCGCGTGCCGCTGGAGGATTCCAAAAGCGGAACTTTACTTCAGAGGCGCGCGTGCGGGCCAAACCGTTACGGGGGGAGACCGATGCATGACGATCCGCCGCCTTCTGTCCACGGTGCGGAACGGCGACGGGGCGACACGGCACCCGCTGCCCCTTGCCCGACGCGAGACCACCCCGGCCTTCGAGAGGGGTGGGGCTCCCGGTCCCGCTCCGGGCTGACGCCGATCGTGGCTCCCGGCGGAACGTCGACGTCGCGGGTGCCACGGCCGCGATACCGGTGGGTGGCGATGCCCCGGGCGCTACCGCCGTTGCCCGCCGGGCGGGCGGTCGAAGACGCAGTCGCCGCACAGTCCTCCGCCCGGGCAGCGGTAGTAGAGGCAGCAGCTGGTACGGCGCAGCGCCGGACCCCTCACGGTGCCGGAGAGGTCCGGGTGGTCCATCAGGCCCGCGGTGAGTACGGTGGCGCGCTCGGCCACGTCGGGCCGGTCCCGTTCCCGCGCCCAGCGCCGGATCTCGCGCAGGGCGCCGGCGAGCGCGGAGCCGGCGTTGCCCCACAGCAGCCGGTGCGAGATGCGGACGTCGCCCCGCAGGGCGTCGGCGAGCGGGAGGAGGTGGCCGTACTGGACCGCCTCCCGGATGCCGTCGACGGTGCCGGGGAGCGTCCCGGCCCCTGTCCAGCAGAGATCGTCGGGCGAGCCGAGCTCCGGGTCCCAGTACAGGGCTCCGGCGGCCGGGTCGGGGAACTCACCGTGGAGCGCCGCCGGGCCGAGCGCCGTGGACCAGAGCCGGGCGGCGAGCCCGAGGTGGGCGATGGAGGCGGCGACGCGGCGTTCGGGGGTGCGCAGCCGGGCCGCGACGCGGTCGACGCGGGCGGTCAGGGGCGCGAGTTCGCCGGCGTGGAGCCTGGACAGCGGCAGATGGCCGGGGCCGGGCTCTCGGGTCCGGGTCGCGAAGAAGCCACCGATCGACTCCGCCTCCGTCCGCTCCATGCGCCCCGCCCGGTTTCGTTCCGTCGTCCGTCGTTCCGCCGCCCGTCCAGGACCCGAGGTCCGCGGGAGGGCCCTGTCCCCTGCCTCGTGTGCAGCATACGGCGGCGGCCACGGGGCTCCTTCCCGATCCCGGCACTGGGTCTCGCGATCCCCGTGCCGACGCCGCCGGAACGCCGTCAGATGCTGACACCGCCCGCACGGAGGTACCGGAGCGGATCGATGTCGGACCCGTATCCCGGCCCCGTGCGCACCTCGAAGTGGAGGTGCGGCCCCGTGCTGTTGCCGGTGGACCCTGAACGGGCGATCCGCTGACCGCTGTTGACCCGCTGCCCCTCGCGCACGGTGAGCGCCGACAGATGGGCGTACTGGCTGTACTTCCCGTCGTCGTGCCGGATGACGATCTGGTACCCGTAAGCGCCCGCCCAGCCCGCCGAGACCACCCGGCCCTGTGCCACGGCCTGCACCGAGGTGCCCGTCGGCACGGGGAAGTCCACGCCCGTGTGATAGCCGCTGGACCAGGACGAGCCGGCCTTGCCGTACGGGGTGCCGGTGCCGGCCGCGACGGGTGCGCTCAGACCGGCACCGCGCTGGGCACGGTCCGGACGCTTCTGCTGCCGCTGCTCCTGCCGGGGCTTCGGTTTCGGCTTCGGCTTCGCCTGCTGGTTCTGCTGCGGCGGGGCGGCGGGCTGCGCGGCCCGGGGCGGCTGCGCCTTCGGCGGGGTCTTCGGCGGGGACGCGGGACGGGCCGCCGGGCGGCTGTTCGACGGGGCGGGGGCGACGCCCCGCACGACCAGCCGCTGGCCGGGGTGGATGAGATCGGGGTCGTCGCCGACGACCTTCCGGTTGGCGTCGTAGAGCGCCCGCCAGCCGCCCCTGACCCGTTCGGAGGCGGCGATCCCGGAGAGCGAGTCGCCGGTCGTCACCGTGTAACTCTCACGCTGCGTGGGGACGGTGGTCGGCGTCGCCTGCCGGACGGTGGGCCGGGATAACGCGGCCTGCGCCCGGAGCTGCCGTTCGGGTGCAACATCCGGTGTGTCGTCGCGGGTCAGTCCCGCGCGCGTGGAGCAGACCGGCCAGGCGCGGGGCCCCTGGCCGTCCAGCACCTTCTCCGCGACGGCTATCTGCTGGTCGCGGGTGGCGAGGTCGGCGCGCGCGGCATAGGCCGTTCCGCCGTACTCCTCCCAGGTGGACTGGCTGAACTGGAGCCCGCCGAAGTACCCGTTGCCGGTGTTGATGTGCCAGTTTCCGGTGGACTCGCAGGACGCGACCTTCTCCCACACGTCCTCGGGCGCCGCGTCGGCCGTTCCCGCGCCGATCAGCGGCAGCGCCATGCCCGCGCCGCCCGCGGTGACGGTGAGCGAGGCCCGGTTGATACGGCTCGGCTGGTACCGGCGGTGTCGTCCGGCCATGAGTCCCCCCTCGAACGCCTCAGCAGCCGCCAAAGCTATTGGCTCGCCTCAAGACATGACAAGGGGGTGCGTGCGGGCGTCCCGGGGCAGGGCGCGCGGCCGTCCGGGGGAAAACGGTGGACTGTGCGCCCCTCGCGCGACTCGTCGTCCCATGAACGCCGCACTCCGGTGACGCGTATTCATACTGGCCACGGGGAGGCGCACTTCCGCATGACCGCACGCAGTCGACGGATTCCAGGAGCACACGTATGAGTGGTACCGCCCAGATCGGCGTCACCGGGCTCGCGGTGATGGGCCGCAATCTCGCCCGCAACTTCGCGCGCAACGGCTACACGGTCGCCCTGCACAACCGGACCACCGCCCGCACCCGCGAACTCGTCGAGTCGTTCGGCGACGAAGGGGCATTCGTCCCCACCGAGTCGGCCGAGGAGTTCGTCGCCGCGCTGGAGCGCCCCCGCCGTCTCATGATCATGGTCAAGGCCGGTGCGCCGACGGACGCGGTGATCGAGGAGTTCGCCCCGCTGCTGGAGCCCGGCGACCAGATCATCGACGGCGGCAACGCGCACTTCGAGGACACCCGCAGGCGTGAACGCGAACTGCGCGAGCGCGGAATCCATTTCGTGGGCGTGGGCGTCTCCGGCGGTGAGGAGGGCGCGCTGCACGGCCCGAGCATCATGCCGGGCGGTTCCCGGGAGTCGTACGACACGCTCGGCCCGATGCTGGAGAAGATCGCCGCGAAGGCGCCTGACGGCACTCCCTGCACCACGCACATCGGCCCCGACGGCGCGGGCCACTTCGTGAAGATGGTGCACAACGGCATCGAGTACGCCGACATGCAGCTGATCGCCGAGGCGTACCACCTGCTGCGCTCGGTCGCCGGGTACTCACCGGAGAAGATCGCCGAGACCTTCCGCGAGTGGAACACGGGCCGGCTCGACTCCTACCTGATCGAGATCACCGCCGAGGTGCTGGCTCACACGGACCCGGTGACCGGGAAGCCGTTCGTCGACGTGGTCGCGGACCGGGCCGAGCAGAAGGGCACCGGCCGCTGGACCGTGCAGATCGCCCTCGACCTGGGCGTACCGGTCTCGGGCATCGCGGAGGCCGTCTTCGCCCGCTCGCTGTCCGGGCACGTCGATCTGCGCGAGGCCTCGCAGTCGCTGCCGGGACCGATGCCGCAGCCGCTGGCCGAGGCGGACGCCGCCCGCTTCGCGGCCCAGGTCGAGCAGGCGCTCTACGCGTCGAAGATCGTGTCGTACACGCAGGGCTTCCACCAGATCCGGGCAGGCGGCGACACCTACGACTGGAACATCGATCTGGGCTCGGTGGCGGCGCTCTGGCGGGCGGGGTGCATCATCCGCGCGGCCTTCCTGGACCGGATCCGGACGGCGTTCGACACGCGGTCCGATCTGCCGAGCCTGCTCTCGGACAAGCAGTTCGCCGAGGAGATCGGCGCGGCCCAGGACGACTGGCGCGCGGTGGTGGCCACCGCGGCACGCCAGGGTGTGCCGACGCCGGGCTTCTCCGCGGCGCTCGCGTACTACGACGCCCTGCGCGCCCGCCGGCTCCCGGCGGCGCTCACCCAGGCCCAGCGGGACTTCTTCGGCGCGCACACCTACCGGCGCACCGACCGTGACGGGTCGTTCCACACCCTCTGGGGCGGCGACCGGTCGGAGGTGGGAGCCGACTGAGCCGCGGGCCGGGGCATCCGGGGCATCCGGGGCATCCGGGGCGGATGGTGGCGCACCCCGGCGCGGCGGATCACCGCACCTCGTGATCCGTCGCGTCCGTGGCGTGGCGCCGGCCCGTACGGCGTCAGCTCAGCGGGCCGGGCTGGGGGTCCGGCCCGGGCACCGGGTCCGGTCCCGGCGGTTTCGGGATCGGGTCCGGCGCGGGGCCGGGTGGTGGCTGCGGCGGGGGTACGGGACCGGGCGGAGGCCCGGGCGCCGGCCCCGGACCGGGCCCCGGCGGCGGAGTGGGAGCCGGGGGCACGGGGTCCGGTGGCGGCGTGGGTGGCACGGGGTCCGGCGGTACCGGGTCGGGAGGCGGCGCAGGGGGTGCCGGGTCGGGCGGGGGCTGTGTCATGGCGGTCTCCCCGGGGATTCGGTCGGCCGGGCGTCGGCTCGGCGGGACGCGCGTTTCGGGTTCCATGCATGCGGCTTCCCACACGCGTCCCGTCCAGTCATCGGCACGTGCTCGCCAGGGGTTGAGCGCGTCCGCATGCGCAGGCCGGCGGGCCGATCGGCGTCGGACGTGCACGCGAAGGGGTGGGGGTCCCTCGCCCGGAGCGGCACCGCCGTTGAGACCCAGAGGGGCGCAGGTCCGCGCCCGCCGAGGGCGCGCGACTGCGCCGGTCGAGGGTCCCGGCGGGTGCGCCGAACCCTGGTCCGCCCGCGTCGAGGTGCCGGCGGGCCCCGCGCCGACCGGAGGTGCTCGCCCACGTGCGCCGGTCGACCCTCAGGACGGGCAGGCCGACCTCCGCCGCGTACCCTCCGCCACCACCCCGATGCCGGAACAGCCACACGGGACCGCACCCGCTCCCCCGCCCGGCGACGACGGCCCGGCCGGAGCCGAGCGGACGGCGTCGGCCACCGCCTCCGGGCCGTGCGACCCGGCTCGGGCCGGCAGTTCCTCGTCGACGGTGTGCCGCAGCCGCAGAATCGGGTGGTGACGGTCGCGCAGGGCGTCGAAGACGGGCACATGCACCGGGGAAGTGTGCAGCAGTGCCGGCACGGGCCCTGCTGCCCCCGGCGGACCGGCCTCGGGCGAACGCTCCGCGGGCGGGCCGGCCCGGTGCGAGCGGTCGGCCCATGGCGGCGGGTCCGTCACAGCCCCGGGTGCTCCTTCGCCTGCCGCTCGGCCTCCATGACGAGTTCGGCGGACGGCACGGGAGCCTCGTCCGGGTGCCGCTGCGCCCACTTCGCGGCGTACGGGCAGAGCGGCACGACCGGCACGCCCTCACGGGCGGCCATGGCGTGGAACTCTCGCACCAGGGTGCTGCCGATGCCCTTGCCCTCGTGCGCCGGCTCGACGATCGTGTGCACCGGGACCAGCGCGGCGGGGTCGAAGACCAGCGTGAAGTACGCGATGTGGCCGACGAACTCGCCGTCCTCGTACGCCTCCAGCCGGCCCTTCTCACGATCGTCACGGAGTTCGGAGTCAAGCATCGTGCTCTCCTCGGTCAGCGGGCTTGCCGTCGGGTCGGTTCAGTATCGGGCCGCGGGAGCCGGCACGGCGTGCGGGCTGCTCTCCGTGTCGCTCCCGGGGACCGGCCGGGACGGGTCCGAGCCCAGCTCGACGATGCGGTTCCGCCCGTCGACATGGACGACGCGGGGCACCAGCGACCTCGCCTCGGCGTCCTCGACCTGCGCGTAGCTGATGAGGATGACCAGGTCACCGGGGTGCACGAGATGGGCGGCGGCACCGTTGATGCCGATGACGCCCGAGCCGCGCTCCCCCTCGATGACGTACGTCTCGAGCCGGGCGCCGTTGTCGATGTCGACGATGTGGACGAGCTCACCGGGAAGCAGATCGGCGGCTTCCATCAGTTCGGCATCGACGGTGACGGAGCCGACGTAGTGCAGGTCGGCCTGGGTCACGGTGGCCCGGTGGATCTTGGACTTGAACATGGTTCGCAGCATGGACAAACTCCTGGAATGTCTGCTCCCTGCCCGCTTTGTGCAGGTCAAGGGCGGTCTCCGCAGACTACAGCCCTTCGCATGCTCGGTCAGCAGTCCCCGGGTGTTTCAGGACTCACATCCCTCATCAGGAGACCGTCAAAGGCAGGGGTAAGGGCACACCGGCAAGGCCCATTCCCGTCACGGCCGAAGCGGCCTCAACTCGCCCAGACGTTGCAGCTCCACAATGTGCTCTGCCGCTCGTCGCGGCGCTTGTCCACCGCTCACCAGCACTCCCGCCTCGATGTTGCGACGGGCCGCGGCCTCGGTCAGGTTCGCACTGCCCAGGAACAGCGTACGGCGGTCGGCCACCACGAGTTTCGCGTGCTGACGCGAGTGAGGGTGGTCGGCCGGATCACGGGCCCAGTGCCACAGCCTCAGCCCGGGAACGACCGCGAACGCCTCGGCTGGCTCCCGGCCCTGCAGGAGCCCCCTCGCGCCGGCCAGCGTCTCGACCACGACGTGGATCTTCACGCCTCGTTCCACCGCTGCCGTGAGAGCTCGTGTCAGAGCCGGATACGGACGGGCCGCGTAGGTCATGGCCAGCAGCTCGTCACTGGCCTCCTCGATCACATCGACCAGCACCTGGGCGGTCGCCCGTACCGGCACCGCGGGCGTCGAGGGGCCGGTCCACACTGTGCGGACCCGTACCCTGTCCCGGGCATGCAGCATGGCCGCGACGTAGCCGCGCACATAGGCGGCTGCCTCGGTCGGCGGGACCGAGTCCCTCTCCATCGCGTCGTACAACACCGCGACGGCTGCCCCGGCCCCTGGTGCGGTCAGTTCGGCCAGAGCCCGCTCTTTGCTGCCTCCCCGTGACAGCAGGCCTACGAGGTCCTTGCCCTGGGACAGGCCGAGGGCCCCGACGGCGGCCTCCGCTGCGGCCTCGAACTCCCGCCGGCTCACGGCAGCAGGCCGACCGGTGTCAGCACCTGCTCCCTGTCACCGGACAGGGGAACGAGGAAGCGGCGGTCGAGGAACCGATTGGCGCGCTCGCATGTGGTCTCGGAAACGAAGAGACAGACGTGGCACGCCGCCCCGTGCAGATAGTCGCCCGGGTCGTGCGGCAGACGCTCGGAGCAGAGCGGATCGGCCGAGCAGTGTCCGGCATCGGCGAGGGCCCGGCGGACGATCCGGGTGAACTCGCGCTCCTCGGCGAGAGAGACCAGGCCTCCGAGAGTGCCCTCGGAGTCCGGGACTGCGGTGTAGATGAGGATCCCCGTACTCGGGTTCTGTTCGTCGCCGGCATAGATCCGCTCCGCCAGGGAGGCCGAGCTGTAACCGCATTCCAGGGCGATGGTGCGGATCAGCAGATGCGAAAGGGTGTGCAGGGCGATGTAGCGCGCGCCGGGCCAGCCGTGGAAGGGGTCGAAGTCGCTCGTCTTGCGGTCCGACTTGCGGTTGGTCCGGAACCGGCCGTAGGCCTCTTTGTGGGCCTCCATCTGCGGCGACTTCTCCATGCGCGCCGTCCAGTCCGCCATGAGGCCGTCCCGCACCCGCACGAAGACGCCTTCGCCGCGGACCTCACTGGCCGGCACCCAGTTCTGCGCGCCCCGGGACAGGTCGACACGGGTCGCGATCTCCGGGGACTCCGGATCGGGCGCGTCAAGCCGGGTGAAGCCGATCAGCGCACGTGCCTCACGCAGCCGCTCGACCTGGCGGATGTCCGAGAAGAGTTCGTCCAGCGGGGCCGGAACGGAGACCGGTCTGAGGGCGAAGTCGTCACTGGGCCGGGGCACCGGCCCGGAGAGGGCATCCCATTCGGGGCGGAAGAGGTCGGCCTGGATGTCGGGGGCGGAAGGGGCAGGCCCGTCCCTTCCCCGCTTGCGGGCCGAGATCGCCGCGAAGACCGCATCCGCGTCGAACTCCTTCAGGAATACGAACTGGGGCAGACGTGCCATGAAGGCGAGCTCGCTCCGGTCCTCGACCTTTTCCAGTTCCGGCCAGTGGTCGTCCAGCAGTTTGTCGATGTCGCCCCCCTGCCCCTTGGGCAGCGCGAGCGCACTGAGGGTGAGCGGGAACCACTGGTTGGAGGCACCCGCGACCATCAGGACCGAGTCCCGGTCGCAGCCGTTCGGATCATAGGCACCCAGGTGCGGATGACGGCCCCGGCACTGGGGCAGATGGCGGCGCCCCCGCTCGCCCATCGCCTCGCGGATGTTGCGCTTCGCGCCGCAGGCTACGCACTCGATGGTGACGTTGGCGGCCTGGTTGCCGCCGTGGTCCTTCATCCGCAGTTTGGGCCGCGGGATCTTGTCGCAGGCCCGCCCGTGGTGGACGTACGGGGTGTAGGGGAACTCGTCGAGGTGGCCGACCGTGCAGACGAGCGTGAAGCGTGCGGCCACGGCGAGCGGCTTTCCCCGCTTGCAGTCGTGGACGAACTTGGCCTCGTGCGGTGCACGCGGGTTGGCGTTGATGAACGTGAACTCGTCGGAGTCGATGGCCGCGAGGACGTTGCAGGCGGTGCAGCGCAGCCATTGCGGAAACGGTGCGACGGGCACTCCGACGCCCTGCGCCGCCCAGCCCTTCGGGTCCGTGTCGGCGCCCTCCAGCCAAGGGGCCGCCCGCAACTGCTCGATCCGCCCGCGTCCGTAGCGCTGAAGCGAGCGGTTTACGGCGGCACGCAGCCGCGGTTCGTCGATGTCGTAGTCGGTGATGCCGGAGTAGCTCCAGGCGTCGAGTCCTCTGACCAGGACGGAGAAGTTCGGCAGGTCGAGGAGGGAGCCGATGCCGGCGGTGAACATGAGGTGGCTGGGGCGGACGGCACCGACCCTGCGGTTGCTCCTGGTGTTCATCGCTGTGCCCTCCTGGGCGTGTCCGCGGTGGTGGGTCCGTATTCGTCGCTGTCCACGGTGGCTGCCAGGTCCCGGTCGGTCTCGGTGTCCACAGCGCCGAAGTTCCAGTCCGGGCCGCCGCCCGAGGGGTCTTCGAGCAAGGCTTGGCCGCCGGGCAGAAGAAGGTTGATCTCGTTCTCCGTCTCGCGCATCGACATGCCGACGGTCAGCTCGGTCCACCGGGAGCCGTCGGCCCGCCGGAGCAGCCCGTTCACGACGGTGGTCTTGTGCTTCTCCTTGCGGTAGCCGAGGGCCGAGCTGTTCTCGTCCCTTTTGCGGCGCCACTCGTCCTTCAGCCGGTCGAGTCGTTCGCTCAGGTACTGGCGGGGCAGCTCGCCTCCCACTCGTTCGGCCCGTTCCAGCAGCCGGCGTTCGACGTCCAGGGCGAGAGGGCTGTCAAGATCCACCGAATGGGCGTCCAGGTTGCGCGAAGTGTCGAAGGACGCCTGGCGCAGCGCCGCCACATAGGTGGCGGCGGCACCCCGGTCGAGGGCGCGGCGGGTGAACGGGGTGACGGAGAGGGCCTCGACTTGGCGGTAGAACGTGGCGTGGTAGTGCTCGAAGTCCTCGTAGTGGGCGAGGTCCCGGGGGCGGGACCAGTTGTAGAGGGTCACGACGAGACCGGGGCGCGACGCGTCACGGCCGACACGCGAGGACGCCTGGATGTACTCGGCGGTGTTCTTGGGCTGGCCCACGACCAGCATCAGGCCGAACCGGGAGACATCGACGCCCACCTGCAGCATGGAGGTGGCGAGAACGACGTCCACCGCCTGCCGGGCGATCGGGGTCATGGCGGCACGGGGTTCCCGTTTCTCCTTCACGGCGACGGCGTACTCCCGCAGGAAGGCGCGTCGCCGCTCCGAGGTGTCCCGTTCGGGGTCGAACTCGGTCTCCAGACGCTTGAGGGCAGCACCGACGTCGGAGGAGGAGATGCGTGAGGTCAGTTCCTGGATGCCGAGCATTCCGGTGCGGCTCACGATGCGGTCGGCCAGCGTGTCCTGGCCTCTGCGGCTGCCGTTGGAGCGCACCCGGGTCGTGATGTCGTCGTCCATGTACCGTCGCATACCCGCGAGTTCACGAGTCGCGTTGAAGTAGCCGACCAGGGTCATGTACGGGTCCGCCGGCCTGCCGTAGTGGTCGAAGAGCTGCTGCCCGGCCAGGAGCAGGATCTCGGCGACCCGGATCTCGGCGGCCTTGAGACGGGTGCCGTGCGCGCAAACGCCCAGGTAGCGTCGGCCTGGGTTGGCGCGGCTCAGCTCGACCTGCCGGGAGAAGAACGTGTCACCCACGTCGAGGACTTGCGGCGGGAAGACGGCGACCTTGCGCCCGAAGACACCCAGCACCTGGTCGGCGGCCCGTTTGGTGGTCGCCGTCGAAGCGACGATCTTGGGCCCGGTCTCGAGACGTCGCCCCTGGACGTCGGTGACGCCCCAGGTGCAGAGCTGGTCGACGGCGGATTCGAAGAGGCCGACGGTGGTGCCGAGGGCACCGGAGATCAGATGCAGCTCGTCCTGGATGATCAGGTCCGGGGGCCGCAGGCGGGTCACCGGCTGTGCGGTGACACCGGCCAGGTCTCCCCTGGCGTTGTGACGGCTCCCGCAGCCGGTCCTCGCGTCGAGGTCGTCGTGACGGTAGCCATGACGTGGGCACAGTTCCGTGACCCGGCCGAACAGCAGGCCTGCGTACCCGTTCCAGGGCAGCTGCGCGAACTTGTCCACGGTGGCGATCAGCAGGGACGGGGCGAGCCGGTAGATCTCCTCGTCGACCGTGAGCACCGGGATGCCCTCGCCGGGCGATTCACGCCGGGAGAAGGGACAGCGGTCCTCGCCCTCCCCGCGCGGGCAGTACAGCAGAACGCGGCGACGGCCTTCGTCGTACTCCATGTGAGAGCGGGCTGTCAGTCCGCTTCCGCACCAAGGACAGGTGAGGACCTGAAGGACGCGGGCGTGCTTGTCGCTCGCGTTCTCCCGAGCCTCGGCGATCTGTTCCTTGGCCTCGTCGAACCAGTTGGGCGAGACGGAGGTACCCACCCACAGACCGATACGGAAGGGGGTGTTCCCCCAGCGGACGTCCCGTGCGAACTCCTCACGGCGCAGCACTTCGCAAGCACTGACCAGGGCGGCGGCGCGCTGGAACTGCTGGGCGGTCAGGAGGCGGAGCGTGTAGCGCATGAGGACGCCGACGCCCGCTTCACCGCTTCGCGCTTCCGTTCCTGAGCCGATCGTGCCCTGCAGGCGCCGCAGGGCGAACGTATAGGCGGCGAGGCCGAGATACGCCTCGGTCTTGCCGCCACCGGTCGGGAAGAACAACAGGTCGACGAGAGCTTCGCGGCCGGTGCCGCGGTGCGGGTGTCCGGGTCGGCTCAGGGAGTCGAGGTTCAGCAGGACGAAGGCGAGCTGGAACGGACGCCAGCTGGCGGCCTGCTTGCCCTTGGCGTGGACCTCGTCGTACGCCTCCCGGTAGGAAGCCTGCTCGTCCTCGACCCCGGCGCGGGCCGCGGCGATCGCCGTGTTGCGACGCTGGAGTGCCATGGCTCGATTGGCGAACCGGAAGGCTTCCAGGGCGATGTCGTCGGCGACGAGTCTGTCGATGCCGAGCGTTATGCGGTCGCAGATGTCCAGTGCCTGGTCGATGGCGACATCGGCCGATGCGCGCAGGTCGTCGGGGAGTGAGCGGGCCTTGGCGCGCTGCCGTTCGAGCCAGGAGCCATAGCCGTCGGCGAGCGGGGCCAGGGCGGCGCTGAGTTCGGTCCGGCGTCGGGGCACCGCGAGGGCCGCGAGCTCGTCCATGCCGAGTTCGAGACCGCGGAGCAGGTCCTGCTCCTCCAGTGTCGGCGCGGTGGTGGCTCGGACGTCGTACTCCGGGAGCCAGGTGGTCGTGAGGCGGTGCGCGTTGCGTTCGCCGTCTCGCACATGGGCGTGCACCGCGACGTTGCGGCCCTTGGCGTGGCTGAGGCTGTCGCGGTAGAGAAGGCGGAGCCTGCGCTCCTCGGCGTCTTCGGCGCCGTTCCCTCGGTTCGCGGGATCGAGCGGGTCGTCGACCGGAAGGAAGACGGCGGCCTGGTCGTCCGGAAAGGCGGTGACGTCGATCTCCGTCTGGAAGAGCCAGTGGGCGTCGCGGGCCTCGCGGCTGTCCTGCTGCCGGTTCACCAGGGCCAGTTCGATGACTCGTAGATCCTCGGCTCCGACCCGACCGGTGTGCCGGCGCACCTGCATGTCGAGGACGACCGCTCCCCCTTCGAGCTCGACGAGACTGTCCGCCGCGCCGGTCACGTCGATGTCCACCGGGTGTTCGACGGGCTCGCGCGACCAGACCCTGCGGGTGGTGCCGCGGTCCGTGGCTTCCTCCGACTGCCGGTAGCGACCCCATCGGACGGTGGCGGTGAGCGTGCCGACCGAGGCGGGGACTGTGAAGGACATCCCCATGGACGATGCCCAGATGTGGCCGGCGGCCTGTGGGGTCAACCGGTCCTGCAGCTCGGTGTCGTCGCCCTCCTGCTCGTCGCCCGACTCTCCGTCCGCGCTCTGGGCTGCCACGAGGGCGATTCCGTCGGCGGTGACGGCCTGGGGCCGCGGACCGAGCATGCCCACGAGATACCGGTCGCGCGGGCCGGAGGAGGCGCTCGGCAAGGTCTCCGTCCCTCCGTCCCAGGGGCCCAGCAGATCCCGGCGAATGTAGGTCACAAGTCCGTCCCGCACCGCGTAGGAGTCGCCGGCGCGGAACGTCTGGGGCACTTCGTCGAGCGGGTGCGGGACAGCGGCCTGGGCAGGCTGGGCCGGCATGCGGTGGGTCCTTTCGGACGGATCCGATGGAGCACGAGCGGAGGATCGAACGTGGGACGGCAAGTGAAGAATAGATCGTTGACTGAGTTCACACAACTAGTATCCGGCGATCTGTCGCTCCGTCGGGGCGGAGTCTCTAGGCTGGTCCCGACCGCCGCCCGCTCGCCACCCGAGGACGCCGATGCCCCGACTCGCTCTCTCCGACGACTTCGTCGCGGACCTCATCTCGCTGCAGAGACCGGTCCAGAAGGAAGTCAACGACGCGATCCAGATGTTCCGGAGCATGACGGTCCCCCAGCTCCATGCGAGCAAGGGCATGCACCTGGAGAAGCTGGAGCGGGCACGCGATCCGCGGATCCGCACCATTCGCATCACCAGGTTCTACCGGGGTGTGCTCCTGGCCCCCGACGACGGCAGCGACCTGTTCACGCTTCTACGGGTCGCGGCGCACGACGAGGCGATCAACTGGGCCTGCAAGCGCGCCTACTCGGTCAACGGCGCCACGGGGGGACTGGAGGTGCGCAACGTCGAGGCACTCGAGCAGATGGAGACCTACTTCGAGACGAAGGCGGACACCACGCCCACCCGCCTCTTCGAAACGCACTCCGACACCGTCCTGCGCGATCTTGGTATCGACGACCAGGTCCTGCGGCTGGCCCGCGTCTGCCTCACGGCCGACGACCTGACGGTCATGGCACCGCCCATGATGCCCGCCGACCAGTACGAAGTACTGGAGTTCCTGGCGGCCGGCTACTCCCCAGAGGACGTCTGGGAGCAGCTGATCGCTCCGCGGGGGCAGACCGTGCGCACGGCGGAGGACCGGCCGACGGTCACGCTCAGCGAGGCGATCCTCAACACGCCCAACAGCATCGTGGAGGTGACGGGCCCCGGCGAGCTGGAGCGTATCCTCACCGAGGACTTCACCCGCTGGCGGATCTTCCTCCACCCCGCCCAGCGCCGCTACGCGCAGCACCCCGGCTTCAACGGCCCCGCCCAGGTCACCGGCGGTCCGGGCACCGGCAAGACAGTGGTCGCCCTGCACCGCGTACGGCATCTGCTGCGCACCGCCCGTGACGGTGACCGGATCCTGCTGACCACCTTCACCAACGCCATGGCGGCCGCCCTGAGGGACAGCCTCGCGTTGCTCCTCGGCCACGCCGACGCCCACCTGCTGGAGCGTGTCGACGTCACCACGGTGGACGCGCTCGCCGCGCGGGTCATCAGGGAGGCGAGGGGCAGTTCCCCGAAGCCGCTCTCCGCCGCCGCGGAGAAGAGTGCCTGGACCCGTGCTGTCGCGCGCGAGGACCTGCCCTGGACGGAGCAGTTCCTGTCGCAGGAGTTCCGCAACGTCGTCCTGGCGCAGGGTCTGCGCACGCCCGAGGAGTACCTGCGCTGTGTACGGCGGGGACGCGGCACCCAGGTGGGGCGGGTGCAACGAGCCCGGCTGTGGCGGGTGATGGAGCGGTTCACTGCGGACCTCGCCTCACGTGACTCGGCGACGTACACCCAACTGTGCGACCAGGCGGCGCGCATCCTCGCCGAGAGCGCGCCGCGCTACCGCCATGTCGTCGTGGACGAGGCGCAGGACCTGCATCCGGCCCAGTGGCGCGTGCTGCGCGCCTGCGCCGCCTCCCAGGCGGACGACATGTTCCTGGTCGGCGACCCTCATCAACGCATCTACGACTCGCGCGTCTCGCTCCGCTCGCTGGGCATCGACGTCCGGGGACGCACCTCCCGGCTCCGCCTCAACTACCGCAGTACGGAGGAGATCCTGCGCTGGTCGGCGTCCCTTCTCGACGGTCAGCCGGTGGGCCGGCTCGGCGAGGACGACGACGAGGACGGCGGCCGGGACTCCCTGCGCGGCTACCGGTCCCAGTTGCACGGCCGCATACCGGCAGCGCGCGGATACGGCAGTCAGGACGAGGAACTGCGGGCGCTGGTCGAACAGGCCCGCACATGGATCGAGCAGGACGGGGTCAAGCCGTCCGAAGTGGCGGTGTGCGCCCGGTTCAACACGCTGGTCGACGCCGTCATCGCGCGCCTGCGGCGGGAGCGCATCCCGGCGGTCGCGGTCAAGGACAACCCCGGGCCCGACGTGTCCGGTGTGCGCGTGGCCACCATGCACGCGATGAAGGGGCTGGAGTTCCGGTGCGTGGCCGTGGTGGGCGTGACGGCAGGCGTGCTGCCGTTCGCCCCGCAGGTGACGCCGGCCGAGGTCGATCCCGCCCAGCACCAGTCGGATCTGCTGGCCGAGCACTGCCTGCTCTTCGTGGCCTGTACGCGGGCCCGCGACGCACTGGCGATCTCGTGGAGCGGTGATCGCAGCCGCATGCTGGACCCAGTTGCCGACTGAGGCATCACGGGGCGGCCTCGGCGCCCCGACCCCGCTTCGAGGTCGGGGGCGCCGAGGCCCGTCGCCACAGGGGCCCCGGCTTCGCCCTGCGGACGTCAGATCCGGATCTCCCGGACGACGACTGCGTGGGTCCTGCCCTGGGAAGCCTCGTACGAGACCTCCCGGCCCGTGGGCTGCCACATCAACGCATGCCCCAGCGGCGACGACGGGGAAATGGTCTCCGCCTTCTCGGTGGGCAGTTCGGCGATGGTGTAGAGGTTTGCCTCGTCGAGCTGTCCGTCGAACTCGAGGACGAGCAGCGCACCGGGGTACACCGTCTTCGGTGGCCCCGCTTCCTCTCCGACACGCACGGCGTCGAGGAAGCTCCGCAGGAAACCGAGTCGCTTCGTACGGCGCTCTCGCTGATCGGCCTGCGTCCTCCTGAGGAAGGCGATCTTCGCCGCGTCCAGACCCTCGGGTGTCTCGTCCGGGGCGTCGATGGCCGCCCGCAGTTCCTGCATCTCGCGCACCAGCCGCTGAAAGGCGGCGGGAGGGATCTCCTGCACGGGCAGGGAGCTCTGCCTGCCGGGCTGTGCCGGACGGGGCGCGGGAACCTGGGCGGCTTCTCCCGCAGGGGCCTGCAAGGACACACGCGGGTCCTCGGGCTCGGGGTCGGATGCCTCCGCCCCCACGGACACCACATGGTGCCTCGGGCCCGGCCTCTCCAGGTGCTTGCCTTCCCGCGGCTCCCCGGCCTCGTCGTCCTCGGTGCGACCGTCGGTCGGCGAGAGCCGGGAATCCGCTGTCCCCGCGGGAGCGACGGGGGCCTCCGGATCTTCGGAGACCGGTTCGATCCCCAGCCGTTCCAGCTCCGCCCACAGCGGAGCGAGAGCCTGCTCGCGGTCGTAGTGGAAGCGACTGCCACGGATCCGGACGAAGGTCCAGTCGACGCGTTCCAGGTCCCGCTGGCGGGCGGCGGCGGTGGACGCGTCCTCGCCGTCGGCGAAGGCGTCACCGTCGCAGGCGACCGCGAGTCTGCGGGTGCCGCCCTCGACGACCAGGTCGATGGTGTGGCGCCCGACCCGGTAACCGGGCCGCACGCGGTAGCCGCGGGCCCGCAGCTCCAGGTACACCTTCTGCTGGAACAGGCTGTCGAACACCTCATGGCGTACGTCCGGCCGCACCTCGCCCTCGACCGCGGCGGTGTCCTCCTCCGCGGGCCGGGTGAGGTGGTCGAGCCACCGCCGGCGCAGGTCGTTCTCGTGGAACTGTTCCGGACGGGCGCTGTGGAACACCCACACCTGGTCCTGGGCGCGGGAGGCCGCCACGTTGAGCCGCTGCTCGTACGTCTTGCCGTTGAAGCCGCCCGGTACGGTCCCGGCGGCGGTGGTGGCCGAATTGACGCAGGAGACGAACATGACGTGCCGCTCGTCGCCCTGGAAGTCCTCGGCGTCGCCGATCCGGATGCGCCGCTGCTCACGCTGCTCGTAGTCGAGGCGTTCGGCAAGCAGGTTCTCCAGTTCGGTCAGGTGCCCCTTCGCGCCGCGGAGGCTGATGACGCCCATGGTCCGGTCCTCGTACGAGGGGTCGGCGCAGCAGCGCACGATCGCGTCGACGAGGGCTTCGGCCTCGGCGGCGTTGACCAGCCGGTCGTTGCCGCCGACGGCTTCTCCGCCCTCGACGTACACGGTGCGGACCGGAGGCAGCCGGTCGGCGCCGTACTGCCGCAGCGGCTGGAGCCGATGGTTGTAGCACAGTTCGTTGGAGAAGGAGATGATCTCCGGCATGCACCGGAAGTGCTCCTTGAGCATCAGCGTGCCGCGGCCCGCGGAGAGCGCTTCGGTGAGATCGAAGAAGCTGGAATCGGGGCCGAAGAGGCTGCGCACGTCCGGCTCGAGCCCGGTGAGCAGCCGGTCCCGCAGATGGAAGTACTCGTCCTGCTTGAGACCGACGTTGGAGGGACTGACCTGCTTGCTGTCGCCGACGACCACCATCCGGGCGGCGAGCCAGCTCAGCAGCATCGCCTCCAGGCCGGACTGGCTGGCCTCGTCGACGATGACGACGTCGAACATGCCGGGCCGGTCCATGGGCACGGTCTCCGCCACCTGGTGCAGCGGCATGATCCAGGCCGGCACCGCTGTCTGCGCCTTGCGCAGTGCGGCCTGGGCGTCGCGCCGGTACCTGTGCTGGTATTTGCCCTTGATACGGCGGGCGGCCTGCTGGTACGCGCTGAGGGCACGGGACTGGTCGCCGGTGAGCAGCCCGAGGCAGCGGTGCCAGGCGCGGGCGGCGGCGAGCCGGGCGAGCATGATGCGCGCCTCGTCGTCGGCTTCCGTCAGGCGCCGGCGCAGTGCGCGCTCGGCCTCCGGATCGGTCAGCCGCTCCATCCGCTCGCGCCACGCCGACCAGGCCCAGGCCTCGGGAAGCAGCGTCAGCCGGGTGTCCCAGGTGGAGTCCTCCGGGGAGCCGGTGATGCGCTCGGCGAGTGAGGGGAAGGCCTCGCGCGCGCGGGTGAGTGCGGCGTGCTGCTCGGCCCGCAGCCGGGCGGCCTCACGAACCTCGGCGATCTCGTCGCTGAACTCCCGGTAGCCCTGCGGGTCCTGGGCACGCACGGCGTCGACCGCGCGGGAGACGACGGGAGACACACCGGGCCGGTCACTCCAGGAGCGCAGCAGCTCCTCGGTGCCGACGATCACCTTGCGGGACTGCTCGGCGGCCCGGAGCGTGGTCGCCGCGCGCAGCAGGGCGCGTACGGCGTTCTCCACCGAGGCGTCGTGCCAGGCCGCGACGGCGAGTCCGGGTGAGGTGGCGGCAGCGGTGAGCACGTCGGTACGGGCGGCGCCGACGGCGAGCAGGGCCTCCAGTACGTCGGCGTCCTGTCGCAGGCGGGCCAGTCGCGGACCGTGGCCCTGCCAGGCGCCGACGGGGGTGCCCCACTCGGCCTCCACCTGGGCCAGGCGCACCTCGAGCCGGACCCGGGCGACGACGACCGCCGCGGTGGCGGCGTCCTCGGGGGACCGCCCGTCGACCCGCACGGCCTGCACGAACCCGCCGACGGCCTTGGCGAGCTTCGTGCGGGTGCCGAGCGGGCCGCGCAGCTTCTGCCCCTGGGCGAGCCCGTCGTGCAGGGTGGTGGCCTGGCCGAGGGCGGTGGCCGGGTCGTACTGCTCCAAGCCGCTGACCATGGCCGTCCCCAGCGTGGCGAGCGAGGCGTCGAGCGCCGCGCGCGCGTCGGTGACCGCGGCATGCCGGCTGCGCGCCTGCCAGTCCTGTCCCGCGGTCACCTCCCCCAGGAGCGCCCCGGCCCAGTCGCCGGCGGCGGCCGCGAGGGACGCGGCGCGGGCCCGGGCGGCGGAGAACGCGTCGAGAGCCGTCGTCAGCCGCTGCTGTTCGGCTGCGCTCAGGGCCCGCACAGCCTTGTCGTACTGCCGGCTCAGCGGGTCCTGCCGTACCGCCTCGTGTGCCTCCTCGGCGGAACGCACCACGTGGACGGCGTCCTCGAAGTCACGGGGACCGGGCAGTTCGGAGGGCCCGGGCACCTCGGCCGCCAGGGCTCGGTGGTGCGCGGTGAAGGCACGCGTGGTGTGCAGCAGCCGCACAGCGTCGGCGGCGGTCAGGGAGGGCTGCTCCTGAGGAACCTGCCCGAGCCAGTCGTACCGTTCCCTCTCGGCGGTGAGGCGCTCGGCGATCTCCTGGAGGCTGCCGGTGTAGTCACCGATCTCCGCCTCGAAGCGGTGGGTCTCCTGTTCGCGCAGTACGGCGAGGTCGCGCAGCATGGCCTGCTGTGCCGACCGGGCCGCGGCCAGCCGCGCCTGGAGCGTGCGGATCTCTGTCTGCGATGCCTTGGGGTCGTAACCGGCGTGCTCGCTGAGGATCTTCTGCACCGAGGCCTCGAGCTCCCGCTGGGCGGCGGCGCCGTCCTCGGTGCGGCTCACGCACAGGTCGCGGATGTTCTCGGGCAGCTTGTCCCGCAGGACGCGCAGGGCGCGCGGGGTGTGGCTGGTGATGAGGACCCGCTTGCCCTGGGCGAGCAGGTCCGTGACCAGGTTCGCGATGGTGTGCGTCTTGCCGGTGCCGGGCGGGCCCTGCACCACGACGAGCCGGTTGGCGCGCAGGCGTTCGGCGATGGTGCGCTGCTCCTCGTTGGCGGGCAGCGCGAAGTACATCTCGCCGGCGCCGGCCGCCGTACCGTCGTCCTCGGCCGCCGCGAGGTCGGCGGCGGTCAGCGCCCCGTCGCGGCCGGCGATGTAACCGAGAAGTTCGGTGGGAGGCGTGCCGGCGTCGATCTGACGGGCGATGGCCTTGAGGGCGTCCATCGTCGATCGGCGGTTGCGCTCCCGCAGGACCAGCGCGGGGGTGAGTCCCACCTGGGGCACCTCGAGCGTGCGCGGCCGGGCGCGTTCCACGGTCGGCGCGTAACTCCCGGCGCTGTGAACCGCGTTGACCCAGCTGCGCAGGGCGGTGTGTACGGCGTCGAGGTGTGCCGGGTCGGTGACGTCGGAGGCACCCTCCAACACCTCGACGATCCGTTCCCGCACGGGGCCCGGGACGTGCTGAGCCCCTTCCAGCATGCCCTCTTCCAGTTCCAGGCCCGCGCCGGTCGGGTCGGGTGCGGCGGTGAGGGTGCCGGTGGCCGGGTCGAGCTGGATGGTGGCCCGGTGGGTGACCAGGTGACGTTCCACGCGCTGGCCACCGGCCGTCTGCCAGGTGAGCCGGCCGAGCCCGAGCACGAGTTCGTAGGCCTCACCGAGGTTGGCGGCGTCCTCGTGCATCTTGTGCAACCGGTCGTACAGCCTGACGACGGGGTCGATGGCGCGACGCCGCGCGGCCCACGCCAGCCACTCCTGTTCCCAGGCGGAGTAGAGCTTCTCGATCTTCTCCCGCTTCGGGTGGTCGTCGAGCTCGTGGTACGTCTTCTCCAGGGGGATTCCCCGCGACCAGTCGGGGAATTCGGGCTCGATCCGCCGCCGCAGATGCGGGGCGCGGGTCTGCTTGAAGTCCCGGATACGGGTCTCGTCCACCCAGGGCGCGAGCAACGGCTCCGGGTGCGGGGCGTCCTCGCGCTCGGGTCGTTCGAGGGTCAGCCAGGCCGGTTCGTCGGCGCCCAGTGCCCCGTCGAGCATCACCGCCACCTCAGGCGCGTCCGGCAGCTCCTCGAACCACACGGTGCCGGCGGCGCCGTCGAGCGTGCGGACGGGCCGCGCCTTCGACTCCTCCGCCTCGGCGAGGAATCGGAAGATCTGGCGAACGCGGGTCGCGTCGAGCTCTTCGGAGGAGAGCTCCTGAGCCCGGGCGGAGGCGGTGGCCGTCTCCCGCCTCGTCGGTCGCGTCTCGGCGGGCGCGCTCGCCCGGTCGGGGCCCGTGGGCTGTGCCGGTACGGCCCCGAGCACGACCCCGCCGGGAATCCGGCCTCCGCCGGTGCCGATCGGGCCTCCCCCGTCCGCCGATTCCGGTTCCGTGTCGGTGAACAGGGACGGCTGCTGCTCGCCGAACAGCGCGGCCTGGTCCGGCAGCGGACCCGGCCTCGCACGCGCAGCCGTTACAGGGGCTGCGGACGGCGGGGACGCCGTGGCACCCACCGTGCTGAAGGTGACGCTCTCGCGGCCCTGCGAGCTCGGGAATCTCACCTCGATGTCCAGCTCCGCGGCAGTGCCGGCGGGGACGCTGTAGGCCCAGGTCACAGAGGCTCGGCGGCCCTTGCGCAGGGTGCCTGCGAGTTCCTCGTCGAGTACGTCCGTCTTGTGGTCCCGCACCCGGCGCCCCGTCTTGCCGTACGGCCCGGTGCGTACCAGGAGGTTGACACCGTCGAGGTCGATGGGCCCGCTGGTGCCGTTGCTCAGGTACAGGGTGCACCGGACGAGGTCGTCGCCCTGCCGGTATCCGTGGGAGTCCTCCGGGTCGACCAGCTCGTACGGCACGATGTCATCGACGCGGATGTGGAGCCCGTCGTCGTACTGATAGACGGAACCGACCGGCTGCGCATCGTCGCCGAGGCCGTGCTCATGCTGGCTCACGTGCCACCCCACTGCTGTTCAGGGCCACATGGGTGGCCACTTTGTGTCTTCCGCCCCAGCCGACCCGAGCACGCGCACGACGACCCCCGGTACGCCAGTTCGAGTGTGAACTGAGCACACGCGCGAGAGTATCAGCACACCGCAGGGCCACAGGGCAACGGAACGCTGCCGCCATGAAGCTGCGGAGCCGCCGGGGCGGCACCGCGGTTCTCCCGGACACAGCCAGGGAACCGCACCAGAGACTCAGAAACAAGAGATGTTCTCGATTGACTCTGTTCACAGCTAGTTGCATGATGAGGCATCACACATACCAACTCCTCACATGCCACCAAGAGAAGGAGGCCGCCCGCCATGCAGATGGAAGTGCTCCACGTCAGTCCCGAGTCGGCAGCAGAGTGGCTCACTCGCAACACCAACAACCGGCCTCTCAGCAAGAGCGCGGTACAGCAGCTGTGCGGCCAGATCCAGCGGGGTGAATGGCAGTTGACGCACCAGGGCATCGCCTTCGACGAGGACGGTGTGTTGATCGACGGTCAGCACCGCCTGGCAGCGATCGTCAAGGCGGGCATCGCGGTGCCCCTGACCGTCACCTACGACGTCCCGCGCGCCTCGTTCACGGTGATGGACACCGGACGCAAGCGCACCGGCCGGGACGCTCTCGCACTCGCCGGCGAGACGAACGCGGTGCACCTGGCGGCAGCCCTGCGCGGCCTCCACCTGTACCTGAACGCGCCCAACTCGGCGTGGAGCGGCGGCGCTTCCGTGACCAGCAACGATCAGCTCCTGACCATGCTCGGTGAACACCCCGGCATCCGTGAGGCGCTCCAGCACGGGATCGCGCTCAACCGCGGGTGCCGTATCACCGTCACCGCGGCGTCCATCGGCTGGTACGTGACCACCAGGGCACGGCCCGACATCGATCAGACCTCCTGGGAGGAAGGAATCGTCACCGGCGCACGACTCGAGCCGGGCGACCCCCGCCTCACCCTGCGCAACACGATGCTCGGCCTCGCCACGGGCAAGGCACACCGGCGCCGTGACGACTCACGCGAGCACCTGCTCTACTACCTCAAGGCCTGGAACGCATGGGCCGAGGGCAGGTCCGTCAAGCTGCTGCGCCGGTCCCCCAACGAGACGATGCCCCGGATCTCCCACCAGACGGCCACGGCCCTCGCGCACGGGGCGCCCCAGAACTCCTGAGACGAGAAAGCGCACCATCGTTGACTGAGTTCACTGTAGATTGATTGACCGTCATCACCAGGGATTCCACAGCGCCGGGGCAGGCCGCCGGGCCGCATCCGTCCG
Source organism: Streptomyces sp. WMMC940 (assembly GCF_027460265.1). Taxonomy (NCBI): domain Bacteria; kingdom Bacillati; phylum Actinomycetota; class Actinomycetes; order Kitasatosporales; family Streptomycetaceae; genus Streptomyces; species Streptomyces sp. WMMC940. Next base: position 734,495 of record NZ_JAPZBC010000001.1, read on the forward strand.
TCCGGGAAAGGAAGCGCATGCGCGCGCAGGAGATCACCTTCCTGAAGCTCGTCCAGGGGGACAAGCAGTTTCAAGTTCCCCTCTATCAGCGGACGTACAGCTGGGGCGGGGAGCAGCTGAAGCGGCTCTGGGAGGATGTCGGCGAACTCGTCGACCAGCATCTGGCCGGTGATCCCGCGGCTCCCCATTTCCTCGGCTCCGTGGTGCTCGCACCGGGTCAGATCCAGGCGGGTGGTGTGCAGAGATGGCTGGTGGTGGACGGACAGCAGCGCCTGACCACGCTGATGCTGGCTTTCACGGCACTCCGCGACCGTCTCAAGGAGACCGGTGACACGCGCGCCGCGGACCGGGTGCACCGCCAGATTCTGGTCAACGAGTTCCACGAGGGCCTGGACCACTACCGCCTGCTGCCCACGCAGGCGGACCGGGAGGCGTACACCGCCTGTGTCCAGTCCCGGGCCGAGGCGGGCGGCGGCGACAACGTCGGGGCCGCCTACCGGTTCTTCCGCGGTGCGCTGGCCGAGGGACCCGAGGCGGGCGACGAACGGTGGATCGCCACTGTCGAGACGGTCTTGAAGGACCTGCTCTCCATCGTGGAGATCACCGCCGAGTCCGGCGACAACGTCTACCGGATCTTCGAGTCGATCAACAACACGGGTGTCGGACTCAGCCAGAGCGACCTGTTGCGCAACTACGTGTTCATGCTGCTGCCCAGGCGGGGCGAGCGGATCTACCAGGAGCTGTGGCTGCCCATGCAGCAGAGCCTTGGTCCGAAGAACCTCGAACTGCTGGTCTGGCTCGACCTGGTGGTGCGCGGCCACCACAAGACCAAGCAGAGCGAGATCTACCGCGAGCAACAGAAGCGGCTCCAGCCGCTGGCCGGTGACGAGGACGCGCTGCAGCGCGAGATCGAGCAACTGGCCGAGCGGGCGGGGAGGTTTCTGCGCATCATCGAGCCCGCACGTGAGCGGTCCCCGGCCCTGCGGGCGGTCCTGGAGCGTCTGGCCTCCTGGGGTGGCCAGACCCACTTCCCGCTCGCACTGCACCTGCTGGACCTTCTCGCCGCCGACAGGACGACGCCCGACGACGCGGCGCAGGCACTGGGTTACGTCGAGTCCTATCTCGTGCGGCGCCTGATCTGCCAGACACCGACCACCGGCCTCAACCGGATCTTCATGGAGGCGCCGAAGGATCTGGAGACCGACCGGCCGGCCGCCGAGGCGGTCCGGCGCTTCCTGTCCGGCCGGCGCCGCCGCTGGCCGAGCGACGAGGAACTGCGCGAGGCGATCCGTACCAAGCCGTTCTACTGGAGCGGCCGTCCTCCGCAGCGCAGCTACATCCTGCGCCGCCTGGAGGAGAGCTACCGGGCCTCCGAGCCCGTGGACTTCGCCAAGGCGTCCCTCAGTGTGGAGCACGTGCTGCCGCAGCGTCCCGCTCCGGCGTGGTTCGACCTGCTCGCCGAGGAGACGGAGCCCGACCAGACTCCGCAGGAGCTGCACGACCGGCTGGTGCACACCCTCGGCAACCTCACACTGACCGGAGACAACTCCAAGCTCTCCAATCATCCGTTCGAACGCAAGCAGCAGATCCTCGATTCGAGCGCGCTGCGCATGAACCTCGAGATCGCCTCGGCGCAGCGCTGGGGCAGGGCGGAGATCCATGAGCGTGCCGGCCGTCTGGCCGAGCGCGCGGTGGAGCTGTGGCCCGGCCCGATCGGCGGACTCAAGACAACCGGCGAGGAGTCGCCGGGATGGGCCGAGCTGCGCGCCGCGCTGGTCGCGATGCCGAGCGGTACGTGGACGACGTACGGCGATGTCGCAGAGCTGATCGGCAGCCACCCGGTGGCCGTCGGCAGCTATCTCGGCGCCAACCCCACGGTGATCGGCGCCTACCGGGTGCTCACCGCCGAGGGCAAGATCTCGCCCTCCTTCCGCTGGGCGGACGGCAGCGACCGCCCGCCGCCGCAGGACCTGCTGAGCAGTGAGGGAGTGCGCTTCGACTCCTGGGGCCGGGCGCACCGTACCCGGCGCCTGTCGGCCGCCGAGCTGGCGACCCTGCTGGGCAAGGACGTGGGCGGGCCCGCGGTGCTCGACCCGCTCCCCGGCGGGGAGGACGCCGCGGCGGCCGAGCGCTTCCGCACGCAGTTGCAGGGGAACCGGCCGGACGCGTACTCCGGTGTCCTGGCGGCCCTCGACTTCTGGCGCCGCCAGGGCGGCCATGTGACCTACGGCCGGCACGAGGAGACGAGCTGCTTCCCGATGCTCGACGCCGGGACGAGCCACCGGCCCCACCTGCTCTGGCCGTTCGGGATCTACCCGGTGAGCGGAACCGTCGAGGTCGTCTTCCAGTACCTCAAGTCCCGCAGTCCTTTCGACGACACGGAACAGCGCCGCGAGCTGCTGAACCGCCTCAACAAGATCGACGGCATCGACCTGCCCGAGGCGAAGCTGGAGCTGCGTCCGTCGTTCCCGGTGAGTGTCTTCGCGCAGCACGGTGACGAGATCTGCGAGGTACTGGACTGGTTCGTGGGGGTGGCGGCGCTGGATCTTGCGCGGCGGGACTGAAGCAGCGGCAGCAACTTCGGAGGGGACATCACTCGTGCGGCTGTTGAACGACCTCACACTGGCCCGGAGCAGTGGAAAGCGTATCGACAAGACAGGCACGACCTGTTCAGGGGAGACGTCAAGGGCGAGCGCCATCGAGTGGGACCTGCATCTCTCCGGACAACCCTCGCTGACAGTGCACGACAACCACTGGGTGAACGGCGAGCGGGATGTGGTGCTCTACAAGCCCACCGTGGTTCCTGAGATGCCCGCAGCCCTCTCCAATCTGCACAACCGGCTTCGTTCCGGGATCTCCGCCTCGGCAGAGCCTGGGGAACTGCGCATCATGGTGTTCCCCACGTACGTAGACACGCACGGCAGGCCTCGGATCAGGAGATCGCTCACGACGGCGGACCTCGCGGACGAAGTGGGGCTGCACCATCTCAGAGAGCTGATCTCCCGAGAGGGTGTCAGGTTGGAGTCCGCGTTCGACCGGCCGGATCTGCCTCCTGTGGATCTGTACGACCCGCAGCACGAGAAGCCCCTCCAGCACGCCGTGTTCTTTCCCGCCGCTGATGACGAGACACCGGTCGTTGCCTTCGCCCGCTTCCGGATCGTGCCCGTGCTGCGGCACATCGGCTGGCTGTCGCCGGACGACGACTGAGAGAGGATGCCGGTGCCGAACCGACCGTGCGGAGGAACGGTTCACGGGCTCAAGGATCGGACGATCTGCTTCACGGGGCGTGTCCTCGTCGACGGCGAGTGGACGCTCAGGACACGCTGCGCCGAAAGAGCCCGTCAACGCGGCGCGACCCCCAAAACCGACTTCTCCCGGAAGGTCACCCTCGTCGTCTACGGCGATCTGGCCAGCAAGGTGGTCACCGACGACCGCCGAACCTACAGCAGCACGCTGGTGGGCGCCGAGGCTGAGCGCAGTCGGGGACGGCACGTCTGCGTCGTGGACGGGGACGGCTTCTCGAGGCTGCTCGACGGCCGTCCCGCACCGTGCCTGGAGCTGAGAAAGGCACGCACCGGGCGCGTTCGTCCGGTCGCGGCCGCCGCGTCCGAGGGCAGCGTTCTCGGTGGTCCGCTGCGGGTGCGGAGGACCGGCCGACACACTTCCGGTGATCTCACGCTGGACCTCAGCCGGCTCGACGAGGCGACGGCCGTGCAAGAGGCGACAGTCGGAGCGCTCATCAGACACCTGTCGCGCCAGGGCATCGAGGCATGTACGCACGCTCCCGGCGCTCCGGAGTTCGACGCCGGGTGGTCGCGCGGTGAGGACGTGTTCATCGCCGAGGTCAAGAGTCTGACGGGTGCGCGTGAGGACCAGCAGATCCGTTTGGGCATCGGACAAGTCCTCGACTACGCCCACCAACTCCGGACCGCGTATCCCCGCACCGCCACACATCCGGTCCTGGTGCTGGAGAGACGCCCGTCCGCGGCCCGTTGGACCGCGCTGGCCGAGAGTATCGGCCTGCGGCTCACCTGGGGACCCGACTTCGCCGGACTCTGACCGGCGGGCCTGCGGCGTTCTCCCGGCGCCGGTGCGGCGGACGGCGAATCCGTGGCCGGCGTAGCAGGGTCGCTGCCCGGAGCAGCCGCACTGTCGCCATGCCGTGGCGGAGATCGGCGGGCTACCACACATGATGGTCCGTTGGAGGACGGCCACCACGCAGGCCGACTGGCCGACCGCACAGGGCGCGGAATCGACCGGTGCGAGGCCCGACCGGAGTACCGGCGGGCCCCACGCCTGCCCACTGTTCGGCTCGATCACACACCGGCCTCCACCGCACCGGCGCACTGCCACCCAGGATGGACCCCTGCACGCGCCTCCCCTTCCGGCACATCCTGTCTCATACTGCCCGAAGAGGGCTTGGTCCCGAACTCCGTTCGGGCCCAGTGGGATTGGGGGGGATCGAGCGATGGCTGAGGCACGTCTTCAGTGGCTCCAGGAAGCCGTCTCCGTCTTCGGTGCCGAATGCAAACGGAACCTGACGGGCCCCGGTGACCGCGAGGCAGCGATCCGCAGCCCGCTGGAACAGCTGTTCCGCACCGTCGCCACGCACCACGCCCGGCACGATGTCAGCTGGTACCCGGAGACCCGCATCCCCCATCTGGGGGTACGCCCCGACTACGCCGTCCGCGTCGACAAGCACGTGACCGGCTACATCGAAGTGAAGCGGCCCACGAAGAGCATCGACCCCGATTCCTTCTCCGGCCACGACAAGAGGCAGTGGGAGCGCCTGCGCGACCTCCCCAACCTGCTCTACACCAACGGCACCCATTGGCGTGTCTTCCAGTACGGCGTGCAGATCGGTGACGAGGTCGTCCTGTCCGGCGCCCTGAAGACCGCCGGAGAGAAGCTGACCGCCGGCGACCTCGCCGCCTTCGACGCGCTGGCCCAGGCCGTGCTCTGCTGGGACCCGCCCGAGATCCGGCGAGTCTCGGTCCTGGTCCAGCACATAGCCCCGCTGTGCCGCCTGCTGCGCGAGGCCGTACGGGAACAACTGCGGGCCGAAGCCGTGCCGGACGCGGCCGACTCCGCCGCCGACCGCCCTTTCACCGGTCTCAGAAGCGACTGGCGCCGGCTCCTCTTCCCCACCGCGAACGACGCGACCTTCGCCGACGGCTACGCCCAGACCGTCACGTTCGCGCTGCTCCTCGCCCGCACCGAGCACATCCCGGTCACCGGCACGAGCTTCCACGAGATCGGCCGCCGCCTCAACGCGGGCCACGCGCTGATGGGCAAAGCGCTCCAACTGCTCACCGACAACGTCAACGAGCGATTCGAGGTGACCCTGGACCTCCTCGCCCGCACCGTCCAGGCCGTCGACTGGGAGACCATCCGCCGAGGCAACCGGGACGCCTACCTCCATCTCTACGAGTCGTTCCTGTCCGTCTACGACGACGGTCTCCGCCAGCGCAGCGGCTCGTACTACACCCCGCACCAGGTCGTCGAGGAGATGGTCCGCCTCGCGGAAGAAGTACTGCGCACCCGCCTGGGCAAGGCCCGCGGCTATGGCGACGAGAGCGTTCACATCGTCGACCCCGCCATGGGCACCGGCACCTACCTGCACACCATCATCGAGCGGGTGGCGCTGCAAGCGGCCGAGCGGCACGGCGACGCCATGGCGCCCGACGCGATCGGCCGTCTCGCCGAGCGCCTGTACGGCTTCGAGCTGCAGATGGGGCCGTTCGCCGTCGCCGAACTCCGCGCCGCCGACCTGCTGAAGAAGCACGGCGCCCACCTCCCGCCGGGCGGCCTCAACCTCTATGTCACGGACACGCTCGACGACCCGTACATCCAGGAGGAGCAGCTCGCCTCGACCTATGCGGCCTTGTCGGTGTCACGCGCCCGCGCGAACCATGTGAAGGCCAACATCCCCGTCACCGTGGTCATTTCGAATCCTCCCTACGACGACAAGGCCGAGAATCGCGGTGGCTGGATCGAGAAGCGGGTGAAGGGCCAGGGCAGGCCTCCCCTGGACGACTTCCGGCACCCGGGCAACGGCCGTTACGAGCACGCGCTGAAGAACATGTACATCTACTTCTGGCGGTGGGCGACATGGAAGGTCTTCGACGCCCACGAGGACGAACGACACGGCGTCGTCTGCTTCATCACTCCCTCGGCGTTCGCCACCGGTCCGGCCGGGCGGGGCATGCGCGACTATCTGCGCAGGACCTGCGACGAGGGGTGGATCATCAGCCTGTCGCCGGAAGGCCAGCGGTCGGACGTGGCCACCCGCGTGTTCCCGCATGTCGCCCAGCCACTGTCGATCTGCGTCTTCGTGCGGCGGGCGGATCACGGGTCCGGTGGACCGGCGCGCATCCACTACCGGGCGCTGCACGGCGGGCGGGCGGAGAAGTTCGATCAGCTCCGGGGGGTGCGTCTCGATGACGGGGGCTGGCGGGATGCTCACTCTCGGGGGGTGCGGCCGTTCACTCCGGTCGCCTTGTCGGGCTGGGAGGACTACCCACCGCTGGAAGCGCTCTTCCCCTGGGGCAGTCCAGGCAGCAAGTCCAACCGGTCATGGGTGAGTTCGCCGTCGGTGTCGGTTCTCGCCCGCCGCTGGGCGCGTGTCTGCGCGGAGGACGATCCCGAGGTCAAATCCGTCCTGTTCAAGGAGACACGGGACCGCCGGCTCAGCACGCGGCCGCCGGACCTACCGGGCTTCCCACACCCCGACCGGAGTATGGAGCGGGAGAAGGACACGAAGCCGCGGCTCGTGCGGATCGCCCTGCGCAGCTTCGACCGCCAGTGGCTCATCGCCGACAACAGGGTGCTCGACTTCCCACGGCCCGACCTGTGGGAGTCCTTGCAGCCGGGGCAGATATTCCTCAACCAGCAGAGCAGCCACGAGATCGGCAGCGGTCCCGCGCTGGTGGCCACCGCGCTGTTACCGGACACCCACCACTTCAACGGTCGGGGCGGAAGGGTGCACCCCGTTCTCCATCCGGACGGCGGTGCCAACATCCCCACCGGCCTGCTCCGGTACCTGGCCGCTGCGCTCGGCCTCACCGACGTGCCGGTGCACGACCTCGCCGCGTACGCAGTGGCCGTCGCCGGGCACAGTGCCTTCACCGAGCACTTCACGGAGGAACTGCTCACGCCCGGCGTCCGGTTACCCCTCACGCGCGACCCGGAGCTGTGGAGCGAGGCCGTCGGCGCGGGCCGTGAGTTCCTGTGGGCGGCGACCTACGGCGAGGCCGGCACCCCGCCCAGCGGGCCGACGGCCGACAGGGACGGTGTCGGCTTTCCACCGGGAGACCCACGGCAGGTGCGGTACGAGACGGGCATCGGCTCCGCCGTGCCCGACACGCTCGGCTACGACGCGGAGACCGGCACCCTGCACGTGGGCCCGGGTACCTTCACGGGCGTCCCGCCCGAGGTCTGGGACTACGAAGTCGGCGGCATGCACGTCATCAGGAAGTGGTTCGGCTACCGGAAGGCCTCCCCGACCAGCAGGAAGACCAGTCCCCTGGATGACATGCACGTCACGGCCTGGCCGAGAGAGTGGACGGAGGAGCTGATCGACCTGTTGTCGGTCCTGCGGCGGCTGGTCGACCTCGCACCCACGCAGCAGGCGCTCACCACGAAGATCGTCAGTTCGCCGGTCATCACCGTCGCCGAACTCACCTCGGCGGGTGTCCTCCCACCGCAACCGGGGGCGACCCGCGCCCGGCGCCGTGTCGTCCTGGACTTCGGCCGGCCGGAGGAGTCATGAAGGGCCGCTGCCCGCCTCACCCTCACGGACATGGGACTCCGCCTGTTCCAGGGTCCAGGACCCCTCCGCGAGCCGTTTCAGGGCGTGCCCGGCGGCTCGGGAGGGCGCGCCGCGAGACACGGTGTCGGCGAAGGACGCCACCGCGACCAGGCGAGCCGTCAGCTCGTCGCACTCCGCCGCGCTCAGGGCAGCCGCTCCGAGCGGAGTGAGCCCGAGCACGCCTCGGGCTCCGGCTCTCTCCTCAACCAGCCCGGACCACAGCAGAGTCGGCAAGGCGGCGCGAACCTCGTCCGTGTCGAGATCGCGCACCGCATAGGATTCGGGCGCCGCTTCCGGAACCGGGAGGTCACAGAGATCCAGTTCCTGCAACAGATGGTGCTGGAGTGGCGAGAGCTGGCCGCTGGGAACGAGCATGCCTCCAGTATGGCCCGGATCGTGTGCCCCACCGCTGCGAAACCCGGGTGCCAGCAGTGCGATCCGGAACACTCGGACGTCATCTCCTTCGCCGCCTCCAACGCGATGATGTCCCTCGAACGCCCGCCACGGATCTCGCCGAACGCGTATTCTGCGGCATGGTGTTCCTCCACGGGTGAGCCACCAGTACCGACCGACTTCCCTTACGCCCGGGCGAATCCGGCTGAGATCGCGGCGGGAAGCTGCAACGGGTTCCTTCTGCAGAGGCCCGGACTCATGGCCTCGATCACGCGGGACCACTTCCAAGCACTCCGATATCGAGGCGACGACATGGCTCTCTCTGCTTATGAACGACGGGAGTGGGACCGGCTCAGGAAGCGGAAGGAGGATTCCCTCAACAAGCAGGCGAGGAGACTCCTTCCGCAGCAGGCCCGGGACCGACTCGCAGCGCTCGGCCAGAAGGCGAGGAACGCCCCGGGCGCGGACAAGGTGGTCGCCGCCTACGGCGCGGCTGCGACCGGTGTCAGCAAGGTGGTGGGAGACACCGCGAGCCGGACGGTGAGCAAGATGAGGGTCGTCGAGCAGTATCGGCGTGCCGGACACGACATAGCCGACCTGGGCAAGATCCGTGAGCTCGACCTGCGGGTCGTCGACGATGTCGCGAAGCGCAACCTGGTTCGGTACGGCCACGCGCTCACGGCAGCGACAGCCGGCCTCGGTTCCGCCGCAGCCGTGACCGGTGGATCGGTGCTCGCCGGCGCCGGAACGGTCGCAGGCGCAGGCGCGGGTGCCGCGCCCGGAATCGGTACCGTCGCCGGGGCGATGGCCGCCGACACGGCGATGATGCTCGCGCTCGCCAGTCGAGCGGTCACCGCCACAGCCCTCTACTACGGCTACGACCCGAACGACCCCGAAGAGGAAGTCTTCGTGATGTCCGTGATCGCTCTCGGAATGTCCACGGGGACATCGGCGAAGACGGCCGCGTACGCCGAACTGTCGCAACTCACCCAGCTGCTGGTGCGAAACGCTCCCTGGGCCAAGCTGAACGAGAAGGTCCTCACCCGCATCACCCAGGCTTTCGCGACGAAGTTCATGCAGAACGTGACGAAGAAGAAGCTCGGGCAGATCGTGCCCATCGCCGGCATGGCTGTCGGCGCCGGTCTGAACTACATGATCATCGATCGGGTCGCCGTATCCGCGCACGACGCGTATCGCGAACGCTTCCTGATCGAGAAGTCGGACGGCGACCTGATCGGTGACCTGACCTACGACGACGCCGACACAGCGCGGGACGACGACGCGATCGGCGTGTTCGAACTGCTCCGGGAGGAGGATGTTCTGCCCACGTCCACCCCGCCCGACTCCGAGGACCAGCCGCGAGTATGACCCCGGCGAAGAGGAGACGACCCCTTGCCGACATGGGTGAGCCAAGGTGACGGTGATGCCGACCATGACGTCCGTCCCCGATCGTGACGAAGTACTCGGCCAAGCGATCCCGTTCTACCGGGCGCGTTGGCTGCCTCTGCTGCCGGGCCCCGACTGGTGGCCCGCGGAACTCGACGACTGCCCGACGGTGGCCGGCCGGCCCAGAGTCGACCGCACCACGGTGTTCGGCATCGCCCGTCGCTCGGGCACCGTCGAAGGCCGTCGGCACCTTCTCACCGCCTCCCTCGTCTGGGGCACCGGAACCAAAGCCCGGTCGGTCGCCCGGTGCGCACGGGTCTTCGCGGAGTCCCCGCCCCAGGAGATCGACGAACACCTCGACGCCGCGCTGGGCGTGCTCCGGGAAGAGGGAGCCGTCGCGGCGTACTACGCCTTCAACAACGGTCATCACATCAGGTTCCTGGGTCCGGCGTTCTTCACCAAGGTGCTCTACTTCGCCGGTCACGAGCAACGCGTGGGGGCGTGGCGTCCGCTGATCCTGGACCGTTTCGTCTCCCTGGCCCTTCGGGCCGCCGACACGGGCGAGAAGTGGCCCCGTGGCGGATGGACCACACCGCGCTACGGCCGGTACCTCTCCTTCGCCCACGACCACGCCCGACGAGCGGGTGTCCTACCGGACCAGATAGAAGCCGCGCTGTTCACCCGGGGCAGGCAGCTCGCCTGATCCGGAGATCCCCTCGCCCGTCACGTCGCCCGGCGCGCCTGCTGGTCGGCGCTCACCGGGGCATGGTAGTCCGCGAGGATCTCCGCCCAGACCGTCTTCGTGTACGCGTCGCGGACCGTGCATCCCCAACGGTCCGCGTACGCCTGCACGAGGAGCAGCCCGCGGCCCGATGTCTCGTCGGCGGGCCGGGGCGGCGTGTGCGGTGGCAGGCGCTCGGGGCGGGTGTCCGTCACCTCGATCCGGAAGGCGTGGGGTGGGAGGAGGAGCGTCAGGCGGAAGTCCCGGCCGGGGAGGCTGCCATGACGGACCGCGTTCGAAGCCAGCTCGGCAGTGACGAGGGCGACGGCGCGGGCGGGGTCGGAGTCGTACGGGAGACCGGTCCACTCGCTGAACTGCTCGACGGCGAATCGACGGGCGAGGCGCGCGCCGCGTCTGGTGCTGCTGAAACGCAGAATCAGTTGGCGGGCGGGGAGGGGAGGCGACGCAGCTTGGTCGGTGGTCTGGTGATGGGTCACGGTGGCCAGCATGGTGCGGTGACTCCCCTCTGACCAGCAACGACGCCCGTACGGCGGCCTCGTCGTACGGAGGGGGTGGCGGGCGGTGACCCTGGTTGTACGGGCCCTGTACGGGCGTTGTACGGGTCCCGTGGCGTGTCCCCCTTCCTGCACGCCGAGTTGAACACACACCGGTGGTGAGCGGCGTCGTGGGCGGCGGCATGGACGGAAGGGCGTGGGAGTGTGAGGACGGTGCGGGACTCGCGAGCGGAACGCACGGCAAGGGCGAAGACGAAGGACGAGGGCCCCGATCTGCCGGGCGTCTGGTCGGCGTACGGGGTGCTGCTGCAACACCTGCGCAAGCGGGCCGGGTTGAACCAGCAGCAGCTCGGGGACGCGATCGGATACTCGCTGGAGCAGGTGGCCTCGGTCGAACAGGGGCGGCGGCCGGCGAAGGCGGCGTTCACGGTGGCGGCGGACCGGGTGCTGGAGGCGGGCGGAGTGCTGGAGGTACTCCAGGACGAGGTGGACCGGGCGAAGCTGCCCCGGTTCTTCCGCAACTTCGCCCTGATCGAGGCGGAGGTGGTGAGCCGGTTCTCGTACGATCCGCTGCTGGTGCCGGGGCTGTTGCAGACGGAGGCGTACGCGCGGGCTGTGTTCGCCGGGCATTGCCCGCCGCTCAGCGAGGAGGTCGTCGACCAGCACACGGAGGCGCGGCTGAGTCGGCAGAAGCTGCTGACGCGGGTGCCGCTGGCGGAGTTGTCGTTCATCGTGGGTGAGGAGGCGCTGCGCGATCCGGTGGGCACACCGGAGGTCATGCGGGGACAGTGCCAGCGCCTTCTGGAGGTGGGCGCGTTGAGGCACATCGAGGTACAGGTCATGCCTGCCGGGCGCGGGTTCCATCCTGGTAAGAACGGGCCGTTTGTGGTCGTGCAGTCGAAGGAGCACCAGCACATCGGGTACTTCGAGTCGCAAGGAGTCGGGTGCGTCGTTCAAAGCACTGCCGAGGTCAGCGCCTTCGGGCTGCGCTATGGCAAGCTGCGATCGCAGGCCCTGAACGTGGAGGAGTCTGCGCGGCTCATCGAACGAATGGCGGGAGAGACATGAGCGTGGAGCAGACAACTGCCGGCATGGACGGACTCCTTTGGTTCAAGAGCAGCTACAGCGGATCGGACGGTGGCGACTGCGTGGAGATGGCCGTCGACGTCGACTCCGTGTACGTACGCGACTCGAAGACGGCGGGCAGCGGGCCCGTGCTGCGCGTCGGACGAGGTGAGTGGGCGGCCTTCGTTGCCTTGACCGTCGCCGGGTAGCGCCGAAGGGGGCTGTTGCACACAACACCTGGCTCGTTCACATCACTTGCCGTGATGTGAACCTTGTGTCATTTCGGCGGCTCAGAACAGGGTCTCCTCGCCGCCTTCACCGAAATCCGGACCACCCCGCGAGGCCATCTGCTCGTCGCGCTTGCGGATGGCCTCAGCGGACGGCCGGGGCATGTCGGGGTGCTTCACCGGCTTCTTGTGCAGACCGAGGAAGACCTCGTCTGCGTACGCCTGGTGGTTGAGTTGGCGCAGGCGGTCGATGATCTCGGTGCGGGCGAGGAGTCCGATGGTGTAGCGGGTGCTTTGGTCCGTCTCGTGGAAGCCGTGGACGAGTGGGAAGGTCTCGTGGGTTGGGTCTGCGGGCGGCGTTGACCCGCTCTCGTCCAACAGGTCGTACCAGCCGTAGGCCTCGATGGTCGCTTTGTCGATCTCCCCATGGATGCGGCGGAGTTCGACGATGTCGGGGTCCTGGCAAGAATCGTCGTGGACGAGGTTATAGATGGCGGTGAGTCCGACATTCCGGCGGGTCATAAGTTCGCTGCGGAAGTCGTGGAGCCGGGCGCCAGCGGCGCGAAGTCGGTCGGTGAGCGCTGGACGGACGAGGGTTTCGAAGACGTCGGATGGCGCATAGTTCGGAACCTTTGGCTCCGCGATACCGCGGTCTATCGCCCACCAGTAATGAAGTGCTGAGCTCAACACGGCCAGAACGCCGTGATCTTCTGTAGCGATGACCACGGTCTTCTCTGAGAAGACCTGCCCGGTCTTCAGCATGGCAGGCATGACTAGCTCGCTGGACCTGGCCAGGAGAACGCAGTGATTGAGGTCAGTGGTGGCACGAACCATGGCAGTCTGCTTCTCTGCATATTGCCAATAGCGCTCTGGGAGAGGCCTACGCAGGACGAACTCACCAGAGGGCTTGCGGCGCTGACGCTCGGGCCGCACTTGGGCCTCGACTTGGGCGAATGCTTTTGGGTAGGAACGGGCCTTCGGTTCGGGCCAGTCGTGGAAGTTGATGACCCAGCGTTCACCACCGTGTGTTGGGCTGGTGTTCAAATCTTGTCCGTTGACATACGGGAACAATACTTCTGAATAACTCCGGTCCCCGGCGATCCATGCTTGAGCTAGGTCTCTTGGAAGTGTGAAACCCATGCCCAGGACGTACGAACCAGTGAACGTCATTCCGCTATTGCGGGCCAAAGGTTCAACCCAGGAATTCTCTCGTGTGACCGGGTTGAGCGAGGAGGAGATTCCACGCCTCATGCTCTGATACCCGAGCATGCGGATCGCACTCGGAGCAAGGGCCTGCTTGCTCGTGCAAGCGAAGCAATACTTGAGCGATGCTGATTTGGTCGGCCATTTTGCACTTTTAACCGCCCGTCGAATCACTGATCCAGATGCGACGATCTGATCGAGCCCTACCTCCCGGGTGTCCCCCTGGGTCAGAGTGCTCGTTGCGATTAGCCCGAACTGGCCTGTTTTGTTGAGTAGTTGGTGGGCTCGAAGCACAAAGTACGCTGCAAGGTCGGCATGGCCACGTTTGCCGTTGGCAAGATAGTCCACAATGTGTTCCCTATACGCTTCCCCCATAGATCCAGTGAGCTTCTTGCCGCCGAAAAACGGCGGGTTCCCCACCACCGCGTCGAACCCACCCCGCTCCAGAAACACCTCCGGGAACTCCAGCGGCCAGTGCACCGGCACCCGCGCCAGATTCCCCTCCGGCAGCTCACTCGCCAGCCACTCCCGAGCGGCGGCCTCCGCCTCCCGCACCGCCTCCGCGTCGGACTCCTCCTCCGCCCCCGGCGCGATCCGACGCGCCAGCTCCGCCGCGGACGGGAACAGGTCCCGCAGCCGCTTTCCACCCTCCTCCTCGTACCAGGCCACCCGCCCCGACGCGCATGTGGCCAGCGCCGCGCCGGCCACCAGGTCGCCGATCAACCGCAGCCGGTCCGTGTGCTCGCGGGCCTTCGCCAGGCGCCAGCGCTTCTCGGTGAGGCTCGCCAGGTCCTTGCCCTCGATCTCGGTGATCGCGTGGCGCTCCTGGGCCAGCGCCTCCACCAGGCGGTCGATCTCCGCCGCCGAGCCGATCAGGTCGCCCTTCCCGACGTCCAGGTGCACGGCCTCCAGCTGTTCCAGGGTGGTGACCCCCAACAGCGAGTCCCCCGCCACCAGCCGGTCGTCCAGGAACGTGAACGGCCGCCCCGGGTCCATCGACACCAGCCACAGCGACAGCTTGGCCATCTCCACGGCCATGGGGTTGATGTCCACCCCGTACAGGCAGTGCTCGATGATCTGGCGCCGCGCCTCGACCACCACCGGGTCCTGCTCGGCGTCCGCCGCCGTCACCGCCTCCACGGCCCGCCCCGCCCGGTACGCCATCGCGTCCGCGCGGCCCTCTGCCTCCCAGGCCTCGATCAGGCGGTCCGCCAGATAGCGGCAGGCCGACACCAGGAAGGCCGCCGAGCCCATCGCGATGTCCGCGACCTTCAGGTCCAGGATCTGGTCCGCCGACTTGAGCCGCCACTCTCCCGTGTCCGCCGTCTGCAGCGGCCCCGGCTCGTACACCAGGGGCTCCAGTGCGTGGAGGACGACCTCCTCCGCGAGGAAGCGGGGCGTGTAGTGCGTGCCCGTGTTCTTCCTCAGCGAGGATTCCGTGACGTACAGCGAGCCGTTCGGGATGACGGTCGGCAGGCCCCGCAGGTCGTCGCGGAGGATGCCGACGAAGGGCAGCAGGCGGTCGGTCAGGCCCGGGTGGGCCTTGGTGACCGCGTTGAGGCGGCGGCGCGCCTCCGCCGCGTCCTCGGGCGGGAGCGAGGCGAGGCGCTTCTCCAACTGGCCCGCCGTCGCCGGGGGCTTGGGGTCCTTCCAGTTGTCGTGGACGGCCTTCGCCAGGGCCTTCACCGAGGAGCCCGACTTCGCCGCGAGGGCCTCCAGTTCACGCAGCGGGACCTCGTGTTCCAGGCCCTCGGGGCCGATGAGGCCGACCATGTGCTCGGTGGCGCGGCGGCCGTCGTAGGAGAGCAGGCCCTCGTAGACATAGCCGATCTGCTCGACGCCGAGGGCGCGGAAGCTGAGGGTGCGGACCTCGCGCTGCTTGCCCTTGCCGACGCGGACCTCCTGCACGGCCTGGAGCATGTGCAGGACGGTGCGGTCGTCGATGGGGAGGAGCGGGGTGGAGCGTTCCAGCCAGGGGTAGGTGTCCGGGTCGAAGATGGAGCCGTCGTAGGCGGGGAGGGTCAGCTCGGGGTGGTCGACGCCGCCGTGGACGGCGTGGAAGAGGGCGATGAGCCGGTGCCAGGCGGACGTGGTGTGCTCCAGCGACGTCTCGCCCTCCTCGTCCGCGCGCGCCCGGAGTTCGTTGCGCAGGAAGCGGGCGGAGTACGACCGGGCGTAGACCTCGTTGTCGGCGGGGAGCAGGCCGCGTTCCTCCGCGAAGAGGAGGAAGACGACGCGCATCATGACGGCGACCGCGCCGCGGTAGACCTGGCCGGCGGTGACGCCGGAGGCGTGCAGGCCGGGTGCGCCGTTCTCGATGGCGCGTACGTCGGCGCGCCCGATGGCGTCGACGAGGAGTTCGACGGCCTGGCGGACCTGGATGCCGAGGGCCTCGGTGACGTCCTCGCCCGCCGCGAGGCTCGCCTTGAGCAGGCCGACGAGCGTCTGGTCGTCGTCGTACTCGAAGAAGCGGCGGCGGCGCAGGAGGGAGACGAAGGCGCGGACGACGTTGCGTTCGGCGGCCTCGTTCCAGCCGATGGTGTCGAAGACGGCGGTGGTGGTGACGCCGCCGACGGGGGCCCAGACCAGGCACCACCAGCGGCCGTCGGTCACCAGCCCGAGCGGTACGCCGTGGTGGCGGAGCAGGCGGGCGAGGCGGTCGGCGGGGCCGGCCGCCCAGTCGCCGCCTCCGCCGGCGCGGCCGGTGGGGGCGGCGCCGGCGGGGATGGTCATGCCGAGGAGGCGGACGCGCTTGGCGACGGATTGTGCGTCGGGTTCGGCGGCGAGGTCGCAGCCCGGTTCGACGAGGGCGAAGTCGGGGCGGACCTCGGTGTTGTGCTCGGCGACGCGCAGGGTGAGGCGGTCCAGGCCGTGGTGCTCGGACTCGCCCTGGCGGAACGCGAGGGCGTCGTCCCAGCCGAGCAGGTGACGCAGGACGTACGCCACCCACTCGTCGCGGCCCGCCGTGGTGTCCGTCTGCCAGTCGGCGTGGCGGGCGCGCAGCCGGGCGCGTTCGTCCTTCTCGAAGGTGTCGAGCTGGGGCCAGGCGCCGAGCAGGACGGGCATGGTGAGGAAGGGGCCGGAGACCTCGGTGAGGTCGAGCCACTCCTGGTGCTGCCGGCGGCCGTCGGCGGCCTGGGCCTTGGCGGCGGCTGCTCCACGGCTCATCGGAGGGCGGGGACTCATCGGCTGGCTTCCTTTGCGGGGATGACGAAGACGACGGCGACGGGGAAGAGGTGCGAGCGGGGCTCGCGGTAGCGGGCGGCGATGGCGGCGAGTTCGCGCTCGCGTTCGGCGGGGAGGCCTGCGAGGCGTTCCTGCCAGCGGCGGCGGTCGTCCTCGAACTGGCGGCGTTCGTGGCCGGTCAGTTCGTGGGTGGAGAGGAGGGCGAGCTGTTCGCCCTCCGCGTCGCCCTCCTCCCTGAGCTTGGCGCGCAGGGTCGCCTCGAATCGGTCGAGGGTGGCGGTGATGCGGCGTTCCTCTTCCGCCTTGCGGTCGGCGAGGCGGCTCTCCAGTTGGCGGCCGAGTTCGCCGGCGCGGGCCTCCAGGGAGCGGTAGAGGGGGTCGCGGAGCCTCGGCCAGGCGTCGGTGAGTTCCTTGCGGAGGTGCGGGGCGGCCTCCGTGCCGTCGGTGAGGGCGCGGGAGAGGGCCCGGCCCTGTTCGCCGACCGACTCCCAGCGGCGGAAGCGGCCCGTGTCGCCGAACCATCCGCCCGCGTACAGGACTTCCTCGTGCAGGCGGGTGCCGTCGGTGCCGACGAGGACGTAGCGGGCGTAGGCGGAGACGAGGGTCGTGGTGACGGCCGGGTCGTCGGAGACGACGGCGGTGACACGGCTCAGGCCGACCGTGTCGGCGTTCCAGACGGCGGCCGTGAGCAGCCGCGTCGAGAGCGCCACGAGGGGGTGCTTGAGGTGGGCGAGGACCACGTCGTCCCTGCCCTGGGCGGCCACCGACGGTGCGAAGGTGAGCGGGCGCTGCTCGCCCTCGCGGAGCTTGTGCGCGAGGCCCCTGGTCGCCCGTTCCCAGCTGCCGGACAGCGGCTGCACGTCGAACAGGTCGCCCGGTTCGAAGTCCTCGGCGCGGAACGCGGAGGGCAGCAGCGGCGGCTGGTTGTCCAGGGCGAGGGCGGTCTCGACGACGCGCCTGACGTTCGGCGGGGTGAGGCCGAGGGCGGTGACCGTCTCGTCGTACTGGTCGGCGAGCCGCCTGGTCTGCGCGGTGACGTTCTGCTCGGGTGCGACCTCGCCGCCCGTGCGGCGGCCCTTGATGGGCTTGGGCTTGGCGTTCTCGATGTCGACGGGTGCCGTGTCGCCGGTCATGCGGCGCTGTACGGCGTCGGCGAGGACGGCGTTGACGGAGCCGAGGTCCTGCTCCATGCGCGCGACCTTCCTGGCGACGCGGGAGAGGAACTCCAGGTCGGCCTCGTACGAGCCGGCCTGCGCCTGCTGCCAGCCGGAGCCGATGAAGTGGGTGATCTCCGGGTCGCGCTTCTGGCCCCAGCGGTCGATGCGGCCGATGCGCTGTTCGAGCTTGTTGGGGTTGAAGGGGATGTCGTAGTTGATCAGGCGGTGGCAGTGGTTCTGGAGGTCGATGCCCTCGCCGGCGGCGTCGGTGGCGAGCAGGATGCGGACCCTTCCCTCGGGGCGGGACGGCTCGGTCTGGAAGCCGAGGCGGATCCGCTCGCGCTCCTCGGTGGGCAGGCCGCCGTGCAGCCGCTCGACGCGGCCTCCGTCGGTGAGTTCCTCCTGCCGGAGGAGGTCGTGGAGCCATTCCTGGGTGTCGCGGTACTCGGTGAAGACCACGATCCGTTCGTTGGTCCACGTCTTGCCGTCGGGGCGGCAGACCGCCTTGATCTCGCGGATCAGCGCGTCCGCCTTGGAGTCGGGGGCGGCCTCGTGGGTGAGGGCCCAGCGCTCCATCTCCTGGAGCAGGTCGAGTTCCTGGCCGTCCTCGGCGGGGGTGAGCGAGGTGGAGCGGGTCAGCGCGTCGTCCTCGGCGTCGACCAGGCCCGTGTCGTCGAGGTCGGCGACCAGGTCGGCGAACTCCTCCAGCCACTCGGGGACTTCGGCGGCGGCCGAGCGTCCCCGCGCCGGGCCGCCGGTGTCGTCCAGGTGGGAGAGGTAGACCTTGACCGTGTGGAGGAAGGCGGCCGGGGAGGAGAACAGGCGCTTCTTCAGCAGCAGCGTCACCAGGTCGGCGGCGCGGCGGCCTCCCCGGGCCGTCGGCGTCAGCTTCTTGCGGCGGAGTTCCGCGAACGAGCCGAGCAGTTCGTGGATCGACCGCTCCTGCCGCGTGTAGTCCACGGAGAGCTCGCGGGTGACGCGGGTGCGGAAGCGGGGTGTGCCGTCGGTGTTGGTGACCGTCGACTTCAGGCGGCGTACGACGGTGTCCTTCAACGCCTCCTTGTCGGGGTCCACGCCGCGCGCGAAACGCTGGTCGTCGATCAGCTCCAGGAGGGCCGTGTAGGACTCGGGGTATCCGTTGTGCGGGGTGGCCGAGAGGAAGAGGCGGTGCTCGAAGTGCGGGACGAGGCGGCGGATCAGCTTGGTCTGCTGGGAATCGACGGCGTACACCTGCTTGGGCGCGGCGGGCGCCACGTGATGGGCCTCGTCGAGGACGAGCAGGTCGAAGAAGCGCTTGCGCTCGCCGTCACCGCTCTCCCCGGGGGCGCCGATGACCTCGTCGAGGAGGCGCTGGGCCTTCCGGCCGCGCAGCCAGGGCAGGGACACGATGGTCAGCGGGTGGACGCGGAAGGGGTTGGCGGCGGTGCCGTGGGTGCGGCGCAGGCGGGCGCAGTGTTCGGAGTCGACGATGGTGAACTCCAGGCCGAACTTCTCGGCCATCTCGTCGCGCCACTTGAGGGTGAGGCCGGCCGGGCAGACGACCATGGTGCGGCGGGCCCGGCCGCGCAGCATCAGCTCCTGGACGACGAGACCCGCCTCGATGGTCTTGCCGAGACCGACGTCGTCGGCGAGGAGCAGGTTCACGCGGGGGGCACCGACGGCGCGGGAGACCGGCTCCAGCTGGTACGGCTCGACGGCGACGCCGGAGCGGAACGGGGCCTGGAGGGTCCTGGCGTCGGCGGAGGCGACGGCGGACCAGCGGACGGCGTCGAGGAACGCGGCGAGGCGGTTCGGGGAGTCGTAGGCGCCCGTGGAGGCGTCGGGGAGGGAGCCGGCGGGCAGCACGCGGCGCCCGGGCTCGACATCCCAGATCACGGAGAGGGTGTCGCCGAAGCGGCCGTCGGCGACGGACTGGAGGTGGACCAGGGTGGCGGGGCGGTGGTTCCCCTCGCCGCCGGGGGTGGCCGGAGACGGCTCGACGCGGGCGACCACCCAGGACTGCCCGCGCACTTCCACGAGATTGCCCTCCTCGGGGAGCTGCTCGGCCCCCGTCCGCTCGGTCTCGCGCGGAGCTGCTGACGTCATGGGCGCTGTTCCCCTCGGTGTCTCCTGCGTCCGTCCGCGGACAGTGTCCTGTCTCCCCTCCCGGCGGCGCGATTCGCAGCGTAACACGCCATTTTGACTGTGAACAGAGATTACAAAATCCTCGAGGAGGGTCATGCGAGGCGCCGCAGTCGGTCCAGCAGGGCGCGGGCCCGGCCGTGCCGCGGGTCGGCGTCCGGCAGGGACCGGTCCTCGTCGTCCGCGAGACGCTTCAGCAGTTCCCTGGCCGCATGGCGCTCGCCCGTGCGGGCGAGCAGTACGGCGATCTCGTAGCGCGTGTCCAACACCCCCGCGTCGCCCGGTCCGAGGAGGCTGCGCTGCTCGGCGAGGACCGACTTCATCTCGTCCAGCGCCTCCCGGGTGCGGCCGAGGACACTCACACACAGGGCGTGTCCGGCCCGGGCGGCGAGTACGTCGGCCCGCCCGAGATCGGCACCGGCGAGGAGATCGCCGTACTCCCGAAGGGCTCGGGCGGGGTGGCCGGACCGGCGAAGGCGGTCGATCTCGGCCAGCCGGGGATGCGGCATCCCGGGTGCCGTGGGGCGCACCGGAGCGGGGGCCCAGGCGGCTGCGCGTACGGCCACCTCGGTCGCGGAGGCAGGCCGGTTCTCCGGCTTCTTCTCCAGGAGCGCCCCCACGAGTTCCCGCAGCCCGGCCGGGAGGCCGGCGCGGCGCCCGTCGAGCGGAGGCACGGGCTCCTGCGCGTGCTGGTGGTAGAGCATGAACGGGCTTCCGGAGACGAAGGGGGGCGCCCCCGCCAGCAGTTCGTAGAGGACGCAGCCCAGCGAGTACAGGTCGCTGGCGGGCACGGTGTTGCCCACGGCCTGCTCGGGTGCCATGTACACCACGGTGCCGGGGGTGGCGTTCGCCGCGGTGAAACGGGTCTCGCCGGGTTGCGGATCGAGAGCGGCCGCGACCCCGAAATCGAGAACCTTGAGGTCGCCGTCGGGCGTGATCATCAGGTTCGACGGCTTGAGGTCACGGTGCACGACGTTCTGGGCGTGTGCGTAGGCGAGCACCTCGGCCGTACGCATGGCGACGTCCGCGGCGTGCTCGACGGGCAGCGGGCCCTCGCTCTTGAGGACGGCGTCGAGGGCGCGACCGGGGATGAGGTCCATGACGAGGTAGAGCTCGCCCTCGTGGCTGCCGTGGTCGTGGACGGCGGGGATGCCCGGGTGGTTCAGGCGGCTGGTGAGGCGTGCCTCGCGAAGGAAGCGGCGCTCCAGTGACGTGAACTCCGCGCCGCCCGCGCGGGGCGCGACCAGCTTCACCGCGACCTCGCTGCCCTGCGCCTCCCGGTCGTACGCCGCCCAGACGACGCCCATACCGCCCCGGCCCAGCTCTCGGGTGAGATCGTACCGTCCCAGGCTTCGCCGCATCGCGCCCGTCCCCAGTCCCGGCGCCCACGGCGCCGCTCACTCCCCTGTCTCCGGGGCGAGGTCCCGCACCCGGCCGGCACCTGCCATGTTCTCACCGCTCACACCGGGCTCGGTCCCTGCGGGACGCGAAAGGGGCGGCGGGGGTCCTCGCGGGGGCCCGGCCGGGTGGCCAACTCGGGGCAGGCAGCAGGCAGATAGGGGGCCAGGGCCGCGTACGCCTCGACTGCCGAGGAGGGGCGGTCGTCCGGGTGCTTGGCGAGCAGGGCGGCGACCAGGTCCTGCAGGCCCGGCGGGACATCGACGCCGGAGTCCGCGATCAGGGGCGGCCGTGAGGTCAGGTGATGCGTGGCCAGCAACGCCGGCTGGTCGGTGGGGAACGGGGTCTCGCCGGTGAGCATGTGGTGCAGCAGGCAGCCCACCGCGTAGAGGTCGCTGCGCCCGTCCAGGCGGCCCTGCCCGGAGAGCAGTTCGGGCGAGGCGCACACGATGTTGCCGATGGTCTCACCGGTCATGGTCAGGCGCGGGTCGGTGTCGCTCAGGACCTTCACCAGGCCGAAGTCCAGGATCTTCACGACACCGTCCCCGCGGACCATGATGTTCTGGGTCTTGAGGTCGCGGTGGACGAGACCGGCCGCGTGGGCGGCCGACAGGCCGGCGCACAGCTGGGCCGCGACGGCGACGGCACCGGGCACACCGAAACGTCCGTGCTCTTGTTGATCGAAGAGGAACTCGAGGGTGGTGCCTTCGACCAGTTCCATCACCAGACAGCAGGTGTCGTCCATGATCGACGCGTCGAAGACGGTGGTCGTGTTCGGATGACCGAGCCGCGCCGCGGCCTTTGCCTCCCTCTGGAAACGCCGCAACGCCTCATCCCGGCTCCGCGGGACGGCCAGCAGGTCCGCAGCGACGGTCTTCACGGCCACGGGCCGCTCAAGACGCAGGTCACACCCCTGCCACACCTGGCCCATCACGCCACGGCCCAGCACCGACGTGAGCCGGTACCGCTCCAGGAGCACGGTTCCCGGCGTGAATCCCTGCATTTCTCCCCTCCTCCACACTTCCGGCACCCGATTGCCGATATTCGCACTGTGAACAGAGTCAATGAGCGTAGTAGCCTCTGCTGCACAGCCACCCATCACCCCCAAGGCCCGTCCCCCGCCCCCGCCTGCAAGCGCCCAGCACCTCGGAGACTGTCGATGAGTACAACCGGTTCCGTACCCGTCAGCCTGGCCGAGATCGCTCGGATCGCCGGTGTGGGGCGTGCCGCGGTGAGCAACTGGCGACGACGTCACGACTCGTTCCCGGCCCGTATCGGCGGCACGGACGTCAGCCCTCAGTTCTCCCTGGCCGAGGTCGAGCAGTGGCTGCGGGACAACGGCAAGCTCGACAACATCGGGGGCCGGGAACTGCTGTGGCCCCGGTTCGAAGCGCTGGGCAGCAGGGATGATTCGGGCCTGGCCATCGCCGAGGCCGCCCACCGCATGCGTTCCCCTCGTACACGCTCCTCACAGGCAGAACTCAGCGCGGAGGCGGGGGAGTTGGCGGTCGAGGCGGCGAAACTGGGGCGCAGCGAAGGGGCGCGGGCGACGTTCGAGTTCCTGCTCCAGCGGTGGCTCGAGACACATGTCCGCCAGCTGAGCACAACGCCGCCGCCGCTCGCCGCCCTCATGGCGCGGATCGCGCTCGGCGTCCGCGTCGACGGGCACGACGAGGAGCTCACCGCTCTTGACCCGGCCTGCGGCACAGGACATCTGGCGGCCGCTGCCGTGCAGGAGTGCGGGGATCGAAGCCTGATGCTGCTGGCTTGTGAGCGAGACCCCGCGCTTGCCGCGCTGGCCTCCGCCCGGCTGGCGTTCTTCGGGGACGAACACGACGTCCGTACGGAGATCGCCACGGCGGACGCTCTGCGCGAGGACCCCTTCACGGGGGTGCGAGCGGACATCGTGCTGTGCAATCCGCCGTTCAACGAACGTGACTGGGGCTACGAGGAACTCGCCACCGACCAGCGCTGGACACACGGACTCCCTCCCCGCACCGAGCCGGAGCTCGCCTGGGTACAGCACGTGCTCGCCCATCTCAAGCCCGGCGGAGCAGGCGTCGTCGTCCTGCCTCCCGCGGTCGCCTCGCGCAAGGCCGGCCGACGCATCCGAGGCTCCCTGCTGCGCACCGGCGCGCTCCGAGCCGTAGTGGCCCTCCCACCCGGCAGCGCCCAGCCGCACAGCGTCTCCCTGCAACTGTGGGTCCTCAGAGCCGCCTCGGACGGCCCTGGTGCGGTTCCACCGGGGCAGGACGCGCTCCTCGTCGACGCGACGCGCTTCGCCAGAGCCGGCGCACGTGAACCCGGCCCGCACTGGGAATCCCTCCAGACCTTCGTCCTCTCCGCGCTGGAAGCCCTCGACCGTCCGAACGCGGGTCTGCCGGACGGCGCCGTCCGGGTTCCCCTCCTGGACCTCTTGGACGACGAGGTGGACGTCACCCCCGGGCGCTACACGTCGGCGGGCATGGAGCCGTCAGGGCTCGAACTCGCCGCCACCTGGAAGGAATTGGAGACGCTGCTGACCGGCCTGACTCAGCGCGCCCAGCGATTGTCAGAGCTGAGATTCGATAC
The DNA here is from genome assembly GCF_027460265.1 of Streptomyces sp. WMMC940. Lineage (NCBI taxonomy): Bacteria > Bacillati > Actinomycetota > Actinomycetes > Kitasatosporales > Streptomycetaceae > Streptomyces > Streptomyces sp. WMMC940. The sequence goes on from NZ_JAPZBC010000001.1 coordinate 758,248, forward strand.
CGACGGGCCGCAGACGACGGTCGGCGTGGGAGACCTCGTCAAGGCCGGCGCCCTGTCGTTGCGGGCAGGGCAACAGCCGTTGGACGGCGCCGTGGAGCCCGGCAGTGCCTCCGTGCCTCTCCTCACCGTCGCCGACCTGCTGACGGACGGCACTCCGAGCGGATCCGTCTCCACCGCATCGGCGCCGGTGATCGCCGAGAAAGGCGACGTGGTGGTCGCCGGTGTCGTACGTGCCTTCAAGGCATGGGTGCACGAAGGGCCACCGACGGCCCTGGGGCCCCAGCTCTACGCCCTGCGGGTGGACCCGGCGAAGCTGGACGCCCGCTTCCTCGCCGGCTGCCTGAGCGCGCCCTCCAACGGACGGCAGGCAGGCACCCACGCCTCCAGTTCGTCGAGGGTCGACATCCGGCGTCTGCAGGTGCTCCAACTGCCCCTGGAGCAACAGTCGGCGTACACCGAGGTCTTTCGCGACCTGGGTGCCTTCGAAGCGCAACTCGCACACGCCGACGGCATGGGCAAGAGCTTGGTGAGTGACGTGGTCGATCTGCTCGCCGCAGGTGGGCTGGACCTCTGACGTCGCCGTCGGCGATCGTCCGGGGCATTCACCCGAGGTCCTCCAGGAGCAGATCGAGCACCGCCTCCTCGCGCAGGGCGACTCCCAGCGCGTTCATGGCGGGAGCCAGTTCCGCGTCCCACACGGCCTCGGTCGGTGTTCCGGTGAGTGTGATCTGCGGTGTGCCGGATACAGTGCGCGAGACGGCAGCCCGGTCAGGGAGGGGAAGCGTGACCGACACCAGCAGCACCCGGCCCGCCGAGGGTGCAGCGCGAGCCCCGCGGCCGAGCCGACTGCACCGCCTGATGCGCTGCATCCCCCTGGTCGCCCCCGTCCTGCTGTGGGCCGTGCCTTGCTGGGTACTCCTCCACACGGGCCAGCAATGGCCGCTGCCCGCCACGCTGGCCGGCACCGCCCTGTTCGCCCTCGGCCTCGTCGGTATGCCGCTCACGATGGTGCGCGGCCACGGCCGGCGCCAGCAGGACGGGGCCGCGATCATCGGTGACACCCTGCTGGGCACCAGCTGGGTCCTGTTCACCTGGTCCGTGCTGCTCGGCGTCCTCTTGCGGCTCGCCCTGACCGTGGCCGGCGTCGGCGAGAGTCAGGACCGGGCCCGGATCGTCACGTGGGCCGTCCTCGGCGTCACTGCCATACTGCTCGCCTGGGGTTACGCCGAGGCCCGTCGCGTGCCACGCGTGCGCCGACTCGACGTGCGACTGCCGCGGCTGGGCGCGGGGTTGGACGGCACCCGCGTCGTCCTCATCACCGACACCCACTACGGCCCGCTCGATCGTGCTCGCTGGTCGGCACGAGTATGCGAGACCGTCAACACCCTCGAAGCCGACCTGGTCTGCCACACCGGCGACATCGCGGACGGCACGGCCGAACGCCGCCGCGCCCAGGCCGCCCCACTCGCGACCGTGCGGGCCACCCGGGCCCGTGTCTACGTCACCGGCAACCACGAGTACTACAGCGAGGCCCAGGGCTGGGTCGACCTGATGGACGAGCTGGGCTGGGAGCCGCTGCGCAACCGCCATCTGCTGCTCGAACGCGGAGGTGACACCCTCGTGGTCGCCGGCGTGGACGACGTCACCGCCGAGTCCTCCGGCCTGACAGGCCACCGCGCCCACCTCGCCGGAGCCCTCGACGGGGCCGACCCCGACCTGCCCGTCCTGCTCCTGGCACACCAGCCCAAGTTCATCGACCGCGCGGCAGCCGAAGGCATTGACCTCCAACTCTCCGGCCACACCCACGGCGGCCAGATCTGGCCCTTCCACCACCTGGTCCGCATCGACCAGCCCACCCTCGCCGGCCTCAGCCACCACGGCACCCGCACCCTCCTCTACACCAGCCGCGGCACCGGCTTCTGGGGCCCGCCGTTCCGCGTCCTCGCCCCCAGCGAGATCACCCTGCTCGTGCTCCGCAGCCCGCACATGCCCACCGCGCCGTAGACGGGGCGGGCCAGCACATCCGCTTGCAGCAGTCCACGAGCGGAGGGACGCGGCATCGTACGACCAGGTCCCCTCTCGCTGAGGACAAGATCCGGGCCATGCCGAGGACGGCGACTCCGACGAGCCACACTCGATCACGCACAGGTCAACGACGTGTGGCGCCCAGCAGTTCGTCGGCGATGGCATGGCCGATCGAGTCGGTCACCGGGTCGGGTTGCCACGCCCACTGTCCGTTGGGGTTGCACTCGAGGAAGTACCAGTCGCCGGCGGGCGTGACGGCGAAGTCGAAGGCGCCGAAGACCAGCCGGAAGGTGGTGAGGTACACGGACACCGAGCGCGCGATCCGGGCGGGGACGGCGATCGGCGTGCACTCCATGAGGGACTGCCGTTGACGCCAGTCCAGGTCCGGACTGTCGATGCGGACCGCGAACACCCGGCTGCCGACAGCTGTGAGCCGTACGTCGAACGCCTTCTCCACCTTGGCCTGGAACAGATGCGGGCAGACGGCCACGGCGGGCGTGATCTCGTGCGGGCGCACTTCGCGAACCCATACCTGTCGTGCCCTGCCGTCGATCGCAAAGGGCGTGTTCCACAAGGGCTTGTAGACCACGGCACCGGAGTGCCGGGCGGCGAACTCTCGGGCATGTTCATGGTCGTTGGTGATCAGCGTGGACGGGACGGACAGGCCGCTGCGCCGTGCGGTGGCCAGCTGGGCCGGCTTGTACTCGGCCGCCCGGTTGCTCCACGGGTGGTTGACGTAGTGGGCTCCGGGAAGCGACGCCAGGATGCCGCCGACGCCCCACAGGGACTGGGAGGCAGCGAACCGGCGCTCCTGAGCGCCCAGTTCGGGCGGTCCCTCGTAGGGGGAGGGACGGCGTGTCCAGACGGAGCGCACCTCGGCGAGGTCGAGCTCGCGGGTCGGCGTGCGCAAGGTGCCGCGCTGATCACCGGTACGATACGTGGCGGTGAGCGCGGCACCTGTGTGCAGGTCCGTGCCGGGGTCGAGACGGACCACCGGGACCTGGCGTTCCGCGAGGATGCGCAGGACCACGTCAGCCGTCACGTCGTGGAGGCTTGTCAGTACCAGCACGGGCCCGATCGGGCGTGTCGTCATCAGTCGTGGTCGGAGTCCGACGAACTGTCCGAGTCATAGCTGTCGGCCCAGCCGGTGCTCGTGGAGCTCGACGTGCCACTGCCCGTTTGGTGGTGGAGCTCGACCGCCTGGCCGTGTTCGTCGATCACGACGGCCATCTGGGTCTCCGGGTCGATCACCGCGGTGAGCAGGGGAACCGGCCGCGTCTCGGCATACGGTGCCATGCGGGTGACGCCCCAGGGTGCACCGGCGTTTCGCGTTGTCATCGTTCGTCTCCTTCGCTTCCGACTGTTCGGGGGCTCGCTTCCTCCGCGGGGGAGGTCTCCGGGTTCCTGCTCACTCTCGGCGCATGAAGTCGATCTCAACCGACGCGAGGAACGGCTGTACGCTGACGCACTCCCAGCCGATCGGCTCCACGGCCGCGATGATCTTGTCGATCTCCTTGCGGACCGCCTTCATGGACACCCTGGCCCGGCTGTCGACGTCGAACCCGGCGACGAAGAGCGCGTCGCCTCTGCGATAGGCGGTTCTGGCGTCCGAAACGAGTTTCTGCATACGCCAGGCATGTACAAGCCCCATGTGGGTCCTCTTCGTTGTGGATGCGGGCGCGGCTCACACGATGAGCGATGAGTCCATGCTGGCAAGGGGCGTTGAAATGCGGATGAAATCCCGCTTCATCGGCCGGACGCGGCGGCAGCGGTGCGGCGGGGAGACGAGGAACAGCCGCCCGTGACGGATGCGGGCTTACGCAGGTTCACCGGATGCGGTGCGGGAGCGGGCGACGGCCCGTTCGAACCGGTCGCGCGCCTGGACGAGGTCCTCCGTCGCGGCCTGGTGCCAGCCCAACCGGTTACGGATCTCGGCCTTCAGCCCGGCGCCGGGCCGTCCGCCGACCGCCGCGCGTGCCTCGGCGTGGAAGCGGGCCGCTCCGGCCGGGTTGCCCAGGCACTCCTCTGCGGCGGCGAGCCTGCCGAGGACCGCAGCGAGGAGGGGGGTGTCCCCCACCCGCTCGGCGAGTTCGGCTGCCCTGGTCAGCGCGTCAGCGGCCTGCACGTGGTGCCCGCGGTCCAGCTGGAGCGTACCCATACGGAAGAGCGTCTTGCTCAGGATCCGGGGCCTGCCGATCCTCTCGGCGAGACCGACCGCCGCCGCGTAGCACTCCTGCGCCTCGTCCTTCTCTCCCACCTGATGGTGGACGGCGCCCACATTGGCCAGGTACATCACGGCGAGCCAGTCGTCGTCCACCGCCCGGGACAGGTCAGCGGACTCGGCCAGGAGCGCAGCGGCCTCGGCCGGCTCCCCTGCCGCGTTCGCGAAAATGCCGAGGGACCCCAGAGCCCGTGCCTGCTCGAGGACGTCTCCGGTGCGGCGGCTGATCCGAAGCGCTTCGCCCAGCCAGCGGCGCGCCTGGCCGTAGTGCCCCTGCAGCCCGTACGCGATGCCCATGCAGGTACGCAGTTGGGAGACCATGCGCTGGTCGGTGAGCTGCTCCGTGAGCGGCAGTACGATCTCGACGGCGGCCCGGCACTCGTGGTACCGGCCCTGCCGGGTGAAGTAGTCGCACAATCCCTCGGCGATCCGGCCGGCGTCGTCCACGTGGCCCGCGGCCGCCGCCTGGGCGACCACGTCGACCAGTTCGCCGCCCGCCGCATCCAGCCATGCCGTCGCCTCCTCCCCGTGGGCGAAGGGCGCCGTGTCGGCCCTCGGGCCGGTGGGGAACGCGACGGGGCCCCAGTCGCTCGCACGGCGGGCGGCGGCCACGTAGAGCCGGAAGACCCCGGCCCGCGCCGCGGCGGCTTCTGCGGGGTGCGCTGCGGCGACGCGCCGGGCGTAGACCGCGACCAGGTCGTGCAGGCGGTGGCGTCCCGTGACGGCCTCCTGGACGAGACTCGCCTCGACCAGGCTCTCCAGGACGCGCTCGGCGGCGGACGGGGGGAGGCCGAGCAGGGCGGCCAGGGTCAGCCGATCGAAACTCACGGTGGGCGAGAGGCCCAGTACGCGAAACGCCCGACCCTGCGCGTCGGGAAGCTGATCGTAGGAGACCTGGAAGGCCGCCTCCACACTGCGGTCCTCGACCGCGAGTTCCGCGAGACGGTGCTCGTCGTCGGCCAGCCGGACCACCATGCGCTCCAGCGCCCACAGCGGGCGGCTCTGCATCCGGGCCCCGACGACCCGCAGAGCCAGCGGCAGCCGGTCGCACAGGCGGGCCAGTTCGCGCACCGCGGCACGCTCCGGATCGGACCCCGTGCCGCCGACGACACCGGTCAGCAAGGCCTCCGCCTCGTCCGTCTCCAGCGGCGCCAGCGAAATCCTGCGATCGACGTCGAGCCCGGTCAGCCGCCGGCGACTGGTCACCAGCACGAGGCTGCCCGGACCGGCGGGCAGCAGTGGGCGCACCTGTTGTGCGGCGCGTGCGTCGTCGAACACCACCATGAGCCGGAGGAAGGCGGTGGCCGCTCTCCAGGACGCCGCCAGGCCCTCGACGTCCCCCGAAGGATCGTCGCCGCCTTCCGTGAGGTCGCCGACCGCCCGCAGCAATCGGCGCAGCACGCGCTCCTGCACAGCTGGTTCCCGTCCCGGCCGGTGGCCGCCCAGGTCCACGAACAAGCAGCCGTCCGGGAAACGGTCGCGTACCGCTCGCGCGGCGCGCACCACGAGCGCGGTCTTGCCGACTCCGGCCATGCCGTCCACCGCACGGACTGTCACCGCCTGCTCGTCCATCGGCGCGAGGAGCGCGTCCAACTCGTGGTCGCGTCCGGTAAAACCGCTGACGTCGACCGGTAGTTCGTCCCGCAGACACCGAAGGGGGGGCGCGGCCGGCGGCCGCCGGTCTGCCGATCGGCTCGCCGGCGGGGGTGCGCCGACGAGGAGAGCCTCATCGGCGCGCAGCACTGCCTCGTGGACCCGCCGCAGTTCACCGCCCGGCTCCACTCCCTGTTCCTCCACCAGACGGCGGCGCACCTTGGCGAACACGGACAGTGCGTCGGCTTGCCGGTCGGCGGCGTAGAGGGCGCGCATCAACAGGGCGGCCACAGACTCGTTGTGGGGGTGCGTCGCGGACAGAGCGAAGAGCTCCGCGACGACCTCGGCGTGCCGGCCCAGCCGCAGCTGGCACCCCACCTTGTCCCGCACCAGCACGAGCCCGTACTCCGTCAGCCGTAGACGCTCCGCCTCGGCGAACGGCCCGGGGAGCGCCGACAGGGGTTCACCGTGGAACAGATTCAAAGCGGCGGACCACGCACTCACCGCGGCGGCCAGATCACCTGAGTCCCGCGCGCTGTGGGCCTCCTCGACGATCTCCCTCAGTCGGGCCACGTCCGTCCGGACGCTTCGCGCATCCAAGCGGTAGCCACCCCGGTCGGTCACGATCACGGCCCCGGAGGTACTCCCTGCTTCCGGTGCCAGACGCCGGCGCAGCTGGTGCACATAGACCGGGATGACCTTGGCACCGGTGCCCGGCGGCTCCGGGCCCCATACACCGTCGAGCAGCTGCTGCCGGCTGACGGTGGTGCCCGGCCGCAGCAGCAGCGCCGCCAGCAAGGCCTGTTGGCGCACCGGACCGAGGTCCAGCCGCTCGTCGCCGCGCCAGGCCCGGAGCGGACCGAGCACGGCGAACCGGAGCGGAGTGCCGTGCGTCGACAGGTCCCCGTTGGATGGCACGCTGGGGAGTATAGGGCGCCGCGTTCCCCCGCTCACAGGGGCCGGATTTCATGCGGCAGCCGGGCGACAGAGGCACGGGACTCCCTTGAGGGGGGCGCCGATGACGTCGATCAAGCCGTGCCGCGCACCAAGCCTTCCGAGCAGGGCACCGGGCCCGCAGCAGGCCGCTGCCGCGGCGCGGACCGCACACCGTCCGGCCCGTAACCGCACGGGGACTTGCGTCTCCGGCGACCAACTCCCTTGGACGACCAGCTTCAGGTTCCGAGCACGAACGACTCGCCGGGCATCCGCCGCCCCCGACTCCGCGGAACCACGGTGTGCTCGGAGAACCTGACCCGCGGCCCGAAGTCCGTCCGGCCGGCTCCGGCGCGCTCGCGAAGGGCGGTGGACGACGGCCCCCGAGCCGAGGGGCCTGTGCACGGCTGACGGAAGGCGCCTGCCCCGCCTCGAGTCTCCTCGTGGTCCCACGTCAGTCGTGCAGGAGCCCCGAGGCCGTCAGCGTCCGCGAAGGGGGCGTCCCGTAGGCCCGTCCGTACACGGCGGAGAAGGCGTGCGGGTCGCCCCAGCCCCAGCGTGCGGCGATCGTCTCCACCGATTCGCCCTCCCCCGGCTCTGCCGTGCGGAGTTCGCGGTGCGCGCGTTCCAGGCGAACCCGGCGCAGGTAGCCCATGGGAGTCGTGTCGTGGAAGTGGCGGAAGCCGTCGTGGAGGGTCCTGGCGGAGACCCCCGCCGCCGCGGCCAGGTCCGTGAGCGTGATCGGACGGTGGGCGTGGTCGTGGATGTACTGTGCCGCGCGGTCAACCGTCGCCTCACCGACGTTGCCGGTGCCGGAGGCCAGTGGGTCGTGCTCGGTGTAGCTGTTCGGGAACATCGACAGGGCCACCGCCGCGACCATGCGGGCCGCCGCGTCGCGCGACAGGAGGGTTCCGGCCGCGCTGTCCTCGCCGAGCAGATCCCATGCCCGGTGCGTCGCGGCCTCCCAGACCGCGGCGTGCGCGGCCGGCGCCGGCTCCTGGGGCCGCGGCATCCGCATCGGCTCGCGCGGCTCCTCCTCGCCCAGGCCCGCGACGTCGCGCAGCAGTTCCGGCTCCATGCGCGCGGTGCGTGACTCGACGTGGTCGGCGTGCGTGCGGTGGGGCATGTCCGGCCGGCCGGCGGGCATCACGTCCCCCTTCACCCATCTGGTGTCGGTACCGGCGCAGTCGACGTCCTGGCGCCCGGAGAGGAGTTGCGTCATCAGCAGGTGCGGCCCGGGTTCCAGGAAGTAGTGTGCCTCCGCCGGAATCCGCACCGAGTCCAGCGCCAGTTCGGCCGTCGCACGCCGCTCGTGCCGGAACGGCGCGCGGGAGGACGTCGTCGGCGCGCCCATACGGATGTCCGTACCGTAGGCGGAGGCCAGATACGCCCTGCCCTGTTCCGCATCCGTCGTCGAGAAGACACTGCGGACCACGTCGTCACGGCTGGTGGCACTCATCGTGTTTCGCCTCGCTTCGCGGGGCTGCCCCGCCCCGCCTCGGCCGCGGCGGTCGGAGAGGCGAGCCCGTATGCCCTCTTTCCGACGGTACGCCGACGCCCCGTGCCGGGCGATCCAGGGCTGGGAGGGCTTCCGTGCCGGTGGCCACTCGTCGGGTCCCTCCAGGCCGGTCGGACTCCGTGCCTGTGGCCACTCGCCGGGTGCGGTCAGGTGGAGAGTACCGAGTCGTCCTCCGGGCGCGCGCCCGGGAGATGGAAGCGTGCGGCGATGAGTGCCGCGTCGACGTCGCTCGTCCCCGTGGACACGCACAGGGTGTACGCCACGTCCTCCATGCGCCGGCGCACGGGCTCGCTGCCGTTCTCGGCGTGCAGGAGCCGGAGCGTCTCGTACTGTTCCACGAGGTTGTCCAGGACCGCAGGGTGTGCCATCAACATCGAAAGTCGCCTCGCTTCGGCCGGAGGACCACCACCCGGGTGCCGCGGTTCGCGCCTGCCGCGACCGGCGCCCCGAACCCGGCTCGACCCGATCCTCCGCGGTCACCGGCTGCACGCGGCAAGCAGTTCCCTTTACCGTACAACCGCTGCCGGACCCCCGTACGGTCGTCGCTGCCCGTGTCACCCGGGACACGGACGGGGACGCCCCGGTGCGGGGGCCGTCCCGCAGGTTCGCGCGCCGTGTCGGGGCCCGGTTCGGCGGGTAGGCGCAGGGCGGGGAGGAACGAACCGCGCCCACCGGGACGGCCCGGCGATCGGCGCGGAACCCGGTCCAGCGAACGCGGGAGGTCCTCATGTCACACCGGACCGGAACGGAGCCCGTCACCGCCCGGAGCGCGCTGACCCTGCGCCTGGTGCTCTCACTCGTCGCCGTGCCCGTCTTCGTGGCGGGTACCGTCCTGTTCGCGGCCTGGGCCGGGGCGTCCGGACCCCTGGACTCCCCGACCCCGGGAGTGCTCGTCGCGCTGGCCGTGGTGTGCGGGGTCCTCGCGCTGGTCGCGGCGGTGGACCTGCTCGTGGTCGGGCGGCGGCTCTCGCACGGGAAGCACGACGGCCGGCACACCGGGTGATCTTCTGGGCCGTGTCGCCGTTTGCAGTCCCGAATGCCGGATATTCGCCGGGTATGACACGCAGGTCAGGACCGGCGGACGACACGGGACGCGAAGCCGGGCACGAAGCCGGGGACCGTGAGGACCGGGACCGCCACGGTCCGGCGGAGGCGGTACGGCGCCGCGCGCCGGACGAGCCCACCGGGATGCCCCGGAAGTCCTGGGCGGCCGTAGTCCGCGGCACGATCAAGGAGTTCCGCGAGGACGAACTGATCGACCGGGCAGCGGCCCTGACCTACTACGGAATCCTGTCGCTGTTCCCGGCCCTGCTCCTCCTCGTGGCGCTGCTCGGTGCCGCGGGCGAGCGGCTCACCACCCAGATCCTGGACATGGTCAGACAGCTGGCCCCGGGTCCCGCACGCGAGATCCTGACCGGCGCGGTGCAGCAGTTGCAGGGGAACACGGGGCTCGGGTCGGCGCTGGCCGTCATCGGTCTGGTCACGGCGCTGTGGGCGGCCTCCGGCTACGTCGGGGCGTTCATCCGCGCGTCGAACACGGTGTACGACGTGCCGGAGGGCCGGCCGTTGTGGAAGGTCGCCCGGCTGCGGCTGGGCCTGACGGTCGTCCTGATGGTGCTCGCGGTGGTCAGCGGCGCGATCGTGGTGTTCACGGGCGGTCTGGCCCGCAGGACCGGCGAGGGGCTCGGCATCGAGGAGACCACGGTCACGGTGTGGTCGATCGCCAAGTGGCCGGTGCTCGTCGTCCTGGTCACGCTGATGATCGCGCTCCTCTACTGGGCGGCGCCGAACGCCCGCGGCCACGGCTTCAAATGGATCACCTCGGGCAGTGCCCTCGCCGTGCTCATCTGGCTGGCGGCCTCGGGCGGGTTCGCGCTGTACGCGTCCCGATTCGGCTCCTACAACAGGATCTACGGCACCCTCGCCGGCGTCATCATCTTCCTGGTGTGGCTGTGGATCACCAACCTCGCCATTCTGCTCGGGCTGGAGTTCGACGCCGAGCTCGCGCGCCAGCGGGCGATCGCCGGCGGTCATCCGGCGGACGCGGAGCCGTACGTCGAGCCCCGGGACACCTCGGCGTGGAGCGAGGAGGACGAGCGCCGGGCGGGATGCTGAGCGCTCCGCGTCGGGAGTACGCCCTGGCCCGGAGCGGGAGTAGCACCGGCCCGGGGGCGCACACGCGCCGTTCCCCGAACACGGGTGCGCCGGCCTCGGGGCACGGTAGAGCCGCTCCGAGACCGGGGATCCACCCCGCGTGCGAGACCGGCACGCCCCGGACGGTGAGACGGCCCGGAGTCGGTGCCCGGCGATCCGTTCCGCGGCCCTCCGGCCGCCGACCGGACCGCCGGGCGCCGAAGGCCCGGCCCGTGTGCGCCCGTTGAGTGCGGGTAACCGCTCCGGAGACACCGGATCCCGAAGAGAGCAGGTGACACCGTGGTGGCATCGACGGTGCGGACGGACGCGAAGACCCGGATCAGCGCGCGGGCCTCGACCGTCGCCGCGCAGGCCAAGGAGAAGGCGCTGCGGGCGACGGCGCGGGCGCGCGGGAGGTCGGTCGCGTCCCCGGCCACGAGGCGGCACGGGACGGTGACCGGGGCACGGAACCCGGACGCCCGCCCCGGAGAACGGGCCCTCGCCCTCGCTGGTGCGGCACGGCGGCGGCCCGGTACGGCTCTGGCGGCGGCCGGCGTCGCCGCAGCGGGGCTGATGGTGCTCGCCGGAGCGCGGCGCCGGAGGAAGGACCGTTGAGCTCCGTGGGCAGGAAGCGCCGTTGACGTCCGTCGGACGGTGTCGCCGCACGTCATCCGTGCGACGACACCTCCGGCGGACGGCTCCCGGCCGGGTGGCCGGCTTTCGGCGGTCGCCCGTGGTCGACCGCCGACCGAACGCCCGATCGCGGTCGGCCGCCGCGGCCTCCTGGGGGACGGCTCCCGGCAGCGCCCGTTGACGGGCGCACCACCGACGGACGGGGCGCCACGGACGTCCGGCGCGGACCACGCCGCCGACGGGCGACGAGCTGCGACCCGCCGACGTGGACCCGCGCCGCCAGTGCCCCTCCCGGCAAGCCGTGCCCCGTCACGCCGCCCCGGACGGTCCCTCGCCGTCGAGCCGGAGTCGCTGGTGGCGGAAAGCCCTGGTCGCGGAAACCACCGGGGCTTCCGGCGGCCGTGCGGCGCAGGCACCGGCCCTGCCCCGACGGGCGAACATCGGCGGTGCCGCTAGGCCGTGTTGGGAGAGTCCTCCCGGCCCGCGACACCTGGCACGCACTCCCCCGTAGCCCTTCGGGCACGAGAGGTACCCCCACGCGGCGTCGTCGGAGTCATCCGAGTACGTCCAGCGGGAGGACGACCCCCCGCGTTGCGATCGCACGCACCGGACGCCGCAGGCCCCACCCTGCGGGCGGACGGAGCCGCGCTCGCCACCCGCCCTAGAAGGTGCCGTAGTTGACCTGCCAGGTCGGCAGGCCCATACGCCGCCAGACGGCCACGACACGGTCGCGGTCGTCGAGCGAGACGCGTACCGCGAAACGGCTGCGGACGTGGCGGTCGAAGAGTTCGGCCTTCACGACGTCGTCGCGCCGGTGGTCACCGGCCGCGCGCATCCACAGCTCGTCGTAGGGCACGTCGTACCGCGCCAGCCATGCCTCCGTCCGCTCCCTGTGCTCCTCGCCGCGGCCCGACAGCAGCACGATCACATCGCCGTCGGCACGGCGGAAGGAGCCGAGTGCGTCGCGGACCGGCACATTCAGCAGGTCCTCCTCGCAACGGGTGAAGTCGTAGGGCCCCCGGTCGCCCCGGAGGGCGAGGGTGCCGTCGATGTCGCACATCACCGCCGTCGGCAGCGCGGGGTCCGCGGCGTACGGCTCGACCGCCGGCTGGTCGTTGAGCCACTCCGCGGTCAGCCGCCAGCCGCCCCGGGTGGCCTTGACGTGCTTCTCGGCGAGGATCCGGATGATCTCCTCGCCCACCGCCCGCTCCCGTCCGGCGTCGCGCCGGACGCACTCCTCCACGGGTACGTCCGTGAAGTCGTGCACGACGAAGGTCGCCTGCCCGGCAACCGCAGCCTTCAGCCGCTTCGGGATGTGCGGCGTGAGGTGGGTGTTGTCCACGACGACGTCGAAGCCGCCCTCGACGGCCGCCCGCACCGCGGCGTCCTGGATCGCCAGAACGGTCTGCTCGTGGGCGTGCGACCGGCCGCGCTCGGGCGCCGGCACGTCGAGCATCCGACGCAGGTCGTCGAGGTTGACGCGGCGCATCCTGCCCTCGGCACCGGCCTGCAGTTCGCGGGCGGCGGTGGTCTTGCCCGAGGCCGGGAGGCCGGTCATGACGTGTACTACGGGCACTTTCAGTTCTCCTCGTCGGACGTGAACGGGTCGGACGCCTCGGGCCGGACGGACCGGTACGTCATCAGCTCGGTGGGACGGCCGTCCAGGCGCTGGAACATGGCGGGCCGCACCGCGGGATCGGGCAACGTCTTCGCGGCACGCGCGAACGCGCCCCGGTCCCCGGCGAGATGGGCGATGGAGCGGTAAGCGTCGTCGATGGCGCGCTCGCGCTCCGCCACCTCGGTGTCGATCCGCGCGATCACCTCCCGCACCCAGGCGTCGAACTCGTCGGGCACCTGCTCCAACAGCGCGTCCAGGGGCCTGCCGCCGGACGCCTCGATATCGGCCGCGGAGCAGTTGAGTGCCTGGGCCAGCTGCTTGGCGGGTCTCCCGGCGAAGCGCTGGATGCCGTGGCCGCGCCAGACGTCCCGCTCCGTCACGCCGGTGAGCACCTTGTGCAGCCGTACGTACTCGGCCAGTTTGGCCTTGGCACGGACTCCCGAAGCGAATCGCAGCACGAACCCCTCGGCATCGGTTCCGGTGGCCGTCCGGCCGCCGGGGAGCCGGTTGGACTCGGCCAGCGCCAGGAGTTCGGCGAGCGGCATGGCGGGCCACACGGTCACGACGGAGCCGATGGTCTTCCAGCCGACGGCGGCCTCGTCCAGCGGGACCTCGCGGCCGTCCTTGGCGAAGGCGGCGAGCAGCACCAGGTCGCGGCGGTCCCCGTAGTCGACGACGATCCGGTTCTGCGGGTACAGGATCTCGGCGAGGTAGGTCACTCCGGGCACCAGCGAGGACGTGTCCCTGCCGTCGAGCAGCCGCTGCGCCCAGGTGGCCTGGGTGCTGATGAACGAGCCCTTGGACGCGACCCGCCAGCGGCCCGCGTAGTGGAACACCACGGCGAGGCTTCCGTCGACCTTGTCGTACACCTCGAACGGCTCGTCCGGGAGGGCGGGCGCGTGGGGCAGACCGGCCTCGTGCTCACCGACGTTGAAGAACTTCGGCAGCGGCAGGGCCACGACCTCGCCGGTCTCGTCGTCGGCGACGAGACCGCGGCAGCGCGTGGTCACCCGGTTCCAGATCCGCTCGTACTGGCACGTCCTCGTGTACGTGTAGATCGACAGCGGCAGTCGGGGGTGGCCCTTTCGGGTCACGTGCCCCGCGTCGATGGCCTCCGCCAATTCCTGCGGCGGCAGCAGCTCATGGAGAGTCAGGTTCGCCCGGCTCATGCGTCCTCCCGTTCGTGAGCCTTGATTCTCGGCTGCGGAAGGCGTACTTGCGTACTGAATTAGCGCACACGACCGTCACGGAGACGCAGGTCACGGCACCGGCGGGGTCGGCGGGTCGGGCACGTGCGACGTCTCCCCAGGAACGGTCGTCGATGGGGGCGCGACCCACCGCCCGGCCGGCCCCCCGTCCTGGCGCGGGTACTCCGGGCCCCGGGCGCCGCGCCCGCCCGGCCGCACCGGTGTGGAGGGCCTCCGGGGCCGCGGGCCCGGGTGCGCCTCCCGAGTCGGGCTCCGCCGCGCCCGGTTCGCGGCGTCGGCGCCACCGGTACGGCGTTCTCCCCCAGTCCTCCGGCCCGAGTCCGTCGCCGCCGCGATGCGCGTGCGATACATTTTGCCGCGCCTCGACCACGATCATTCTCGGACGACGGAGACTGCCTTCCCCATGACGGACATAGTCAACGGACTCGGCCGGGCCACCGCTTACGGTGCCCTCGGCGTCGTGCTGCTGGTCCTCGGCATCGTGCTGGTGGACGTACTGACGCCCGGCAAGCTCGGCCGGCTGATCTGGGAGGAGCGCAACCGGAACGCCGCGGTTCTGCTGAGCTCGGCGCTGCTGGGGATCGGCGGGATCGTGTTCACCTCGATCTGGACGACCTACGACGACTTCGGCAAGGGGCTGGCGTCGACGGCCGCTTTCGGCGTGCTGGGGCTGGCGCTGATGGCCGTGGCGTTCCTGGTGGTGGACCTGGTGACCCCGGGCAAGCTCGGGGCGACGCTGGTGGAGCCGGAACCCCACCCGGCTGTCTGGGTCACGGCGTCGTGCAACCTCGCGGTGGCCGCGATCGTCTCGGCGTCGATCGCCTGACGCCCGGCCGGCGAGGGACACACGTCAAGCGGTCCGGCCGGGACACACTTCGCGTTGCCCGCCCGGGTCGATGCCCACCGCGTCTGCCCGGACGCCTCACACTCCCGGTCGGGTACGGTCCCGGGCGGGGACGGACGTCACGCCGACGGGACCGGACCGCACACACCGGCCCCTTGCGCGGTGTGACCGTCCGCTCACAACGGGCCGGATTCCCGGCCCGTTTCGTCTGCCGGGCTGCACCGGGCGGGATACCGCGTGATGCTGGTATTCAGTCCCCCAGCTACGGGATTCGCCCGGAGGCAGATCATGAAGCAGGACAACACGGAAGAGCAGCAGCCCGAGAGCAGGCAGCGGCCGGTTCAGCTCTTCACCGGATCGGAACGGCCCTTCGACCCCGAGGACCTGGTGATGGCGTCCGGCCGTGAGTGCACGCCCGAGAACGTGGCCCGCGCCCGCAAGGAGATCGCCGAGAAGGGTGCCGCCGCACTGGAGCGCTACCTGCCCTGACGGCCGCCTCGTCCACCTCGCCCGTCGCCACGCAGGGTAGGCGCACGCCGACCGTACGTGGGCGGTTCGCGGCCTCTCGGACGTTCACGGCATCCCCCCGGCGACGCCCGAACGCCGAATGCGTCAAATAGGTACATTTGGGTATCAGGCCGACAGAGCCCGACCGACGGTCCCGCCACAGCCGGTGGCGCCGGCCCCCTTCCGTCGAAGGACGCTCATGTCCAGCTTCCCGATCACCCGTGACCCCGACGTCGGTGCCGCCCGGCCGAGCCGGCCGGCGGCGCTCGACGATCTGCCGGAGATCCCGGATTTCCGGACCGTCAGCGCGCTCGACGCGCGTGCGCTGTCGCTCGCCCTGTTCCAGCGGCTCCGCACGCTGGAGGAGGGCTCGACGGAGTACTCGTACGTCCGCAACACGCTGGTGGAACTCAATCTGAGCCTCGTGAAGTACGCCGCCGCCCGGTTCCGGGGCCGCAGCGAGCCGATGGAGGACATCGTGCAGGTCGGCACGGTCGGCCTGATCAAGGCGATCAACCGCTTCGACGTCGGGCGCGAGGTCGAGTTCACCTCCTTCGCGCTGCCCACCGTCGTCGGCGAGATCAAGCGCTTCTTCCGCGACACCAGCTGGGCGGTACGCGTACCGAGACGGCTCCAGGAGCTCCGGCTGGACCTCGCCAAGGCGTACGACGCGCTGGAACAGGACCTGGGCCGCGCCCCCACGGCGGCGGAACTGGCCGCCCACCTCGAACTCACCGAGGAGGAGGTCGTCGAGGGCCAGCAGGCCGCCAACGGCTATGTCGCCCGCTCGATAGAGCCGCTCGAGGACGACGAGAACGAGAGCCCCCTCGCCCGCCGTCTCGGCCACGAGGATCCGGCCCTGGACGTCGTCGAGTGCCTGGAGTGCCTGAAGCCGCTGATCGCCCGACTCCCGGAACGCGAACGCACCATCCTGTCCCTGCGATTCGGGGAGGACCTGACCCAGTCCGAGATCGGCGAACGGCTCGGCATCTCGCAGATGCACGTCTCCCGGCTCCTGGCCCGCGTCCTGACCGAGCTGCGCGCGGCGCTGCTCGCCGACGACGGCACACCGGAGCACGGGAGGCCGCGGCGCTGAGGCGGCGCTGCCCCGAGGCAGCGCCGTCCCGCGCACGTGCCGTCCTGCGGTCGCGGCTCAGCGGGGCCGGGCGGGTCGCCGGCCGCACCCCGCCCGGGACTCGCACCCCCGGAGGAAAGGACGACGCCATGGGAGCAGGCATGTGGGGCTTCCCGGAGAGTTCGGGACACGCACCGGGCGCGGAACTCGTCGGATACCGCGTCGAGGCCACCGACGGGCCCATCGGCAAGATCGACAAGCACTCGGAGGACGTGGGGCGTTGCCACATCGTCGTGGACACCGGCCCCTGGATCCTCGGTCACCGCAGGCTGGTCCCCGCCGGGGTGGTGTCGCGGATCGACCGGGAACGGGAAGTGGTGTACCTGGACTGCCCCAAGGAGCAGATCAAGGAAGCGCCGGACTTCGAGCGGGGGCGGTACGACGACGCGGCCACCGTCCGGCTCATCGAGCAGCATTACGCGCACTGGCACCTGTGACGGACGGTTCGGTCGTCTGGCGCCCGTGGAGCCGGTTCAGCCGCCCGTGAATCCGGGGTGCGCGGGGCCCGAAGCCGCCCGCCGATGGGTCTCGGCGGCTTCGGCGGCACGCCCCGCGGACAGGGCGGCCCTGGGCCCGCACCGTGGGCACCGGGCCCGGCCGTCCCTCCGTCCCGTCCTCGGCGCGCCACCTCCGTCCGCACGGCCCGCCCGCCGACGCGGCACCTCCGCCGGGGCCCGCGGTTCGGCGGCCGCCTGGCTCAGGCGCCGTTGTTCGGCGGCGCGGCACTGATACCGGCGAGGGCGGAACCCGGTTCACGCGCCCTCGCGAGGTCGCCCAGACTGACGACGCCGACCGGATGGCCGTCGTCCTCCACCACCGCGAGCCGGCGCACCCCGTGATCCCTCATGGTCCTCATCGCCTCTGAGGAGTCCGCGTCCGGACGCACCGTGAGGACGTCCGGGGTGCAGACGGACCGGACCGGCATGATGTGCGGGTTGTGCCCCATGGCCACCGACCGCACCGCGATGTCCCGGTCCGTCAGCATCCCGAGCAACCGGTCCCTGTCCGCGACGAGGACGTCCCCGACGTCCATGTCACGCATCAGCCGGGCCGCCTCGACGAGCGACGCCTCGGGCGGGAGCGTGAGCACTCCGGCCGTCATCACGTCCTTCACCAGCTGTGTCATGACTCGCTCCCTTCCCTGACACACCGCGCCTGCCCGGGTTCCTCCCGGTTATCCCGGAAAGCGCCGGAAGGAGCCACGGCACCGACGGAACCCCGTCGCACGGGACCCGCGCCCACGAGGCCCGCGCGCCGGCCCCACGCGCCGTCGCCGCGCGTACGGGTTCCTCCTCCGTCCCGACCGGCGGTCGGGACGGAGGAGGAACACCCCAGCTACAGGCCACTTCGTCACACTGGGTGACAGTGTGCGGATGCGCGGGCGGCTCCGCCGTGTTTGCCTGGCAGATGGCCCCTGGCCCGGCGGCGTCAGGCGTCCGGGCCCGGAAGGAGGAGCCATGAGCACAGCACGCGAACCGGTCAGGACGTCGGAGGAGCTCCGGTTCATGGCCGACGAGCTCACCCGCGGCGCGGAGCGCTGCAAGGACCCCGAGCACCGTGAACGACTGCACCGCAGGGCGGAGGAGTTGCGCCGCCAGTGCGACACCGGCGAGGTCTCGCAGGAGAGGCCACCGGCGCACGCGAGGCAGGAGACGTACCGACCCCAGCAGCACGGCTCCAGAGGGCCGCAGGGCCGGCGGACCGACCGGCCGCGTGGCACCTGATCGTCGAGGGGACGGCCGCCGGACCCGACACCGGGTGCGGCGGCCGTCCGCCACCCGGCGGTCCGGGACCCGGGGCGTTGTGCACGGGTAGAATCCGGTTCGTCACGCTGGAGACGACATGACCATGTCCGAGCAGGGACCGGTCCAGCCGGGACCCGACCCGCTGGCCGACGCGGTCACGCAGCTCACCGCCGAACTCGCCGCGCTGCGCCGCGATGTCGCCCGCCGTCATCTGCTCGACCTGGCCTGCGGTGTACTCGTCGCGCGGCACTCCCTCAGCCCCGGCGAGGCGATGGACCACCTGGCCCAGCTGGCCGAGACCATGGACGTCGGCCCGGAGGACATCGCCGCCGACATCGTCAACGGCGCCACCGGCCCGTCCGGGGCGGCGGGCGGTCCGGCCCCCGAGGGGAGCACCGGCCCGCGGACGGCGGACGGCACCGCACCGGCCGCGGCCGACGAGGAACGGACCGAGGGCCGCAAGGCGCGGTTCGTCGAGGCCGCCGCCGAGGCGGCGGCGCAGACGGGCGACGCGGTCGACGAGATCGCGGCGACCCTGCTGAACGGTGGAATGCGCCCGCTGGGCGCCCGCGCACTGTGGTTGTTCCGCCGTACGGAGACGGACTGCCTGCGGCTGGCGGGCCAGGCCGGGGCGAACCCGCTGGAGGCGGCCCACTGGCGCTGGGTGCCGCCGGCGGCGGGGAGCGCCCTGCACCGGGTACTGAACGACGGAACGCCCCTGTGGCTGCCCGACGGTACGTCCGCGGCCGAAGCGCTGCCGGGCCCCGCGCCCGGCTCCGCGCGGGCGGTGCTGCCGCTGCGGCAGCGCGGTGTGGTGACCGGGCTCGCCCTGGTCGACTGGCCGGGCCCCGCGGCTCTGGACGAGTCCGTCCGGCGGTCGCTGACCGGGCTGGCCGTACCGGCCGCACGGATCCTGGACGCCGGCGCTCCCGGCACCCCCGATCCCGGGGTACTCGCCCCGCTGCTCGATCTGCTGACGCATCCCGCCATGGCCCTGCGCGCGGACCCGGAGAGCGGAACCCTGCACATCGAGCACCTCAACCGGCCGGCGCTGGACTCTGCCCGCCATGTGCACGGTCCCGCCGGCCGGCCGCTCGCCCAGGTGTTTCCCGCCATGCACGCCGACCTCGCACGGCTCGCACGGACCGCCCGGGAGTCGGCGGCGCCGCAGCGGGTGGCCCGGGTGCCCGTCGAGCACCGGTCCGGCGACCCCGACCCGCTGCACGACGTACGGGTGCTCCCCGTCGGCCCCGACCGTACGGTGGTGTTCTGGCACGGTGCCACGAATCCCGAACTCTCCCTCAGCCGGGTGCTGGGCCGGCTGGAGAACCTGGCCGCGTTCGAGGACGACCTGATCACCGGGAAGTCCCGGTGGAGCGAGCAGGCGTACCGGATCTTCGGCCTCGAGCCGGGCGGTTCCCCGGTGCCGCTGCGGCGGCTCGCCCCGCATCTGCACCGCGAGGACACCGGCAAGCTCAACGAACTGCTGGTGGAACTGACACAGCGCCGGGAGGGCACCGACACCGTGGTGCGGGCGGTCCGCGAGGACGGCGGGCTGAGGCATCTGCGGATCGCCGCGGAACCGCTGCTGACGGGCGGCGTCCTCACCGGGATCACGGGCGTGTACCAGGACGTCTCGGCACAGCACCACACCGAGATCGCGCTGAGCGCCACCTTCGACCGGCTGACCGCCGCACAGACCCAGGCCGCGCTGCGGCACCAGCTCGTCCTCCAGCTCCAGCAGGCGATCGTCCCCGAGGTGCCGGAACTCCAGCGGCTGCCCGGTCTGCAGGTGGCGGCCCGCTACCGGCCGGCCGCCGAGGAGTACCGGGTGGGCGGCGACTGGTACGACGTGCTGCCGCTGCCCGACGGCAGGGTGCTCGTCGTCACCGGGGACATCGCGGGGCACGGCATCGACTCGGTGACGGGGATGGTGGCGCTGCGCAACGCCCTGCGCGGGCTCGCGTTCACCGGGCACACCCCGGGCCGGCTGATGGCCTGGCTCAACGAGGTCACACTGCAGACGCACGGGCATCCGACCGCCACCGCCGTCTGCGGCCTGTACGACCCGTCGGACCGCTCGCTGTGCTGGGCCAGCGCCGGTCACCTCCCGCCGGTGCTGCTCCGCGAAGGGGCGGCCGACCTGCTCGAACCGCCGCGGAGCATCCTTCTCGGCGCGGTCCCGGAGGCCGCGTACCGGGAGACGGTGACGCGGCTGGAGCCCGGGGACACCCTGATGCTGTACACGGACGGGCTGGTGGAGAGCCGCCGATCCGGTATCGACGAGGGACTGGACAGGCTGCGGCGGGCGGTGGAGCGGCTCGCTCCCGCCGGACTGGACGAGCAGGCGGACGCGCTGCTGGCGGCGGTCACCGGGGACACCGACGACGACACGAGCCTGGTGGTCGTCCGGGTGTCCTGAGACCCCGGAGGCGCCGCCCGGCGGTTCCGGGGTCGTTTCGGGCCTCGCGCCTGCCCGGACCCGGCCGCCTCAGTCGCGGTCGAGCCAATGGTGTACGCGTTCGACCAGGTCGTGGGCGTCGACGGGTTTGGTGATGTAGTCGTTCGCCCCGGACTCCAGGCTCTTGGCCCGGTCCCCGGGCATCGCCTTCGCGGTGACCGTGATGATCGGCACGTCGGCGAAGCCCGGCATGTCGCGGATCTCGGCGGTGGCCGTGTGGCCGTCCATGCCGGACATCATCACGTCCATCACGATGAGGTCCACCTCACGGTGGGCGGTGAGCAGTTCGATACCGGAGCGCCCGTCGGCGGCGGTGAGCACATGCACCCCTTCCGCCTCCAGGATCTCGGTGAGCGCGTACACGTTCCGTACGTCGTCGTCCACGATGAGCACCACGCGTCCGGCGAGCGATCCGCGCAGGGCGGCCGAGGTGTCGCCGCCGGGCTCGAGGGATCCCTCCGGGGCACCTGAGTCCGGGCCGCGCGGCAGGCTGCCGCCGATGGGCACGTAGAAGGTGAACTCGCTGCCCTCACCGAGCCGGCTCTCGGCGACGATCACCCCGCCCAGGAGCTGGGCGACCTCACGGCTGATGGAGAGCCCCAGTCCGGTACCGCCGTAGCGGCGGCCGGTGGCGAGGGCACCCTGCTGGAACGCGCCGAAGATGGCGTCCAGGTGCTCGGGCGCGATGCCGACTCCGGTGTCCCGCACCCGGAAGGCGACCACCGACATGCCGCGCATCCGCTCGGGGAGTTCGTCGTCGGCCGCGTTCTGGACCCGCAGTTCGACCCCGCCGCGCTCGGTGAACTTCAGGGCGTTGGAGAGCAGGTTGCGCAGCACCTGCCGCAGCCGCGGCTCGTCCGTGGTGATCTCCGCGGGTACGCCGGGCGCGGTGACGACCCGGAACTCCAGCTCACGTTCGGTCGCCAGGGGCCGGAAGGTCATCTCGACGTACTCCAGCAGCTGGCCCAGCGCGAACGGCTCACGGTGG
This sequence comes from Streptomyces sp. WMMC940, assembly GCF_027460265.1. NCBI lineage: Bacteria > Bacillati > Actinomycetota > Actinomycetes > Kitasatosporales > Streptomycetaceae > Streptomyces > Streptomyces sp. WMMC940. The sequence goes on from NZ_JAPZBC010000001.1 coordinate 779,811, forward strand.
ATGTCCATCTTCCCCGCCTCGACCTTCGACAGGTCGAGGATGTCGTTGATCAGCTGGAGCAGGTCCGAGCCTGCGGAGTGGATGACCTCCGCGTAGTCGACCTGCTTCTCCGTCAGGTTTCCCTCGGGGTTCTGTGCGAGCAACTGGGCCAGGATGAGCAGGCTGTTGAGCGGGGTGCGCAGCTCATGGCTCATGTTGGCGAGGAACTCGGACTTGTACATCGACGTACGGGAGAGCTGCTTGGCCCGTTCCTCGAGCTCCTGCCGGGCCTGCTCGATCTCCAGGTTCTTGCGCTCGATGTCGCGGTTGCGGTCCGCCAGCAGGGCGGCCTTCTCGGCGAGTTCGGCGTTGGAGCTCTGCAGCTCCTCCTGACGTACCTGCAGTTCCTGCGAGCGGGCACGGAGTTCGGCGGTGAGCAGCTGCGACTGCTCCAGCAGTTCGTCCGTGCGGGCGTGTGCGATCAGGGAGCTCACGATGACGCCGACCGTCTCGATGAACTGGTCGAGGAAGTCGCGGTGGAGGCCGGAGAAGGGCCGCAGAGCGGCGAGTTCCACGGCGCCGAGCACCTGGTCCTCGACGAGGATCGGCAGCACGATCAGCGCCCCCGGCGGTCCGGCACCGAGTCCGGAGGAGATCGTGAGATAGCCGGGCGGCAGATCGTCGACGGCGATGGTACGGCGGCTGAGCGCCGCCTGCCCGACCAGGGACTCACCGAGCCGGAAGCGCGACGGCGGTCGGGACGGACCGGCGGGCGGCGCCGCGTAGGAGGCGATCCTGACGAGTTCGGTACCGGCCGCCCCCTCGCCCGTGCCTGCGTCCTGCCCCGCACCCTCGCCCGTCCCCCCGCCCTCGCGCTCGCCCGTCGGCGCCGCCAGGAAGAACGCCCCGTACTGGGCCGCGACCAGCGGCGGCAGCTCCTCCATGATCACGTGGGCCACCTGGACCGGGTCGCGGCTGCTCTGCATCAGCCCGGCGAGCCGCGCCAGATTGGTCTTGAGCCAGTCCTGCTCCTCGTTGGCGCGGGTGGTGGCGCGCAGGGACTCCACCATCATGTTGATGTTGTCCTTGAGGTCGCCCACCTCGCCCGGCGCCTCCACCGTGATCGACCGGGTGAGATCGCCCTCGGCGACGGCGCTGGTGACGCCGGCGATGGCGCGGACCTGGCGGGTGAGGTTCCCGGCCAGTTCGTTCACGTTCTCCGTGAGCCGCTTCCAGGTGCCGGAGACGCCCTCGACCTCGGCCTGGCCGCCCAGCCGCCCCTCGCTGCCGACCTCACGGGCGACCCGGGTGACCTCGGCGGCGAACGACGACAGCTGGTCGACCATCGTGTTGATGGTCGTCTTGAGCGCCAGGATCTCGCCCCGCGCGTCCACGTCGATCTTCCGGGTGAGGTCGCCCTGGGCGACGGCGGTGGTGACCTGGGCGATGTTGCGCACCTGGTTGGTGAGGTTGTTCGCCATGGAGTTGACGTTGTCGGTGAGGTCCTTCCAGGTGCCAGACACCCCGCGGACGGTGGCCTGACCGCCCAGATCGCCCTCGGTGCCCACCTCGCGGGCCACCCGGGTGACCTCCTCGGCGAACGACGACAGCCGCTCGACCATGGTGTTGATGGTGTCCTTCAGCTCCAGGATCTCGCCCCGCGCATCGACCCGGATCTTCTGCGTCAGGTCGCCCCGGGCGACCGCGGAGGCGACCTGGGCGATCGACCGCACCTGCGAGGTGAGGTTGTCGGCCATGGTGTTCACACCGGTGGTCAGCTCCTGCCAGACCCCGCTCACGCCCTTCACCCGGGCGTGCCCGCCGAGGCGTCCCTCTCCGCCGACCTCGCTGGCGACCCGGGTGACCTCGGAGGTGACCAGCGAAAGCTGGTCGGCCATGCCGTTGTAGACGGCGGCGATCTCACCCATGATCCCGTCGGCTTCCTCCGGGAGCCGCGCGGAGAAGTCGCCGTCGCGCACCGCCGTGAGCCCGGCCAGGAGCTTCCTGAGCCCTTCCTCGCTCAGTTCCGCCGGTGGCCGGACCTCTTCCAGCGCCTCGCGCCCCGTGGCGGGCCGAGTGTGTCCGGATTCATCCATGGCCGACCTCGTGTGCCGAATCGTCCTGTTTCCCGTGGCCCGGGCCCCGCCCGGCGGGCAGTGCTCCCGGCCCCTGCTCCCTTACCGACTGTCGCACGGGGAGACCGGGTCGGCGCCCCGTGCCGCTCACGGCCGGCGGGGGGCCGTGACCTCCGCCCACACCGTCTTTCCCGGGTCCCGGGGCACCGACCCCCACGCCCGGGCCAGCCGGCCCAGCACCACGAGACCGTGCCCGCCGGGCACGGCGGGGTCGGCGTGCGGACGTGGCCGGGGCGGCACGGGGCTCGCGTCGCTGACCTCGATGCGGAGCCGCTCGGAGGTGCAGTTGAGGACGAGCTCCAGCGGCCCTCCGGCGTGCAGACAGGCATTGGTGACCAGCTCGGAGACCACCATCAGGACGTCCTCGGCCACTGCCCGCCGCTCCTCGTCCCAGTCCGGTTCGGTGTCGGTGCTCGTGTCCCAGGCGTACGGGTCGTCCCCCGGGAACTCCTCCGGGGACCGGGCGAGACCGCCGGGCGGCAGCCATTCCCAGTCGGCGAGGGCCGTCGCGCTGAAGTCCCGGCAGCGGCCGACCACGCCCCTCGTCCCCGAGATCCCGAGACGACGGGTCTGGCCCTGCTGCGGAAGTGCCGCGCTCACGGCTATTCCTGCCGTGGCCCCGCGAGCGCCTCGCCGAGGCTCGCGTACCGGGGGAAGACCGCCCCCGCACCGGTGATGGTGAGCATGCGGGCCACCTGTGGCCGCAGCGCCGCGAGCTCCACGCGGGCCTCGCTCTCCTGCGCGGCCAGTCTCGCCCGCAGCAGCACGTTCAACCCGGTGGAGTCGCAGAACAGCAGCTCCGCGCAGTCGACGACGATCCGCCGTGCCCCGCCGGCGATCGCGTCGTCCAGGGCCGCGCGAAGCGGTTCCGCCGTGTCGTGGTCGAGCTCGCCGGCGAGTTCGACCACCACGATGGCCGGTTCCGGGCCGGGCCGGGCCGTGACCGTGAACCGGCCACCACCGCTGCTGCCGCTGCCGGCCCAACCGTCCTGTGCTGACACCATGCCCGGTTCTCCGTCCGTCCCTGCCGGCTTCCGTCCGTGCCCGCCGGTCTCCGTGCGTCGGCCCACCACCCACCGTCGCTCCGCCCGTCCCCGCCGGGACTCCGCTTCGCCCCCACCGGATGTCCGCGCCGTCCCGCCGACGACAACCCCGACTATGGCACCGCCTCCGCGGCACCGCTCCCGCTCCGCGAACTCGCGACGGCGCGGCGACACCGGTTCCGGAATCGCTCCGGTCGCGATCCGGTCCCGGCCGCCACAGGCCGCTCCGGGCCTCACGCGGCGACTACCCAGCGCTCGCATGGCTAGGCTGAAATACCCGTCGATTCTTCTCACGAGCGGTGAAAGCTGGCGCATGCCATGAACGCAACCTCCGACTTCGAGCTGCTGGGCGTGACGATCCAGGTGGAGGGGCGCCCCGACATGCCCGTGCGTCTGGCGCCCGCCCAGGGGCGCGGTGCCGGGCCGCCGCCCGCACCGCTGGTGCTGCGGGAGGGGTCGGAGTTCCGGGTGCGGCTGGAGTTCGCCGTGGGGGCAGGCCGGGACCTGGAGGGGTTGCGGTTCATCGACGAGCGGACCCGACAGGGCATGACGGTCGGCCATCAGGAGATCCTGCTCGGCGACTACCGCCGCGGGGGTCCGTACGAGATCGTGCTGCCGCCGGAGCGGCTGCCGATCGGCCATATGGCCCGGGACCTCTACCAGGTGATCGGCACCTTCGTGGACAAGGAGGGCCGGGTCCTCGGCTGCGAGTCCCACAGCTTCGAGATCACCAAGGACTGGCCCCACTGAGCGCGCCCGTCGGCTCGGCCCCGCCGGTGGCGGCAGACCTCCCGGGGCCCTGACAGCGCCCCGTCACGGGCAGGAGCGGCCGCAGAGGCCCGTCCGCGTCGGCCGGCGGATCGCCGCCCTGGAGCAGGAGCCGAGGCGCGGCGCCGCTCGAACGGTCGGCAGGGGCGTACGGCCCACGGCGGCCGGACAGCTGCCGAGCACTCCCCCGGCGACGGGCCCCGGTCCGCGCGCACGACGCCTCCGGCCGAGGCTCCCCCCGTATCAGGCCGTGCGTTCGGCGCCCGAACGGCTCACGATGGGCTTGAGGCGAACGGAGGCACCAGCGATGAGCAGCTCTTCGATACGGATCACGGCCGCCCTGTCCACCGAGCACCGCGGCCGGCTGATGGAGATGGCCAAGGACGTCAAGTTCCCGGAAGGGGCCCGTGTCTTCGAGGAGGGCCGCCTCGCCGACCGGTTCTGGATCATCCGGTCGGGGACCGTCACGCTGGACATCCGTGTTCCCGGCCGGCGTCCCGCCGTGATCGAGAACCTCGGCTTCGGCGAACTCGTGGGATGGTCGTGGCTGTTCCCGCCGTACGTCTGGCAGTTGGGCGCCGAGGCCATGACCCCGGTACGCGCCCAGGAGTTCGACGCGGTACCCGTCCGCATGCTGATGGACGCCGATCCCGCGTTCGGCTCGGCGATCGGCCAGTGGGTCGGCCGTGTCCTGGCCCATCGGCTGCACTCGGCCCGGGTGCGGCTGCTCGATCTGTACGCCCCGTACGGCAGCGGTCTCACACCGTGAACTGAGCGCCGTACGGCACCGTATCCTGGCTCCGGGCGGCGGACCGCGATCACCGCTCCCGGGCCCGCTGCAGGGGTGTTTCCCCGGCATGCGCGTCCCAGGAGCCCGGCGCCCGGCGCGTGCCGTGGTCGCGCCGCCGTACCGCCGTTCCGCCGTCGTTGCGCCGCCGTACCGAGGAGCTGGGAGTGCACCGTGAGTTATGAGGTCCGAGGCGGTCCGGCGGTGCCCGGGGAGGCCCGTGCCGGGAGCGGCCGGGGCGGCGGCCCCAGGCTCGTGGCCGTCAGCGATCTGCACGTCCGCTACGCCGAGAACCGCTCCGTCGTCGAGCGGCTGCGCCCGGAGTCGGACGAGGACTGGCTGCTGGTCGCCGGTGACGTCGGCGAGTACGTCGCCGATGTGCGCTGGGCGCTGGACCTGCTGGCCGGGCGGTTCGCCAAGGTGGTCTGGACGCCGGGCAACCACGAACTGTGGACGCCTCCCGACGACCCGGTGCAGTTGCGCGGCGAGGAGCGCTACGAGCACCTGGTGCGGCTCTGCCGGGAGCTGGGCGTGGTCACTCCCGAGGACCCGTTCCCGCTGTGGGAGGGGTCCGGCGGGCCGGTGGTGATCGCCCCGCTCTTCGTGCTGTACGACTACTCCTTCCGGCCCGCCGGAGCGCGCTCCAAGGAGTCGGCCCTCGCGATCGCCGAGCAGGCCGGAGTGGTGTGCACGGACGAGTTCCTGCTGCACCCGGACCCCCATCCGTCGAGGGACGCCTGGTGCCGCGCCCGGCTCCGGATCACGGAGGCCAGGCTGGCCGAGGTACCGCAGGAGCTGCCGACCGTACTCGTCAACCACTATCCGCTGGTGCGCGAGCCCACCAGGGTGCTGTGGCACCCGGAGTTCGCCCTCTGGTGCGGGACCGAGGCGACGGCCGACTGGCCGCGCCGGTTCCGTGCGTCCGCCGTCGTGTACGGCCATCTGCACATCCCGCGGCTGGTGTGGTGGGAGGGCGTGCCCCACCAGGAAGTGTCCCTCGGGTATCCGCGTGAGTGGCGCAGGCGCCCGGGGACGCCCGGCCGTCCCGTGGAGGTCTTCCCGTTGGTTCCGGACGGGGCGTGCACGTGATCGGCAAGCTGCTGCCCCCGCCGATCGCGGCCTGCGAAGTCTTCGGCGACCCGCCGGTGTTGGAGATGTACCCCGAGGAGCGCGCCGTGGTGGCGAACGCCGTGCCCGAACGCCGGCAGGAGTTCGGCACGGTCCGGGCGTGCGCCCGCAAGGCGCTCGGAGAACTCGGCTACCCGCCCGGGCCGATCCTGCCGGGAGCCGCGAGGGCCCCGCAGTGGCCGCCCGGTGCGGTCGGAGCCATGACCCACTGCCAGGGCTACCGTGCGGCGGCCGTGGCACACGCCACCGACGTCCTGACGATCGGCCTGGACGCCGAGCCGCATCTGCCCCTGCCCGACAAGGGGGTCCGCGACCTGGTCACACTCCCCGAGGAGCGCACCGCGCTGGACCGGCTGAGCGCCCTGCGCCCGGAAGTCTGCTGGGACCGGCTGCTGTTCAGCGCCAAGGAGAGCGTCTACAAGGCCTGGTACCCGCTGGCCCGACGATGGCTGGACTTCGAGGAGGCCACCCTCACGATCGACCCCGACGACGCCACGTTCCACGCCCGGCTGCTCGTGGACGGCCCGGTCGTCGACGGCCGCCCGCTGACGGGATTCGACGGGCGCTGGCTCGTCGAGTCGGGCCTGGTGATCACGGCGATCGCGGTGGTGCGCTGAGGGGCGAGCGCATGGGGCGCGGCCCGACGGCCACGCCCCACGGCACGGCGGATCGTCGCCGTGCCGGCCGGTTCCGGGCACCCCGCCGATCGCGCGGCCGACCCCGGCGAGCCGCCGCGCGGTTCCGCCGAATCCCCTGCGAGCGGGGGCGCCTGGGCCTTCTCACCGCTGAAGAGATCGGGACCCACTGCCGGCCTCAGGCGTCCGTGACGAACATATGACACGAGAGCCGGAAAATGATCAAGGACCCCACCTCACTGATGTGTGAGGCAGGGCCCTTTCACCTGCGACTACGAAGCAGAGCTTCCGTCGGGACGACAGGATTTGAACCTGCGACCCCTTGACCCCCAGTCAAGTGCGCTACCAAGCTGCGCCACGTCCCGATGCGCGGATCCCCGGGGCCTGCCCCGGCTGAGCGCGCAAGAGAACATTACCCCAATCCGCACCCCGCTCGGAGACACGGCCTCGCCGTGCGCCGTGTGACCGCCGGTGGGCCCGGTGGCCCGTGAGGGGTGACAATCGGGGCGTGACCAGGACGTCGAGGGATCGCGATGACGAGGGCCGGGCGCGCAACGCGCGGCCGAGGGACGGGCTGGGCAGGCCTCTGCCCTACGGGGAGGAAGGGGTGGACCGGCAACCGGAGGGGGTGGTCCGCACGCCCGAGCAGACCCTGGCCGAGGCCCAGCGGCTGCTGGACGCGGGCATGCCGTTCCACGCCCATGAGGTTCTGGAGGACGCCTGGAAGTCCGGGCCCGACGAGGAGCGCGGACTGTGGAGGGGGCTGGCTCAGCTGGCGGTGGGGCTGACGCACGCCGCACGCGGCAATCCCACCGGCGGCGCCGCGCTGCTGGCCCGGGGCGCCGACGCCATCGCCCCGTACGAGCCCGGGCGACCCTACGCGATCGACGTCGCCGGGCTGACCCGCTGGGCGGAGGTGCTGCGCGACGAACTGCGGCGGGACGGGAACCCGGTCCCAGCGGCGGGACGGGCCCCACGGCTGCGCGCGGACTGAGCCGTCACTCCGCAGACCGAGTGGGCGCTCCTCCGCGCAACCGGTCGACATGCCGATGTCTCGATATGTGTATCGGAGCGCACGACACACGTGGTCGCCCTGGCGGTCAGGCCCTGCGGCCGGTGGGCCGACCTCCGGGACGCCGCTCGACTCCGGCCCGGCCGTTCGCCGTCGCGGCGGCCGGTCCGTCCTCCACCACGGCACGGAGCAGCGATAGGGCCGGATCGTTTCTCGTGCCGTAGGGTCGGGCGGTGACCGGATCCCAGTCCTCTTCCGAACGTGCTTTTGCCGAAGAGTTGTTGCTCGAGGGCCGCGGCGGCCCGAGCGCACTCTATGTGCGTGACCAGGCGCGCGGGGTCGCCAGGGCGGTGCACGCCGGGGCGGCGCTGGCTCCCGATGACGTCGGCGCTCTGGTTGACCTGCTCGGCGATCCACGGGCATTCGTCAACGAGCCGACCGAGCCCGCCCATCTGCGCGAGGAGAACCGCCGCCGCATCGCCGAGTCCCTGCTGGTCCACGCGTGTCGCACGGACGATCCGCTCCTGGTCCGACGGCTCCGGCAGGTGGCGCCGTCCGAGGTCCACCGCGTCGACCTTCGCCTCCAGCTGTCGGCGCCGTGCCTGCTCGCGCTCTTCGAGGGCCTCGACCAGGACGAACTGGCCGTTCGTCACACTGCCATGCGGATGGTCGGCAACATCCATCGGCAGACCGACATCACCCCCGTCCTCGACATCGTCATCGGCGAGCTGGTCTCCCCTGAGCACGGCCGTGGCCACCGCCGGGTCGCCCCTGCCGACGGCGCCCGCTCGACGCTGGTCGACTACAGCCTCCACACCGACGGTTTCGACAGCCTGTACGAGCGGGTGACGGCGGTGGTCGCCCCGTCCGCACCAACCCGGAACGCGCTGCGCACGCTGGCCGCCCTTTGTACGGTTGCCGAACGGTTCGCTCTGGTGACCGGCCTGGTCCAACGCGCAGCCACCAGGACCCCGGTCATCGGTGGGATCCATGACGCGGTCTGCAGGATCGCGTGGAACCTGGAGCTTGAATGGCATGTGCCCAACGCCCGCTACCCCTTCGCCGAGGCCATGACCGTCGCCGAGGGACTGGCCACCAACGCCGGCCACCGCAAACAGGTCGAGGACATGCGCAGGCGGTACGACCGCCTCCGCTCCAAAAGCAGGTCGCGTCTGTGAGGCGCCCCAGTGCCACGTAGTCCCACGGAGGGGCTCCGGGGCGAGCGGGAGAAGGCCGTACGGCAGATCGCCGGCATGTCCGGCGTCCCGCGGCCGACGGTGCAGGGCCACCTCGACAGGACCGGGACCGTGCCCCGCCGACCGAAGAAAGCCGTGGTCACGTAGCCCTGACCGCTGCGTTGCGGCTGGTGTCCGCGCTAGTACTCCAGCAGCACTTTGACGTTTTCCCTGTTCAGGGGCGGTTTGGGTGAGTGTAGTGGGCTGCGTTCCGGCCCGTGTTCTCTTTCCCGGACTGCCCCTCGATCGTGTGCAGCCGCCGCTGATAGTGGCAGCGGCGGGCGGCGGCTTGGCGTCGTCTGCGCCAGTGTGACCATCTCAGTGCGCGTGACCTGGTGAGGGACTGATGAGCGCGTGTGACGGGTGGGTGGCCAGTTGCCAGGAGCCGCCGAACTTCAGCCACGGTGAGGGGCGCGAGGCAGGAACCGTTTCTGCTGCCCCTTTTGCTGCAGCGTCGGCGGCCATGACCGCCAGGAAGGCGTGCGCCAGCATGGCCAGGGTGATGTGCCGCGTCCAGCCAGTGTAGCGGCGGACTTCGTACTGGTCAAGCCCGCACTCGTTCTTGGCGGCCTGGAAGGCTTCCTCGATGGCCCAACGTGTTCCGGCAACGCGGACCAGGTGCTCGACGCTGGTGCCGAGCGGTGCGTAGGCGAGGTAGTAAGCGATCTCCTGGGGCCTGCTGATGCTGCGGCGTGCCAGTGCCCACCGCTGGTGGGTGGGCAGTTCGCCGTCGAAGTCCTCGGCGGCGGTGATCTGCAGGGCGGCCCAGTGGTAAACGCGCGGGCCCTTTGCGCCGTCACCGCACGAACGTCTCTCCCATGCCTCGTCGGGAGCTTGGGAGAAGAGGTGGTCGATGCGTCCGAAGTGCGGCACCTGCTGGGACTTGGGGACTGCGAGCACGTACCCCAGGCCGGTCTCTTCCAGCATGCGGCGCAGCCGCCATTCCTGGCCGTATGCCGCGTCCGCGGTCACCCAGGCGATCGGCAGGGGCGAGGCGATCGCCCGCAGGACCATGGCCTTGGCCAGGTCGGGTTTGGTGGCGAAGGTCCGCTCGTCCGGGATGTGTGCGGCGCGGCAGCGGTCGCGGTCGTCGGTCCAGGACTTGGGCAGATACAGCTCTCGGTCCACCAGGGCGCGTCCTTGCGTGGTGGCGTAGGCGGCGAACACGCCGATCTGGCAATTCTCGGTGCGGCCGGCGGTGCCGGAGTACTGGCGTTGCACGCCGGCCGAGGTGGTGCCCTTCTTGAGGAAGCCGGTGTCGTCGAGGATGAGGATTCCGTCGGGCTCGCCGAGTCGTTCGGCTACGTAGTGCTGGAGGTCGTCGCGGACCTCATCGGCGTCCCAGCGGGCGCCGTTGAGGAGTCGCTGAAGTCGGTCGGGTGTGCGGTGTCCGGCGTATTCGGCCAGCTGCCAGCCGTTCTTCCGGCCGACCGGGCCCAGCAGTCCACGGATGTAGTCACGCATCCTGCGACGCGGCTCGACGCGCCTGAAGCGATGGCCGGTGCGCAGGAACAGTTCCTCGAGTTCGTCGTTCCAGATCTCAACTGCACGCTCGTCGATCACGTCAGGAGGCTGCCCGGACTGCTGCCACTATCAGCGGCGGCTGCACACGATCGAGGGGCAGTCCGGGAAAGAGAACACGGGCCGGAACGCAGCCCACTACACTCACCCAAACCGCCCCTGAACAGGGAAAACGTCAAAGTGCTGCTGGAGTACTAGTACTCCAGCAGCGTTTCGCTATCTGGCCTGGTCAGAGGCATCGTCGGGAGTGTACTTGGCTGATGACATGTCAGGGGCGGTCTTGCCGGACCGCCCCTCCAACGAATGACATCGAGAACTGTCTGCGTGGTGATGAGGGCAGCCTCCTCACGTGATCGACGACCTTGCCGACGCGACCTGGGACCGTGAACTCAACGACCTCTTCCTGCGCATCGGCCACCGTTTCGGCCGTGCCGACCTGCGACGCCGCATGCGTGACTACGTCCGCGCCCTGCTCGGCCCAGTCGGCCGCAAAAGCGGCTGGCAACTGGCCGAACACGCAGGCCACCGCACTCCCGACGGCCTGCAGCGGCTGCTGAACAGAGCCACCTGGAACGCCGACGACGTCCGCGACAACCTGCAGACATACGTCGCCGAACGACTCGGCGAAGCCGACGGAGTCCTCATCCTCGACGACACCGGCTTCGTCAAGAAGGGCACCACCTCCGCAGGTGTCCAACGCCAGTACTCCGGCACCGCCGGCCGCACCGAGAACTGCCAGATCGGCGTCTTCGCTGCCTATGCCACCACCCACGGTCGCGCCCTGGTGGACCGCGAGCTGTATCTGCCCAAGTCCTGGACGGACGACCGCGAACGCTGCCGCGCCGCCAAGATCCCTGATGAGAGGGGCTTCGCCACCAAACCAGAACTGGCCAGGGCCATGGTGCTGCGCGCACTCGTCTCCCCGCTGCCGATCGCCTGGGTGACCGCGGATGCCGCCTACGGCCAGGAGTGGCGCTTTCGCCGGATGCTGGAAGAAGCCGCCGTCGGCTACGTGCTCGCGGTCCCGAAGCCCCAGCCGGTGCCCCGCTTCGGCCGGATCGACCATCTCTTCAGCCAGGCACCGGATGAGGCATGGGAGCAACGTTCGTGTGGCGACGGCGCCAAGGGACCACGCGTCTATCACTGGGCAGCCGTCCAGCTCCCGGTGATCGAGGACTTCGACGGTGAGCGGCCCACCCATCACCGCTGGGCGCTGGCCCGGCGCAGCATCAGCAGACCCGATCAGATCGCCTACTACCTCGCCTACGCGCCGACAGGAACCGGCGTCGACCAGCTCGTGCGCGTTGCCGGGCGTCGGTGGGCGATCGAGGAGTGCTTCCAGGCCGCGAAGAACGAATGTGGCCTGGACCAGTACGAAGTCCGCCGCTACGTCGGCTGGATGAGGCACATCACCCTGGCCATGCTCGCGCATGCCTTTCTCGCGGACACGGCGGCCCAGGCGGCGGCAAAGGGGGACGCAGAAACGGTTCCACCCTGGTCCCGCTCACCGTGGCAGAAGTCCGCCGGTTGCTGGCAACTGGGCCCGCACACCGGCCCCGCCCGTTCCTTCGCATCCATGCGCTGAGTTGGTCGCGATGGCGGCGAAAGCGTCAGGCCGTGGCCCGGCACTGTCACTACCAACGACGATGTCATTCGTTCAAGGGGCGGTCCGGCAAGACCGCCCCTGACATGTCATCAGCCAAGTACACTCCCGACGATGCCTCTGACCAGGCCAGATAGCGAAACGCTGCTGGAGTACTAAGACCGTGTCCTATGTGGTGCCGGCTCGTTGGACGGTTCATGGGGCGGGGTACGTGGAGTTGGATCGTTCCGGACGGGTTGTGGGAGATCGCGAAGCCGCTGATCCCGCCGTCGAAGGTGCGGTCGCAGGGCGGTGGGACGCAGGACACGCCGGACGAGACGCTGTTCGCCGCGATCGTCTACGTGCTGGTCAGCGGTTGTGCCTGGCGGGCTCTGCCGCCCTGCTTCGGCATCTCCAAGTCCACCGCCCATCGCCGGTTCCTGATCTGGTCGAGGGCCGGCGTCTGGGGACGGTTGCACGAGGCGATCCTCGACAGGATCGACGAGTGCGGCCTGCTGGACCTGTCCCGCACGGTCCTCGACTCTGCGCACGTGCGGGCCAAAAAAGGGGCGAACTCACAGGTCCGAGCCCCGTGGACCGGGGCAAAGCGGGTTCCAAGATGCACGTCCTGTCGGACGCGAACGGACTGCCCCTGGTCGTCGGCATCTCCGCAGCCAACACGCACGACAGTCTCGGACTGAAGCCCATGGTGGCCGGTCTCCAATCGAGACACGACCCCGATCGCGGCTGGCACTACAAGCCCCGCAAACTGCACGCCGACAAGGCCTACGACGTACCTGAACTGCGGAAATGGTTACGCGGCAAACGGATCGCAGTCCGGATCGCCCGCAAGGGCATCGACTCCAGCGAACGACTCGGCCGACGTCGCTGGGTCATCGAACGCACCATGTCCTGGCTCACCGGCTACCGCAGACTCAACCACCGCTACGAGCGCCATCCCCGCAACTACCTGGCCTTCCTCGGCCTCGCCGCCGCCCTCTGCTGCTACAAACGACTCATCCGACTCACCACATAGGACACGGTCTAAAGAGCCCACCCCGAACGAGGTCCGACGAACACGACACCGACTCATCCGGGATCGCACCACCATCAGATCCGGAACAACACCACCAAGATCAACCAGCCGAAACGCCCACCGACCAGCACGAAAACAGGGCCTGCATCAATGGCGAGAAAATCCGAACACCCCGGAGACACCTTTCCCGAACCTCACAGATACAGCATATTCTACTGGCAAAATTCAAGGATATCCCCAACAGGGGTGCATCAACCGAAGCACCGGGTAAAACCACGAACCAACCACCACCCCAACCCGGAGCGGGCGGCACATCAACCCACCCGAGAGAGCCTGGGAAACACACCGAGCCCGCAGCAGGAGATGAGTGGATGTGGGACACGTGTTCGAGTCTGGAACAAAAAGAGGGGTAGTTGGGGGAGAAACTGTTCGCGAATGTCGACACCAAAATGTCCCCAGGGACTCAGGGGACGGATGTTACTCGGGTGACCCCTTACCTACCCCCTAGGGGGTTTATCAGGGGATCTTTCCGCCTAAATATAAGGGAGCATTGAGCTACCTTGGAGGTGCTTACTCCAAGAAAGAGCATAGCGCAATCGGAATAGGAGTGAATCGTGTTGCCTATCATTGTCACCGCTGTTGGCGTCGCAAAGGCGCTACACGAATTCTCCAAGACGCCTGCCGGGCAGACCGTAATCGGTGGGATCACTATGGCTGCTGCCGAAATAACGAAGCGTAATCCCAACGCAACGTTTGAGGCGCGCGAAGCAGCTCGGGAAAAAGGAATCAAAGGAGCCTACAAGGCGGCTGGCGGTCTCGGTGGGATCGTAGGGACCGCGATAGGTCGTCGCATGAACAGGCCAAAACCGCCGGAGCGGCCGTGGAGCTGATCGCCGGCCGGCACCCCGTCACATCGACTCTGTGTGACGGGGTGCGGTCGTCTACTGGGTAGTGGGTACCGCGGGAAGTGGGGGCCGGTAGGGCGATCCAGCTGGCCCTGTGGGCGAGGTCCGGGCCGTGGTCGTGTTCGCCAGGTACGCCTCGTTGGTAGACCGCGAGGACATCGACGCGCGAGGGCCAGCAGGAAGGATCGCGGGCCGCTGGAGGCCGCCCTGGCAGGCGGAGACAGGCTCTACGGGCAACACATCAGCGGCTTCGACCTCGCGATCGTGGACGAGGCCCACGGAACCGCCGGTGATCTTGGGCGGCCGTGGGATCCACGACAACACCCGGATCCCGGCGGACTTCCGGCTCTACCTAACCGCGACCCCGCGCCTCCTCGCCGCCCGCCCGCCTGAAGCTTCTTCTTGATGGTGGACACCTGGTCGGCGATCGCGTCGTACTCCGCCGGCCCCCCGGCTCCGAGATCGCCCGGATGCGGTCATCCACGCTTGGAAGCCGTGAACGAAGCTCACGCAGCGAAAAGGGCGTTTGGGTCGGGACACGGTAGGCCGAGCGCTCAGGGAACTCCACACGAGCACGTCACCGCATCGAGGAGCCGCCGCACCATCTCCGCATGCCGAGAGCACCCCCTGAGGAGGAACCGATCCACCCCCTCGGGTTCTCAACGGCATCCCGCCGCGTCAGCCACCACCCCAGATAGGGGAGCGCGGAAGGGAGCGCTGACGTCCCCTGCAACCAAACATGAAGAGCACACGTCTTAGCTGTACTAGGCCTTGGACCAGGGGGAACGTGATGTCACGTGATGGCCGAGAGGAAGCCGATGCCGGAGAGAGCAGCCCCTCGCCGCAATCTGGCACCCGGTCGCTAGCGAACTGGTACCGGAACGCAGATCTGGGGAGGCACACAGCGGCCTTTGCTGCCGTAGTTGCCGCAATCGGTCTGGCCTTCTCCGCGTGGGGTACATGGATGGCGGCTGAGGTTGCCGAGGACCAGCTCGCCCAGTCCCAGGAGGAACAGGTCGATGAAAGGCGCCGTCAAGCAAGCCGAATTACCTTCTACCAGGAAGGAGATAAGACGGTCGTAGCCAATCGTTCCTTCGATCCGGCAGGTATTTGGATCAGTTCAGGGGCTAGTGCAAGCGTGCCCGCCAAAGGTCTCAATTATTGGTGGGCTGGGATTATCCCGCCATGCGTAAAGGCGGTGTTTCCTTTTGAGGGCTTTCAGCCGAGAGATCGCGACAAGAGTTTAGATAAGTGGAAATTCGAACGCTGGTTTGTCAAGGGGATTGAGATAGTTGACGCCAATGGGCGCTCTTGGCAACGCAACCTTGGTCAACCCTTGGTCGAACTGGATGGCCCAGGCCACATCTCGAACCCTGTCCTTCCGGTGCTCGCATCAGATCAGGTCACGTTCGTCGAGCTGGAACAATGCGGTACCTAAGAAGTAATCTCATTTGGTGAGTCTGCGGTAGCAGATGAGGGTGCAGGCGATGCTGGTGAAGGCCAGGAAGTGCTCGGCTTTCCGCTCGTAGCGTCGGTGGAGGCGGCGGCATCCGGCGAGCCAGGCCATGGTGCGTTCGATGGTCCAGCGGTGTCGGCCGAGCCGGGTGGAGGACTCGATGCCCTTGCGTGCGATGCGGTGCCTGATACCGCGTGTCCGTAACCATCGGCGCGAGTGGTCGTAGTCGTAGCCCTTGGCGGCATGGAGCTTGGCGGGCGTCGGCGCCGTGGGCCGCGGCGGGAACGGATCGGCGGGATGCCCCGAACCAGAGGTTCGAGGGCCAGCTGTCGTGGAGGTTGGCGCCGGAGATCCCGACGGATATGGGCAGACCGGTGCGCTCGGTGATCAAGTGGATCTTCGAGCCGTACTTGCCCCGGTCCACAGGATTCGGACTCGTCAGATCCCCCTTTTCAGGGCCCGCATGTTCACCGAGTCGATGGCACAGCGGGACTAGTCCAGTTCACCGCGTGAGCCGAGTTCGTCGAGGACCAGACGGTGGAGCTTCGCCCATACCCGGGCCTTCGTCCATTCGGCGAAGCGCCGGTGGGCCGTTGCTCCCGACGGCCCGAACGATGCGGACGGCAGCTGCTGCCACGTGCAGCCCGACGTGGCCACGAACACGATGGCGGCCAGCACCTCCCGGTCACCGTGCCGGCGTCGCCCTCCTCCTTGAGGTCGCGACGGAGCCTCCGGCACCACCCGCTGGAACAGCTCCCACAACTCATCCGGCACCAGCCGCTCAACGATCGAAACCACGCCCGACAGCCTACCGATCCAAATGAGATGGCTTCTTAGACCGTGTCCTATGTGGTGAGTCGGATGAGTCGTTTGTAGCAGCAGAGGGCGGCGGCGAGGCCGAGGAAGGCCAGGTAGTTGCGGGGATGGCGCTCGTAGCGGTGGTTGAGTCTGCGGTAGCCGGTGAGCCAGGACATGGTGCGTTCGATGACCCAGCGACGTCGGCCGAGTCGTTCGCTGGAGTCGATGCCCTTGCGGGCGATCCGGACTGCGATCCGTTTGCCGCGTAACCATTTCCGCAGTTCAGGTACGTCGTAGGCCTTGTCGGCGTGCAGTTTGCGGGGCTTGTAGTGCCAGCCGCGATCGGGGTCGTGTCTCGATTGGAGACCGGCCACCATGGGCTTCAGTCCGAGACTGTCGTGCGTGTTGGCTGCGGAGATGCCGACGACCAGGGGCAGTCCGTTCGCGTCCGACAGGACGTGCATCTTGGAACCCGCTTTGCCCCGGTCCACGGGGCTCGGACCTGTGAGTTCGCCCCTTTTTTGGCCCGCACGTGCGCAGAGTCGAGGACCGTGCGGGACAGGTCCAGCAGGCCGCACTCGTCGATCCTGTCGAGGATCGCCTCGTGCAACCGTCCCCAGACGCCGGCCCTCGACCAGATCAGGAACCGGCGATGGGCGGTGGACTTGGAGATGCCGAAGCAGGGCGGCAGAGCCCGCCAGGCACAACCGCTGACCAGCACGTAGACGATCGCGGCGAACAGCGTCTCGTCCGGCGTGTCCTGCGTCCCACCGCCCTGCGACCGCACCTTCGACGGCGGGATCAGCGGCTTCGCGATCTCCCACAACCCGTCCGGAACGATCCAACTCCACGTACCCCGCCCCATGAACCGTCCAACGAGCCGGCACCACATAGGACACGGTCTTAGGCTCGAGAACAGCAGTGGCGGCCCACCGGTCGAACGGTGGGCCGCCACTGCCCGTTGTGTCGCGTAACGCCGCTACGCCGTAGCGAGCAACGAGGCGAACAGGAACGCCGTCATCCCGCCGACGAAGAGGGTCGCTGCGGCGAGATGCCCCGCCTTACCGAACCGCACTCGGGTGAGGAGCCCGACCGCCAGCACCGACAGCGCGGTGACGACGGGCAGTGCGGCCA
The DNA here is from genome assembly GCF_027460265.1 of Streptomyces sp. WMMC940. NCBI lineage: Bacteria > Bacillati > Actinomycetota > Actinomycetes > Kitasatosporales > Streptomycetaceae > Streptomyces > Streptomyces sp. WMMC940. Next base: position 796,965 of record NZ_JAPZBC010000001.1, read on the forward strand.
GGGCCAGCATGGTGATGCCCAGTCCGAAGGAGCCGTCTCCGGTGCCGCCGGACTCCTCCACCTGCTGCATGCCGTTCAGCGTGAGCGGGAGCAGCGCGATGAGCCAGGGAACCGCGGACACGATGGTGATCACCAGGGCGGTCAGGCTGCCGCAGCCGCTCGGGGTACGGGCCGTACTCGCCGATCGGCAGATACGGCCCGATGTACTCCCACTCCGCGTCGGGCAGTTGCACTCGCGTCCCATACGACGGTCTACCGGACCAGACCGTGCCACGAAGGCACATCCCGCAGATTGGTCACGACTCGAGACGCTCCCTAGGACCCGGGGGCCGTGTGGAACAGGGGCCCCGTGAGCGTCAGCCCGAGGTCGTGTCCGGCGTACGCGAAGAACGCCAGCATCACCAGCGCCGCGCCGCCGAGGGCGGTGTCCTTCAGGAACGAGATCTGTTCCGTCCGGCGCGTCTGGGGATCGGTCTCCTTCCAGAACGCGTGCATGATCAGCGCGGTCGGGAAGAGGAAGACCGCGATCAGCAGGGCGCCGAGGTCCGCCCAGACGCCGAGCACGATGCTCAGGCCACCGAGCAGCATGAGCGCCCCGCTCAGCACGGTCGCGGCCTCCGCGGCGGGCAGGCCCTTGGAGGCGGCGTAGGCGCCCATCTGCTTGTGCTGAGTGAGGTGCCCCACCGCGGAGGAGAGGAACAGGATCGCGAACAGGACGCGTCCGATCAGGACCAGGACATCCATTCCGGCCTCCAGGGTTCAAAGGGCGACGGTCTCCGCGTCCGGGAGACCGATGGTCTCGTCGTTCGAGGGGGCGCCGGCCTCCGCCTCAATTGTCCATCGGGCCGCAGGAACGCTCAGATCGGAGCGTCGTCGCAGGTCAGCCCCGCGGGCAGGAGCGGCCCGCAACGGTTCCCGGGCGCGCGCGGGGGGTGACAAGGGTTTTCCCCGTATCGGGTTCACCGCGCCTTTCCCTACTGTCTGCCGCACCGGCCCGGCCATCCGACCTGAATGTCAGGTGCATGTTAATTCTGGGTGACGTCCGGTGGCGGCTCTTGACCAGGGGCCGTCGCGCAGGAGGCGGCGCACGGGCTCACCCGGCCCGGGGCACCACGGATCGCACCCCCACAGCGAACCGCGGTGGCCATGCGCCGCCCCTCTGCGTTCCGCACCGTCAGTTGAAAGGGATCATCTTGAACGGTTCCGGACGGAGACTCATATCCGTCGTGGCCGCGAGCGCCACGATGCTGGGTGCCGCCGCCACTTCCTCCGTGGCGTTCGCCGCCGCCTCGGGGGAGCCCACGCCGAAGCCCGCACCGGCTTCGCAGTCGATGACCGCGCTCCCCTCCTCGCCCGTCGAGAAGGTCATCGTCACCTACAAGTCCCAGGCCGCGGAGGCGGGTTCGAACACCGCCGCCGCCGGTGACGCCAAGGCCAAGGGCTCCGAGACCGGGGAGAGCCTGCGCTTCGAGCGCCGTCTCGCCGGCGGTGCCGCCCTGGTCGACCTGGGCGGGGAAGCCTCGAAGAAGGACCTGGCCGAGGTGATGGACGCCTTCCGCGCCGACCCCTCGGTCGCCTCGGTCGAGCCGGACATCCGCGCGTTCCCGATGGCCGTCACCCCCAACGACAGCGACTACACCAAGCAGTGGGACCTGTTCGAGGCCACGGGTGGCATGAACGTCCCCGGCGCCTGGGACAAGACCACGGGCAGCGGTGTCACCGTCGCCGTCATCGACACCGGCTACGCCACCCACTCGGACCTGGCCGCGAACGTCGTCTCCGGCTACGACTTCATCTCCAGCTCCGCGGACGCCCGTGACGGCAACGGCCGCGACAGCAACGCCAAGGACGAGGGGGACTGGAACGCCACCGACAACGAGTGCGGTCTCGGTTCCAAGGCGAGTGACTCGTCGTGGCACGGCACCCACGTCGCGGGCACCATCGCCGCGACCACGCACAACGGCAAGGGCGTAGCGGGCATCGCGTACCAGGCGAAGATCCAGCCCGTGCGGGTGCTCGGCAAGTGCGGCGGCTCTTCCTCGGACATCGCCGACGCCATCACCTGGGCGTCCGGCGGGAGCGTCCCGGGCGTCCCGGCCAACCCGACCCCGGCGAAGGTGATCAACCTGAGCCTCGGCGGGGCGAGTTCCACCTGCCCGAGCGTCTACCAGAACGCCATCAACGGGGCCGTGTCCCGCGGCACCACGGTGGTCGTGGCGGCCGGCAACAGCAACGCCAACGCCTCCGGGTTCACCCCGGCCAACTGCGCGAACATCATCAACGTCGCGTCGACGAGCCGTGAGGGCAACCGGTCCTTCTACTCCAACTTCGGCTCGGTCGTCGACGTGGCGGCGCCCGGCGGGGAGACCCGCCGTGCCACCGACACGCCCGGCACCGTCACCACCCCCGAGAACGGCATCCTCTCCACGCTGAACTCGGGCACCACCACCCAGTCGACCGAGAACTACAAGCCCTACCAGGGCACTTCGATGGCCGCGCCGCACATCGCCGGGCTCGCCGCCCTGCTGGAGTCCGTCAAGCCGGCGCTGACCCCGGCCGACATCGAGTCGGCGATCAAGGCCAACGCCCGTCCGCTGCCCGGCACCTGCACAGGCGGCTGCGGCAGCGGCATCGCCGACGCCACCAAGACCGTGAACGCGGTCTCCGGCACCACGCCCGGCGGCACGACCTTCACCAACGGGACGAACGTCACGATCTCCGACAACTCGACGGTCTCGTCCTCGATCGCCGTCACCGGCCGCTCCGGCAACGCCCCCGCCGCCCTCAAGGTCGACGTGGACATCAAGCACACCTGGCGCGGTGACCTGGTCATCGACCTGATCGCCCCGGACGGCACCGTGCGCAACCTGAAGACCTCGTCCGGCTGGGACAGCGCCGACAACGTCCTCGCGACGTACACGGTCGACGCCTCCAGCGAGATCGCGAACGGGACCTGGAAGCTGCAGGTCCGCGACGTGGCATCGGGTGACACCGGCTACATCGACAGCTGGAGTCTCACCTTCTGAGACACCGGTACGACTGACATCCGTGCAGGTCAGGGGCGCGTCCGCGGGCACGGTCCGCGGGCGCGCCCCACGGTCCGCCCGGTCCGGACCTGTCCGCATGCCGGACACAGGGCCTGGACTGGGCCGATCGGGTTCGTATCCTCTGCTCGAACGGGCAGGGGGCCCGCGCACGCCGGAAGGTGGTGGTGGGTACGTGAACGTCGGCGCGTACCTCCCTCTGCGCGCGAACGCGGGGAGGCTTCACGTGCCGGTCGGCCGGGCAGAACTCCTCGACCGCCTCGACCGGGTCCTGCACGCCCGCGGGCGTGCCCTCCTCACCGGCCCCGCCGGGGTCGGCAAGTCCGAAGTGGCGCTCGCCATAGCGGCGCGCGCCGAGGCACGCGGCGAGAAGGTGCTGTGGCTGGCCACGCTCCCCACCGACCGCGGGATCCCCGGCGCGGCCGCGGCAGCGCTCGTGGCCTCCGTCGCCGCGTCGGAGACCGACCCGGGGCCGCGGACGGGTCCCGCCCCGAACGGTGGGAACCCGGCCGGGGAGCAGGACGCCCTCCAGATGCTGCCCGGCCCGCAGCGCGCCGCCGTGGCCATGCTGTGCCGGGAGGCACCCGTGCCCGAGGAGGGCTGGGACCGCATCGCCCTGCGGCTCGCCCTCGCCGGGATCCTCCGTACGCTCACCGCCCGCAATCCGGTCCTGCTCGTCGTGGACGGGGTCCAGCGGATGGACCCCGAGAGCGCCGACCTGCTGCGCTTCGCCCTCCATCTGGCCCCGCCCGCGCTGCGGGTCGTCGCCGTCGAGACCCCGGACGCCGAGGCGTACGGCCCCGGCACCGCCGGCGAAGGCCCGGAGCCGCTGTGGGTCCCGTCCGAGGCGGACGTGCTGAACGTGGCGCCGCTGCACGCGGACGAGATCGCCGAACTCCTCATCCACCACCGGCTCCCGTCCCGGATGGCCGGCCGCATCCATCGGGCCAGCGGCGGCAACCCGCGGCTCGCCCTCGCCATCGGCCGCTCCCTCGCCGACGCGCGGACGCCGGTGCACCACGCCGAGGCGCTGTCCCTGTCCGGCCGCGCCCGCGATCTGGCCCGGCAGCTCCTCGCAGTGGCCTCCCCCGCCGTGCGCGCCACGCTGCTGCTCGCCGCGCTCGCCCTGCGGCCCTCGGCGTCGCTGATCCGCCGCGCGGGCCGCCCCACCGCGGAGTCCGACCTGGCCATGGCCGAACGGGCCGGGCTGATCGCCCTCACCGAGGACGGCACGGTGTCCTTCACGGCGGGTGTGCTGCCGTCCACACTCGTGCACGACGCCTGCTGGACCGAGCGCAGCCAGGGGCACGCCGCGCTCGCACGGGTCGTGGACGACCCGGTGGAGCAGGTACGGCACCGGGCCCTCGCCACGGACGTACCCGACGAACGGCTGGCGGCCGAGGTCGCCGCCGCGGCCGACTCCGCACGGCGCCGCGGCAACAGCGCCCTGGCCGCCGAACTCGCCCTGCTCGCCGCGGAGTCCACGCCCGGCCGGGAGGGGACGCGGCGCATCGCCCGGCTCGTCGACGCGGCGGAGGAGGCCGCCCGTGCCGCACGCGCCGACCTCGCGGTCCGGGCCGCCACCGATCTCCTCTCCCGGGACGCAGCCCCTGCCGACCGGGTCCGGGCCCGCCTCGCGGTGCTGGACACCGCCGGTCAGGGCCTCACCGGCCTCGACGAGATCTATGTGCACGCGATGGAGGACTCCGAGGGCGACACCGCACTGCGCGCCGCCGTACAGCTCCGCCTCGCGGTGAAGTACGTGCTCGCCGACGGGGACCCCGTGCGCTCACGGGCGGCCGCCGTCGACTCGGCGGAGCTTGCCTCCTCCGTGGGCGACGCGAGGACGGCGGCCAGGGCCCTGACCGTGCGGGCCCGCATGGAACGCTTCCTTGGCTCGCCGGACGCGGAACGGGTGCTGGCCCGGGCTCGGGCCCTGGAGATGGTCGAGCGGCCACCCGGGATCCGCAACGCCGCACAGATACTGACGATCCGTCACGCCCTCTTCGACGACCGGCTCGGCGATGCCCGGGACCAGCTCAACGCGCTGCTGCCGCTGGTCGAGCGCCGCGGCACCGTCGAGGACGCCATCGAACTGTTCAACACGTCCGCGGAGGTCGAGGCGCGCCGCGGCCAGTGCGCGGCGGCGCTGTCGCACGCCGGACGGTCACTCGCCCTGACACTGGAGGCGGGCCTCTCCCCGGGACCCGCCTGGTACTCGCTGGCCCTCGCCGAGACGGCCGGCGGCAGCTTCGCCCGCGCCGCCGGCTACGCGCGCCGCAGCGCCCAGGCCTCCGAGGAGGAGGGCGACCACGTCTTCCTGTCCCGCAGCCTCTACGCCCTCGGACGGGTCCAGCTCGTCACCGGCGACGTGGCCAACGCCCTGGAGACCCTGAGGCGGGTCCAGGCCGGGGAGCGCGCCCAGTCCGCCGTGGATCCGTCCATGCTGCGCTGGCACGAGGAACTGGCCGAGGCGCTGCTCGCCAACGACGCCCCGGAGGAGGCCGCAGGAGTGCTCTCCGACGTCCGGCCGGTCGCGGAGCGGCTGGGCCGTACGACGGTGCTGCTCGGCTGCGACCGGGTGTACGCGTTGTACCTGGCGGCCGGCGGGAAGGCCGACGAGGCGGCCGGGCTGCTGGCGGAGACGGCCGACCGGTTCGGTGACGCGGGGCTGCCCCTGGAACGCGGCCGGGCGCTGGTCGCGCTCGCCCGGGTGGAGCGCCGCCGCCGCAGGCGCTCGGCGGCCCAGCAGGCGCTGCAGGCGGCGGCGACGGTCTTCGAACGGTCGGGCGCGGCACCCTGGCTGGCGCTGGCGTCGGAGACCCCCTCGGGCTCGGCCGAGCCCGCGCCCTCCCGCGACGGCGCGCTGTCGTCGCTGACGGAGGCGGAACTGCATCTGGCGCTGCTCGTCGGGCAGGGCGCGAGCAACCAGGAGGCGGCGGCGCGGCTGTATCTCAGTGTGAAGACGGTCGAGTCCCGGCTGACCCGCATCTACCAGAAACTGGACGTGCGTTCGCGGGCTCAGCTGGCCACCGCGCTCAGCGCCTGGCCCGGGCTGCGGCCGCCGGAGATCCCGGCCGGCGGGCCCGGGGCCGGCTGAGCGGCCCGGGCCGGAGATCCCGGCCGGCGGTGACGATCACCGTACGCGGCGGTGCCGCAGCCGCGCTCCCGGCCGGCTGGGAGGCGGGCCGGCTCGGTGCGGGCACCTGCCGGCGGACCGGCGTGGGTCCGGCCGGCGGACCGGCGTGGGTCCGGCCGGCGGCCACACCTTCGCACGGTGGCCGGAGAACGCGGAGAGGCCGTGTCGGATCAACTCCGACCCGGCCGCCGACATCGCGTTCACAGAGACCCGCCCCGCCGCACCACGGGGGTCCTCCCCCTGGCGCCCCAGGTGCGTCCGGTGAGCTGGTCGGATCGGATGCCGACCTGGTCGGCGCAGAGGATCTTACGGTGATCGATACTTTCTGCAGCAGTCCGGACACGCGTGGCAGAGCGGACGATGTCGCGGTCCGACTGCGGGGCACGCGCGCCGCGGCAGGCGGCAGCAAGGCCGGGAAGAGAAAGATGCTAATCCGGGGAGCCTCGAGGTCGACTCGGACGAGCTTGGACAGCTGCGTATCGTGAGCCGACGATGATCATCAGGCACCTGTGACCAAATGCGACACGAGAGTCTAAGAATGATCAAGGGCCCTGCCTCACTGATGTGAGGCAGGGCCCTTTCACCTGCGACTACGAAGCAAAGCCTCCGTCGGGACGACAGGATTTGAACCTGCGACCCCTTGACCCCCAGTCAAGTGCGCTACCAAGCTGCGCCACGTCCCGGTGCCCGTCTGACCTGGGGTTTCCCCCGGCCGAACGCGCACGAGAACCATACCGCACTTCGCCGGGTGGTCACGAACCGATTGCCGGTTGACCTCAAGTGGGGTTGAAGTTGCACGGTCGGTCCCATGACGCGCACAGGATCGACCACGACTCGTGACCGCACCCACGCCCGCCGGGACCTGGACCGCCTGATGGCCCGGATGACGGGCGACGAGAAGCACGGGCCCGCCGCGACCTCCACGCTCGACGCCCTGTGGGTGCTCTACGACCGGGTGCTCAGGGTGACCCCGGAGACCGCCGGCTCGGTGGAGCGCGACCGGTTCCTGCTGTCGAAGGGCCACGGCCCGATGGCCTACTACGCGGTGCTCGCGGCGAAGGGGTTCATCGACGAGGAGACGCTGACCGGGTTCGGGGCGTACGACTCCCCGCTCGGCCATCACCCCGACCGGGTGCTCGTGCCCGGCGTGGAGATCGGCAGCGGCTCGCTCGGGCACGGACTGCCGCTCGCGGTCGGCACCGCTCTGGGCCTGCGGGCGCGGGGGCTGGACGGTCCCCGGGTGTGGGTACTGATCGGCGACGCCGAGTTGGACGAGGGGAGCAACCACGAGGCGATCGCGTACGCCGGGGCGGCGAAACTCGAACGGCTCCACACGCTGGTGATCGACAACGGGTCCGCGACCCATGGCTGGCCCGGTGGCATCGCCTCCCGCCTCGAGGCTGCGGGCTGGTCGGCGGCGACCGTGGACGGACGCGACCACGGAGCGCTGTACGCGGCGTTCACCGCACCCCATTCCGGGCGCCCGCGTGCCGTCGTGGCCCGCGTCGAACCGAAGGACGCCTGACGGGCACACCTGCCGCGCACCCGGCCCGGGCAACCGGACCGCGGCACGGGAGCGCCCGACGGGCACCCGGACACCACACGAGGGAATTGATCATGGACACGATGCGCGAACGCTTCATCTCGACGACGACCCGGCTGCTGGACGAGGACCCCCGGCTCGCCCTCGTCCTGGCCGACATCAGCGCGGACGGCTTCCGGCCCGCGGCACGGGCACACCCCGACCGGGTGATCAACGTCGGCATCCGCGAGCAGCTGATGATCGGCGTGGGCGGCGGACTGGCCCTGACCGGGCTGCGACCGGTCGTGCACACCTTCGCGAGCTTTCTCGTCGAGCGGCCGTTCGAGCAGGTCAAGCTCGACTTCGGGCACCAGGGCGTCGGCGGGGTGCTGGTGAGCGCGGGCGCCTCGTACGACTGGCCGGCGGGCGGCTTCACGCACATGGCGCCCGGCGATGTGGCCCTGCTCGACACCCTCGACGGCTGGACCGTACACGTACCCGGGCACCCGGACGAGGCGGAGGCCCTGCTGCGGGCGGCCGTCCCCGGGGACGACCGGGTCTATGTACGCCTGTCGCTCCAGTCGAACGAACACCCACGGCCCGTCGACGGCATCCGGTTCGCGGCCGTACGGGAGGGGCGCGGCGGCGTGGTGGTCGCCGTGGGGCCGATGCTGGACACCGTGCTGGCGGCGACCGGGGGCATGGACGTGACGGTGCTCTACGCGACGACCGTCCGGCCCTTCGACGCCTCCTCCGTCCGCCGGGCGGCCGGGCGCGGATCCACCGACGTGGTGATCGTCGAGCCGTGTCTGGCGGGCACGTCGACCGCCGCCGTCAACGACGCGCTGGCGGACGTGCCGCACCGTGTGCTGGGGCTCGGCGTCGCCCGGCGGGAGCTCCGGCGGTACGGGCGGATGGACGAGCACCTCGCGGCGCACGGCCTGGACCCGGCCGGGCTGCGCGGGCGGATCGGGAGCTTTCTCGGCGCCGGCGCGCACCACTGAGCGGGCGGCCCCGAAAGCCTGCGTCGGCCCTCCCCTCGTCCGTCACCCCTGGTCCCTGGCCGGCGGGGCGAGCCACGCGGCGACGGCCTCGGAGATGGGCAGACCGGTCTCCAGTTCGATGAAGCCGAACTGGCCGCCCTGGTTGCACTCCAGGAACCACCACAGCCCCTCCTCGTCCTCGGCGAAGTCGAAGGCGGCGTAGGCGAGTCCGGCGAGGCCCATGTAGTCCCGCACGGCCCGGGCGATGCGCTCCGGCACGTCCACCGCCTTCCAGGGCTGACCGGTGTCGCCGTACCGTCCGTCCACCTGTCCGTCCTCGGAGAGCTTCCGGGCGGCGAACAGGCGTGCGCCCACGGCGGTCAGGCGGATGTCGGACCGCTTGGGCACGTACTGCTGGAGCAACGTGGGCCCGGCGGCCACACCGGAGAAGTCGGCGTCGGGGGGGATGCGGGTGGTGGGCAGGGACACCGGCGGGTCGCCGGGCGGCGGCCCGGAGGCGGACTTCACCACGATGTCCTGGTACTGCGCCGCGAACTGCCGTGCCACGCGGGGGAACGTGGTGACGACGGTGGGGGGCACTGCGAAGCCGCTGCGGTGCGCGAGACTGAGCTGCCAGGGTTTGCAGCGGGCCTGCGCGGACACGCAGGGGTGGTTCATCCAGCGCGCGGTGGCCGAGTACAGCATTCCGTACAGGGCCTGCTCGGTCTCCGCGGTCAGCCATGCCGAGGGCTCCTCGGCGTGGGCGGCGGGTTCACCGGGTCTGCGCACCCATATCGACCGCAGGGCGCCCATGCTCAGCAGCCGGCCGTCGGTCGAGAGGTGGCCGTAGAAGTCACCGCGCACGTACTCGGCGGACAGGGCGGCCTCACCCGGGAGATCGGCGGGGTCGAGCCGCACCAGAGGCACCCCCCGGTCGTGCAGCTTGGCGATCACCATGTCCGCGGTGACGTCTTGGCGGCACGTCAGTATCAGTACGGTCATCGCTGTGCCGGTCCGTCAGTCGTCGAAGTGCGTCTTGGAGCCGGCGGTGGAGGTCGTCGTGCCGGTGACCAGGATCAGATCGCGGTCGACGATGGCGGGCCGCCCGTCCGGCAGCACATTCAACTGCAGCGCGGAGTCGTAGGTGTACGGCAGGGTGACCGCAGGACTCTCGGCCGGAAGTACGTAGTTCAGTACGAACGGTCGCATGAGTCTCCTTCGTCGACTGTCTGGGCACACGTAACAGTACGTGCCGGTGTTGTAGGGCACTCATTACTATCCGTCACTTCCGGATGTGCTGGCAGTGAATGTCGTCACACTGGACGGACCCCACGGGATCGCCCCATCGGTAGACGGATGGGGGAATGCGTGGGGTTCCCTCATGAGAGCACTGAATGGTGTAGACCGTTGTGAACATCCCGTGAAGACGGGCGAGTTGAGCCATCACCCGTGATCGCACGCACATACACCATGACCGTCCGTCACCCGCGTGCGTCCTCCGCGCACACGCCATGACCATGTGTCACACACTTCCGTCACCCGCACACGCGTCATGACCGTGCGTCACGCCCGCCCGTAGGCCTCACTTGTGTCGTGACCGTACGTAACAGGCGTGCACCGGCCCGCGCGCGGACTTCGCATGCCGCATGCGCCCCGTGCGCCGGAACGGCAGGCGTGCGCCTGCCGCGCCTCAGCGCCCCCTGCTCCCGCGCCGGTACGCCCTTCCCTGCCTCGCCCGCACGCGGGAGGAGCCGCCGGGGTCAGGGCCCGGACCCCCCACCCAGCTCGGGATGGGCTTCGAGCAGCCTCCGGGGAGCCGCCTGCCGCCAGGAGTCGAGCAGGACGGCGTACAGCTCCTCCTCGTCCTCCAGTGCGCCGAGCCGCACCCTCAGCCAGGCGTAGGCGTCGTCGTGCCCTTCGCGGACGAAGAACTTGTGCGGCTCGGAGGCGATCAGCTCCTCGCGGTCCGCCCTGGGGCACCTGACCCCGATCGCCTGATCGTCGTCGAGCGAGGCGAAGATCCTTCCGCCCTGTCCCGCCCGGAACGTGGGCCGGCCCCAGGCGAGCTTCTCCACCGCGCCGGGGAGTGCGAGGGCGATTCTGCGTACGTCGTCGGCAGTGGCCATCCTCCGACGGTACGGCGCCCCACCGACAACGCCCGGGACCACTCGGCCCGCGCCCGGATCCCCGACTCACACCGACTTGCACGGCTCACACCGGCTGGCGCGACTCACACCCGCCCGTCCGGTTCACACCCGCTCGTCCAACCAGGCCACCAGGTCCTGCTGGACCTCCTCGCGGTTGGTCTCGTTGAGGATCTCGTGGCGGGCGCCCTCGTACGCCTTCCACGTCAGGGACTCCGTACCGACGTGGCGGAAGTCCTCCAGCAGTGCGTGGACCAGGGTCATCCCCTGGTGGCAGGGGTCCTCCGCACCGACGGCGACATGGACCGGGAGGTCGGCCGGGACGCGGGCCAGGTTGCGTGGGTCGTTGATCTTCCGCACGGCGCGCAGCCAGTCGAGGACGAGGCCCGTGCTGAAGGGGAAGCCGCAGCGCTCGTCGAGGGCGTAGGCGTCCACCTCGTCCTCGTCACGGGACAACCACTCGAATCCGGTCCGGTGCGGGTACGGGTCGTTGAAGGACGCGAAGAGCTCGGAGACGTACGCGGAGGGGGCCGAGCGGCCCTCGGTGGCCGCCCGCTCCTCCAGACGGGCGATGGAGCCCTCGATGTCGGCGCCCGGCAGCGTACGGAAGGCGCCGGAGAGGATCAGGCCGCTGAGGTCGTCCGGGTACTCCTGGACGTAGTCGCGCGCGAGCATGGAGCCCAGGCTGTGCCCGAGGACGACCACGGGAACGCCCGGGTGGAGCAGCCGTGCCTGGTCGCCGACCGCCTTGATGTCCTCCACCGTCGCGCGCCAGCTGTCGTAGCCGTCGACCGGTGCGGCGTCGGGCGTCTCCGCCACGCCGTAGCCGCCGGTGGAGGGGGCCGTCGCCCCGTGGCCGCGGTGGTCGGAGGCGATCGCCCCGTAGCCGTGCGCGGCGAGGTGGCGGGCGAACCGGTCGTACCGCAGCGCGTGCTCCGCCGCCCCGTGGACGAGCTGCACCAGGGCCCGGGGGCGCCCGCTCTCGGGCAGCCAGGAGTACGTGGCGATCTGCACGCCGTCGGCGGCGTCCAGCAGTCCGGGGCGGTATGCGGTCGCGGTCATGGGGGGCCGGCCTCCTCGGTCGGACGGTCACGGGGCACGTGGAGGTCCCTCCCCCGGTCGCCGCCGGTCACACCCACCAGACCCCCGAATGCGCTCGCCACGCCCGTCGCGCCCCGGACCGGCGGCGCACCCGGACCTGCGAGCCGGGCTGGACCGGCTCCGGGCCGCCCGGTCGAGGCGGTGCCGGGGTGGCCGACGAGAGCCCGGTCACCCGCCGGGTCCGGGCACGTCCGTCGAGCTCGAGACCGTGACGTCGCCCTCGCCGAGGTGCGGCGCAGCGGAGGGCCGACGCCGTCCCCCGGGATACGGGCATCGTCCCCGGACAGCGGTGCGTGACATCGGGGGCGTGCACCTGGAAGGGTGTGCGCCGGTCAGCGCCCCTGTACGCCGGGACCACTTTCCGCTCAAAGCCCGTCGATTCCGTCAGAGTTGCGGGCATTTCCGTACCTCTGAGGCCTGGTCGGCCGCCACCGGAAGCGGAATGCTGTCCCTCGGTGCCATATGCCCAGGAACCCATTGCCCAGGGCAAGTGGCAGAAAGAAGACCCGTGGGCATGCCCAGCGGGTGAACCGGACGGGCCACTACCACCAGGGACACAGTCTCAATCACACGTCAATGGATTCCATTTCGGCCAAAGTTGGCCACCGAGTTGTACCACTCGTAAGCGATCAACACCATGAGGTGGTCGGCCTGTACGGGACGGGACCATGCCGATGCACCACCTGCTCGAACACTCGCACGAGCAGGCGTTTCGCAGAGGAGGGCTCGCGATGGACGGGTACTTCGCCAGTCGGCTTCATCATCAGCTCCGTGAGCGGGTGCGGCACTTCGCCGAGTGCGAGGTCCGCCCGCGCATCCCGGCCATGGAGGCCGCCCGCACGGTGCACCGCGACCTCTCGCGGCTCATCGCACGACAGGGCTGGCTCGGAGCGACGATCGGCAAGGGCCATGGCGGGATGGGTGTCGGACATCTGGCCAAGACCATCATCATCGAGGAACTGTCCCGCGTGAGCGGCGCGATGGGAGCCATGGTCCAGGCCTCCCAGCTCGGCGTCGCCAAGATCGTCCATTTCGGGAACGAGGAGCAGAAGAAGACCTGGCTCCCCCTGATCGCGGCGGGCGAGTGCCTGCCCACGATCGCGGTCACCGAACCCGAGTCGGGCGGCCATGTGCTGGGGATGAGCGCCACCGCCGTGCGTGACGGCGACGACTACGTCATCAACGGCCGGAAGGTGTACGTAGGCAACAGTCACGTCGGTGATCTGCACGGGGTCGTCGTCCGGACGGGGCCCGGCTCCAGGGGGCTCACGGCCTTTCTGGTGGAGTCCGGCCGCCCGGGGTGCCACACGGGCGAGCAGAAGCCCACCATGGGACTGCACGGCTTCAGTTTCGGTGAGCTCCACTTCGACGACTGCCGGGTTCCGGCGGCCAACCGGCTCGGCGAGGAGGGGGACGGCCTCGCCGTCGCCTACTCCTCCAGCGTGCTCTACGGCCGGGCCAATCTGACCGCGGTCGCACTCGGCATACACCAGGCCGTCCTGGAGGAGACGACGCGGTTCTGCGCCGAGCGCCACCGCTACGGCAGGCCGCTGCACGAACTGCCGTCCATCAAGCTGAAGCTGGGGCAGCTCCAGTCACGGCTGATGACGGCACGGCTCGCCGCGTACCACGCGGTGCATCTGCTGGACCAGGGACTGGCGTGCGACGCGGAGCTGATGAACGCCAAACTCGTCAACGTCGAGTCCGCACTCGACTCGGCACGGAACGCCATGGAGATACACGCGGCCTCCGGGCTGTTCACGGAGCGTCCGATCGAGCGCTATCTCCGTGACGCGCACCACATCTTCGCGCCCGCGGGCACCTCCGACATCCAGCTGCTCAGACTGGCCGAAGTGGCCCTGGGCCAGTCGAAGGGCCAGTGGTCGGAGCGGCTGGCCGAGCTGACGCGCATGGAGGCCCTGGTCTGACCCGGGCGGACGAGAGGGGCCCCGCGGACGCGGCTCGGCGAACACGACGTCCCCGGGAGGGCCGTACGGCTCCCGGGGACGTCACCGCGTCACGGTCACAGCAGCCCGTCCTCGCGGCGGTGGATCTGCTCGACCAGTTCGGCCGCGAGTGACTTGATGGTCTCCAGGCCCGCCCTGCCCCAGGGCCGAGGCTCGGTGTCCACCACGCAGATCGTGCCCAGTGCGATGCCCGTACGGTCGATCAGCGGCGCACCCAGGTACGAGCGGATGCCGATCTCGTCGACGACCGGATTGCCCGCGAACCGGGGGTAGTCGCAGACGTCCTCCAGCACCAACGCCTTGCGCCGCACGACCACGTGCGGGCAGTAGCCGTGGTCGCGCGCCATGAAGCGGCCCACGTCCCCGCCGCCCGCCGCCGCGAGGTCGCCCCCGCCCGCGTGGGTGCCGGCGGGTGTGTGCAGCCCGGCGAAGAACTGCCGGTGCTCGTCGATGAAGTTGACCATCGAGTACGGGGCCCCGGTCACCTCCGCGAGCTTGTGGGCGAATTCGTCGAACGCCGGCTCGGGCCGTTCGCCCAGCCCGAGCTGACGCAGCCGCTGCACCCGGGTGGGGGCCTCCCGGTCGACGGGTGTCAGCAGCAGATGGCCGGTCGGGTCGTACGTCATGACTGAGCTCCGTAGCTCGGCGCCGCTGCCGGTGCCGGGGTGGTGGTGAGCAGATGCTGGACGAGGGTGACCAGGGTGCCGATCCCGGAGCTGGCGATGCGCGCGTCGCACAGCACGACCGGGACGTCCTCCTTGAGGTCGATCGCGGCCCGGACCTCGTCCGGTTCGTAGCGGTAGGAACCGTCGAACTCGTTGACGGCGACGACGAACCCGATGCCGCGCCGCTCGAAGAAGTCCACGGCGGAGAAGCAGTCCTCCAGCCGGCGCGTGTCGGCGAGGACGACCGCGCCGAGCGCTCCCCCGGAGAGCTCGTCCCACATGAACCAGAAGCGCTCCTGGCCCGGTGTGCCGAAGAGGTACAGCACATGGCGCTCGTCGAGGGTGATCCGGCCGAAGTCCATGGCCACCGTGGTGGTCTTCTTGGACTCCACTCCCGCCAGGCTGTCGGTGCCGACGCTGACGGCCGTCAGCAACTCCTCCGTGCTCAGCGGTTCGATCTCGCTCACCGCGCCCACGAAGGTCGTCTTGCCCACCCCGAAGCCGCCCGCGACCAGGATCTTCAGCGCGGTGGGAAAGGGATCGCCGCGGTCACGGGAGCCCTGGCCGTGCTCGGGGATGTGGTCAGGGCGGTGGTCAGAGCCGTCGTCGTAGGCCATCGAGCACTGCCTCCAGCAGGGAACGGTCGGTCGGAGAGTCCTGGAAGCGGGGCGCCCTGGCGGTGACGGCCCCGCAGTCCACGAGGTCGGACAGAAGCACCTTGGTGACGACCGCGGGGAGCCGTAGGTGCGCCGAGATCTCCGCCACCGACGTGGGGCCGCCGCACAGGCCCAGGGCCAGCGCGTGCTCCGGCCCGAGCGCCCCCTGCGGGACGGTGCCGGTGGCCATCACCAGGGACAGCAGATCGAGGGCGGCCGTGGGACGGGTACGGCCACCGATCACGGAGTAGGGGCGGATCAGCCGGCCTGCCGCATCGTCGAACCACGGCCCGTCCTTGGGGGCCGGCACGGTCAGAGCCCCGTGGCGTTCGGCGCCCCGGCGGCCTGTCTGGCCGGGGTGACCAGATACGGCCGTACGCTCTTGACCAGCATCGCCATCTCGTACCCGAGGACCGCGGCGTCCGCCTCCCGCCCCGCCAGCACGGCCAGACAGGTGCCCGATCCGGCCGTGGACACGAACAGCAGGGTGGAGTCGAGCTCCACCACGACCTGACGGACCTCACCGCCGTCGCCGAAGCGGGCGCCGGCGCTGCGGCCGAGCGAGTACAGCCCGGATGCCAGCGCGGCCATGTGGTCGGCGCTGTCGGCATCGAGGCCGTGCACGGACTTCACCAGGCCGTCGGAGGAGAGCAGAACCGCGTTACGGGTGTACGGCACGCGCTGGACCAGGCCGCTGAGCAGCCAGTCGAGATCCGAGGAATGGCCCGTGGGCACATCGCTCGCCATGGTGCATCTACTCCTTGTGGGTGTCGAACTGTCGCTGCGGTTCGTGCGGGAGGGAGTCCGTGGCTTCCGGCGCCCGGGACTCCGCGAGGCCGATGCCCCGCTGGAAGGCCGCCATCAGCCCGGGGTCGTGCAGGGCCTGCTCCTCGGGCCTGCGGGGGGCGGGTTCGTCCCGCAGCTGGGGCGCCAGGTGCTCCTGGGCGCGCCGCCTGGGCAGCTGCGGGCGGCCCATGGTGCCGCGTACGTCCGGGGAGTCGGACGGCGAGGACGCATGGCGCGGCGCGGGAGGCCGCGGAGGCGATTGCGCCGGCGGGGTGGCCGCGTGGGCCGCACCGGTCCGGACGGTTGCCGGATTGGCCCGGTCCGGGTGCTCGCCGCGCACCGGTAGCGGCCCGGTTGCGGGATCCGCGACGGGCTGCTGGTGCGGCATGCCCGGCATGCTCGCCGCGTAGGTCAGGGTGCGCTGACTGCCGGTGTGGTGCCCGTCGGCGGTGTGCGGCGGCTCGACGGCGGGATGCGGGGCGGCCGCGGGGGCGGCGGCGTGCTCCCGGCCGGCGACCCCGCCCGCCACCGCGGCGGCCGCGGCCGGCGGATGGTCGGCGTGGCGCTGGGCGCCCTGCTGCCCGGCTCCGCCCTGGGCCCCCGGTTCGGCACCGAGCAGCCCCTGCGGCAGCACCAGGACGGCCTGGATGCCTCCGTAGATGTTGGACTGGAGGCGGACCGCGATGCCGTGCCTGCGGGCGAGCGCCGAGACCACGAACAGTCCGATGCGGCCGTCCTGCAGCAGGTGCGCCACATTGACCTGGTCGGGGTCGGCGAGCAGGGCGTTCATCTTGTTCTGCTCGGAGAGGGGCATGCCCAGTCCCCGGTCCTCGACCTCCACGGCCAGCCCCGCCGTGACGTGCGAGGCGCGCAACAGCACCTGGGTGTGCGGGGCGGAGAACAGGGTGGCGTTCTCCACCAGTTCGGCGAGGAGGTGGATGACGTCGGCGACGGCGTGGCCCCGCAGGGTGCCGTCGATCGGCGGCACGAGCTTGACCCGGGGGTACTGCTCCACCTCGGCGATGGAGGAGCGGAGGACCTCGGTCATGGTGACCGGGTTGGACCACTGACGGCGGGAGATGGCTCCGCCGAGGACGGCGAGGTTCTCCGCGTGCCGGCGGATCCGGGTCGCCAGGTGGTCGACGTGGAAGAGGCCCTTGAGCAGC
This sequence comes from Streptomyces sp. WMMC940, assembly GCF_027460265.1. Taxonomy (NCBI): domain Bacteria; kingdom Bacillati; phylum Actinomycetota; class Actinomycetes; order Kitasatosporales; family Streptomycetaceae; genus Streptomyces; species Streptomyces sp. WMMC940. Next base: position 814,138 of record NZ_JAPZBC010000001.1, read on the forward strand.
TCCGGGTCCTCGACCTCGTTCTCCAGCTCGTCCAGCAGCTGGATCTCGCGGTGCACCAGCGACTGGAGCCTGCGGGCGAGATTGACGAAGACCTCGACCTTCTGCTCGTTGCCCACGCTGCTGGACAGCCGCGAGGCCTGCACCACGGCGGCCACGGCGGCTTCGTGGGAGCGCGTCAGCTCCTGGGCGAGGAGATCGAGTTCGTCCCCACCGGCGGCCGGGGCGGGCAGGTTCTCACGGGGCGGGGGACGCTCGCCGCGGCGCAGTCCGTCCACAACGGCGGTGAGCTCGGCCTGTCGGCGGGCGCTGGACCGGCGCAGGTCCTGCGCACGGTCGAGCATGGTTCTGGCCGTGCGTTCCGCGCCCAGCGCCGCCGCCACCACGGCGACCGCGGCGAGGGCCGCCGAGCCCGCGAGCGCGACCCACAGCGCGGCGGACGGCCGCGCGTCGGTGGAGCGGATCGTGAACAGCACCGCGGCCGCGCCGCTGAGCGACACGACGACGGCGGGCAGTACGGCGGTTCGCATCAGTTGGGCCCGTATACGGGCTTCGGAGTTCGGCGGCGTGGACTGCGGCCTGCCCGCGGAGGAGAGAGCGCGGGCGCCTGACCGGCCGTGCCGCCCGCCCTCGCGGCGGTCCTGCCGCGCGGCGGGTGCGCGTAGTTGAGACATCAGCGTCCTTGGTACGTGGCCCAGGAATCATGTACCGATCGGTGTGCGCGGCGCCAAGGGTGTGCGGGAGCCCACCGTTGATCACCGGGCACACACGGTAGTCGTGAACCGTTCATGTGCGGTGGGCAGTTGACAAACTTGCCCGTAGAGCGTCCCGCTCTGGTATGAGGGCTCGCACGCACAGGCGAAATTCCGGGGGCGGCGGCGGGGGCGTGTGCCCGGGTACGTCCTTGTCCTCGGCCGATGGGCGGAGTGTCCGGACAATTCGCGAGAGGGCCGATCGTGGGGCGGATCCCCCGGCATCCGGGGCGGACGGTGCCCGGGAGGGGCGGCGTAGGCCGGCCCCCTCCTCGGGAAGGCACCGGCCGACGCCGCCCCCCGGGGCTCGGATGTGCTCCGCGATCCGGGCCGATGCCGGCGTCCCCGACCGACCCGCGGTGCGAGGACCGGGCACCGCCGGGTCACGTCCGCCGGAGCCGTGTACCGACGGCCACTCGGTGATCTCCGCTTGAGGCTGTGCGGTGAGTTCGGCGGGCAGGGGCGGGGTCGTCGGTCTCAGGCTCCTGAACGGCCCGGCGGCCCTTCCGACGGACCGTTCCGACTGTTCGGGCCGGACGCATGGTCCGCAGCATCCGGGACTCCGACCCCGACCGCAGCCCGGGTGGAACGCTCCCGCACCCGCACGGCAGCGGCGCGCTCGTCCCAGGCCGCCGTCACCGCTCGCCCGCGAGATCGAGATCGCCGCTGGGCGTCTCGGCCTCGACCCCGGGTCGCCCGGGTCGGCGCCACGGGTGCGCGATCGAGTGGGACACAGCCCGCCACCACGGCTCCTCGGGCAGCTTCCCCGCAGGCTCGAACGGTTCACCGGGCCGCGGGAACGCCACCGCCTGGCCGGCCTCCTCGGCCGCGTCCTTCGTCCACTCCCCCGGCTCGGCCCACGCGTGCAGCGCCAGGTTGAACGTCCCCCAGTGGATCGGCAGCAGAACCCCGCCCGGGCTGCCGCCCTGCAGGTCCAGATGGGCCCGCATGCCCTCGGCCGGGGTCATGTGGATGTCGGGCCAGTACTCGCTGTAGGCACCGATCTGGATCATCGTCGCGTCGAACGGGCCGTGGTCCCGGCCGATGTCCCGGAAGCCGGGGAAGTACCCCGTGTCACCGCTGTGGTAGATCCGGCGACCGGAGGGTCCTTCGACGGCCCAGGACGCCCAGAGCGTGTGCTGCTGGTTGCGCAGCCCGCGGCCGCAGAAGTGGCGGGCCGGGGTGGCGGTCAGCCGCAGGCCGTCCAGCTGCGTCGACTCGTGCCAGTCCAGTTCCCGCAGGCGGCTCTCGGCGACACCCCAGCGCTCCAGGTGCGCCCCCACGCCCAGCGGCACCGCGAAGAGCGTGTCCGTCGAGGTCAGGGCGCGGATCGCGGACAGGTCGAGGTGGTCGTAGTGGTCGTGGGAGATGACGACGACGTCGACCGGGCCGAGCGCGGCCAGCGGCAGCGGCACGGCGTGGAGCCGCTTCGGTCCGGCGAACGCGAACGGCGAGCAGCGCCGGCCCCAGACCGGGTCGAGGAGCACCCGCTTGCCGTCGATCTCGGCGAGCACGCTGGAGTGGCCCATCCAGGTGAGCCGCAGTCCCGAGGCCGGTGGCCTGGCGAGGTCCTCGAGCGTGGTGGGGTGCACGGGTATCGGCGCGGCGGGGCCGCGACGCCTGCGGGCCTCTTTCCGGAAGTAGGTCTTCGCGAACTCGAGTGTCGATCCGGACGGCCTGGTCCGGGCTCCCACGGGGTTCTGGAACACCCCGTCGGCGAAGTGGGGGGAGCGGCGGATGCGCTCCATCCGCTCTCCGGCGGGGTCGGCCCCGAAGGCAACGGGCCGCAGCGATCGCAGCCGGGAGCGCAGCGAGTGCGGGAAACCTGCGCCGGTCACGGGACCTCCTGGGGTCTTCGGTTCGTTCCATTATCGGTGGACGCTCGCCGGACGCCGGGGGCCGCGGAACGGGGCCACCGGCGTCCACGGCAGAGCAAACGTACGAGGCCCGGGAAAAATGCCGGGGCCGCGGCGGACCTGTGTCACATCCGGCACCGCACCGTCCGTCGTACGGGTGAAGCACGGACCGGCGACCGAGGAGCCCACCATGGCCCGCATCTCCCTCTCCCCGCCCCGCACGCTCTTCTACCGCGCGATGGAGTGGTACTCCAGGCGGACGTACGGGAAGGTCCTCGACCCCGCGAGGGCGCTCGGCCACAACCCGAAGGTGCTCCGTTCCGACCTGCGGTTCGAGCTCGCGGTCGCGAAGTGGGACCGGCTGGACGCCGATCTCAAGGCGCTGGCCGTGATGGCGTCGGCCGCCTCCATCGGCTGCAGCTGGTGCATGGACTTCGGGTACTGGGAGAACCGGCGGCGCGGCATGGACGTCCGCAAGGTGCGCGATGTGCCGGTGTGGCGGGAGAGTGACGCGTACACGCCATTGGAGCGGGACGTCATGGAGTACGCGGAGGGCATGTCCGCCACTCCTCCGGTGGTCGCCGACGAGCCGGCCGGGCGGCTGCTGGCGGCCCTGGGCGAGGCCGCGTACGTGGAGCTCACGGCGATGGTCGCGGTGGAGAACCTGCGGTCGCGGATGAACTCCGCGCTCGGCCTCACCAGCCAGGGCTTCAAGGACCACTGCGAGGTGCCGGGGGCGGCCGGGGCGGGAGCTGCGGGTGCGGCGCGTTGACAGGCGGTCGACGGCGTCCGGATACTGACCGACGGTTCAGTTCGCTGTGTTGTCCGGAGGCCTTCGTGTCCGACCCAAGCCCGCTCGTCTCGCTCACCTGGACCGACCACGTCACCGGACGGCGGGGGTACCTCGTGATCGACCGGCTGGTGCGCGGGGTGTGCAGCGGCGGGTTGCGGATGCGCGAGGGCTGCACCCTGGACGAGGTCGCGGGGCTGGCCCGGGGCATGACCATGAAGGAGGCCCTCCACTACGACCCCGAGGGCAGGTACGTCCCGCTCGGCGGCGCGAAGGGCGGCATCGACTGCGCCCCGACGTCCCCGGATGCGTACGGCGTGCTGGTGCGCTACCTGAGGGCGATGCGGCCGTACATCGAGCACATGTGGACCACCGGCGAGGACCTCGGACTCACCCAGGACCTCCTTGACGGGGCCGCCGCCGAGGCCGGGCTGATCTCGACGGTGCAGGCCGTGTATCCGCTGCTCGACGACGAGACGGCGGCGCGCCGGCGACTGGCCGACGCGTTCGCCCTCGATGTCGACGGAATCGGGCTCGACGAGCTGGTCGGCGGCTGCGGGGTCGCCGAGTCCGTGCTCTCGGCCCTGGAACACGCGGGCGCGCCCCACGAAGGAGCCCGGGTCTCGGTGCAGGGCTTCGGCACGATGGGCGGGGCGGCGGCCCGCTTCCTCTCCCGTGCCGGACTGCGGATCGTGGCCGTGGCCGACGTCAAGGGGACGATCGCCCACCCGGGCGGCCTCGACGTGGAAGCACTGCTCACCGCGCGGGACTCCTTCGGAACGGTGGACCGCGCGGCGCTGCGCCCCGGCGACCTCGAACTGCCCGGCGACGCCTGGCTTTCGGCGGACGCGGAGGTCCTGGTGCCCGCGGCGGTCTCGTACGCCGTCGACTCGGCAAACCAGTCCGTGATCCGGGCGCGCTGGATCGCGGAGGCGGCCAACATGCCGGTCCTCCCCGAAGCGGAGGAGCTGCTGCGGGCACGGGGCGTCACCGTGCTGCCGGACGTCGTCGTGAACTCGGGGACGAACGCCTGGTGGTGGTGGACCCTCTTCGGTGACATCGGCGCGGACGCGGACGAGGCGTTCGGCCACACTCGGCGGTCGATGCGGACCCTGGTCGACCGGATGCTCGCACGCGCGGAGGCGGACGGCACGACTCCGCGCGCAGCGGCCCACGCGATCGTGGCCGACCGGCTCCCGCTGATCGCGGAACGCTTCGGCCCGTACGGCCGGTAGCAGGGCTTCCGGGCCATGTCCCCTTGCCCGGCGATCACTTCGTGCGACGGGGCTCCCGGGGGCTCAGGCCGCTGCCGCGGGGCGCCGCTCCCTTCAGCAGGCTCCAGCCTCGTCACAGGCCCCGGCTGCGTTGCGGGCAGGGGCCCCTGAGGGCCGGAGCGCGGGGCCGAGGTGTCGACCGTCGGGGACCGGCGCGCGTGCCGGAATCAGGGTGGACCGGGCGCCGATCAGGGCGGTCAGCCCATCCAGCCGGATCAGCGCCGTCGACAGTGGCGCGTCCTGGTCGGGCGCCGGTGGCGGATGCCGTCACCGGCTCAGGGCCGTGCACCGGCGGCGCCAGGGCGCCCGGCCGTGCGGTGGTCCGGCCGTGCGGTGGTACGGAGGTGTCGCGGCGCCGCTTCGAACGGTCCCGGGAAACCGCCTCCTTCGACGCCGCCCGCAGCGACTAGGGTGAGCGGGTGGCGAGAGTGCGGTTGAGCGTGGCGGAACGGCGGGAGGAACTGCTGCGGGCCGCCGTGGAACAGATCGAGGCACGTGGGGTGGCCGCCGTCCGGATCGCCGATGTCGCCTCCGCACTCGGTGTGAGCAACGCCCTGGTGCTGTACCACTTCTCGTCGAAGGAGCAACTTGTCGCCGCCGCCTTCTCCTACGCGGCGGAGGACGATCTGAGGCATCTGCGCAAGATCCTCGGCCGCCGGACCTCGGCGGTGCGGCGGCTGCGCACCGCCGTCCGCTGGTACGCCCCGACCGGACAGGCCAAGGGGTGGCGGCTGTGGATCGAGGGCTGGGCGGCGGCGCTGCGGGAGCCCGCACTGCGCGATGTGGCGCGCGATCTCGACCGCCAGTGGAAGACGGAGCTCACGGCGGTCATCGCGGAGGGCGCGGCGGCCGGCGAGTTCCAGTGCGCCGATCCGTCGTCGGCGGCCTGGCGACTGACCGCACTGCTCGACGGCCTCGCCGTGCAGATGACGTCGTACGCGGGCTCGTTCAGCCGGGCAGCCATGCTCGAGTGGGCCGAGGAGGCACTCGCCCGGGAACTGGGGCTCGACCGCGAGGCGTTGACCCGGCAGAGTGCTTAGCGCACGGGCAGGCGCGCGGAGAGGAAGACGGTGTCGGCGCAGAGCAAGGAACAGTCCGCCCTCGACGTACTCGTGGTCGGTGGCAGCGGGGTCGACACGGTCGTGCGGGTCGGATCGCTTCCGGTGCCCAGGGCGGACTCCGTCGGGGTACCGCCGATCCGGGAGTGGGCGGGCCACACCGGCGGCAACGTCGCCCTCGGCTGCCGGGCGCTCGGACTCGGTGTGACCTTCCTGGACTTCATCGGCGACGACCTCCCGGGCGGACAGGTGCGGAAGCGGCTGGCCGACGGCGGTGTGGCCTTCGAGCACCTGATCTCCCCCAGCGGAACCCGGCGTGCGGTGAACCTGGTCGACGACACGGGCCGCAGGATGTCGTTCTACGACGCCCGCGACCCGGGTGATCTGCGGATGCCGCGCGATTTCTACCTCCCCCACCTGCGGCGGGCGCGCCACGTCCATCTGTCGATCATGAACTTCGCCCGGTTCCTGTACGACGACATCGCGGAGCTCGGGGTGCCCGTGTCGACCGATCTCCACGACTGGGACGGAGTGGACGACTACCACCGGGAGTTCGCGCTGCGCTCCGACGTGGTGTTCCTGAGCGCCGCCGGGGCCGGCGAGCGGATCGCGTCGGTGATGCGGGAGATCCTGCGCGAGGGCCGCGCGGAGGCGGTCGTGGCCACGGCCGGGGCCGGGGGCTCGTATCTGATGACCCGCGACGGCGGCCGCACGCCCCGGCCCGTACCGGCGACGGTGCCGCCCACACCGGTGGTGGACTCCAACGGCGCGGGCGACGCGTATGTCTCCGGCTTCCTCTACGGCCGGCTGGCGGGCCGCCGGGTGGAGGACTGCGCCCGGCTGGGCGCGGTCGCCGGAGCCCACGCCTGCACGGGGCACGGCAGCTCGGCGCTGATCGGTCGCGAGGCCCTGGTGTCCGCTCAGGTCTGACGCACCGGGGCGTACGCCTCCGCGTCCAGCCCGAAGGTCCAGGCGACTCCCTCCTTCGCGGTCCGGGCCGTGGGCGGCACCCGCAGCCAGTAGGTCTTGTGCGTACCGTCCGGCTCGGGCGTGGAGTTGACCACTTCCACCATCGTGACGTCCTCGTCGTCGGCCAGCGCGATCCGCCACAGCACACCGGTCTCGTCACGGTGCACCGGCCGGGCGTCCGACTCGGTGAGATAGCGTTCGTAGCCGTAGAACTCCAGCATCACCCGGCGCAGTTCGGCGTTCTCCTCGATCCGTATGCGCTCCGGCGTGAGTGAGGCCAGTCCGGCGAGGAACTCGGCCGGGACGGGCATACCGCGCCAGGCGTGGAGGGCGAAGCCGTCCGGGAACGCGAGCGCCGGACCATCGCCCCGGTCGAGCCGGCCGGCCTCGTCGCGGTGCAGTTCCACGGGTCGTTCGCAGATCACCACCGCCTTCTCGAACGGCCACCACCAGCCCGCGTGCTCCGCCACCCGGGCCAGGCCGGCGAGCCGGTCGCTGCGGCCGTCGAACGCGGCGAGCCAGGCCGCGTCGTGCTGGCCCAGGACCGCGTCCAACAGCACCATCCGAACCGCCTTCCGCTCCTCGTCCGCCGCCTCTGTGTGTTCTCCGTCGAGTTGTCCCTCGAGAGCGGCGGCCTCCTCGGCCAGGGCGTCGGCCACCCCCGTCCGTATCCGCTCGGCGAGCGCGCGCGTGGTGTCCCACAGCAACGCGCCGCTCCTCCCCCACAGCTCCGTCCAGCCCGCGGGGCCGAGATCGTCGTGCACCCGGCGGCGCTCCTCGGCCCAGGGCACGGTCCTCACCTCGTCCCGCACGGAGCGCCCCGCATCCGCCAGCGACCGCACCGCCGTCACGGCGGCCTTGGGCGAGTCCACCCACACGAAGCGTGCGGGCGCCGCGAGTCCGGCCGCGCGATAGGCGAGCCGGAGCCCGTCCTCCGCGGCCGCCCGGTCGGCCGGGCCCGTCGCCGCCGCCACGGCCCGCCACTTGTCCATGTACTGCATCCCGAAGTCCCGTCCCCTGATCTTGACTCTGTCGGGGATCTTGGAGTTTCCCGGTGCGGCAGCATGGTCAACGGGCATGCTCGGGTAGTTCTGCCGACCGAAGCAGCTGTCGAGGTGCCCGTTGTCCCTGCGCCCCCGTTCCGGTGAGCACGTTCCGCCTCTGACCGCGCAGATCGCGCGGGCAAGCAACCCGGGCGGCACGACGGCGATATGGGTGCGTGACCGGCTGGACGGGCTGTGGCGCGACGAGGACTTCGTCGACTGGTACCCCAGGGACGGACGGCCGGGTCTCTCGCCCGCTCAGCTGGCCACCGTCTGCGTACTGCAGTTCTTGCTGGGCCTGTCGGACCGGCAGACCGCCGAGGCGGTCCGCTGCCGCATCGACTTCAAGTACGCGATGGCCATGGAACTGGACGATCCAGGCTTCCACCACAGCGTGCTGGCCGACTTCCGCGACCGCCTTAGACGTCGTCTCATTTGGGGTGCTGGGTAGTCTGCACTGTGTGGTGATGGTCGAGCGCATGGTGCCGGACGAGCTGTGGGAACTGTTCCAGCGGGTGGTCCCTCCCGCTCCAACACGGCCGCAGGGCGGCGGCCGACGCCGGTACGGGGATCGTGAGGTACTGGCCGCGATCATCTTCGTGGCCACAACAGGCTGCACTTGGCGGCAGTTGCCGCCGGTCTTCGGCCCGTCGGGGCCGACCGCGCACCGGCGTTTCACCGAGTGGACCGCCGCCCGGGTCTGGGCGAAGCTGCACCGCGTCATACTCGACGAGCTGGGTTCGCGCGGAGAGCTGGACTGGTCGCGTTGCGCGATCGACTCGGTGAACATGCGGGCCCTGAAAGGGGGGACCTGACAGGTCCGAATCCTGTAGACCGGGGCAAGAAGGGCTCGAAGATCCACTTGATCACTGAGCGGACCGGTTTACCCCTCTCCGTCGGGATCTCCGGCGCGAACCTGCACGACAGCCAGGCGCTCGAGCCGCTCGTGTGCGGCATTCCGCCGATCCGCTCCCGTCGCGGCCCGCGCAGACGACGGCCCGCCAAGCTCCACGCGGACAAAGGCTACGACTACGACCACCTGCGCCGATGGCTGCGCAAGCGAGGCATCCGGCACCGCATCGCCCGCAAGGGCATCGAGTCCTCCACCCGGCTGGGCCGGCATCGCTGGACCATCGAGCGCACGATGTCCTGGCTGGGCGGCTGCCGCCGTCTACACCGCCGCTACGAACGCAAGGCCGAACACTTCCTGGCCTTCACCGCCATCGCCTGCAGCCTCATCTGCTACCGCAGACTCACCAAATGAGACGACGTCTTACCGAGGACGACCGTGCCGACCGTCTTCTCGACCTGGCGCTGGCCCGTCTCAAGGAGGCCGGACTGGTGCGCGAGCGCACCACACAGCGCACCGACTCCACCCACGTCCTGGCCGCGGTGCGCGACCTGACCCGCCTGGAGTTGATCACCGAGGCGGTCCGCGCCGCACTCGAAGAGATCGCGGGCATCTCCCCTCACCTGCTGGACGGGCTGGTCGACGAGGACTGGGGGCTGCGCTACGGCCGGCCGGTCCGCCTGGGCAAGAACCCCACCAAGCCCATGACCAGGATCCTTGCCACCGGAAACGACGCCGTCCGGCTCCTGGAACACCTCTACCGGTACGGAGCGGACCGCATGTCCGGTCCCCGCGTTCAGGCCCTGCGGCAGATCATGGTGCAGAACTATCACCGTGATGCTGCTGGGCACCTGCGCTGGCGCACCGCCGAGAAGGAAGGCGGGGCGGGTCTGCCGCCGTCGTCGGGGGCGGTCGTCTCGCCCTACGACACCTCGGCCCGCTATGCACGGCACGGGCACATCATCAGCTGGAAGGGGTTCGCCGCCCATCTGACCGAGACCTGCGCTCCCGACGGCCCCAACGTGATCACGGACGTGGCCACCACCGCGTCCACCACCCACGACAGCCAGGTCCTGCCCGGCATCCACACCCGCCTGGCCCGCCGCGGGCTGCTGCCCGCCGAGCACCTGGTCGACGCCGGCTACACCTCCCTGCCCCACCTCGAACACGCCGCCCGTGAACACCAGGTCACCGTCTCCGGTCCGCTGAAGACCAACCCCACGCACCAGCACCGCCGAGGCGAGGGCTTCGCCCGGGACGACTTCCACATCGACTTCGACCGTCAGCAGGTCACCTGCCCGCAGGGGCAGGTCAGCGCGGGCTGGCACGGCCCCTACCCGACATCCTCGCCCACCGCGGCCCCACTGATCGTGGCACGGTTTACCAAGAGCCAGTGCCGTCCCTGCCCGGCCCGCGCCCAGTGCACCAGCACCGCCGACAGCGCCCGCACCGTGGGCTTTCCCCCGCGTGAGCTCCGTGACCTGCAACTCCGCGTCCGTGCCGAACAGCAGACGCCCGAGTGGAAGGCCCGCTATGCGGTCCGCTCCGGAGTGGAGGGCACGGTCAACGAGTTCGCCCACGGACACGGTATGCGGCGCTGCCGCTACCGAGGACAGAGCAAAGCCCACGTCCAGCACGTGCTGACGGCCATCGCCGTCAACATCGAGCGCCTCGGCGGGCTGTCACCGGCTGAGGAAGCCCTCGCACCCCGCCGACCAACGGCCTTCCAGAACTACCTCGACCAGAGGCAGCTACCCCGGCCGAAATCCTGGCGCACCCTGGGAACCTGACCTCGACAACTCCAAGATCCCCGACAGAGTCAAGCTGATTCCCTGTTCCGTATGTCGCCGTCGCGCCGCGCCCTGCATCGCGCGCCCGCCGGTCCTGCCCCGTCGCGGACCGTTCCCGGAGGTCAGTCCGCGACGATCCGCACCGCGCCCGGGATGTACTCCCGCTGGCGCACCACCCGGTACCAGCCCTTGGGCAGGGGTATCGGGGCGTGCTCCTCGTGCACCACCCGGCCACCCTCGGGGAGATGGAGGAGCATCGGCCCCACCGAGCCCGCGTCGCGGAAGAGCCGCCCCGGCCCCGTGACCGCGTGGGCGTGACCCGTGACCTCACCGAGCGCCAGCACCAGGCGCCCGCGGCGGTCCCTCGGTTCCCCCTGTGCGTCCTCGGCACGGGCGGGGACGGCGTCCTCCGCGACGGGCACGATCAGCACATCTCCCTGCCGGTACATGGCTCTCCCCTCGACCGTCGGCGCCTGGTGCGCCGGGCTGCGATCGAAGTTAGAGGGAGGGTCTGACAGTGAAGGCGCGTCAGTGGACCGTCACCGTCAGGGCGGCCGCGCCGGCACCGGGCGCGGCCGTCGGCGGGGCGCAGCTCGGCGAGCCGGGGCGGCGGTGAACGCGCGGCCGCCCAGGCTGCGATGCGGGAACATCGGCCTCCGGGCGCCGGGGAGTCCGACGCCGGCGGCCCGCCGAAGCCGGGGGCCGGGGGCACGCACGGACGGGGCGAGCGCGGACGGGTCCGGCGGGCCCCGCAGGGGCCGTGGGGGCCGCTCGGTCCCGGACGGTCCGCCGCGGGCCGTCCGCGGATGTAGTGGGCGCCCCGCGGAGGGCCCTGTCAGTGGCGCTTGGTAGAACTGCTCGCACATCAGCCGATCATCGCCGTCCGCTGTCTGGAGCATCGTCATGACCATTGGGGTCCATCTGCAGGAGCTGCACGGCCTGCCCGCGTTCGACTTCCCCGACACCGAGGCCGGCGAACTGCCGGACCCCGCCTCCGTCGCCTGGCGGATCGGTGTGGAGGCGTACGAGAGCGAGGAGTCGTGGGAGGACGCCTTCGCGCGGTTCACCGCCGCCGTGGACACCTCGAAGGTCCGGGCCCTGATCGTGGGCGCCTGGAGCGATGTGTACGACAGCGGCCCCGACGAGGTGTTCTCCGCCCTGCTCGCGGCCCGCGACCGGCTGCCGGAGCTGCGCGCCCTGTTCGTCGGCGACATCACCTTCGAGGAGTGCGAGATCTCCTGGATCAACCAGGGCGACGTCACCCCGCTGCTCGACGGCTTCCCGGAACTGGAGGAGTTCGGGGTGCGGGGCGGCATGGGACTGGGGTTCGGCGCGGCCCGGCACGAGCGCCTGCGCAGGCTGGTCATCGAGAGCGGCGGCCTGCCGGTGGAGGTGGTGCGGGGCGTGGCCGCCTGCGAGCTCCCCTCCCTGGAGAACCTGGACCTCTGGCTCGGCACCTCCGGTTACGGCGGGGACGCCGAACTCTCCGATCTGGAGCCGTTCCTCGCCGGCACCCGGCTTCCGGAACTCCGGTGTCTCGCGCTGCGCAACAGCGAGATCCAGGACGAGATCGCCGCGGCCCTCGCGGCGGCCCCCGTCGTCGCCCGGCTGGAGGTCCTGGACCTGTCGATGGGCACCCTGGGCGACCAGGGCGCGGCGGCGCTGCTCGAAGGCCAGCCCCTCACCCACCTCAGGAAGCTCGATCTGCACCACCACTTCGTCAGCGAGCCGATGGCCGAACGCATACGCGGCTCGCTGGAGCCCTCCGGAGTGAGCGTCGACCTCGACGACGTGCAGGAGCCCTGGGACGACGACGAGGACAACGGCCGGTTCACCGCGGTGGCCGAGTGAGACCGGCGGCGTCGCGACGCTTCGCCGTCGTCGGCGTCCCGGACAACCGCCGCGTCGCGCTCTTCCAGCGGGCCCTGCGCGCGGCGGGGGTGCCCGAGGCACGTGTGGTGCCCTGGCTGGACGTCCTGCGGGGCCGGGCCGGTTTCGCCGCAGGGGAGACGGTGCGGATCGACTCGCCCGGTGAGGACCCGGGGGTGGACCGGCTGCTGCGCGGGGTCGAGGACCCGACCAGGGTCGAGGGCACCGGCCGCTGGTACGCCCGCTTCACTGAGGCCGTACGGGAGGTGGCGGAGTCCGTGCGCACGGCGGGCGCCACCCTGCTCGACGACCCGGCCGAGCTGGCAGTGCTGTTCGACAAACGGCTGTGCCACGAGCGGCTCACGACGGCCGGCGTGGCGGTGCCGCCGTCGCCCACCTCGGGCGCCGGGGCGCCCGTTGTCCGCGGCTGGGACGACGTACGCGCCGTGCTCGCCGAGCCGGGGTACCACCGCGCGTTCGTGAAGCTCGCCCACGGATCCTCGGCGTCCGGTGTCCTGGCCGTGGAGGTCGCCGGCGGCGGCCGTGTCCGGGCGACGACGTCGGTGGAGCGGACGCCGGACGGAAGGCTGTTCAACTCGCTCAGGCTGCGCCGCTACACCGCCGAGCCGGAGATCGCCGCCATCGTCGACGCCCTCGCGCCCGACGGTCTGCACCTCGAACGCTGGCTGCCGAAGGCCGTCCAGCACGGAAGGGCCGCCGATCTGCGGGTCGTGGTGGTCGCAGGGCGGGCCACGCACGCCGTCGTACGGACGAGCCGTTCCCCGCTGACCAATCTCCATCTGGGCGGTCTGCGAGGCGACCTGGCCGAGGCCAGGGCCTCCGTGCGGGCCGCCGGCCGCAGTTGGCGCGACGACGTGCTGGGGCTGTGCGAGCGGACGGCGGGCCGCTTCCCCGGGACCCTGTGCGTCGGAGTCGACCTGCTGCCTGCCACGGGTTGGCGCCGGTTCGCCGTCGGCGAGGTCAACGCCTTCGGCGACCTCCTGCCCGGGCTCACGGGACTGCCGGGCAGCGGCAGCGAGGGCCTCGACACCTATGCGGCGCAGGTCGCCGCAGCCGTACATCCGCACCACGAGGAAGCACCATGCACCCAGCCCCTCCCGGCCGGACCGGTCCGGCCGGCATGACACAGCCCACCCGCAGGGCGGGCGTGACCGGCGTTGCGGAGCCGACCGGCTCCCCGGACCACGCCGCCGGCTCACCCCCGGCGGACATGCGGTCGGTCGTCGGCACGGACGATCTGCTGCTCGTCACCCTCGACACGCTGCGCTTCGACGTCGCCGAGGATCTGGCGGCCGCCGGTCGCATCCCGCACCTGGCGCGCCGTCTGCCGGGCGGCCGCTGGGAGCGGCGGCACGCCCCGGGCAGCTTCACCTGGGCCTCGCACCAGGCGATCTTCGCCGGTTTCCTGCCGACGCCCGCAGCGCCCGGCCCCCACCCCCGGCTGTTCGCCGCGCGGTTCGCGGGCAGTGAGACGACCGCCGACGGCACGTTCGTGTACGACACGCCCGACCTGGTCTCCGGGCTCGCGGGCGCCGGGTACCGGACGGTGTGCATCGGCGGTGTCGGCTTCTTCAACCGGCAGGGCCCGCTCGGCACGGTGCTGCCGGGGATGTTCCAGGAGAGCCACTGGGAGCCGGAGTTCGGAGTGGCCTCCCCCACCTCCTTCGAGTCGCAGGTCGCCAGGGCCGAGGAGGTCGTCGCCGCGCTCCCCGCGGACCAGCGGCTGTTCCTCTTCGTCAACGTCTCGGCCCTGCACCAGCCCAACTGGTTCCATCTGCCGGGTGCGGCACGGGAGGCGGGCGACTCGCGCGAGACCCATGCCGCGGCGCTGGAGTACGTGGACCGGCACATCGGCCGGCTCTTCGCCGCGGCGAGCAGCCGGCGGCGCTGCTTCGCGATCGTCTGCTCCGACCACGGCACGGCGTACGGCGACGACGGTTACACCGGCCACCGGCTGGGTCACGAGGTCGTGTGGACGGTGCCGTACGCGCAGTTCTTCCTGCCCGGGCCGGACGGCTCGGAGGGCGCCCGGTGAGCGGCGCGGCACACGGGATCCGCCCGTACCGGAGCTATGTCTACGCGTATCCGCACAAGACGTCGTACCGTCCGCTGCCGGAGCGGCCCGCACTGCGCGAGCTGTGGGCCGGGGAGGACAAGAGCGCGCTCTCCCTGTACCTGCACATCCCGTTCTGCGAGGTCCGCTGCGGTTTCTGCAATCTCTTCACCCGGATCGGGGCCCCCGACGAGCTGACGGCGCGCTATCTCGACGCGCTGGAGCGCCAGGCACTGGCCGTGCGTGAGGCACTGGGCGACGCCGACGCGGTCCGGTTCGCGGCCGCCGCGTTCGGCGGCGGCACTCCGACCTTCCTCACCGCCCGGGAACTGGAGCGGCTCTGCGACATCGCGGAGAAGCGGACGGGCGCGGATCTGCGCGCCGTACCGCTGTCGGTGGAGACGTCCCCGGCCACCGCGACCGCCGACCGCCTCGCCGTGCTCGCCGAGCGCGGCACGACCCGGCTGAGCATCGGCGTCCAGAGCTTCGTGGACGAGGAGGCGCGGGCCGCCGTCCGCCCGCAGCGGCGCGCCGACGTCGAGGCTGCGCTCGGCCGCATCCGGGACACCGGCGTCCCCGTCCTCAACATCGATCTGATCTACGGCATCGAGGGTCAGACGGAGGCGACCTGGCGGCGCTCGCTCGACGCGGCGCTCGCCTGGCGCCCCGAGGAGCTGTATCTGTATCCCCTCTACGTCCGCCCGCTGACGGCGCTCGGCCGGCAGGGCGAGACCGGCGGGGACGCCGCCTGGGACGAGCAGCGGCTGCGGCTCTACCGGGAGGGCCTGGACCACCTGCTGGCGCACGGCTACGAGCAGGTGTCGATGCGGATGTTCCGCCGCCGCGGGCAGGGCACCGTGCCGCGCGGCCCGGACGACCACGCCTGCCAGACCGACGGCATGATCGGCCTCGGCTGCGGGGCCCGCTCGTACACCTCCGGACTGCACTACTCCTTCGACTACGCCGTCGACATGCGCCGGATACGAACGATCATCGACGACTACACGGAGACGGCGGACTTCACCCGCGCCGAGGTCGGCCGGCGGATCGACGACGGCGAGGCGCGGCGCCGCCATCTGCTGCAGTCGCTGCTGCAGGCGCAGGGCATGGAGGTGAGCGGGTACCGGGACCGATTCGGCAGCGCGCCGGCCGAGGACTTCCCCGTCGAGCTGGCGGCGTTCGCCGGGCGCGGCTGGCTGGAGGAGATCGGCGGGCTGCTGCGGCTCACTCCGGAAGGGCTGGCGTACTCGGACGCGCTGGGCCCCGAGCTGTTCTCGCCCGCCGTGCGGGATGCGATGGCCGTGTACGAGCCGAAGTGAGGAGCCATGGATCTGACCGTGCTGTACCGCGGGCCGCTGGCGTCCTGTGACTACGACTGTCCCTACTGCCCGTTCGCCAAACGGCGGGACAGCCGAGAGCAGTTGCGGGCCGACCGGGCGGCGCTGGAGCGGTTCGCGGCCTGGGCGGCGGCGCGGGAGGGCGAGGACCGGCTGTCGGTGCTGTTCACCCCGTGGGGCGAGGCGCTGGTGCGCTCCTGGTACCGGCGGGCGCTGGCCGAGCTGTCGCGGCTGCCGCACATCCGCAGGGTCGCCGTGCAGACCAATCTGAGCTGCCGCACGGACTGGCTGGACGGCGCCGACCCGGACACCCTGGCGTTGTGGTGCACGTACCACCCGGGCCAGACGCCGTACGACCGCTTCCTCGGCAAGTGCCGCGACCTGGGGGCGCGCGGCATCAGGTTCAGCGTCGGGATCGTCGGCCTCGACGAGCATCTGGAGGCCGCACGCCGGCTGCGGGCGGACCTCCCGGGCCATGTCTATCTGTGGGTCAACGCGGCGGAGGGACACGTGTACACGGACGAGGAGGCCGCCCGCTGGACGGCGCTCGACCCCCTCTTCCCGTTCAGCCGGCACCCGCATCGCTCGGCCGGTCTGCCGTGCCGCACGGGCGAGTCGGTCGTTTCGGTGGACGGCGACGGCACGGTGCGGCGCTGCCACTTCGTGCGGTCCGGGCTCGGCAATCTCTACGACGGCTCCTACCGAGCGGCGCTGGGGCCGAGGGCCTGCCCGCTGGCGGTGTGCGACTGCCACATCGGCTATGTCCACCTGGAGTCGCTTCCGCTGTACGACGTATTCGCGGGCGGGGTCCTGGAGCGGATCCCCGCCGGGTACCCGGACCCCGTCCCCGGCTTCGGGAGCGCCGGGAGCCGGACGCCGCACGGCGCGGACCCGTTCCCGGGCTCGCGCTCGGCCCCGTACGCGGACCCGGCCCCGGAGGCGGGCTCCGGAGCCGGCCCCGGCTGCTCCGGCTCGGGCGATCAGAGCGGCAGGAGGTCCGGGCGCTTCGGCTCCACGTGATCACCGGACGACTCGCCCCGGAGCCGCCGTCCGATCCAGGGCACGAGGTGCTCCCGGGCCCATTGGATGTTGTCGCGGCGGACTTCGTAGCTGCCGCGCGGCGGCAACGGCGGCCAGGGCTGGTCCGGGTCGGCGGGCACGTCCAGACCGAGCACCTGCGCCGCGCGCAGCGCCACGCGTGTGTGCCCCTCGGGCGAGAGGTGCAGCCGGTCGGTGTCCCAGGCCCGCCTGTCCTGCACGGACCTGAGCGACCAGAGGTCGAGGACGGGGCAGTCGTAGCGGTCGGCGATGGCACGGACGTGTGCCGTGTACGTGGCGATCTTCCCCCGGAGGTGGCGGAGTACGGGCACCCCGCGGGTGTCGAAGCCGGTGGTCACCATCACCGTGCCCACGGAGGCGGCGAGGTCGGCGACGGCCCGCTCGAAGCGTTCGGCGACGTCGTCGGGGTCGCTGCCGGGCCGGATGATGTCGTTCCCTCCGGCGCAGAACGTCACCAGCTCGGGGGCGAGTTCCTTGGCGCGCGGGACCTGTTCCTCGACGATCTGGTCGAGGAGCCTGCCGCGCACGGCGAGATTGGCGTAGCGGAAGGTGTGTTCCGGTAGACGGTCGTCCAGCAGGACCGCGAGACGGTCCGCCCAGCCGACGAACCGGCTGTCGGGTCCGGGGTCTCCGACGCCCTCGGTGAAGCTGTCACCGATCGCCGCGTACGACCCGAAGGAGTCCTTTGCTCTTGATCGCGAATCATCTGCCACGTCGAGTCATCATTCACCTCGCGAAGTGACCTACGCCACCGTAGGGAGGGGTTGACGGCGCGTGATATAGACCACCAGGTCAGTTTTCGGCAAAGCGGGAATAGCCATCGGACACGGCCCGCCGCCCGACACCGGAACCGGCGGGCGCGGAACGAAGCCGTCCGCCGGCCCCCTGCGCGGGGCCGGCGGACGAGGACGCCGCGTGAGGTACCGACGCGACGTCAGATCGTGACCCCGTGCTGACGCAGATAGGCCAGCGGGTCGATGTCCGACCCGTAACCGGGGCTGGTGCGGATCTCGAAGTGCAGGTGCGGGCCGGTGGAGTTGCCGGTCGAGCCGGACAGGCCGATCTGCTGGCCACCGGTGACGCTCTCGCCGGAGGAGATGGAGAGCTGGGAGAGATGGGCGTACTGCGAGTAGGTGCCGTCGTTGTGCTTGATGACGACCTCGTTGCCGTACGCACCGCTCCAGCCCGCCGAGACGACGGTGCCGGGGCCGACGGCCTTCACCGACGTGCCGGTGGGGGCGATGAAGTCCACACCGGTGTGATAGCCACTGGACCACATGGCACCCGCGGTCCTGTACGCGGTGCTGACGCCGCCGACCACCGGGGCGAAGTAGCCCGAGGGGATGTTCTTGACGGCACTGTCGGCGGCAGGAGCCTGGACGGCAGCGGCCGCGGGAGCAGAGGCGCCGCGGTCGGCGGTGCGGGAGGCGCGCTCGGCGGAGGCGGCCGGCTTCTCGGCTTCGGCCTTGGCCGGGGCCTTCGCCTTGACCTTCACCGGGGCCTCGGCCTTGCGCTCGGTCGACTGGGCCTTCGCGTGCGGCTTCGCGTCGGCCGGGGCCTTCGGCCCGACGTGGAGGCTGAGCCGCAGACCCGGGTGGATCAGCGACGGGTTCCCACCGACGGCGGCACGGTTGTCGGCGTAGAGCTTCTTCCAGCCGCCCGCGACATCCTGCTCGGCGGCGATCTTCGACAGATGGTCACCCACCACGACGGTGTAGGACTCGACCGCCTTGCCGGCCTGCGGCGCCTGGAGGACGAAGGCCTGGTGCACGGTCGGGGCGACAGGTCCGGCTGCGGGCGCGGACTGCCCTGCGGCGTTCGCGCCGGCGGCACCGACGAACGGGATGGCGATGGCGGCCCCGCCCGTACCGGCGGCGACGAATCCGCGCCTGAACGGGCTGGTCCTCGGACGGCGGTGCTTCCCCTTACCGGGCATGGCGCATTCCTCTCCGCCGCCTGCGAGGTGAGCTGTCGGGTTCGGGCTGGAGCTGCCCGGCCGCGCCGTGAGCGCGGCTTCACCCCGAGCCGTCCGGGGTCACGGAACGGCGCAGTACCTGGGTCCCCCGCTCCTGCCACATGTGGGTGGGTGCGATATTCCGGACGGCGGCAGGATTAGGCGTTCCGACCGGATTGCGGTGACCGTAGAGGAGTCGGGTCGGCGTGAACAAGCCGTCATTTCCACCGGGAATCGACCTGCCGGATATCAGCACACATTTCCCGGTCACACTCCGTGGATCGCGGATCTTCGATTTCCACGCGGACAAGGGAGTTGAGCCGTCCCACGCTCCACGGAACGTCACGGATATGATTCAGCTCACGGCTGGACGCGGCCTCCATTTCCAATCAGGGCGCGTCACCCTAAAGCATCCAATACGGACACATCACCCATTGCGGACGCAATACGCTCAAGGGTGCGAGTGGCACAGAAAAACACCTTTCACCCGTCCTGTCGGAATTCCATTCCCACAACCCGTGAATTGCGTGGTCGGTCCCAGCCGGCGAGCGGCATCGGTCCCCGCGGGGACCTCCCAGACTCCGACAACTCCGCACATCGTCGGGGGGAGTTCGACGACGGGCAACGGCCTGGCGGACACGGGTCGAGATGATTGCCTGAGGAATCGATGTCGTAGTGTCAGCACCGCGCCCTCGTCGGCGAGCAGCGCCGACCGCAGACACGGAGGAGCCCCCGTGACGCAGCAGCTGCCCCAGACCCCGTCGACCGAACCCGAACTGTCCGGTGTGCGCAACTTCCGGGACGTGGGCGGACTGCCGACCGTGGACGGACGACGCGTTCGGTACGGACGGCTCTTCCGCAGCGGCCATCTCGCGCACGCGACGGACACCGACGCGGCCTTCCTCTCCTCGCTCGGGCTCCACACGATCTTCGACTTCCGCAACTCCGCGGACCAGCGGCTGGAGGGCCCGGACGTCGAACTCACCGGGGTGCGCAACGTCAACATCCCGCTGTCCGACCCGGCCGACGGGGCCGAGTTCTGGCGAATGGTCCGGGACGGCGACCTCGACCAGCTGAAGTCGATCCTCGCCGACGGCCAGGCGGCCGGGCGGATGATCGCCTCCTACCGGATGATCATCAAGGAGCGCACCGCCGAGCACAGCCGCGTCCTGCACGCGCTGGCCGAGGACAGCACGCCGGCGCTGATGCACTGCGCGGCGGGCAAGGACCGGGCGGGTCTGTCCATCGCCGTCTCGTTGCTGGCCGTGGGGGTCGAGCGGGACGCCATCGAGGCGGACTACCTCAAGTCGAACGACCCGCACCGGCGCTACAAGGTGCGCCGCAGCGACAGCTCGCCGGCCGGGATGTCACCCGAGGTGATGGAGTTGCTGAGCCCGCTGTTCGACGCCCGCGCCGAGTACCTGGCGGCGGCGTTCGAGACCATGGAGGAGGTCTGGGGCAGCACCGAGCGCTACCTCTCGGACGGCCTCGGCCTCACGGGCGCGACGCGGGAGCGCCTCCGTGGGCGGCTGGTCGACGGGACGGTCTGAGCGGCGGCGGACGGCCCGGTCCGCAGCCGCCCCGGCGCACCGCGCACCGGCGCACCGGCGCACCGGCACGGAGGGAATCGCCCGGCACGCCCCGCCCGGTGACCGTGCGGGAGCCGGGCCGCGGCGTCCGCGGCCCGGCGGTTCAGCGGCCCGCGACCGCCTGCTTCACGAGGGTCCTGCCGAAGTCCCACATCAGCCCACTGCCGCCGTGGGCGTCGTCCATGACGGCGGTGAAGGCCTCGACGAACCGGTCGACCTCCGGTTCGCCGATGATCAGCGGCGGAATCAGCTTGATCACTTCCAGCCGGTCGCCGGAGACCTGGGTCAGGATGCGGTGCCGCTGCAGCAGGGGCACGACCACCATCTGGGCGAACAGCCCCTTGCGGGCCGCCTGCAGCATCGTCCAGCGGCTGCGGAGTTTCAGCGACGACGGTCTGCCGAACTCGATCCCGATCATCAGTCCGCGCCCACGGACCTCGTGGAGCAGTTCATAACGGCCGACGAGCGCGGCGAGCCGCGTCCGCAGCAGGTCCCCGGTGGCCCTGGCGTTCGCGACGACCTGCTCGTCCTCGATCACCGACAGCACGGCGAGACCGGCCGCCATGGCCTGGGCGTTGGAACCGAAGCTCGCCGAGTGCACCAGCACCCGGTCCATCGACGAGTAGACCTTCCTGAAGATCCAGTCCTTGCCCAGGGTCGCACCGACCGGCACATAGCCGCCCGACAGGGCCTTGGCGACGCAGACCAGATCGGGCTCGACGCCGTCCTCGTGCTGGTGGGCGTAGAAGTCCCCGGTCCTGCCCAGCCCGGTCTGCACCTCGTCGGCGATCAGCAGCGCCCCGTGCCGGCGCAGCAGTTCCTGCGCGGCGTTCAGGAACCCCGGGGGTGCCTCGTGCACCCCCTTGCCCTGGATCGGCTCCACGACGAAGGCGGCCACGTCGCCGCGTGCCAGTTCCCGCTCCAGCGCCGCCAGGTCCCCGAGTTCCACCGCGGTGTCCGGGAGCAGGGGGCCGAAACCGTCGCGGAATCCCGCCTCGCCGTTGACCGACAGCGAGCCGGCCGTCAGCCCGTGGAAGGCGTGGCCGCAGTACAGGATCCGGGGCCGGCCGGTCGCGTACCGGGCGAACTTCAGAGCCGTCTCGACCGCCTCCGTACCGCTGCTGCAGAAGAAGACGCGGTCCAGGTGGGGGCTGTGGGCCAGCAGCTTCTCGGCGAGCAGTCCGGGCAGGGGCGGACAGTCGAAGCGGGTCAGATCGGCGAGGGAGGCGTCCAGGACGTCGTGGAGCGCCTTGCGGACGACCGGGTGGTGCCTGCCGAGGCCCATGACGCCGAACCCCGAGAGCATGTCGAGGTAGTCGTTGCCCTCCTCGTCCCAGAAATGGGCGCCCTCCCCGCGCTCGTACACCTTGTCGAAGCCGATGGTCCGGAGCATGCGGGGCAGTTGGTGGTTGAGATACCGGCTGTGCAGCCCGTACCGTTCGCCGCCGCGCTCCGCGAGCAGCTTCGTGAGGTCGAACTCGTTGCTCATCCGCCGCGCTCCTCGATCTCCGGGGTGTCGGGGGTCGACCCGGCCGTCCGCGCCTCCGGGGACGGGGGTGCGTCCGCCTGCCCGCACCGGGCGAGGACGGCGGCGACGGCCCCGGCGATGTCGACCGGGGTCAGCCGGACGTCGGCCGGCACCTCGGCCCGCCCGGCGGGGGCGAGGAACTCCCTGGGCTCCTCCGCCGGTTCGTCGAGTTCCGCTTCCGTCAGCGCCTCGAGGTCGCGCGGCCCCCGGATGTGCTCGAGAATCGTCACGCTCGTGCCCCCTCTCCGGTCCGTTGGACTCCGGCAGGGGCGGTCGGCTTCCACCGGCCGCCGCCCGCTCTCAGCTCCCGCTACCCGACACGGTTTCCCGCGCGGCGCGCAACGACTCCTTCAGGGAGCCCATGGTCGCCAGGACGGCGGTCGGCTCGTAGCCGCAGTGCGCCATGCAGTTGGCGCAGCGCGGGTCCCTGCCGCGCCCGTACTTGCTCCAGTCCGTCTCCTCGACGAGCTCCTTGTACGTGGGGACGTAACCGTCGCTCATCAGGTAGCAGGGGCGCTGCCAGCCGAAGAGCGAGTAGTTCGGAATCGCCCAGGCCGTGCAGGGGAAGTCGACCTTGCCCTCCAGGAAGTCCAGGAAGAGCGGGGAGTGGTTCAGCCGCCAGCGCCGCCGGTTGCCGTCGGCGAAGGCCTTCCGGAACAGCTCGCGCGTCTGCTCGACACCGAGGAAGTGCTCCTGGTCGGGGGCCTTCTCGTAGGCGTACGCGGGGGAGATCATCATCTCGTCGACCTCGAGGTCGTCGTTGAGGAAGTTCAGCACCTCGATGACCGTCTGCGGGGTGTCGGTGTTGAAGAACGTGGAGTTGGTGGTGACGCGGAAGCCGCGCCGCTTGGCCTCCTTGATCGCCTCCACCGCCTCGTCGAAGACGCCCTCCTTGGCGACGGACTCGTCGTGCCGCTCGCGCAGCCCGTCGATGTGGACGGCGAAGGCGAAGTACCGGGACGGGGTGAACCGGTCCATCTTCTTCCGCAGCAGCAGGGCGTTGGTGCAGAGGAAGACGTACTTCTTCCTCGCCACCAGCTGCCGCACGATCTCCTCGATCTGAGGGTGCATCAAGGGTTCGCCGCCCGCGATCGAGACCATCGGGGCGCCGGACTCCAGAACGGCGCCCACGGCCTGGGCGACCGGCATCCGCTGCTTGAGGATCCCGGCCGGGTGCTGGATCTTCCCGCAGCCCTCGCACTTCAGATTGCACGCGAACAGCGGCTCCAGCTCCACGATCAGCGGGAACTTCTCACGCCTGCGGAGCTTCTGTTCGAAGAGATAGGTCCCGACCCTGATGGTCTGGCGGAGCGGCATGGCCATCTGGCTCACCTCCTGGGGAGCAGCAAAGAACGGTGCCATTCGTAGAAAGCGGGCAGTACGGCACGCAGAACGCGGAAAGCTGATATTCCACCGCGCACCGTGCCGATACGGACCAGCTCATGCTCTGGAGCGTCCACGACCACCCGGACGGCCGCAACCGGGAGCACCCCGGCTCCCCGGGCGCTGCGGAGCGTCGCGGCGGACTCCATGTCCACCGCGATCGCGCCGGTCGCCGCCAGCCCGGTCCGCTCCTGTCCGCGCACCACGTGGTCGGAGGCGGTGAGCGGGCCGGTGTGCACGGTGCGCCCGGGCACCGCCCTGGCCAGCGCCTCCGTCAGCACGTCCGTGGCCGTGCAGGGCGTGGTGCCCCAGGGCCCCCGGGTCTCGTCGGCCACCACCACGTCGCCGGGGTGCATTCCCGGGGCGAGTCCCGCGCAGAAGCCGGAGGCGATGACCCCGGCCGCCGGGGCGGCCCCGGCACGGCGATCGGGACCGCCCGCTCCGTCACCCAGCGCCTTCTCGAGGGCACGTTCCGCGTTCTTCGGGCCCATGCCCGTTCGGAGCAGGGTCACCGGCCCCGGCGCGCCGCTGCGGGCGCCCGCGCGCAGGGCCAGCCGCTCGATACCGAGGGCGCAGGCGATCAGCAGCGGCGGGACCGGTGCGTCGGCGGGCGGCGTGCCCGGGGCGGCGGACACTCAGCCCCCGTTCCGGCCGGTGGACGGCTCCCCGTGCACGTACCGGCCGAGGGCCATCAGCGGGAAGACCTGCCGGTAGATGTGGTAGTTGATGGAGAAGTCCCAGGGGAAGCCGGTCCCGGTGAAGTACGGCTCGTCCCACGAGCCGTCCTCGCGCTGCGCGGCGGCGAGGTACGCGATGCCCCTCCCGACGGCCTTCCCGTCCCGCTCCCCCGCCGCGAGCAGCGCCAGCAGCGCCCAGCCGGTCTGGGAGGGCGTGGAGACGCCGCGGCCGATCCACGACTCCTCGCGGTACGAGCGCAGGTCCTCGCCCCAGCCGCCGTCGTCGTTCTGGACGGACTCCAGCCAGCCGACGGCCCGGCGGATCGCGGGGTGCGAGACGGGCACCCCGGCCGCGGTGAGTGCCGGGACGACCGCTCCCGTGCCGTAGAGGTGGTTGACGCCCCACCGCCCGAACCAGGCGCCGTTCGGCTCCTGCTCGCGCAGCAGCCACTCGACTCCGCGGCGGGTGCGCGGGTGGTGGGCCCGTCCCTCGTGGGCCAGCATCTCCACGACGTGCGCCGTGACGTCGGCGGACGGCGGGTCGACGACCTCCCCGAAGTCGCAGAACGGCAGCCGGTTCGGGAAGGTGCCGGTGTTGTCGGCGTCGAACGCGCCCCAGGCGCCGTTCCTCGACTGCATCCCCAACGTCCAGTTGCCCGCCCGGGCGACCGCCTCCTCGACGCGGGTCGGGTCCGGGTGCTTCACCCGGCGCAGCGCGAGGACGACCTCGGCCGTGTCGTCGACGTCCGGGTAGTTGTCGTTGTGGAACTCGAACGCCCAGCCGCCGGGGGCGAGGCGCGGCCGGCGCACGGCCCAGTCGCCGGGCCGGGTGATCTGCTCGCCGAGCATCCAGTCGGCTGCCCTGACCAGTGCCGGGTGGTCCGCGGGCACCCCCGCGTCGGAGAGCGCGACGACGGTCAGGCAGGTGTCCCACACGGGCGACTGGCAGGCCTCGATCATCCTGGCGGGGCCGTCGGTACGGCCCGCCGGCCCGGTGGCCTCGTCCCGCCACACGGCGAAGCGGTCCAGCGACTCCAGTCCGGCGCGCATCACCGGGTGGTCGAGGTCGTAGCCGAGCAGGTGGAGGGCGATCACGGAGTAGACGGCCGGCGGCTGGATGCCGCCCCAGCAGCCGTCGTTCTCCTGCCGCTCGATGATCCAGCGGGCGGCGCTGTTCATCGCCGCGCGGCGCAGTGGACGCAGGGCCACCTTGTGGTAGCCGCGCAGCAGCCGGTCGAGGCGCTGGAAGACCCCGTCCCAACTGGTCGCCGGAGCCAGGAGACGGGGCGGGTTGGGGTTGTGGCGGTCCGTGTGGAGCTCGTCGAGCGCGAACGGCGCGGGCCGTACGGGCCGCTTCGCCGAGACGACGGTCAGCGGCACGATGGTCTGGCGGGCCCAGCAGCCGAAGTCGTAGATGTTGAGCGGGAACCACGAGGGCAGATAGATGATCTCCGGCGGCAGCTCGGGCAGGTCCTCCCACTTCCACCAGCCGAAGAGCGCCAGCCAGACGCGGGTGAAGACGCGGCTCGCGGCGATGCCGCCCTGCGCCCGGACCCAGGCCGCGGCGCGCTCCATGTGCGGATCGTCGGGGCGGTCGCCGGCGAGGCGCAGGGCGACGTACGCCTCGATGGTGGTGGAGAGTTCGCCGGGACCGCCGTAGAAGGTGGCCCAGGTTCCGTCCGCGCGCTGCTCGCCGCGGATGAAGACGGCGGCGGCGGCGGTGGTCTTCTCGTCCTGGATCCCGAGGAACTGACGGAGCAGCAGGTCCTCGGCGTCCATGGTGACGTTGGTCTCGAGGTCGGCCTTCCACCAGCCCTGCGCGTCCTGCCTGCCGAGCAGGTGCTCGACGGAGCGCTGCGCCGTCAGCAGAGCGGTGGTGTCGAGGTCTCCGGAGTCCTCCGGAGCGGGACGGTGATCGGTCGTACGTTCGCTGGCCGAGGCTGCGCGGGGCGCGGGGGCCCCGCCGCTTCCGTCGGTCGTCGCTGTCATGGCTTCCCCTTCGTGCAGTCGGACGTGCTGCTTCGGGTCTGCCGTCGGCCGGTGCCGGGAGGGCACCGGCCGGCGACTGCGAACTCATATGCGATTGATCGTGGTCATCTCCGTCGGTGCCGTCCGCGGCCCGGTGCTCATCTCTTGCGTACGACGACGAAGTCGGCGAGGGCCACGAGCTGTGCCCTGACGCGCTCGGGCATGTCGACCCGGTCCAGCGCCTCCACGGCGACGGCGTGCTGCCTGCGGGCCTCCTGCGAGGTCCAGTCGCGACCGCCGGCCTCCTCGATCAGCGCCGCCCGGGCGGCGAACTCCTCCTCGGAGAAGCTGTCGAAGTCATTGCTCTTGGCGTCGGCGGCGAGCAGTTCCCCGAGCCGCCGCGACGCGGGGCCGCCCGCGGCGAGCGCGGCGACGACGGGCAGGGACTTCTTGCGCTGGCGCAGATCGCTCCAGGTCTGCTTGCCGGTGGCCTCCGGGTCGCCCCAGATGCCCAGCAGGTCGTCCACGGCCTGGAAGGCGAGCCCGAGGTGGTGGCCGTACGCCTCCAGGGTGTCGGCGGTGCGGTCGTCGGCGCCGCCGAGGACCGCACCGATGGAGACGGCGCAGGCGAGCAGGGCGCCCGTCTTGTTGCCCTCCATCTCCAGGCACTCCTCGACGGTGACGCGCTCGCGGTGCTCGTAGGAGATGTCCAGGGCCTGGCCGTCGATGAGCTTGCGGGTGGCGGTGGTGAGCCGGCGGGTGGCGCGGCCGGCCTCCACGGTGCCGAGCTCCAGCAGGATCTCGTTGGCGAGGGCGAAGAGCGCGTCGCCGACGAGGATGGCCTGCGCGGGCCCGTGCACCTTCCATACCGTGTCGCGGTGGCGGCGCTGCTCGTCACCGTCCATCAGGTCGTCGTGGAGCAGCGAGAAGTTGTGCACCAGTTCGACGGCGACGGCACCGGGGATGCCCACCTCGGGCGCGGCCCCGGCGGCCTCGGCGGACAGCAGCGCCAACGCCGGGCGTACGGCCTTGCCGCCGTCGCCGTCCGCGGGACGGCCGTGCGCGTCGATCCAGCCGAAGTGGTAGGCGGCGACGGTGTCCATGGGGGGCGCGAGCCTGTCAACGGCAGCTCGCAGCACCGGGGTGGACATCGTCCGCCCGCGCTCGAGCAGCGCGGTGACGGCCTCGGTGTCGACAGCCGGGTTCGCCGAAGGCGCAGTCGGCACTTTCTCTCCTCTGGTTCCGGACGTGGGTCTCATGCCGCCTCCTCGAGCGGATGTTCGTGGCGGCGGCCGAGGGCTGCGAGCGCGGCACCGGCGGCGCTCAGTCCGCTGCGCACGGCGCCCTCCATGGTCGCGGGCCAGCCGGTGGCGGTCCACGACCCGGCCAGGCAGAGGCCGGGGGCGTTGGTACGGGCGGCGGGCCGGAGCCTACCGACACCGGGGGCGGGGGCGAAGGTCGCCGTGCGTTCCCTGGTGACGAAGAAGTCCCGTACCCGCGCCCCGCGGGTCGCGGGCAGCAGCCGTTCCAGCTCGGGTAGATAGCGCTCGCGCAGTACGGGGACGGGGGTGTCGATCTCGTCCTCGGCGGCGGACTGGGACAGGGCCAGGTACTGTCCGGCGCTTCGCGCGTCGCCCCCGGGTCCCCCCGGCACGCCCGCCGACAGGCCGGAGGCGTCGGTGCGGTCGAAGACCCACTGGACGGGGCTGCCCAGCGCGGCGAAGAAGGGCCGGCGCAGCACGCGGCGGTCGTAGACCACGTGCAGGTTGAGGATCGGCGCGGTCCCGATGCCGAGCAGCCGGTCCGGGTCGTCCAGGGCGCCCTCGGGGAGCAGTGCGTGCGCCTCGCGCTGCGGTACCGCGAGGACGACGGCGTCCGCGGCCAGCCGGCCGGTGCCTGCCGTGACGTTCCAGCGCCCGTCGTCCGCCCGGGCGACCTCGCTGACGCGCGTGCGCAGTTCGGTGCGGACGCCGGCCGTGTCGAGGGCCTTGCGGGCCAGGGTGTCGTGCAGTTCTCCGAGCGGGACCCGGGCCCAGCCGATGTCGGCGGCACCGGGGTCGGAGAGCAGCCCGGTCCTGAAGACCATCGCGGCGAGGGCCATGGAGGCGTTCGGCGCGGTGGCGTTGAGGGTGGCGACCCCGACCAGGTCCCAGAGGGCCTCGACGGCTCGCGGGGACTGGCCGTGGCGGCGCAGCCAGGTGGCGAAGTCGATGCCGTCGAGGGCGGGGTCGGCGGGGTCGAGTCCCTTCAGTGCGAACGCGGCGCGCCCGACGGCGGCCCGCTCGGCGAGGGAGAGGTGGGGGTAGCCCGCGAGGCTCGCGGCGAGGTGCAGGGGCACCGGCAGGGCGGTGCGGCGCAGCCGCCCGAGGCGGGGGCCCCTGGGGTGGGCCGCGTCGAGGACGGGCACGTCGAGGCGCGGCTGGAGCGGCGCGAGGCGGGCGCCGTCGACGCGGTCGAGGAACCAGCGGTACGCGGTGCAGCAGCGCAGGTAGACGTGCTGGCCGTTGTCGACGGTCAGCTCGCCGCGCCGGAAGGAGAAGGCGAGTCCGCCGAGCCGGGGCCGGTTCTCCAGGAGCGTGACGCGCAGACCGGCGTCGGCGAGGCGGAGTGCGGCGGTCACACCGGCGAGTCCGCCCCCGACGACGACGGCGTGCTGCTCGGAGGTGCTGTCCCGGTACGTCACATGACCTCCCCGGCGGCGGGGAGGGCACCCGGAACCGTCGCGGCGCGCCGTACCGTCGCGCGAGGCCCGGCGGCCGTACGGCGCCGGGGATGCCTCAGCCGGGTCATCGGACGCGCCTCCTGACGGCCGTGCGGGAGATGTGTCGCGCGTCGAGGCCGGAGAGGCCGCGCACGGCGACGTAGGCCTTCTCCCGGCCGGGCAGGGAGACTCGGCCGCGCAGGACGGCCATGGGGTCGCGCTCGATGCGGTCGAGCAGCCGGCGGTAGATCCCGGCCATGGCGGCCACGCAGGCGCCGCTGCGCCGGTCCAGCATGGGCAGCAGCCGGTAGCCCTCGGCGAACAGCCCCCGGGCGCGCCGTACCTCGAAGTGGACGAGTCCGGTGAAGTCGGCCCCGGACGGCGGGATCGCGCGGTGGAATCCGTCGGTGCAGCCGAACTTGGCGAGGTCGTCGGTCGGCAGGTACGTCCGGCCGTTGCTCGCGTCCTCGCGGACGTCGCGCAGGATGTTGGTGAGTTGGAGGGCCAGTCCGAGGGTGTCGGCGTACTCGGAGGCCCGTTCGGCGCCGCGTGCGCCGGGCAGGGTGCCGAACACGCCCAGGGAGAGCCGTCCGATGGCGCCCGCGACACACCGGCAGTAGACCTTGAGGTCGTCCCAGGTCTCGTAGGTCTCGCCGCGGACGTCCATGAGGACCCCGTCGATGAGCTCGTCGAGGGCGTCGAGGGGGATGGGGAAGCGGTGCGCCGCGTCCGCGAGGGCCACGGCGACCGGGTCCGTGTCGTCCTCGTCCACCGCCCCGTCGCGGATCCTGCCGAGGAGCTCGCGGGTCCCTTCGAGCCGGTCCCGCTTCGCGGCCTCCCCGAGGAGGCCGTCGCCGATGTCGTCGACGCGCCGCGAGAAGGCGTAGAGCGCGGACATGGCCTGGCGCTTGTCGGCGGGCAGGAGCCTGATGCCGTACGCGAAGTTGCGCGCCTGCGTCCCGGTGACGGCCTCGCAGTAGCTGTACGCGGCCCGCACCGGCGAGGACATGTGTGTGAACTCCTCCATGCTCCGGCTCACCCCTCTCTACGCGCTCTGTGCAGGACGGCTGCCACTTCACGCATCAGCCGGGGCCTGGTGGGCCCGGGCGGCCCGGGGAGGACGTCGTGGCCCGCGGCCTCGATCGCGGCGAGGGCGGCGCGTCCCCCGGCGACGAAGCCGGCGAGCAGCAGCCTGAGTCTGCCGTGCACGCTTCCCACGAGCGGGACGCCCTCCTCCAGCAGCAGTGCGGCCCGTGCGGCCTCGTGGGCGACCAGGGCGCGTACGGGCGCGCTCGCGGTCGGGGCCGCCAGGTCGTCCTCGGTGACGCCGAACCGCTGCATGTCGTCGGCGGGCAGGTAGACCCGGTCCGCGGCCAGGTCCTCGGCGACGTCCTGGAGGTGCTCGACGATCTGCAGGGCGGTGCACACGGCGTCGGACCGGCGGATCCGTTCGGGACTGGCCGTACCGGTGATGGCCAGGACGAGCCGGCCGACGGGGTTGGCGGAGAGCTCGCAGTAGCGCGTGAGGTCGCCCCAGGTCCGGTAGCGGCGGACGAGCTGGTCCTGGCGGTTGGCCTCGATCAGGCCGAGGAACGGCTCCGGGGTGAGCGCGCGGCGGCGCACGGTCGGCACCAGCGCCCGCAGCAGGGGGTGGCGCGGGCCGCCGTCGCCGCCGCCGGGAAAGATCCGCCGCAGATCGGCCTCGAAGGCGTCGAGCATCGCGAGCCGGTCGTCGCTCCGGGAGGGGTCGAGGCCGAGCCACCGGGCGTCCGCTCCGCCCGGGGCGAGGTCGCCGTCGCCGATGTCGTCGACGAGCCGGGCGTAGCCGTAGACGGCCATGAGGTCGCCGCGCCAGGCGCGCGGCAGGAAGAAGGGGGCCACGGGGAAGTTCTCGTCCGCGGCCTTGGCGAGGGTGGTGCGCGTGGAGGCGTCGGGGCGCACCTGCCGGGTACCTGTCACTGCGGGCTGCCAGGTGCGGGGACGGCACTGCCCACGCGGAGCTGGAGATCTTCCGTCATGGCCGTCACATCTCCCGTTCTACACTGCCGACCCAATACATCCTATTTCGGACACGCCGCCGGTCCCCACGAGGGGCTTGGCCGTCCGGCAGCCGGGATACCTCAGGGTGCATCGCCCCACTTGCCGTGAATCAGCACCGGTACAGCTTACGTTCCGCATCGTCCCCGAACTCGGCGGGGCACCTGCGCGTCGCGGGAGCAGGGCGACACCCCGCCAACCTCCGCAGGGGGAACGGCAGGTGACGGCCGGTCGCGGCAGCACCGCCCTCCCGCCCGTCCTCGTCGCCGGGGCCCGGCGGGACCTCGCCGTGCGAGGCCCCGCCGCAACGGTCCGGACGTCCGCAACGGGCTGCCGGGGGCCCCTCGGTCACCGCGGGGGACCGCCTACTTCCCGGTCTCCTTCTCGTACGCCTTGATGACCTCGTCGGTCGGGCCGTCCATCAGGAGCTCGCCCTTCTCCAGCCAGAGGACCCGGTCGCAGGTGTCCCGGATCGACTTGTTGCTGTGGCTGACCAGGAAGACCGTTCCCGCCTCCTTCCGCAACTCCCGGATGCGCTCCTCGGAGCGGATCTGGAACTTGCGGTCACCGGTGGCCAGCGCCTCGTCGATCATCAGTACGTCGTGGTTCTTGGCCGCGGCGATCGCGAACCGGAGCCGGGCGCCCATGCCGGAGGAGTACGTGCGCATCGGCAGGGTGATGAAGTCGCCCTTCTCGTTGATGCCGGAGAAGTCGACGATGTCCTGGTAGCGGCCGCGGATCTCCTCACGCGACATGCCCATGGCCAAGCCACCGAGGATGACGTTCCGCTCACCGGTCAGATCGCCCATGAGGGCGGCGTTGACACCCAGCAGGGACGGCTGGCCGTCCGTGTAGACCTTGCCGCTCTCGGTGGGCAGCAGTCCCGCGATCGCACGCAGCAGCGTCGACTTCCCGGAGCCGTTCGTACCGATGAGACCGATGGCCTCGCCGCGGTAGGCGGTGAAGGAGACGCCCCGGACGGCGTGGACCTTGCGGACGCCGCGGGACTCCCCGCGGTCGCGCCGCAGGATCCGGCTCAGCGCGGCGGTCGCGCTGCCCTTGCCGCCGCTGCCGCCGTTGACGCGGTACACGATGTGCACGTCGTCGGCGACGACGGTGGGCACGCGGGCGTCGCGCGGATCCTCGAGGTGGTCAGCCACGGCCATAGCGCTCCTCCGCCTTCCAGAAGTACACGAACCCGGCGACTCCCAGCAGCAGCGACCACAGCCCGCCGGCCATCCACACGTGCGCGGGCAGGTTCGACGAGTCGTACCCGTCGATCAGGGCGAAGCGGATCAGGTCCATGTAGATCGCAGCGGGGTTGTACATCAGGACCTCGGCGATCCACGCGGGCTTGTCCGCGAGCATCACCTTGATCGAGAACATGACGCCCGAGCCGTACATCCAGGTCCGCATGATGAAGGGCATCAGCTGGGCGAGGTCGGGCGTCTTGCTGCCCATCCGCGCCATGATCAGCGCCAGCCCGACGTTGAAGACGAACTGCAGCCCCAGGGCCGGCAGCACCAGCAGCCAGCTCAGCGAGGGGTAGCTGCCGAACGCGACCACGATCAGCACGAGGACGATCATGGAGAAGAGCAGTTGCTGGAGCTGCTGCAGCGCGAACGAGATCGGCAGCGAGGCCCGCGGGAAGTGCAGGGCCCGCACCAGTCCCAGGTTCCCGGAGATCGCCCGGACACCGGCCATGACCGACGTCTGCGTGAACGTGAACACGAACACGCCCGTCACCAGGAACGGGATGTAGACCTCCTTCTCCATCCCGCGGCCCGCGCCGAGGATGAGGCCGAAGATCAGGTAGTACACGAGAGCGTTCAGCAGCGGCGTCGCGACCTGCCACAGCTGGCCGAGCTTCGCCTGGCTGTACTGGGCGGTCAGCTTCGCCTGGGAGAAAGCCAGGATGAAGTGCCGGCGGCCCCAGAGCTGCCTGACGTATTCGACCAGCCCGGGGCGGGCACCGCTCACCGACAGGCCGTACTTGGCGGCCAGCTCCGCCGGTGCCAGACCGTCGTCGGGAGACGGGCGAGCGCTCGTGGCGATCGCGCCGTCGTGGGTTGTGTCACTCACAAGTCGAGACTTTCGTGTTCAAGATGCGCGGCTTGGGCCTCAGGTGGCGGCCGGGTCCCGGAGTACGCCCGATGCTCTCAGATCCCGGCGGTCAGACGACAGGCGGTCGGCCCAGTCGCGTCAGTCGCCACACGGTACGCCACTTCATGGGACGGCGCGGCCCGCACGGGGTGGTCCAGCCTTCCTTGAAGCCGCCGAACCAGGCCTTGAGCGCCGCGGCCGAGGGCCGCCTGAGGAGCGTGAGCAGGATCCACACCCCGAGGTAGACGGGCACCAGGGGGGCGGGCAGGTTGCGACGGGCCAGCCACACCCTGTTGCGGGCGACCATGCGGTGGTAGACCGCGTGCCGGGACGGCGGCGTCGTCGGGTGGTGCAGCACCATGTCGGAGCGGTAGTCGATCATCCAGCCGGCGTCGAGGGCCCGCCAGGCGAGGTCGGTCTCCTCGTGCGCGTAGAAGAACTCGTCCGGCAGGCCGCCGACCTGTTCCAGCACCTTCGTGCGGACGGCGTTGGCACCGCCGAGGAAGGTCGTGACGCGCGAGGAGCGCATCGGGTCGGACGCCCGCAGCCGCGGGACGTGCCGGCGCTGGGTGAGACCGGTGTCCGGGTCGGCGATGCGGAAGCTGACGATCCCGAGGGCGGGGTCCTCCTCGAACGCCCGGCGCACCAGCTCGGCGGTGTCGCTGTTCGGCAGCAATCCGTCGTCGTCGAGGAAGAGCAGCACGTCCACGTCGCCGCCGCCCGGCCCGAACGCCTCGATGCCGACGTTGCGGCCGCCCGGGATGCCCAGGTTCTCGGGCAGGTCGACGGTGCGCACCCCGTCGGGCACGCCCGTGACGGGGGCGCCGTTACCGACGACGACCACCTCGACGGGGTCGCCGTCCTGCTTGGCGACCGAGTCGATGAGAGCGCGCAGGTCGTCGGGCCGGTTGCCCATGGTGATGATGACGGCACCGAGCTTCATACGGCTCACCTCAGCCTGCTGGAGACGAGGATGGACACCAGGTGCAGAACCGTCTGCAGCAGCGCGATGCCGGCCAGCACGGCGACGCCCAGCCGGGAGAAGAACAGGTCCCCCTGGATCTGGTCGAGGATCGCCAGCACCAGGATCAGCAGGGACGCCTCGATACCGAGGACCAGCCGGTGGAACTTCAGCGCCGCGGCGGCCCGGCGGGCGAGCGCCATGCCGGACGAGCGCGGCTCGGCCGCCGCGTCCTTGACCGGCTCCATCCCTGCCTGGTGC
Source organism: Streptomyces sp. WMMC940 (assembly GCF_027460265.1). Lineage (NCBI taxonomy): Bacteria > Bacillati > Actinomycetota > Actinomycetes > Kitasatosporales > Streptomycetaceae > Streptomyces > Streptomyces sp. WMMC940. The sequence goes on from NZ_JAPZBC010000001.1 coordinate 848,018, forward strand.
CGGGCGACGCCGACCAGGTCGGTCTCGGCCTTGATCAGGATCGCGCCGAGCGCGGCGAGCGTGCCGAGGAAGGCCCAGAGCCAGTCGATCCGGCCGCCGCCCCACAGGTCCGCGGCGCGCAGGCCGAAGCCGACGAGGACGGCCGCGTCGCACAGGTAGGCACCGACCCGGTCCAGGTACACGCCGGACAGGGAGTACTGCTTCTTCCAGCGGGCGACCTCCCCGTCCACGCAGTCCAGAAGCAGGTAGAGCTGGACCATCACCACGCCGAGGACGGCGCCCCAGATGCCCGGCACCAGCAGGGCCGGCAGCGCCAGGACCCCGGCCAGGGTCATCAGGTACGTCAGCTGGTTCGGCGTGACCTTGGTGCCGACCAGGACGCGGGTGATGCGCAGGGAGATCTCGCGCATGTACAGGCGGCCGCCCCAGTGCTCGCCACTGCGCCGGTCCTTGACACCCGCGGGGTGGACGACCGGACGGAGCTCAGCTACGGATGGTCTTGGCATAGTCGGCGTACGCGTCCCTGATCTGGTCGGTGGACAGGTCGAGGTGCTCGAGGATGGTGAACCGCCCGGGCCGGGTCTGCGGGGCGTACTCCACGGCCCGGACGAACTCGTCGGCGGAGAAGCCGATGTCCTCGGGGAGGACCGGCAGCCCGTGCCTGCGCAGGACCTCGGCGAACAGACCGGCCTCCTCCTCCGCGCCGCGCAGGTGCATCGCGAAGGCGGCGCCCAGCCCGACCTGCTCGCCGTGGCTGGCGGCGCGCTTGGGGTAGAGCAGGTCGAAGGCGTGGCTGATCTCGTGGCAGGCACCGGAGGACGGGCGGGAGTCACCGCTGATCGACATGGCGATGCCGGAGAGCACCAGCGCCTCCGCGAGCACCGTCAGGAACTCGTCGTCGCCGACGCCCCCCGGGTGGCGGAGCACGGCCTCGCCGGCGGTGCGGGCCATCGCGGCGGCCAGGCCGTCGACGGACTCCCCGGTGACCTTGCGGGAGAGCTCCCAGTCGGCGATCGCGGAGATGTTGGAGATCGCGTCGCCGATCCCGGAGCGGACGAACCGGACCGGGGCCGCACGCACCACGTCGAGGTCGATCACCATGGCGATCGGCGCGGGGACGCCGTAGGAGCCGCGGCCGTTGTCGTTGTCCAGGATGGAGATCGGCGAGCACAGACCGTCGTGCGCCAGGTTGGTGGCGACGGCGACCATGGGCAGCCCGACCCGCGCCGCGGCGTACTTCGCCACGTCGATGATCTTGCCCCCGCCGAGGCCGACGACCGCGTCGTAGCGGCGCTTGCCCTTGATGTCGTCGGCCAGCTTGACCGCCGAGTCGATGGTGCCGTCCGCGACCTCGTACCAGTCGGCGCCGGGCAGCACCGGTGCCAGCCGCTCGCGCAGGGCCTGGCCCGAGCCGTTGCTGATCGCGAACGCCAGCTCGCCCGACGCGGAGATGCGCTGGTCGGCCAGCAGGCCGGCCAGATCGTCCATCGCGCCGCAGCTGACGTCGACGACGACCGGCGACGGAATGAGCCGGGTCAGTACTGGCACGCGATCTCCCGGCTCTTCGCGAGGTCGTCGTGGTTGTCGATCTCGACCCAGCTGACGTCGCCGATCGGCGCCGTATCGATCCGGAAGCCGCGGTTCACCAGCTCCTGGTAGCCGTCCTCGTAGTAGAGGTCGGGGTCGCGCTCGAAGGTGGCCTGCAGCGCGTCGGCGAGCTCCTCGGCGGCCTCGGGCTCGATGAGGGTGACACCGATGTACTCACCGGTGGCGCCGGCCGGGTCCATCAGCTTGGTGATCCGCCGGACGCCCTGGCCGTCGGCGGTGATGACCTTCATCTCCTCGTCGGCGAGCTGCTTGACCGTGTCGAGGGCGAGGATGATCCGCCGGCCGTCGCCGCGGGCGGCGAGCAGGGTCTTCTCGACGGAGACCGGATGCACGGTGTCGCCGTTGGCGAGGATCACGCCGCGCCTGAGCACGTCGCGGGCGCACCACAGGGAGTAGGCGTTGTTCCACTCCTCGGCCTTGTCGTTGTCGATCAGGGTGAGCTTCAGGCCGTACGTGGCCTCCAGCTGGTCCTTGCGCGCGTACACGGCCTCCTTGCGGTAGCCGACGACGACGGCGACCTCGGTGAGGCCGATCTCGCTGAAGTTCTTCAGCGTCAGGTCGAGGACCGAGAGGTCCCCGTTCACGGGCACGAGGGCCTTCGGAAGGGTGTCGGTGTAGGGGCGCAGACGCCGTCCGGCACCGGCAGCCAGAACAAGGCCGATCATGCGGGTTCTCCTTCGTCGTGTACGGCGGGTGCTCCGGAGGAGACCCAGAAGCGGACGGACTCCGCGACCACCACGAGTGCCACGGCGACCGCGAGGACCGTCAGCGCGATCGTGAACTGCGGGGCGCCGAGCAGGGTGGCCAGCAGCGCGACCGCCAGGGTCCGCCCCTCGTGCCCGCCGACCGCCCGGACCAGCCAGTGCGGGGGCGCGCCGGTGCCCCCGCGGATGCGGTACACCGTGTCGTAGTGATGGTAGGCGACCGCGGCCACCAGGCCGAATGCCGCGGGAAGGGCCCCGTTCACGTCCGCCAGGGCGGCCAGGATCAGGATCGTGCCGTACTCCGCGGCGCGGAAGACCGGGGGCACCAGCCAGTCGAGGGCTCCCTTGAGCGGGCGCGCGACGGCCAGGCCGGAGATGAGGGCGTAGGCCAGCGCGGCGACGGCCGTCCAGGGGCTGCCGTAGGGGGCGAGCCACGCGGTGAGGGTGACCGCCGCGGCGCCGGTCGCGGCGATCGCCGGCGGGGCCAGCGCCGGCAGCCGGCGGGCCACGCCCCGGAACGCGGCGGCGAAGGCCTCCGCCAGGGGACCGGAGTCGGCGAGGTCGGCGAGCGCCTGTGCGGCGCGGTCGGTCCTGCGGGCCCTGCGGGTGAGCGAGCGCAGCACCCTGCCCGCCGTGGTGTACGCGGCGGCGAGGGCGCAGCCGACCAGCAGGGCGTAGAAGACGATCCGGGGGGTGGTGACGGCGGTCAGCACCGCGATCATGGCCCAGCGCTCGCCGATCGGCAGCACGATCATGCGCCGGACCCAGACCGTCCAGCCGACGCTGTCGAGCCGGTCGGAGAGGGCGGCGGTGGGACTGGTGTTGCCGGCCGCGTCGTGGTTGGCCTCGTTGAAGGAGAAATCGACCACGTGGCGGCAGGTCTGCAGCACCATCGCGCCGAGCGCCAGGGCCCAGACGTCGTCCCCGCCGCGTGCGGCGCCGAGGGCGAGGCCCGCGTAGTACGCGTACTCCTTGGCCCGGTCGAAGGTGGCGTCGAGCCAGGCGCCGAGCGTCGAGTACTGCAGGGAGTAGCGGGCGAGCTGCCCGTCGGTGCAGTCGAGGACGAAGGAGAGGATCAGCAGCACGCCGGCGGCGACGAAGCCGCCCCGGGTGCCGGTGGCCGCGGCGGCGGCCGCTATGAGCGCGGTGACCAGCGAGGCGGTGGTGACCTGGTTCGGGGTCAGCCCGCGCCGTGCGCACCAGCGGGCGAGGTAGCGCGAGTACGGGCTGATGCAGAAGGTCGTGAAGAACCCGTCCCGCGCCTTCACCGCGGACCGCAGCCGGACGGCCTCGTCGTCGACGGCCGCCACGGCCTGCCGGGCCTCGTTGCGGTCCTGGGGGTCGCCGGGCACGGTCGCGACGAGGGTGCCCAGCTCGGGGCGGTGCGGAGCGACGCCCTCGGCGGCGAGGGCGACCGCGACGAGGTCCGGGACGACGTCGACCCGGGCGGAGTGGGTGTCCGTGGTCGCGGCGCCGGAGGACGCGCCGTCCTGCGACGACCGCACGGTGGGCCGCTCGGCCGCCGGTCGCGGGCCGGCGGCGGCCTCCCGCAGGGCCGCCAGCAGGGCGGCGCGTGCCTCGGGCCGGGCCGTGGCCGCGCCGGGGATCGCGGCGACCGGGAAGCGGGGGTCCGTCAGACCGAGGCGGAGGGCGTGGACGTGGCCGACGAAGCGCGGGTCGACGAGCGCGGCCCGCTCGGCGGCCGGGACCGCCGCGAGCAGGTCGGCCGCCTCGTCGGCCCCGGACGCGATGCGTACGTCGAAGCCCAGCGACCGCAGATCGCCCTCGAGCGGCGATCCGGGTACCGGCGGACCGGTGAGGATGGCGGTCGACAGACGGACTCACTCCTTGGCGCTGATCAGATGGGTGGGCACGGCGGCTCGGCCCGGGACCGGGCGGCGGCACGTCGGCTGAGGCTATCGGATGTACGGAAGCGCGAGTTCACCGAGGTTTCCCGGTGAGGACGCTCCCGCTCGTCCCGCCGGCCACGTCCTCGGTCCGGGCTTCCCTTGCCCTGGACGGGGACCGGCCGCCGGTGCCGCGACCGAGATCATCATCGTCGATCAGTGGCCGACCCCACAAACCGCCCCGGGCGGCACCGGTGCCCCTGGCACCGCGTGGTGTCGAGTCCGCGTCGGCCGGCTGGCCGCCGCACCGCCCCGAGGCGGCCCCGCACCGAGCTGCCCCGGCGGCTGCCCAGCGCCCTGACCAGCTGACGTAACCGCAGGTCAGGATATATGACAACGGTGTTCAGCGTCGTGTTGCCCGGTACCCCCCACCCGTAGTTGACTGGCCACTCGGGCAGATCGTTCACCGTGATCCGGGAGGCTTCTCGCATGGGGGCAGGGCACGACCACGGACACGCGCACGGCGGTCGCCCGCCGACGGGGACCGCGGCCGCCGCCCACCGGGGACGGCTGCGGGTCGCGCTGGCGATCACGCTGGGCGTGATGCTCCTGGAGATCGCCGGCGGTGTGCTGGCGGACTCGCTCGCCCTGATCGCCGACGCCGCCCACATGGCGACCGACGGTCTGGGCCTCGCCATGGCACTGCTCGCGATCCACTTCGCCGGCCGCCCGCCCGACGCGAAGCGCACCTTCGGCCTGGCCAGGGCCGAGATCCTGGCCGCCCTCGCGAACTGCGTGCTGCTGCTCGGCGTCGGCGGTTTCCTGCTGTACGAGGCGATCCAGCGCTTCATCACCCCGGCCGAGACCAAGGGCGGTGTCGCCATCACCTTCGCCCTCGTCGGTCTGGCCGCGAACGTGGTGTCGCTGTTCCTGCTGATGCGGGGGCAGAAGGAGAGCCTCAATGTGCGCGGCGCGTATCTGGAGGTCCTCGCGGACGCGCTCGGCTCCGTGGCGGTGCTGATCTCCTCGGCCGTCATCCTGGCGACCGGCTGGCAGGCCGCCGACCCGATCGCCTCGCTGCTGATCGGCCTGATGATCGTGCCGCGGACGGTGAAGCTGCTGCGGGAGACGCTGAACGTGCTGCTGGAGGCGGCGCCGAAGGACGTCGACATGGCCGAGGTCCGCGAGCACATCCAGGCCCTCCCCGGCGTCGTGGACGTGCACGACCTGCACGCCTGGACCATCACCTCCGGGATGCCGGTCCTCTCCGCCCACGTGGTGGTGGCGCCCGGATTCCTGGACGCGGTGGGCCACGAGAGGATGCTGCACGAACTGCAGAGCTGCCTCGGCTCGCACTTCGACGTGGAGCACTGCACGTTCCAACTGGAGCCCGGCGGTCACGCCGCGCACGAGGCGGGCTACTGTCACTGAGGGCTGCTGGACCGACGCAGCCGTGTCCGTGCGGGACCGAGAGGAGCTGAGGTTGATGACGGTCGCAGTCGACGCTGCCCTGCGCAGCCCCCGGTCCACCGTCGGCCTCCGGGTTCCCGGCCGCTCACCTTCCGTACGCTGACCTGATCCGTACGTCGGCCGGAGCCCGTCTCGTCCAAAAGGGTTCCCACATTGTCCGACAACGCTTTCAACGACGCCTTCTTCGCCCTTCACCACGGGCTGCCCCGACAGGGTCCGGGCTCCGACGCCACCACCCGCCGGCTGCTGGGGCTCGCGGGCCCCGTCCCGTCGCGTCCGAGGGTCCTCGACCTCGGCTGCGGCCCCGGACGTGCCGCGCTGCTGCTGGCGGCCGAGGCAGGGGCCGAGGTCACGGCCGTCGACCTGCACGAGCCGTTTCTGGACGAGCTGAGGCAGGCCGCCCGGGCGCGCGGTCTCACCGACCGTATCCGTACCGTGAACGCCGACATGGGCGCGCTGCCCTTCCCCGACGGGTCGTTCGACCTGGTGTGGGCCGAGAGCTCGGCCTACGCGATCGGCTTCGCCACGGCGCTCGGGTCCTGGCGGCGCCTGCTCGCACCGGGCGGCACCCTGGTCCTCACCGAGTGCGAGTGGACCTGCGCCGAACCGAGCCCGTCCGTCCGCGCCTTCTGGGACGAGCACTGTCCGCTGCGGACCACGGCGGCCAACGCCGCTGCGGCGGTCGACGCCGGCTATCGCGTCATCGGAGTGCACCGTCAGCCCGAGAGCGACTGGCAGGAGTACTACGGCCCGCTCGGCGACCGGGCCGCCGCCGTCGGCGCGGAGGGACGGACGCCGGCGACGGACGCCGCCCTGGAGGCCACCCGGGCGGAGATCGCGATGCGCCGTGACCACGGCGCCGAGTACGGCTGCACCGGCTATGTGCTGCGGCCCGCCGACCCCCGCTGGCGGGTCCGCCCGGAGACGGACCCCGACCTCCCCGCCGTGCACGCCGTCAACGCGGCGGCCTTCCCCACGGACGGCGAGGCCGAGCTCGTGGACGCGCTGCGCCGGGACCCTTCGGCGTGGCTGCCGGGGCTCTCGTGGGTGGCCGAAGCGCCGGACGGCTCCGTCGCGGCGTACGCGCTGCTCACCCGGTGCCGGGTGGGCGGCGAGCCCGCGCTGGCGCTGGCCCCCTGCGCCACCGCGCCGCGGTACCAGGGGCAGGGCGCGGGCTCCGCGGTGATCCGGGCTGCGCTGGACGCCGCCCGGGTCCGGGGTGAACGGCTGGTCGTGGTGCTCGGCCATCCGGAGTACTACCCGAGGTTCGGTTTCGGGCGCGCTTCACGGCTCGGCATCCGGCCGGGCTTCGAGGTGTCCGACGAGGCGATGATGGCCCTGGTGCTGGACGGTTCCGACGCGGCGCCGCAGGGCATGATCACGTACCCGGAGGCGTTCGGGGTCTGAGGAGTCCGAGCCGCCGTCCGTGCCCGCGTGCTCCCCGCACGACGGGCACGGACATGCCCAGGGGCGGTGAAGTGCGGGCAAGCCGCTTTTGTACGGCAGACTGGGGGCGCCCCTCAGGGCCGAGGACCGAAGCGAAGGATGGCTATGCCGATCACACCCGCCACCGCGCCGAACAGCTCGCCGAACGGCACCACGCAACAGATCCTGCTGGAACTGGTCGACGAGACCGGCCGAACCATCGGCACCGCGGAGAAGCTCTCCGCCCATCAGGCGCCGGGACAGCTGCACCGGGCGTTCTCCGTGTTCCTCTTCGACGAGCACGGGCGGCTGCTCCTGCAGCGGCGGGCGCTCGGCAAATACCACTCTCCCGGAGTCTGGTCGAACACCTGCTGCGGGCACCCCTATCCGGGCGAGGCCCCGTTCACGGCGGCGGCCCGGCGCACCCATGAGGAGCTGGGCGTCTCGCCCTCGCTGCTCGCCGAGGCCGGGACCGTCCGCTACAACCATCCGGACCCGGCCTCGGGCCTGGTCGAGCAGGAGTTCAACCACCTCTTCGTGGGCCTGGTGCAGTCGCCGCTGCGGCCGGACCCGGAGGAGGTCGGGGAGACGGTGTTCGTGACGGCGGCGGAGCTCGCGGAGCGCCACGCCCGGGACACGTTCTCGGCCTGGTTCACGACGGTGCTGGACGCGGCGCGCCCGGCCGTCAGGGAGCTCACGGGCCCGGCCGGAGGCTGGTGACCCGCCGGGCCTCCTCGCGAAGCCCCTTCCGGCGCGGCGGCCCTACAGGGGCGCCGCGCCGCTCACGGGGACGAGCGGCAGAGCCGCCCAGATAATCTTTCCGCCGCCCGACGTGTGCTCGACGTCGCACTCGCCGCCCGCCTCCCGGGTGATCTCCTTGACGAGGAGCAGTCCCCGGCCGCCCGTCTGGGCGGAGTCGCTCTCCAGGGCCTTGGGCCGGTAGGGGTGGTTGTCCTCGACGGCCACCCGGATCCACTCCGGACCGACCGCCACCTCGACGGCCACCTCCGGCGAGAGCAGGGCCGCGTGCCGGACGGCGTTCGTGACCAGCTCGGACACGATCAGCAGCAGTCCCTGCAGGACCTCGTCGTGGACCGGCACGCCCTGGCGGCGGACCAGATCGCGAACGGCGTGCCGGGCCTGCGGTACGGACACGTCGAGTGCGGGTGCGGTGAACCGCCAGACGCCTTCGTACGACAGTGGCCGGGCCGGGACGCTCCCGGGGCTCTCCATAGTCCCGCACCCACCCTCGTGAAACGTCGCTGGGAACCGTTGTGTACACGAGTGTTGGGAATGCGCTGGTCCATACCGGCCTGCTGACCAGAAGTCAGCCCCTATCGACGGCTCCGGACCGGGTTATTGCGTTCTGGTCAGTTCTTCGATCGATCCGGGTCCTCCTCTGATGACCTCTCGAACGGACCGGCGGAGGCCGGACCGGACGCCGCCCCGGCTTCTTCCCCACCCTGCCCGCCGTCCGTGACCAGCTCGACGATCCGACGGCCGCCCACGCCGATCGCGATCAGCCCCAGGCCGTCGAAGAGCAGGGCGAGGGAGAAGAACACGCCGAGGACGTAGCGGCTGCTCTCGGGCCAGTTCGCCAGCACCAGGATGCCCAGCAGCAGGCCGAACGCGCCCTGGAGCAGGGTCCAGCCGAACTGCGGCCCCCGCACCACCAGGGACCCCACCAGCCGGAAGAGCCCGCCGGTGAGGAAGAGCAGCGCGGCGAACATGGTCAGCGCCTCCGCGCTGCCCTCCGGGTGGCGGATGACGACCACACCGGCCGCGATGTTCAGGGCGGCGACGACCACACTGAGCCAGAAGAAGCTGCTGCCGCGGGACTCGACCGCCTGGAACAGTCCGACCAGCCCGCCGACGAGCAGCAGCCAGCCGAAAAGGAGCATCGAGGTGAGGGTGGCGAGGCCGGTGTAGACGAGGCCCACGATCCCGGCGATCACGAGGATCACACCGAGGGCCGCCAGCCAGCCGAAGCTGCGGCGGAGCTTTCTGCCCTCCTGGGCGGGACCGGTCATGGGTGCCTCCTCGTCGTGCCCTCCCCGGTCGCTGCGGTCCTCGTCGACTCCGCGGTCCTGGACGGTTTCGCCGCCTCCGTCGGTTCGGCCGCTTCCGTCGTCGCTGCCGACGGCGCCGGTGTCGTCGCTGGTCGTCGGCGCCGGCACCCCCGTCCTGATCATAGGTAGGGGTCCGGCGGATAGCATCCGGCGCATGGACCGGACGAACGAGGCGCACGAGGCGGAGCCGGAGGTCCGGCACACGGTGGCGGACGGGGTGGCGACCGTCGTGATCAGCCATCCCGCCAGGCGTAACGCGATGACAGCCGCGATGTGGCGGCAGCTGCCGGCGCTGCTGGACGGGCTGGGCCGCGACCCCGCCGTACGGGTGCTGGTGCTCACCGGCGACGGCGGCACCTTCTGCGCGGGCGCCGACATCACCTCCCTGAGCACGCCCGCTCCGGAGGAGTCACCGCAGGAGCTGACCGTACGGGCCGAGGAGGCGCTCGCGGCGTTCCCCAAGCCGTCGCTGGCGGCGGTCCGCGGCTACTGCGTGGGCGGCGGCTGCCAGCTGGCGGCCGCCTGCGATCTGAGGTTCGCCGAGGAGGGTGCCTCCTTCGGGATCACCCCGGCGAAGCTCGGCATCGTCTACCCCGCGACCTCGACCCGGCGGCTGGTCTCGCTCGTGGGACCGGCCACCGCGAAGTACCTGCTGTTCTCGGGCGAGTTGATCGGCACGGAGCGGGCGCTGCGCACCGGTCTGGTGGACGAGGTGCTGCCCGCCGGCGAACTGGGCAGGCGGGTGGCCGAGTTCGCCCGGGTACTGACGGCCCGCTCGCAGCTGACGCAGGCCGCCGCCAAGGAGTTCGCCGCGGGACGCACCGACCGTGACGCCCACTGGGCGGAGCAGGCGCGCGGCAGCGGCGACACCGCGGAGGGGATCGCCGCCTTCCTGGAGCGCAGACCGCCCCGCTTCACCTGGAGCGTATGAGGCGGGCCGCCGATCCGGCCGGTGAACTGCGGACCGGACCGCGGGGCTCGGGCGGGCGTGGGCGCGGCTCGGGGCGGCCGGATCCGGCTGGTGCCCGGACCGCGCGAGGCCGGACGGGCAGCCGGGCCGGAACGGTGCGGACAGTCGTGCCGCGCGGCGGGGAATGCTCAGGCGTCCGCCCCCAGGACCAGCCCCGCGTGGGTGCGCCACTGCGCCACCATCCGCTCAGGGGCCTTCGCCGGCGATCCCGCGTCATAGGGCGGCTGCGGGTCGTACTCGGTGAGGAGCTGGACCGTCTGGGCGACCTCGTCGCCGGCGATCCGGCCGAGCAGGTGGAGCGCCATGTCGATCCCGGAGGAGACGCCCGCGGCGGTGACGTACTTGCCGTCGAAGACCACGCGCTCCCCCGTCGGCTCCGCGCCGAAGGGCACGATGTCGTCCAGGGCGAGCCAGTGGGAGGTGGCGCGACGCCCTTCGAGCAGTCCGGCCGCGGCCAGCACGTGCGAGCCGGTGCACACGGACGTGGTCCAGGTGCTGGTCGCGTCGGCCGTGCGGAGCCAGTCGAGGATCGTCTCGTCGAGCATGGCGCGCCGTGAGCCGGGTCCGCCGGGGACGAGCACGATGTCCGGCGCGGTCACCTCGTGGAGCGCCCGCTCGGCGGCCACGACGAGGGAGCCCTGGTCGTTCCGCACGGGACCGGCCTCCTCGGCGACGAACACGGTCTCCGCCCCGGGCAGCCGGGACAGCAGCTCGTAGGGGCCGATGGCGTCGAGGCTGGTGAAACCGTCGTAGAGCACGATGGCGATCTGCATGGCGGATCCTGTCCTTGTCGGCGGCCGCTCTCGCGGTCGGGCGGTCGGGCGGGCGGTCCCGCAGTGGGTCCCGCGGTTCTTCCGGCGGTCGCTGCGGCGGTTGTTCCGGCGGCGCCTCCGCGGTCGCCGCCGCGGCCGGGCCGGCCGCCCCTGGGGTCGGTCGGGCCTTTCCCGGTCGTTCAGCGGGCGGGTACGTGGAAGCGGCGCCGGTACTCGGCGGGCGCCGCGCCGAGAGCCTTCACGAAGGCGCGGCGCATCGCCTCGGGTGTCCCGTAGCCGCAGGCACGGGAGACCTCCTCGATGCCGTGGCCGGTGTCCTCCAGCAGCCGACGGGCGTGCTCCAGGCGCACCTGGTCGACGTACCTCCCCGGCGTGGTCCCCGTCTCGGCGCGGAACGCGCGGGCGAACTGGCGGGGCGACAGGGCGGCGAGCCCCGCCAGCGCCCCCACGGACAGGTCGCCGTCCGGGTGGTCGGTGATGTACTGCTGCACGTCGCGCAGCGGTTCACGCCGGGCGCTCTGGGCGGCGAGCTGGGCGCTGAACTGCGACTGGTTGCCGGGCCGGCGCAGGAACACCACCAGGTGGCGGGCGATGGTCAGAGCCGTCCTGCGTCCCAGATCCTCCTCGACCAGTGCCAGCGCCAGGTCGATGCCCGCGGTGACCCCGGCCGAGGTGGCGAGCGAACCGTCGCGCACGAAGATCGGCTCGGGATCCACCTCCACCTCCGGGTAGGCACGGGCGAGTCGGTCGCAGACGGACCAGTGGGTGGTCACCCTGTGGCCGTCGAGCAGACCGGCCTCTGCGAGCAGCAGGGCCCCGGTGCACACCGAGACGAGACGGGCGGCGGTCCCGGCGTTGGCACGCAGCCAGTCGACCAGCGGGGGATCCGGCCGGCGCGTGCCCTCCCCGCCCGGCACGACCAGCGTGTGCGGCGGATCGCCGGCGCCGAGGGGCGCGTCCGGGACGACGGTGAGCCCGCTGGAGGTGCGCACGGGCCCGCCGTCGAGCGAGGCGGTGCGCACGGCGTACCGGAACGGAGCGTGCGGTGCCTGGTTGGCGCCGGCGAAGACCTCGACCGGGCCGGTGACGTCGAGGCTCTGCACTCCGTCGAAGAGCACCACGAGCACGGTTCGCTGCTGCATGCGTCCATCGTCCCGACCACCGCAGCATGACCGCAATGACGAGAAACCCACCAATCCTGCCATCGCGGGCGGGGACCGTCCCCTCGGGAGATCCGGAACCCCGCCCCTTCGGGCAGCGAAGGGAGATTCCCCGCGGGCGGAGGGAGCCCACCGCCTTCACGTCGTACCGACCAGTCGGTAACGTGCGGGCATGAGCTCTCTGCACCCACGCGCGGGACGCCGCTGCCACAACGCCGTCAATCCGCTCCACTCCACCGTGTACTTCTCGCCCGACTACGCGAAGGAGCTCGCGGGGATCGGTGTCGAGGACACCAGTGCCGCCTACTTCGCGGGCCGCGCCGCCGCCCTGGGAGCGGTCGGGCCGGGCACGGTCGCGGCGACCTTCTACAACTTCAGCCACGAGCTGATAGCCCGGCATCTCCCGGCCGTCTGGGACACCGCGTCGCCCGCCACGGTGCTGGACGCACGGATGCGGGCGGTGGACGCGACGCTGCGCCGGCTGCTCGGCGACGACACCCTCGCCTCGCCGGCGATGGCCGAAGCCGCCCGCCTGGCACTGCGCGCCACCGAGGCCTGCACCCGGCCCGCCCGTCCGCTGTACGCCGCACACGCCGACCTGCCGGTACCCGAGGAACCGCACCTCGCCCTCTGGCACGCGGCGACCCTGCTGCGCGAGCACCGCGGCGACGGCCATCTCACCGCGCTGCTGTCCGCCGGGCTCGACCCGCTGGAGGCACTGGTCAGCCACACCGCGACCGGCAAGGGCATGTCGCCACGTTGGATCCTCGCCAGCCGCGGCTGGCGGCGCACCGACTGGGAGGCGGCCTCCGATCGGCTGCGCGAACGCGGGCTGCTCGACGCCGACGGCGAGTTGACCGAGGCGGGCACGGCGCTCCGCGCCGAGTTGGAGGAGCACACCGACCGGCTCGACCTCGCTCCGTACGAGCACCTGGGCGAGGCGGGCGTCGAACGCCTCACCGAGCTGGGCCGCGGATTCCTCATGGCGGCCGCCGCGGCCGGCGCATTTCCCCCCGACCTCACCGGCAAGGGCTGACCGGCGGAGGCAGCCGGCCCGGGCAGGCCGACGGGGCAGTCGGCAGAGGATTGCCGGTACGAGCCCGGCCTCCGGGGCCGACCGGCAGCAGCCGGCGGCCGTCCCGGCATACTGCCGCGGGCCGGGACCGAACGGCACGGGAAGGACGGCACGGGAAGGACGGCACGGGAAGGGCCGCACGGGAAGGGCCGCACGGGAAGGGCCGCACGGGCAGGATCCCAGGGGCAGGACGGCGGCACCTCGTCGGGCGGGCCGGTCGACGTTCGGCCGCAGCGGACCGGGCGGGGTTTGGCGGCACGGGGCACGGCAACCCGGAACCGAGCACGACAACGTGTCCGAACCGAGGAGGCAAACCGTGTTCCGTGCCATCGCCGACGCGCTCAGGGCCCTCGGCGGCGTCGTCGCCGCCGTCGTCACCTTCCCGTTCCGCCTGCTGGCCCGTCTCTTCGGCGGCGCGTCGGGGCGCGGGCGTCGCACGCGCCGCGCATAGGGGGGACGCGCGACACGGCCCCCGCCCACCCGGCAGAATGCAGCCGAAGAGATCGCGCGGGCACCGGTCCGCGCGGCCTCCAGGCACAGCCGGTATCGGAAGGCGAGTCGGGAACCGTGACGACGTCCATCGAAGGCAGGATCGCCGAGGAGCTCGGCGTACGGGAGCGGCAGGTGAAGGCGGCCGTCGAGCTGCTCGACGGCGGGTCCACCGTCCCGTTCATCGCGCGCTACCGCAAGGAAGCGACCGAGATGCTCGACGACGCGCAGCTGCGCACGCTCGAGGAGCGGCTGCGCTATCTGCGGGAGCTCGAGGAGCGGCGGGCGTCGGTGCTCGAGTCCGTACGCGAACAGGGCAAGCTCACCGACGAGCTCGAGGCGCAGATCCGGGCCGCCGACACCAAGGCCCGCCTGGAGGACATCTACCTCCCCTTCAAGCCCAAGCGGCGCACCAAGGCGCAGATCGCCCGCGAGGCCGGGCTGGAGCCGCTCGCCGAGGGGCTGCTCCACGACCCCACTGTCGAACCCCTGGCGGCCGCCGCCGCGTTCGTCGACGCCGACAAGGGCGTCGCCGACGCCGCGGCCGCGCTGGAGGGCGCCCGGGCGATCCTCACCGAGCGCTTCTCCGAGGACGCCGACCTCATCGGCGAACTGCGGGAGCGGATGTGGACCCGAGGCCGCTTGGCGGCGAAGGTCCGTGACGGCAAGGAGGAGGCCGGGGCGAAGTTCGCCGACTACTTCGACTTCGCCGAGCCGTTCACCGAACTCCCCTCGCACCGCGTGCTCGCGATGCTGCGCGGCGAGAAGGAGGACGTGCTCAGCCTGGAGCTGGAGCCCGAGGAGCCCACGGACGGCCCGTCGACGTACGAGGGCATGGTCGCCCGCCGCTTCGACGTGGCCGACCGGGGCCGACCGGCGGACAAGTGGCTGCTGGACACGGTGCGCTGGGCGTGGCGGACCCGGATCCTCGTGCACCTCGGGATCGATCTGCGGCTGAGGCTGCGGACGGCGGCCGAGGACGAGGCCGTACGCGTCTTCGCCGCCAACCTGCGGGACCTGCTGCTGGCCGCCCCCGCCGGCACGCGCGCGACGCTGGGCCTCGACCCCGGCTTCCGCACGGGTGTGAAGGTGGCCGTGGTGGACGCGACCGGCAAGGTCGTCGCCACCGACACGATCTACCCGCACGTGCCCGCGAACAAGTGGGACGAGTCGCTCGCGAAGCTGGCCCGGCTGGCGAAGGAGCACGCCGTCGAGCTGGTCGCCATCGGCAACGGCACGGCGTCCCGCGAGACGGACAAGCTGGCCGCCGACCTCATCGCGAGACACCCGGAGCTGAAGCTCACCAAGGTGATGGTCTCGGAGGCGGGCGCGTCGGTGTACTCGGCGTCCGCGTTCGCCTCCCAGGAACTGCCGGGGCTCGATGTGTCGCTGCGCGGCGCGGTGTCCATCGCCCGCCGCCTCCAGGACCCCCTCGCGGAGCTGGTGAAGATCGACCCCAAGTCGATCGGCGTGGGCCAGTACCAGCACGACCTGTCCGAGGTGAAGCTCTCGCGTTCGCTGGACGCGGTCGTCGAGGACTGTGTGAACGGCGTCGGCGTCGATGTGAACACCGCCTCCGCGCCACTGCTCTCCCGGGTCTCGGGCATCGGTACGGGTCTCGCCGAGAACATCGTGGCCCACCGCGACCAGAACGGCCCGTTCCACTCCCGCAAGGAGCTCAGGAACGTGGCGCGGCTCGGCCCGAAGGCGTACGAGCAGTGCGCGGGCTTCCTGCGGATCCGCGGCGGTGACGACCCGCTCGACGCCTCCAGCGTGCATCCCGAGGCGTACCCGGTGGTGCGGCGCATGGTGAAGACGGCCGGCAGCGAGGTCGCGGCGCTCATCGGCAACACCGGCGTGCTGCGGTCGCTGCGCCCGGACGACTTCGTCGACGAGACCTTCGGTCTGCCGACGGTGACGGACATCCTGCGGGAGCTGGAGAAGCCGGGACGCGACCCGCGTCCCGCGTTCCGGACGGCGACCTTCAAGGACGGCGTCGAGAAGATCTCCGACCTGGCGTCCGGGATGGTGCTGGAGGGCGTCGTCACCAATGTCGCGGCGTTCGGTGCCTTCGTGGACGTCGGCGTCCACCAGGACGGTCTCGTGCATGTCTCCGCGATGTCGCGCACGTTCGTCAAGGACCCGCGGGACGTGGTGAAGCCGGGTGACGTGGTCAAGGTGAAGGTCCTCGACGTCGACATCCCGCGCAAGCGGATCGCGCTGACCCTGCGGCTGGACGACGAGGCCGCGGCGCAGTCGGGCGGCGGTGGCGGTCAGCGCCGCGACCGGGGTCAGGGCGGCGGACGGCCGCCGCAGCAGCGCCAGGGCGGCCGCGACCGCAGGGCGGGCGCCGGCTCGAGCTCCTCGGGACGCCAGACGGCCGCCCCGGCCAACAGCGCGATGGCGGACGCACTGCGCCGGGCCGGTCTCCTCGACGACAAGCGACGCGGCGGGCGCTGACCCCGCCACGGCCGCGCGGTCCGGTCCGCGCGGCCGGGTCCGCGCGCCGGGGCCACCCGGCCCGCCGAGGGGGCACGGCCGTCGCTGCGCCCGCCTCCCCGATCGCCACCGTGCTCGCGCGGCGGTGCCTGCCGCTCGGGGGCGGGCGCCCGGACCGGTCGACGGGACCTGACGTCCTCGCCCACCCTCCCGAACGCGACCGCCGTATGTGTTCACACGGGCACGGAAAGCGGGTGTGACCTGCGTCCTGTCGTCGTGCGGACCGCCGCTCCTACCCTTGTCTGCCACTCGCACGCCTGGCGCGGAGGCGCTCGCCCGACCCGGCGCGACCACGGCGAGCACACGTCGAGGATGGTTCCGCCCCACATGCCCACTGATCTGTCACCCGTCATCGCCGCCGCCACCCGCTGGCTCCTGTCGGCGTTCCCGCCGGAGGCCGGTGCGCTCGACCGTGCGCTGGCCGAGGCCCAGGCCGGACAGGCGGCGACCATCGCCGCCGCCCTGCGCTACCCGACCGAGCTGGACGCGGAGCTGCTGCATCTCCTCGGCCCCGGGGGCACCGCGCGACTGGACGCGGTCGGCGGAGCCGACGAGGCGCCGGACGGACCTGAACACGTCTGGCGCACCTGGGTGGACGAGACCGTCGTCAGCTGGGCGGCCTGTCTGCTCGCCGACGCGGAACTCGCGGCCCTGGCGGCGGCCTGCGTCTCCGCGACCCACCACGGTGCCGGCTCCGTGGGTGCCGCGCGGCGCCTGACCATTCCCAGCCCACGCGACCACCGCGCGGCGCCGCTGCTGCGCCACCCCGACCTGGTGGGCCCCGTCGCCGAACTCCATCGGGACACCCTGTGCCGGCTGCTCGCCGCCACGAGCCCGAGCGCTTAGCCCGACGGCCCGGCCGGCCGCGGTCCCACGGAGCGCCCGCGGGCCGGCGCCGGATCCGGCTCCCTCCTCGGTCCCCGCGCTCGTCCGGGCCCCTCCTCGGTCTCCGGTCCCCGCGCTCGTCCGGGCCCCTCTTCGGTCTTCGGTCCCCGCGCCCGTCCGATCCCCGCCGTCCTCCGATCCCCCGGTCGTCCGGTCCCGCGGTCGTCCGGTCCCTGCTCGGTGTCCGGGTGCCCGGGGCGGCCGCAGTCACCCGTACGCCTGATCGCGCGCCGCCCGCTGCCCCGCACCACCGCGCCGCCGGCGGCCGGGACTCCCGACGCCGGCCCATGTCGGGCGGAGCCGCCGCGGCGCGGCGCTCAGACCCGCGGAGGGCCCGGCAGAAAACGCAGCGCCCATGCCGCACGCTCGGCGACGACCGGGTCCGGGTCCTTCGTCAGCGGTTCCAGCAGGGCGCGGGCCCCGTCCGGGTCGGACTGGACCAGGTCGACGATCTCCGTCGCCAGACCGTCCTGGTCGTCGCCGAGGTCGACGGCCGAGGCGCGGAGCAGCAGGGGGAGCGTGCCGGTGCCGCCGAGTGACGCGATCACGCCGCCGAGCATCTCGCGGGCGTAGAAGTTCCCTTCGCCGAGGAAACGATTCATCGCCGCCTCCAGACGGGGCAGCAGGGCGCGGTCGCCGGACGCCGCGACGGTGTCGGCGAGGGCGATCGCCTCGTCGACGGAGTCGAGGCTGTCGAGGAGTTCGCACAGCCGGTTCAGGGGGTCGGTCGTCATGCTCGGCCTTCTTCAGGACTCGGTGACCTTGCCGTGCGCCACTTCCAGGCGCCGGGTCGTGCGGACGGTGTCCAGCATCCGCCGGTCGTGGGTGACCAGGAGCAGCGTGCCCGTGTACGAGGCGAGCGCGGACTCCAGCTGTTCGATGGCCGGCAGGTCGAGGTGGTTCGTGGGCTCGTCGAGGACGAGCAGATTGACGCCCCGGCCCTGGAGCAGGGCGAGCGCCGCCCGGGTCCGCTCCCCCGGGGACAGACTGACGGCCGGGCGCAGGACGTGGTCCGCCTTGAGGCCGAACTTGGCCAGGAGGGTGCGGACGTCGGCGGGCTCGGTGTCGGGAACCGCCGCGCAGAACGCGTCCAGCAGTGAGTCCGTGCCGTGGAACAGCCGACGGGCCTGGTCGACCTCGCCGACGACGACGCCGGAACCGACGGCCGAGTGCCCGGAGTCCAGCGTCAGGCGGCCGAGGAGGGCGGCGAGCAGCGTCGACTTGCCGGCTCCGTTGGCACCCGTGACGGCGACGCGGTCGGCCCAGTCGATCCGCAGCGACACCGGTCCGAACCGGAAGTCACCCCGCCGCACCTCCGCGTCGCGGAGGGTCGCCACGACCGACCCCGAGCGGGGAGCGGCCGCGATCTCCATCCGTAGCTCCCACTCCTTGCGGGGCTCCTCGACCACGTCGAGCCGTTCGATCATGCGCTGGGTCTGTCGGGCCTTCGCGGCCTGCTTCTCGCTCGCCTCGCTGCGGAACTTGCGGCCGATCTTGTCGTTGTCACCCGCCTTGCGCCGGGCGTTCTTGACTCCCTTGTCCATCCAGGACCGCTGCATCCGGGCCCGGCCCTCGAGGGCGGTCTTCTTGTCGGCGTACTCCTCGTACTCCTCGCGCGCGTGCCGCCGCGCGGTCTCCCGTTCCTCCAGATATGCCGCGTAGCCGCCGCCGTAGAGGGTGATCCGCTGCTGGGCGAGGTCGAGCTCGAGGACCTTGGTGACCGTGCGGGTGAGGAACTCGCGGTCGTGGCTGACGACGACCGTCCCGGCTCGCAGGCCGGTGACGAACTCCTCCAGCCGCTCCAGGCCGTCCAGGTCGAGGTCGTTGGTCGGCTCGTCGAGGAGGAAGACGTCGTAGCGGGAGAGGAGCAGGGAGGCGAGTCCGGCCCGGGCGGCCTGGCCGCCGGAGAGCGAGGTCATCGGCTGGTCGAGGCCGATGGCGAGGCCGAGCGAGCCCGCGACCTCCTCGGCGCGCTCGTCCAGGTCGGCACCACCGAGCGCGAGCCAGCGCTCGAGGCTCGCCGCGTAGGCGTCGTCGGCGCCCGGCGTACCGTCGACGAGGCCCTGGGTGGCCTCGTCCATCGCGCGCTGGGCCGTGTCGACCCCGGTCCGGCGGGCGAGGAACTCCCGTACGGTCTCGCCGTCCCGCCGTTCCGGCTCCTGCGGGAGGTGGCCCACCGAGGCGGCCGGCGGGGAGAGCCGCAGCTCACCGTGTTCCGGGGTGTCGAGGCCGGCGAGCAGGCGGAGCAGGGTGGACTTCCCCGCGCCGTTGGCGCCGACGAGGCCGATCACGTCGCCGGGCGCGACGACGAGGTCGAGCCCGGCGAAGAGGGTGCGGTCGCCGTGTCCGGCGGCGAGGTCCTTGGCGACGAGGGTTGCTGTCATCAGGGGATGGATCCTAGTAGGGCCTTGTCGGGTGGTGTCGTGCGGCTGCCACGGCAGGGTCCGTCGGAAGGTGGGGGCAGGTGCCGGTCCGGGTGTTGATGATGTGTCGGAGGATGTCCCGTGCCTGGTGGGGGTCAGGCCCTGGCAGGTGCTCTCGCCACCGCACCGCCGCCACCGCCCGCCACGCCGGCCGAGCTCGCACCGCCGCGAGCCGGGGGCCTCGTACCACCGGCGAACCACCGGACACCCACCGCGACGGGACCGGCCGACAAGGCCCCGCCCGCAGCACCGGCTGACGGCCCCCGCTCCCGTAACGAGCCCTGGCGCGACAACCGGGGCTGCCGCACGGACGGGTGGAAGTCGGTTTCATGCCACCGGCGCCGCGACGGGCCGCACGGTGGTCTCGTACTCGACGGGTCAACGGGACGGCCCGGCATGGCCGGGGAGGGACACACCCTTCCAGCCGATTATCCGATTTACACCTCTTAGCATGTTTTTATGTGTCTCCTTTTGTCCGTCAGACGGCTCGTGACATGCCGCCAGCCTGGAGGAGAAGACACAAGATGCCTCAAACGCCCAGAACGGACGGGGTACGCCGTCCGGGGAGTCCGTCCCTGAGTCGCCACTGGAAACTGGCCGTGGTGGCCGCGGCCGGAATCGCCACCCTCACCGGCGGGACCACCCTGATCAGCGGTCGAACGGTGACCGCCGAATCCGCTGACGCCAAGGCCCCAGCACACCGGGCCGCCGTCCCCGCCCGCGGCGGTGACGGCGTCGACGAACAGGAGTACCGGTCCGGGCATGCCGACGACCGTGGCTGGGGAGACGGCGCCGACGAGGACCGCAGCTCGGGGTCCGAGGACGAGCACAGCGCGCGTGGCGAGGGCGACAACTCCGACAACCGCCACGAGAAGGGACCGGACGGCCACGACGAGCAGAGCTCAGGCTCACGTGACCAGGGCGGCGCCGGTACCGACGACGAGCACGCCCGCGAAAAGGTGCCCTGTGACCCGAATGCGCTGATCGCGGCCATCACCGAGGCCAACACCGAAGGCGGCGGAACGCTCAGCCTGGCTGAGAAGTGCATCTACACCCTCACCGCCAACCAGGACGGCAACGGCCTCCCCGAGATCATCCAGCCCATCACCATCCACGGCAACGGCGCCACCATCGCCCGCGCCGCCAACGCCGACCAGTTCCGCTTCTTCCAGGTCTCGGCCGGCGGCGACCTCAAGCTCCGCCACCTCACCCTCACCCGCGGCAGAGCACCGGAAGACCAGAGCGGCGGCGCGATCCTCGTCAACCCCGCAGGGCGCCTCGACCTCGACCACACCACGCTCACCCACAACACCGTCACCGACGATGACGCGGACGCCACCGGCGGCGCCATCCACAACGAGGGCATCACCCGCGTGCGCAACACCACACTCAGCCGCAACACCGCCCCAGACGACAACGGCGGTGCCATCCACAACGTGGGCACACTGAGCATCACAAGCTCCGAACTCACCCACAACACCGCAGCCAACGCCGGCGCCCTCAGCTCGACCGGAACGGTCGAGATCAGCAAGAGCCTCATCAGTCACAACCACGCCGGCGACGCCGGCGGAATCCTCCTCAGCGAGGGCGTGATGGAGATCGTGTCGAGCAAGATCAGCCACAACACCGCCGGCGAGGGAGACGGCGGGGGCATCGTCAATTCGGAAGGGGCACTGTATGTCCGCGGCAGCGCCATCAGCCACAACACCGCCTTCGACGATGCCGGTGGCCTGAGCCTGGCGAGTGACGCGGTGATCGAGGACAGCACGATCAAGGGCAATGTGGCCGTCGGCGGCGACGGCGGCGGCATCTTCATGGAAAGTGATGTCGCGATCCGTGGCAGTCAGGTCACGGAGAACCAGGCCCCCGGCGACGGCGCCAGCGGCGGCGGCATCTTCCTGAACGAAAGCAGTAGTTCGCTCACACTCACCGACTCCAAAGTGACGAAGAACCTCTCGGACGCGCCCGCGGGCGGCATCCACAACGAGGGCACCGTCACCACCTACGGCAAGGTCCGTATCATCGACAACGTCCCCACCAACTGCTTCGGCAGTCCCAACCCGGTCCCTAGCTGCTTCGGCTGACGCCCCCGAGCAGGCCACCACAACCGACCACCGCCTCCGGCAGCCCCTCCCGCCCCACCGCAGGCCCGCTCGCGCTCGTTCGCGGGCCGAGTGAGGGCTGGGGGGCTTGCGCCGGTGCGGGTTCGGCCGGCGTGGCGGGCGGTGGCAGAGGTGCCGCCGCAGGTGCGGATGATGGACGACACCGTTCGACCGGCCCGCACCGCGCCGGCCGGGCGCCCGGGACGTCCCCGCGCACGCCGGTGCCCATAGCCACCCGCCCGGCCCTTCACGGCGGCACCGTCGAGCGGGATCCGGTGGGTGCCGATCAGGATGTCCCGGCCCGGCGCCCGGCTCAGCGCGTCACGGCCGCCACCAGGACTCCCCCGGCCGCGCGGGCCACCACGAACGCCCGGCCCCTCACGGCGCCGCCGTCCAGCGGGATCCGGTGGGTTCCGGGCTCCAGGGTGCCGTCGAAGACCTCGTGGCTTCGGGTGCGGTGGAGCCGGTCGAGGCGGTGGGCGACCAGCCGGACACGGCAGGCGGACGCGACGGTCACCGATGCCGTGCGGCCGGAGGCGGTGAGCCCGGTCAGCCGGCGGTGTTCGGCGGGGCCGCGGTGGAGCACCTGCTCGACCTGGGCGACGACGACCGGCACGACGTCGGCGAGGGCGTCGACGCAGGCGGCGTGGGCCCCGGAATCGGTGAAGGCCACCAGGACCGCGGCACGTTCGGTCTCCGTGACGGTGCCGCCGAAGACGACGGCGCCGTACGCCCGCAGTTCCTCCGCCGGAACCCCCGCCGTGTCACGGGCGATGTCGGCACCGATGCCGATGGTCCGGAGGGCGGCGGCGAGCCTGGTGAGGGAGGTGGCGCGGGCGCCGACGAGGAGGACCCTTCGGCGCGGTCCGGTGGCGGTGCCGTCGAGGAGCCGTTCCAGTGCGGCCCGGTACGCGTCGGCACGGAAGCGGAAGGGGCCGGTTCCGGGGTAGCCGTTGAGCTCCAGGTCCGCGGTCTCGTCCGTCTGCCAGGCGAAGTCCCGCCAGACTACGTCGTTCCCCTGCCGCTCGATGACGGCGGTCACGGCTCCGCAGCCGAGTTCCTCGCACTCGGGGCAGCCGTAGAGCACGTGGCGACCGCCCGGCAGCGGGGCCTCCGCGTCCAGCAGCAGACCGCGTACCTGACGGATGACGATCGCCGGGGGCACGTCGGAGGCGAGCGGGGAGACGGCGTCGACGTCGGAGAGCAGGAGGAGGAGCGGGCGGCCGTCGACGACGAAGTCCAGGAAGTCGCGGTGGACCTCGAAGCCTCCGCCGGCGAGGAATCCCCCGGCCCGTACCGCCGGGGCCAGGGCGAACGTCGCGTACTCGGCTGACATGTCGGGAGTATTCCCGGCCCAGGCGCGATGTGAGCACGGTGGCGGTGATTCCGCTACGGTCCCGCCATGAGCGGCGAAGTGATCGTGGTGGGCGGCGGGGTCATCGGGCTGACGACGGCGGTCGAACTCGCCGAGCGGGGACGGCGGGTGCGCCTGTGGACCCGTGAGCCCGCCGGGGCGACCACCTCCGCGGTGGCGGGCGCCCTGTGGTGGCCGTACCGGATCGAACCGGAGGCGCTGGTCGGCGCGTGGTCGCTCACGTCGCTCCGGGTGTACGAGGAGCTGGCCGGGCGGCCGGAGGAGACCGGGGTACGGCTGGTGCCGGGAGTGCAGCCGGGTGTGTCGCCCGCCGCGCTCGGGCCATGGGTCCGGGAACTCACCGGGAAGGTGCGGGAACTGGCGCCCGACGAGCGGCCGGCGGGCGTCGCGTCCGGGCTGTGGGCGCGGCTCCCGCTGCTCGACATGCCCGCTCATCTGGGCTGGCTGGCGGCCCGGTTCGAGGCGGCGGGCGGGACCGTGGAGCTCCGCACGGCCGGCTCGTTCGAGGAGGCGGCGGCCGAGGCTCCGGTCGTGGTCAACTGCACGGGGCTCGGCGCGCGCGAGCTGGTTCCGGACCCGGAACTCACGCCGGTACGGGGGCAGCTGGTGCTGGTGGAGAACCCCGGGATCGACACCTGGTACGCGGCCGCGGACGAGGCGTCGAGCGAGCTGACGTACTTCTTCCCGCAGCCGGGCCGGCTCGTCCTCGGCGGTACGGCGGTCGAGGGAGCCTGGTCACTGGAGCCTGACCCGGCGACGGCCGAGGCGATCGTCCGGCGCTGCGCCCGGGTACGCCCCGAGATCGCCGGGGCCGAGGTCCTCGCCCACCGGGTCGGACTGCGCCCCGCGCGCTCAAGTGGGGTGCGACTCGCCGCCGTTCCGGGCCCGTACGGCACCCGTCTGGTCCACAACTACGGACACGGCGGGGCGGGGGTGACGGTCGCCTGGGGCTGCGCAAGGGCGGCTGCGGACCTGGCGGGCTGACCCCGGCGGCCCGCGGCCGCCGCTCGGTGGCGGCCGTGCGGCGTGACCGCCCGCCCCACGCCGATGGCCGCGCCGCGACAGCGAACGCGGTCGGCCGGCGAGCACGTCGGCCGACCACCACGGTCCCGCCAGAGCCCGGAGTTCACTTCTCCGGCGGTGTGGGCCCGATGCGGAGTTCGAAGTCCCCGTCGTACCTCTTGTGGCCCGCGATGACGGCGAGATCGACGACCTCCTCGCCGCGTTCGCCGCGGACGATGATCGGATCGTGGCGCAGATCGCGCATCAGCGCGAAGCACATCGCGATCATCACCAACAGGAACGGGGCCGCGACCAGGATCGTGAGGTTCTGCAGTCCGGCCAGGGCGTCGCCCTTCCCGCCGCCGATCAGCAGCATGACGGCCGCGACGGCGCCGGTGACGGTGCCCCAGAACACCACGACGAACCGGCCCGGCTCCAGGGCGCCCTTCTGCGAGAGGGTCCCCATCACGAGGGACGCCGCGTCCGCTCCGGAGACGAAGAAGATGCCGACCAGGACCATCACGAGCATGCTCGTCACGGTGGCGGCGGGGTACTGCTGGAGCACCGCGAACAACTGGCCCTCGGGCGTGGTCTCGTCGCCCAGCCGGCCGCGCGCCTGGAGCGTCATCGCCGTACCGCCGAAGATCGCGAACCAGCAGAGGCTGACCGTGCTGGGCACGAGGATCACTCCGCCGACGAACTGGCGGATCGTCCGGCCCCGGCTGATGCGGGCGATGAACATGCCCACGAACGGTGTCCAGGAAATCCACCAGGCCCAGTAGAAGACCGTCCAACTGCCGAGCCAGTCGGCGACCCCGGCACCGCTGGACGCCTCCGTCCGGCCGATCAGCTGTGGCAGTTCGCCGAAGTAGGTGGCGATCGAGGTGGGGAGGAGATCGAGCACGATGACGGTCGGTCCGGCGACGAACAGGAACAGGGCGAGCAGCAGTGCCAGCACCATGTTGGTGTTGGACAGCCACTGGATGCCCTTCTCGATGCCGGACACGGCGGAGAGGACGAAGGCGAGCGTCAGCACGGCGATGATGGCGACGAGGAGCGCCGTGCTGACCCTCGTCATCCAGCCCAGTTCGCTGACCCCGCTGCCGATCTGGAGGGCGCCCAGTCCGAGGGACGCCGCCGAGCCGAACAGCGTGGCGAAGATGGCCAGGATGTCGATGAGCCGGCCGCCCCACCCGTAGGCGTGCTTCCTGCCGATCAGCGGCTCGAAGACGGCGCTGACGGTCTGGCGGCGCCGGCGCCGGAAGGTGCTGTACGCGATGGCGAGCCCGACCACGGCGTAGATGGCCCACGGATGCAGCGTCCAGTGGAACAGGGTCGTGGCCATCGCGGTCTCCATGGCCTGGGCCGCGTCGGCGGGATCGGTACCCGGCGGCGGGTCGGTGAAGTGTGCCAGGGGCTCGCTGACCCCGTAGAACATCAGCCCGATGCCCATGCCCGCGCTGAACATCATCGCGATCCAGGAGACGGTGCGGAACTCGGGTTCCTCGCCCTCCCTGCCGAGCGGGATGCGTCCGTAGCGGCTCATGGCGAGCCAGAGAGCGAAGATCACGAAACCGGAGGCGGCCAGGACGAACGCCCAGCCGCCGTTGTGGATGAGGCCCGCGAGCATGCCGCTGGAGACGCGCTCGAGGTCCTCCGTGGCGACGGAGCCCCAGACCACGAACGCGACCGTGAGGACGGCGGTGACCCCGAAGACGACCCGGTCCGTGACGTTGCCGTACCTCGCCACGTCCGGACGGCCGGGGACGTCCGTCACCGGCGGATCTCCCCGGTCGTCCGGCTGTTCTGCGTCATGCGACTCGTCATGCGGCACTGAAGGCCCCTTTCGCGGGTAAACGGAGCCGGGCTTCGTTCTCCGTAGGCCCTCCTACCACATGCGACGCGGTTCATACGGAATCAGCAGCGGATGATCGGGTTCCCGGTCGTGAGGCGGTAGGCGGCCCGTTCGTCGAGCAGCAGGGGGACGAGCGCCCGCAGCGACTGCCGCAGCGGTACCACGGCGCCGTCCGCGGTGGGCCTGGAGACCACTCCGTGCAGGGCGAGTTCGTCCCCGACCTCGGTGTACTGGGCGGCCGTGAGTCGGTAGCCGCAGGGCGGGTCCTGGATGGTCTCGTCCGCGGTCGCGGGGTCGTTGTCGGCGCCGCCGGTCCACACCGGGCCGCGATCGGCGAGTCCGGTGAGCCGGGCCGCGGTGGTCGCCGCCTCGATCCGGCCGCGGCGCTCGCCGGCGAAGGCGAACGCGCCCTCCAGGGCGACGAGCTGGGAAGCGACGCGCCGCCGGTTGTTCAGGGCGGGGTCCGCCTTCTCGGCGTCGGTGAGGGCGTCGACCCGCGTCTCGACGAGCAGGCCGACGGAAGTCTTCACCCCCGCCGTGTTCCGCAGGATGCGCTCCTGGCCGTCGCCGGCGACCTGCCGGACGGGCTCACCGGTGACGGGATCGGTCCAGATGCCGTAGATGCCGTTGCTGAATCCCGCACTGCCCGCGGCAGGGCGGACGTAGGTCTCGGAGAGGGTGCGGGCCTCCCGGTGCACATCGGGGGCGGTGTTGAGGTTGCGCGGCCAGAGGGCGAGCAGGTCCTTGTCGTAGTAGCCGGGTGTGGCGCCGTATTCGTGCAGGTCGTAGACGATGTCGGGGCGGCGGTCGCGGAGGACGGCGGCCATGGCGCGGCCCTCGGCGGTCCTCAGCGCGATGTGGTCGCGGTTGACGTCCACTCCGTCGGCGTTGCCGCGGGTGTCCGCCGCGCGTCCGTCGGGGTTGGCGGTCGGGACGACGAGCACGGTCGTGCGGTCCAGGAAGCGGCGGGTCCCCGCGTCCCTGGCCCGGGCCAGGTCGCGGACCGTGGTGAGACACGCCTCGCGGCCGGACGGCTCGTCGCCGTGCTGACTGCAGACCAGCAGCATGGTGTTCGCGGTGGGCCGGTCGCCGCCGATACGCACGAGCTGGAGCGGGCGGCCCTGTCCGGTCCTGCCGATGGTGCTCAGCGACACGCGGTCGCTCGACCGGTCGACAGCCTCCAGGAACGCCCACTCCTCGGGCTGGGTGGTCCAGCGAGCACCACCGGAGATTTCGAATCCGGTGCGCGGCACGTCGGCGTGCGCGGCGGCCGCCCGGACGGGCGCCGGAAGGGCGACAGCTGCGGCGAGTGCGCAGGCCGCGGCTGCCCAGGTGCGGATACGACGGTGCATCGGTTGCTGCCTCCGGGGACGGGTCGGTTCGGACGCGGCGCTCACTCCGTCGAGCCGGGCGCCGAGGGGCCGGACGCGGTCGGTGGACCGCTGTCCGGGGGCGCGTTCGACGTCGGCCGTGGGCTCGCGTCCGTCGGCGACGGGACACCCGTCCGCGTCGTGGGTCTTCCGCTTGTTTCGTTGCCGCGCCCGCAACGGGAGCAATACGGGCCGGCGTCCACGGTGACGGGTATTTTCCGGCCATGCTGCGCCGGTTCCAGCGGTCGGACGATGTCGACGGCGACGCGGTCGTTCCGGCCGTCCCCGTCACCGTCGAGCCGGGTGTCGACAGGGGCGGATTCCCGTATCGCGTCGTCGTACGGGCAGGCGGTCCGGATCTCCCGGGCCGCGGCGCCGTGTGCGCCGCTCCGCGGGACGAGCACGGGCATCAGGGCGGCCGGGGCCGTCGCGGCGGTGGTTCTGCCGATGAGTCGGATGCGCGGCACACGTGTCGGCATGGGCGGACGGTACTCCCGTCAACTGCCGTGCGACAGAGGGCAGTAGTGGGCCGTTCGAGGACGGAGCGACGAATGGGAGACCGTGCACCAGGTCGGCCGAATGGCGATCGTGCGACGGAGGGCGCCATGGACATGTCGGAGCGCCGGACGCGTGAATGGGTTCGAAAAGATCATCCACCCCTGATGTTGGGAGCATTCGTGCATCGCAGAGTTCTCGTCCCGAGCGCGGTTGCGGCATCTCTCCTGCTGACGGTCCCGGCCTCCGCCGCTGCCGGAGGTCCGGGGAGATCCGCCGGAGGACAGGGCGTGCCCGGGGCCCCGGGAATCGGCGACCCGTACTACCCGGCCAGCGGAAACGGCGGCTACGACGTATCCCATTACGACCTGCGGCTGAAGTACCGGCCCGCGACGGACCTCCTGGAGGGCACGGCGACGATTCTCGCCACCACCCGGCAGGACCTCTCCCGTTTCAACCTCGACTTCGGCCTGACGGTCAGTGAGGTACGGGTGAACGGCCGCGAGGCGTCGTTCACCCGGAGCGGCGACCAGGAACTGGAGATCACGCCGGCCGCACCGCTGGAGAAGAACCGCCCGGTCTCGATGGTCGTCAGGTACTCAGGAAAGCCCTCGGAACTGAAGATCGACGGCTGGACCGCCTGGCACCGCACCCCGGACGGCGGGGTCGCCGCGCAGGAGCCCGCATCGGCCGTGTGGTGGTTCCCCTCCAACGACCATCCCCTCGACAAGGCCACCTTCGACATCTCCGTCGCGGTCCCGGACGGCACCCAGGCGATCAGCAACGGCGTACTGCGGTCCCGCTCGTCACGGCTCGGCTGGACCCGCTACAACTGGCGGTCCGACAAGCCGCAGGCCACGTATCTCGCCACGCTCGCCGTCGGGAAGTTCGACATCACCACGGACACCACCGCGAACGGGCTGCCGGTCCTCAACGCGTACAGCAAGGACCTCGGGGGCAACGCGGGCGCGGCGCGGGCCAGCGTCGAGCGGACCGCCGAGGTCGCGGAGTGGCTGGAGGGCGTCTTCGGGCCGTACCCGTTCAACGCGCTCGGCGGCTACGTCCCGAACGTGCCCAGCGGGTACGCCCTGGAGACGCAGACCCGGCCGTTCTACAGCCCGCGGCAGTTCGCCAACGGCGCGAACGTCTCGGTCGTCGTGCACGAGCTGGCCCACCAGTGGTACGGGGACAGCGTCTCGGTGAAGGGCTGGAAGGACATCTGGGTCAACGAGGGCTTCGCCCGCTACAGCCAGTGGCTGTGGTCGGAGAAGGAGGGCGAGGGCACGGCGCAGGAGCTGGCCGACTACGTCTACGCCCTGCACCCGGCCGACGACCCCTTCTGGACGGTGAAACCGGGCGACCCGGGGCCGGACAAGCAGTTCGACATCGCCGTGTACGACCGCGGCGCGCTCGCCCTGCAGGCGCTGCGCAACACGATCGGCGACGAGGACTTCTTCGCGATCCTCAAGGGCTGGCCGGCCGCGCACGCCGACGGCAACGCGAGCGTCGGCGACTTCGTGCGGTACGCCGAGGGGGTCTCCGGCACACCGCTCGCGGACCTCTTCGACACCTGGCTGTACGAGCCGTCCAAGCCGGCCGCGCCCGCCGCGGCGGCGAGCGGGGCCACGAAGGCGCCCGGCGTCGCGCGGTCCGAGGTACGGCCCGCCGAGCCCAGGTCGTACCGGAGGATCGCCGCCACCGACACGGTGCACGACCACGACCGCGATCACGGCCGCGATCACGGCAACTGACCGGTGGATCGGGTGCCGCCGCCCCGCTCCGGGGCCGCGGCACCTGCGGCTACGCTGGCCCCGCACGACCTGTGCCACCCGTACGGACACCGCCGGTGAGGAGCGTCCCGTGCCCGATCGGAGCAGTGGGCCCAGACCCACCCTGGAAGCCGTCGCCGCACGGGCCGGGGTCTCCCGGGCCACGGTGTCCCGCGTCGTCAACGGCGGGGCGGGGGTGCGCGCCCCGGTGGCCGACCGGGTGCGGGAAGCGGTCGCCGAGCTCGGCTACGTACCCAACCAGGCGGCCCGCAGCCTGGTCACCCGGCGGAGCGGCGCGGTCGCCGTGATCATCGCGGAGCCGGAGTTCCGGATCTTCTCCGATCCCTTCTTCGAACGCCAGGTGCGCGGCATCAGCCGTGAGCTGAGCGTCAACGACTCGCAGTTGGTGCTTCTGTGGGTCGAGCGCCCGGACGACCACGACCGGATAGCCCGCTACCTCGGCGGCGGCCACGTCGACGGCGCGCTCGCCTTCTCGCTCCACGAGAGCGACGAACTCCCCTCGGTGGTACTGGGGTCGGGGGTGCCGGCGGTCTTCGGCGGCCGCCCCGGCGGGCCCGGCGCCGGCTCCGAGCACGCCGTGCCCTACGTCGACTGCGACAACCGGGGCGGCGCCCGTACGGCGGTGCGCCATCTCGTCGGACTCGGCCGTCGCCGGATCGCCCATATCGCCGGGCCCCGGGACCAGACGTCGGCGCTCGACCGACTCCACGGCTACCGCGACGTGCTGCCGGACGCCGAGCCGGGGCTGACCGTCCAGGGCGACTTCACTGCGCGCAGCGGGGAGCTGGCGATGGCCGCGCTGCTCGGCCCGGGTGCGGCGGCGCCGGACGCGGTGTTCGCCTCGAACGACCTGATGGCCTCGGGGGCGCTGGGGCTGCTGCGGGAGCGGGGGCTGCGGGTGCCGGAGGACGTCGCACTCGTCGGCTTCGACGACATGGCGTCGGTGGCGGAGACCACCGATCCGCCGCTGACGACGGTCCGCCAGGACATCGAGGGCAACGGTCGGCTGATGGTACGGCTGCTGATGGATCTGCTGGACGGGCGGGACACGGACGCCGCTCCCCCGGCCTCGGTGATCACACCGACCACGCTGGTACGGCGCGCCACGGCCTGAGCCGTCCCGCGGCCGCGAGGGCTCGGGCACGCGCCGGCGCGGGCGTCGCGCCGCCCGGGACCTGCGTGGAAGTCCCCGCGCGAGCACCACGCGTCCCGGCGGGACACGAGTCCGGGCGGGACACGGGTCCGGCCCGGCCGTTCCGCCGCCGGCCAGGACATGGACCTCGGCGCGAGCGTCACATTCCCCGGCGGGGCCCGAGTCCAGGGGCTGACGACCCGAGCCCGCCCCACGATGACGTCGGCCTGCCCAGGCGGACGACGCGGCACACGGGCTCGCCGGGGCGTGCGCGAATCGGGCACCGGCGCCCCGCGATCGCCCCCGCCCGGCCGGCACGCCGTCGGCCGCCCCGCGGGAGTCCGTCACCTCGCGCGCCCCGTCGGCAGCCGGCCCTCCGCCCGGGCCCGGCGACGGGCTTGTCTGGCCTGCGGCAGATAGCGCAGCCGCTCCGGAAGCAGGGGCACGACGATCCTGACCGCCCGGCCGAAACACCGCAGCCGCCGCTCCTGTTCGGCGGTCCACCGGAGCCCGATCGCCTCGCGGGCGTCCGGCGGCATCAGCCCGACGGTGAGGAAGCGCCTCAGCCGGAGGAACCGGGGCAGGATCAGCGGCCAGCACGGGCGCAGCAGCAGTCTCAGCGGGAGGGGCCCGAGGGCGGGCGGCGGCAGCCTGCGGTCGGTGGCGAGGAGTTCCCGGACGACGGCGGTGGCTTCGAGCTCGTCGGCGAGGACCTTGCGGTAGTAGGGCCAGAACTCCTCGACGGTGCCCGGCATGTCGCGGTCGCGGATACCGAGCACCCGGCCGACCCTCAGCCATTCCTCGTAGAGCCGGCGCTCCTGGGCCTCGGTGAACGGGCGGTACAGATAGCGGATCGCATGGTGGTGGACGGGGAAGCCGGTGGCGTGGACCCACGCGTAGTACTCGGGGGTGAGCGCGTGGTAGCGGCGGCCCCTGCTGTCGGTGCCCCGAATGTCCCGGTGGAGCCGGCGCAGTCGGCGACCCTCCTCCGCGGCGGCGTCCCCGCCGTACACCCACAGCTGGAGCGAGCGCAGTGAGCGCTCGCCGCGGCCCCAGGGGTCGGTGCGGAAGACGGAGTGCTCGTCGACGCCCGCGCCGACGGCCGGGTGCGCGACCTGCAGGGTGAGCGCGGCGGGGAGCATCAGCAGCCCGCGCACGTCCCCGACGAGGGTCCACAGGACACCGCCGGGCGGCGGGGGCAGGGGGTCCGGCCCGCCCGTGCCGTCCGCCTCCCGCGTCAGGTGATCCTGCGGCCTGGTCATCGGTGTGCTCCCGGAGGCCGGCGGGCGCGGTGCGACGCGCTCTCTCACACCTCCAGTATGCGATCACGGCCGGACGAGCGGGCAGCGAGAGGCCGATCCGTCCCGGGAAGTCCCCTTGAAGAATCCCGGAACGCGACTTGTCCGTAAACGTTCCCAGGAACGTGGAACTCCGGCAAGAAACCCGGCACCTGACGGTTACCCGAAGGTAACTGCCGCTGCTTTGATGTGCGCGCCGGTATCACCCCCACCCCCACCCCCACCCCCACCAGAATCGGGAGTTCCAGTGCCGCAATCCGTGCTCCGCCGCGCGTCCGGCGCAGCCCTCTCCACGGCGGTCGCCGCCGCTGCCCTGGCGGTCGCCGCGCCGTCGGCGTCCGCCTCCCCCGCCGGGCAGACCGCCGTGGCGACGCCCTCGCTGAGAGTCCTGACGTACAACGTCTTCCTCTTCAGCAGGACCCTGTACCCCAACTGGGGCCAGGACCACCGGGCCGCCGAGATCCCCAAGGCCCCGTACTTCCAGGGCAACGACGTCGTCGTGCTCCAGGAGGCGTTCGACAACTCCTCGTCCGAAGCGCTGCAGCGCAACGCCCGCGCCCAGTACCCGTACCAGACCCCCGTGATGGGCCGCAGCAAGAGCGGCTGGGACGCGACGGGCGGCGCGTACTCGGCGACGGTGCCGGAGGACGGCGGGGTCACGGTCCTCAGCAAGTGGCCCATCGTGCGCAAGGAGCAGTACGTCTACAAGGACGCCTGCGGCTCCGACTGGTGGTCCAACAAGGGCTTCGTGTACGCGGTCCTGGATGTGAAGGGCAGCCGGGTGCACGTGGTGGGGACCCATGCGCAGTCGACCGACCCGGGCTGCGCGGCGGGCGAGGCGGCGCGGATGCGCAGCCGCCAGTTCAAGGCGCTCGACGCGTTCCTCGACGCCAAGAACATCCCGGCCTCCGAGCAGGTGCTGGTGGCGGGCGACTTCAACGTCGACTCGCGCACCCCCGAGTACGCGACCATGCTGGCGGACGGTGGGCTCGCCGACGCGGACAGCCGCACCGGGCACGCGTACTCCTTCGACCCCCAGGACAACTCGATCGCGGCCGACCGCTATCCGGGCGAGCCGCGCGAGGATCTCGACCACGTCCTGCACCGGGCGGGGCACGTCCGCCCGGCCGGCTGGCGGAACGACGTGGTCAAGGAGCAGAGCGCGCCCTGGACGGTCACCAGCTGGGGCACCGACTACACCTACACCAACCTCTCGGACCACTACCCGGTCGCCGCCTTCGGGCAGTAGCCGACAAGGCGTAGCCGCAAGGCTTGTGCAGCTGGTCGGGGGCCGCTCTTCGGCAGTGGCTGCAGCCCTTTCCGGCTGTCATGGTGGTGTCCATGACGGGTCAGGGGCACACGCACGGGCACACGGAGGACCACACGGCCGGCCGTCCCGGCGTGCCCGCGGGCGGCCGCGGGCACGCACACGGGCACGGGCAGGGCCATGGCCACGGCCGTGGACACCATCACCATCACGGCGAGCGCATCGACGCGGCACTCGAAGGCTCGGCCGAAGGGTTGCGCACACTCTGGTTCTCCTTCGCCGTCCTGGCCGCGACCACCGCCGTCCAGGCGGTCATCGCGGCGCTGTCGGGGTCGGTCGCGCTGCTGGGCGACACCGTCCACAACGCGACCGACGCGCTCACCGCGCTGCCGCTCGCCCTGGCCTTCGTACTGGGCCGGCGCGCCGCGACGCGGCGCTACACCTACGGCTTCGGCCGCGCCGAGGACCTGGCGGGAGTCCTGGTCGTCCTGGTGATCGCCGCCTCCGCCGCCTTCGCCGGGTACGAGGCGGTCCGGCGGCTGCTGGACCCCCAGGACATCACCCACCTACCGGCGGTGGCAGCGGCCGGGCTCGTGGGGTTCGCGGGCAACGAGTGGGTGGCGAGGGCGCGCATCCGTACGGGGCGCCGCATCGGCTCCGCCGCGCTCGTCGCGGACGGACTGCACGCCCGCACCGACGGATTCACCTCCCTCGCCGTGCTGCTCGGCGCCGGCGGCGCGGCACTGGGCTGGCGGTACGCGGACCCCCTCGTCGGCCTCGTCATCACCGGGGCGATCCTCCTCGTACTGCGTGGCGCGGCCCGCGAGATCTGGCACCGTCTGATGGACGCCGTGGATCCGGCCCTGGTCGACACGGCCGAGCACGCACTCGCGGATGTGGAAGGCGTACGGGCCGTGGGGGCCGTGCGGATGCGGTGGATCGGGCACACGCTTCGCGCGGAGACGTCGCTCGAGGTCGACCCGGGGCTCACGGTCGTAGAGGCCCACGCCGTGGCCGTCGCCGCCGAACACGCACTGCTCCACGCGGTGCCCCGGCTGGCGGGTGCGACCGTGCACATCGACCACGCGGGCACGGCCGGCCAGGACCCGCACGCCGCGCTCGACCACCACTTCGCCCGGTGAGCGCCCGGTTCGGCCGCGTGACTGCCCGGTGGCGTGAACGCTCCACCCCGGTGGCCGCTCCACCCCGGTGACCGTCCGACGCCGGTGGTGCGGTGGCGGTGCCTCACCCGGCGCCTGCACGCTCCTACCGGTACCAGGCTGCGGCGCTCCAGGCGTACAGCGCGATGGTCGCGGCCACACAGGCGAGGACCACCCAGGAGCCGAAGCCCGTGTGCCGTACGGGGCGCCGTCCGGTGCGCGGAGTCCGCCCGCGACCGGAGCGTGCGGACCGGGCCGGACGGGCCGGCCGCTGAGCGCCCCCGGAACGCACGGAGAAGCGCCCGACCCGCGCTGGGGGCGCGAGGGCCGGGGCAGTCACGCCCGGCGAAGGGTCCGCGGCGGCCTCGGCGAGCAGCCGGCGGCAGACGGCGGCCAGTTCGGCCGTACCGGCCTTGACGTGCATCACCGCCTCCGAGCGCGCGGGAGCCGTCGTACCGCCGTCGAGTATGCGGCCGGCGCGCAGCAGGATCTCGTCGCGGCCGCCGCTCGGCGCCAGGCTGATCCAGCGCCTGACGTGCTCGCCCCGGATGACCACGCCTCCCGCGTGGTCCCGGTACACGGTGTGCTCACGCCACAGGACGTCCGCCAACTCTGCGGCGGTCTCCCTCAGTTGCGCACTCACGCTCTCCCCCGCTCTGCCGTGCGCCGCTCGAACAAGCACCGCACTCTAGCGTCAGGCGCGGACCGAGCCGCGCGCGGGCTCCTCGCCGTGGTCGTACACCGTCACCGGTATGCCCTGCTCGACGAGCCGGGCCCACACCAGCGGCTCCACCCGGGACCAGGTGCCGCCCGCCGGCCCGCAACCGAGCCTCGGCATGTGGACGGAGGCTCCGAGCTCTGCGGCCCTCGCGGCGACCTCGCCGAGCACCCTGTCGACGGCCTCGTACCGCACGGGCACCCCCTTGCCGCCCGTGCGCGTCCCCCGCTGGCCCACCATGTTCGCCACCCACACGTACGGCCCGACACGCACGAACTGGACCGCGCCGAGACAGAAGTCGGAGCTTGACGCCCTTGCCCTGCGGCGCGGTGGCGTCCCCCCGTACGTAAGTGATCCCCGCCATGCCACCACGCTACGAGGCGCCTCTGACAATCGGCCCGGGATCACCCGGGTTTCACAACTCTGGTGAGACAGCAATACTGTTGCATCGGACCGGCGCATGCAGGGAGCGAGGAATACGATGGCGACCGAAAACGAGGGGCCGACGCTGACCGTCGACGAGCTGGCCGCCCGTGCGGGCGTCACCGTCCGCACCATTCGGTTCTACAGCACCCGCGGTCTGCTGCCGCCGCCGCAGATCGGCCCGCGCCGCGTCGGCCACTACGGCACGGAGCACCTCTCCCGGCTGGCCCTGATCGAGGAACTGCAGCACCAGGGAATGACCCTCGCGGCCATCGAACGCTACCTGGAACAGCTGCCGCCGGGGCTGAGCGCGCAGGATCTGGCGATCCACCGGGCCCTGGTGGCCTCCTGGGCGCCCGAGTCGGCCGAGGAGACCGGTCTGGAGGAGCTGGTACGCCGGGCCGGGCGGCCGCTGTCGGAGCAGGACGTCGACCGGCTCGCGGCCATGGGCGTGCTGGACCGCACCGCCGCGCCGGACGTGTTCCGGCTCGACGGCGGGCTGCTGCGCCTCGGTGTCGAGCTGCTCGACGTCCCGATCGCCCACGAGACGATCCTCGCCTCCCGCACGGTCCTGCTGGAGCACGCCCGCGCCGCCGCCCAGGAGCTGACCAGACTGTTCCGCGACGAGGTGTGGGGCCCCTACCGCGAGCAGCAGTCCGATCCGGACCATGTCGCCGCGATGAAGTCGCTCTCGGCCCATATGCAGCCGATGGTGATCCAGGCCCTGGTGACGGCCTTCCAGCGGTCGCTGCGGGAGGAACTCCGCGCGGCGTTCGGAACCGGCGGGGACACACCCGCCCGGCCCGAGTAGGGCCGGGACCGGGCGGGGCCTCCTCTGCGGGCAGACACCCTGGTGCCGGGGATCGGTGGGACGGCACCGCGCGGCGCCTCCGACCCGTACCGCTCGGTGCGGGCGGGCGGTGACGGCCGGGGGCAATGGGAGCCGTCCATGTCATGACCGCCCGCCGCCAGGGCCCGCCCTTGGGGCCGGCGGCCATGAGACCCGCCGAGGTGCCACACCGGCGCCTCGGCGGAGCCGATCCGGGGGACCTGCCGCAGTGGTCCTCGTCGTGACGCGCCGCCGCTCATCCGGGCGACGGGGTGCCGACTACCTTCCTCGTCGCGTCCGCCAGTTCTTCGCTCTGGGGCCGCACGGCCTCGGTGAGTTCTCGACGCACCTCCGGCGGTGTGTCGGGATTCTCGATCTTCGCCAGGGTCCGGGCCAGCGGCTGCACGGCCCTGGTGAGCTCCTCGCGTTGCTCCGGTGACGTCTTGGGGTCCTCGATCAGCCGCAGCGTGACGGTCAACTGCAGGACACTCGTCGTGTACGCCGCCCGCTGCCCCGGCGGCGTCTTCTCGATGATCCGCAACGAACTGGTCAACGGCCGCACCACACTCAGCAGCGCCGCACGCTCCTTCGGCGACGTCTTGGGGTCCTCGATCAGCCGCAGCGTGACGGTCAACTGCCGGGCACACGCCGTGTACGCCGCCCGCTGCCCCGGCGGCGTCTTCTCGATGATCCGCAACGAACTGGTCAACGGCCGCACCACACTCAGCAGCGCCGCACGCTCCTTCGGCGACGTCTTGGGGTCCTCGATCAGCCGCAGCGTGACGGTCAGCTGCTGCACGCTCTTGGCGAGCACGGCCCGATCATGCACCGGCGTCTTCGGGTCTTCGAGCATCCGCAGCGTCGACGGCAGCTGGTCCACGGTCTCCCCCAGCTCCGGAGGAACGTCCTGCCGCTTCGTCAGCTCAGCCACGTCATCCTTGAGTTGCGGTGTCAGCCGCTGCAGTTCTTCCTTCTGTTCCGCCGGACCCTCGGTATCCTGCGTGGGCTCCTGCGGCGGGGGCGGCGACTGGTCCTGCGGCGGACGAGGAGACTGGTCCTGTGGCTGGGGTGTCTGCTGGTCCGGCGGGGGCTCGGGAGGCGGAGGTGGGGGCTCCGGAGGCGGAGGAGGAGGCTCGGGAGGCGGAGGAGGAGGCTCCGGAGGCGGAGGAGGAGGCTCCGGAGGCGGAGGAGGAGGCTCGGGAGGCGGAGGAGGAGGCTCCGGCTGAGCCCGCGCCTCGGCCGGCCCCTGGGAAAGGGCCGGGGACGCCGTCGCAGCGCCGGTCACGCCCGCCGGTACGGCGAGCACCGTTGCCAGACAGGTGGCGCCGACGAAGCGGCAGATGCGTCGGCGGGCGGTTTCGGCCATCACGGCTCCAAGTGCGCTTCGACTGCGCGGAGCTGCCTGCCCCCTCAGGTGCCGGAGATGGTACCGGCAGCACCGGAGCTCCCGGCTCAACGGTACGCAGGCGGCATACGTGCCAGTCTTCGCCGAGCATCCGCGTTCCGCAACTCCGCGCACCACGTGCGGTCCCGATCCCGGTGGTGCGACGCCCGCGCACCCGCGCATGGTCCTTGGCCGATGCCTCGTGCCGAAGCCCCCGCGCGAGCGCGCGACCGGCCGCCGCGTCACCGGCGGCACCCGTCCGCCCACGCGCCCCGGTCCGGCCGCGACCCACCCGCCCGCACGACCCGGCCGGACCGGGAGCCGGTCCGGCCGGGGCCGCGGCGGATGTCAGTCGTCGGTGAAGACCTCGCCCCGAGCGGCCTTCTCCACCAGCAGCGCGGGCGGTTCGAAGCGCTCGCCGTACGCCTCCGCCAGCTCGCGCGCCCGGGCGACGAAGCCGGGCAGGCCGTTGCCCACCCCGTCACGGCCCTCGTAGCCGTTGATGTACTGCAGGACGCCGCCCGTCCACGCGGGGAAGCCGATGCCCATGATGGACCCGATGTTGGCGTCGGCCACCGACGTCAGCACGCCCTCCTCCAGGCACCGGACGGTGTCCAGCGCCTCGGAGAAGAGCATGCGCTCCTGCATGTCCTCGAACGGGACGTGCGCACCGGGCTCGGCGAAGTGCTCGCGCAGTCCCGGCCACAGCCCGGCACGCTTGCCGTCGACGTAGTCGTAGAAGCCCGCGCCGCCGCTGCGGCCGGTGCGCCCGAAGTCGTCGACCAGCCGATCGATGACCGCGTCCGCCGGGTGCGGGGTCCATGTGCCGCCCGACTCCTCCACGGCCCGCCGCGCCTCGTCCCGGATCCTGCGCGGGAGGGTGAGCGTGAGCTCGTCCATCAGCGAGAGGACCTTCGCCGGGTACCCGGCCTGGGCCGCGGCCTGCTCGACCGACGCGGGCTCAACGCCCTCGCCGACCATCGCCACGCCCTCGTTGATGAACTGTCCGATCACGCGCGAGGTGAAGAACCCGCGGGAGTCGTTCACGACGATCGGGGTCTTGTTGATCTGGCGGACCAGGTCGAAGGCGCGCGCCAGCGCCTCGTCACCGGTGCGCTCGCCCTTGATGATCTCCACCAGCGGCATCTTGTCCACGGGCGAGAAGAAGTGCAGCCCGATGAAGTCGAGGGGACGCTCGACTCCCTCGGCGAGCAGCGTGATCGGCAGGGTCGAGGTGTTGGAGCACAGCAGCGCATCCGGCTCGACGACGTGCTGGATCTCCTGGAACACCTTGTGCTTGAGCGCAGGATCCTCGAAGACGGCCTCGATGACGGCGTCGCAGCCCGCGAGGTCGGCCGGGTCGGCCGTCGGCGTGATCCGGGCGAGCAGTTCGGCGCGCTTGGCCTCAGTCGTACGGCCCCGGCTCAGCGCCTTGTCCAGCAGCTTCTCGGAGTACGCCTTCCCCCGCTCGGCGGCGTCGGCGTCGACGTCCTTGAGGACCACCTCGATACCGGCCCGGGCGCAGGAGTACGCGATGCCCGCGCCCATCATCCCGGCACCGAGGACGGCGACCTTGCGGACCTTGCGCCGTTCGATGCCCTTGGGGCGGTTCGCGCCGGAGTTGACCGCCTGGAGGTCGAAGAAGAACGCCTGGATCATGTTCTTGGCGGTCTGGCCGGTGAGCAGCTCGGTGAAGTACCGCGCCTCGATGACCTGGGCGGTCTCGAAGTCCACCTGCGAGCCCTCGACCGCGGCCGCGAGGATGTTGCGCGGCGCCGGGAACGGCGCGCCGTTCAGCTGCTTCTTGAGGTTGGCGGGGAAGGCGGGCAGGTTCGCGGCGAACTTCGGGTTCGACGGAGTGCCGCCGGGGATCCGGTAGCCCTTGACGTCCCAGGGCTGCTGCGACTCGGGATGCGCCTCGATGAAGGCGCGCGCCTTGGCCAGCATCTCCTCGGGCGTGGCGGCCACCTCGTGGACGAGGCCGTTCTCGAGCGCGCGCCGCGGGGAGTACTGGGTGCCCTGCAGGAGGACCTTCAGCAGGGCGTCGGCGATGCCCATGAGGCGCACGGTGCGGGTGACGCCGCCGCCGGCGGGCAGCAGTCCGAGCGTGACCTCCGGCAGGCCGATCTTGGAGCCGGGTGCGTCGAGGGCGATGCGGTGGTGGCAGGCGAGGGCGATCTCGTAACCGCCGCCGAGCGCGGCGCCGTTGATGGCGGCGACGACGGGCTTGCCCAGGGTCTCGATGCGGCGCAGCGCGCGCTTGATGCCCATGCCCATGTCGAACGCCTGCTGGGCGTGTTCGGGGCCGACCTTGATCATGTCCTTGAGGTCGCCGCCCGCGAAGAAGGTCTTCTTGGCGGAGGTGAGGACGATGCCGCGGATGGAGTCCTTCTCGGCCTCGGCGCGATCGGCGATCGCGGCGATCGAGGCGCGGAAGGCCTGGTTCATGGTGTTGGCGGACTGGTCCGGGTCGTCCAGGACGAGGGTGACGATCCCGGTCTCGTCCTGCTCCCAGCGGATGGTGGTGCTCGTCGGCGTTGCGGTCATTGCTGCTTCTCCGTACGGGGGAAGGGGCGGGAGGGACGAGGGGTCAGATGCGTTCGACGATCGTGGCGATGCCCATGCCGCCGCCGACGCAGAGGGTGGCGAGGCCGTACCGCTTGTCCTGGCGCTCCAGTTCGTCGATGAGGCTGCCGAGGATCATCGCGCCGGTGGCGCCGAGCGGGTGGCCCAGCGCGATGGCTCCGCCGTTGACGTTGACCTTGTCGAGGGAGAGCCCCATGTCCTTCACGAAACGCAGGACGACGGCGGCGAAGGCCTCGTTGATCTCGACGAGGTCGATGTCGTCGATCGTCAGCCCGGCCTTGACGAGTGCCTTGCGGGTGGCGGGCGCGGGGCCGGTGAGCATGATGGTGGGCTCGGACCCGGAGACCGCGGCGGAGACGATCCGGGCACGGGGCCGGAGGCCGTAACGCTCGCCGACCTCCCTGGAGCCGACGGCCACCAGCGAGGCCCCGTCGACGATGCCGGAGGAGTTGCCCGCGTGGTGGACGTGGTCGATCTCCTCCACCCAGTGGTACGTCTGGAGCGCGACGGCGTCGAAGCCGCCCATGTCCCCGATTCCCGCGAACGAGGGCTTGAGTGCGGCCAGGGAGTCCGCGGTGGTGCCGGGACGCATGTGCTCGTCGTGGTCGAGGACGACGAGGCCGTTGCGGTCCTTCACCGGGACGACGGAGCGGTCGAAGCGGCCGTC
The DNA here is from genome assembly GCF_027460265.1 of Streptomyces sp. WMMC940. Taxonomy (NCBI): domain Bacteria; kingdom Bacillati; phylum Actinomycetota; class Actinomycetes; order Kitasatosporales; family Streptomycetaceae; genus Streptomyces; species Streptomyces sp. WMMC940. The sequence goes on from NZ_JAPZBC010000001.1 coordinate 888,868, forward strand.
CTTCCAGGCCGCTGCCGCACGCTCCTGGGACAGGGCCGCGTACTCGTCCACGTCGCGCCGGGAGAAGCCCTCGATGGTGGCGATCAGATCGGCGCCGATGCCCTGCGGCACGAAGTGGGTGTCGAAGTTGGTCATCGGGTCGGCGAACCAGGCACCGCCGTCGGAGGCCATCGGGACACGTGACATCGACTCGACGCCGCCCGCGAGCACCAGGTCCTCCCAACCCGAGCGGACCTTCATCGCCGCCATGTTGACGGCCTCCAGACCCGAGGCGCAGAAGCGGTTCTCCTGGACACCGGCGACGGTGTCGGGCAGTCCGGCAGCGATGGCGGAGATCCTGGCGATGTCCGAGCCCTGGTCGCCGACCGGGCCCACGACACCGAGCACGACGTCGTCGATCGCGGCGGGGTCGAGCCCCGGGAAGCGGGAGCGGATCTCGTGGATCAGGCCGACGACGAGGTCGATCGGCTTGGTGCCGTGCAGGGCGCCGTTGGCCTTGCCGCGGCCGCGCGGGGTGCGGATCGCGTCGTACACATACGCTTCGGTACTCACAACAGAGCCTTTCGCATCACGGGTGGGGGTGAGGGGTGAGGCAGCGGGAGGTTCGGGGTCGGAGGGCGTGCGCCGGGCGGGTGCCGTTCCGCGGCTCCGGCCGAAAGGGCGGCCGGTCGGGAGAGCGGCCGGTCAGGAGAGCAGTGCGCGGCCGACGATCTCCTTCATGATCTCGGTGGTGCCACCGTAGATCGTCTGGATCCGGCCGTCCGTGAAGGCCCTGGCGACCCGGTACTCGGTCATGTAGCCGTAGCCGCCGTGCAGCTGCAGACAGCGGTCGGCGACCCGCTTCTGCAGCTCCGTCGCCCACCATTTGGCCATCGACGCGTGCACCGCGTCGAGCTGCCCGTCGGAGTGGTCGGCGATGCAGCGGTCGAGGAACGCCCGGGTGACGGCGCACTCGGTGGCCATCTCGGCTATCTCGAAGCGGATGTGCTGGAGCTTCGCCAGCGGACGGCCGAACGCCTCGCGCTCCTTCACGTACCGCGTCGTGATCTCCAGCAGGTACTCGGCCGCCGCGATGCCGGCGACCGCGATGTTCAGCCGCTCCTGGGCCAGGTTGGTCATCAGGTGGGCGAAAGCGCCGTTGAGCTGCCCGAGGAGGTTCTCCTTCGGGACCCGCACGTCGTTGAAGAACAGCTCCGCCGTGTCCTGCGCCTTCTGGCCGATCTTGTCGAGGTTGCGGCCGCGTTCGAAGCCCTCCGTACCCCGCTCGACGACCAGCAGCGACAGCCCCTTGGCACCCCCCTCGGGCGTGGTCCTGGCGACGACGACCACCAGGTCGGCGAGGATGCCGTTGGAGATGAACGTCTTGGACCCGTTGAGCAGCCAGTGGTCGCCGCGGTCCTCGGCGGCGGTGCGGATGCCCTGGAGGTCGGAGCCCGCACCCGGCTCGGTCATCGCGATGGCCGTGATGATCTCGCCGCTGCAGAATCCGGGCAGCCAGCGCCGCTTCTGCTCCTCGGTCGCGAGGGAGGTGAGGTACGGGCCGATGATGTCGTTGTGCAGCCCTATCGCGAGGCCCGGGGCGCCGGCCCGGGTGAACTCCTCGGCCAGGACGGCGCTGTAGCGGAAGTCGGTGTTCCCTCCGCCGCCGTACTCCTCGGGCACGGCCAGTCCCAGCAGACCCTGCCGGCCGGCCGCCAGCCAGGCGTCGCGCGAGACGATGCCGTCCTTCTCCCACTGGTCGTAGTGGGGCAGCACCTCCTTGCCGATGAAGGTGCGCACGGTCTCGCGGAACGCGTCGTGCTCGGCGTCGAAGATCTGTCGTTTCATGCCTGAAGCCCCTTAGAGCCGGCTGCGGTCGGGTCGGGTCGGGTCACGTCGGCGCCCAGGATGCCGGGAACGCCCCAGTCACGGGCGATCTCCTCGGTGTCGGCGCCGGGCTGCGCGGGCGGGCGGCGGACGGCGCCCGGAGTGACGGAGAAACGGGGGGCCGGGGCCGGCTGGATGATCCCGCCGTCGTCCGTGAAGGTGCCGCGCGCCACCAGGTGCGGGTGTCCGGGAGCCTCGCGCAGCGAGAGCACCGGCGCCACGCAGGCGTCCGAGCCCTCGAAGACCGCGGTCCACTCGTCCCGCGTCCTCGTGCGGAAGCGCTCGGCGACGGCGGCGCGCAGTTCCCCCCAGCGGGCGAAGTCCTTGCGGGCGGGCGCCTCGCCCTCGATGCCCAGCAGTCCGATGAACTCGTCGTAGAACTGCTGCTCGAGCGCACCGACCGCCATGTACCGGCCGTCGGCGGTCTCGTAGTTCCCGTAGAAGGGGCAGCCGCCGTCGAGGAGGTTCGCGCCCCGGCGGTCCTGCCAGCCGCCCGCGGCCATCATCCCGTGGATCATCGTGGCGAGGTGCGCGGCACCGTCGACGATCGCCGCGTCCACGACCTGGCCGGTGCCGCCGGGGGTGCGGGCGTGCCGCAGTGCGGCCAGGACGCCGATGACGAGGTACAGCGAGCCGCCCGCGTAGTCGCCGACGAGGTTCGCGGGGACCGCCGGCGCCTCGTCCGCCTTCCCGATCATGCCGAGGGTGCCGGTGATCGCGATGTAGGCGATGTCGTGGCCGGCGCGCTGGGCGAGCGGTCCCTCCTGGCCCCAGCCGGTCATCCGGCCGTAGACCAGCTCGGGGTTGCGGGCGTGGCACTCCTCGGGCCCGACCCCGAGCCGCTCGGCCACCCCGGGGCGGTAGCCCTCGATGAGCACGTCCGCGCGCTCCACGAGGTCGAGGACCCGCTCGGCGCCTCCGTCGGCCTTGAGGTCGATGAGTACGGACCTCTTGTTCCGGTTGGTGAGGTCGTGGGCGGGGTCGATCGCGAGCCCCGAGCCGCCGGGCCGGTCGACGCGCACGACATCGGCGCCCAGGTCGGCGAGCAGCATGGCGGCGAACGGGCCGGGCCCGATGCCGGCCAGTTCGACCACGCGCACACCGGCCAGCGGACCGCCCGGCGGGCCGTTCCCTGTCGCTGCCATGAAGCCCCCAGCACTATGACACAACTGATGTAACATCAGTGATGTTAAGAACGCGTTCCACTCCGCACAAGCCCCTGAGGCGAGCAAGCGCTTGGTTGTCCTCCGTCGGCGATAGGGTCCGTCGTCGGATCCAGGAAACGGAGACTCCATGCGTATACCCCGCCCCGTCCGCGCCGCAGCGCTCGTCGCACTTCCGGCGGCACTCCTGGTCGCGTGCTCCTCCGCCGACGGTGTGCCGGAGACCGGGGAGAACCCCACGGCCGGTGCCGGGGCGGCCGCGGCCACCGAGCAGGCAACACGGCAGCCCTCCGTGACGGCGGCACCCGAGAACGCCACAGCCCCGTCGGCCGGGGCCACACCGCCGCCCGAGAAGGTCCGAGACGCCTTCGCCGGTCTTCAGGCCACGCTCGACGACGGCTGCACGACGGAGGGGCAGTGCGCCTACTTCCTCGGCCGCGTCCACGACGAACTGGAACGGCTCGACGGGGCCATGAAGGCCGACCCCAAGGGCCCCGGCCACTTCCCGGAGCCGATCGCATGGATCGCCGGTCTCCGCACGGCGATCGGCGACGACCACTCGTACGCGAACCTCAAGGCCCACCAGGGCGAGCTGGTGGGGACCCGCGACCGGATCAACACCTGGATGCAGGACCACCCGGACGACTACCGCTGACAGGGCACCCGCCGGGCCGCAGGGACCGATCCGTGGCCGGGCAGCGGCCACGGATCGGGTCCGGGGGGCGGGTTCCCGGACCTCACGTGAGGTGGCGCGGGCGGTGGGCCCCGTTCACCGGCGACGCCCCGTGCCGGCGGGGCGACGCCCGTGCCACCTGCGTCAGCGCGCGTCGAGCTCGGCGACCAGCCTCTTCGTGGCGATGCTGCGGTAGCTCTCCTCGACCCAGTCGCACAGCACCTCCGCCGACGGCGCGCCCTTCCCGGCCAGCGGGATCCGCACCCAGCCCGCCTTCCCGAGGCCGTACCCCGACGGCTCGGCGCCGGGACAGGAGAGCGCGTGCGCGCGCAACGCCTCCTTCTCCAGCTTCACCCCGACTCCGAGGGGATGGCTGCCGTCGGCGACGCCCATGGAGACGAAGATCTTCTTGTTCACCTTGACGACCGTGTCCCCCCAGGGGAACTCCTCCCCCGCCCCCGGCAGCCCCAGGGCAAAGGACCGCACCTTCTCCCATTTCGCCAGGGCAGTTCTCGGCGGTGCCGCCATCCCGTCCTCCCGGTGGAGCGCGTCGTCCCGTCCCACGCTAGCCTCAGCCGGCGACGAACGGCGCGGGACAGGACCCACAGCGGGGTGGAGGGCCAGTGAACAGGCAGAGCGGGCCGGAGCGGCCGTACGACATCGTGCTCTTCGGCGCGACCGGATTCGTCGGCACCCTCACCGCGGAGTACCTGGCCGCACACGCGCCCGAGGGCTGCCGCTGGGCCGCGGCCGGTCGCAGCGAGGCGCGGCTGGAGCAGCTGCGGGAGCGGCTCACCGCGATCAACCCGGCCTGCGCCGGACTGCCCCTCGTCGTCGCGGACGCCGACGACCCGGACTCGCTGCGCGCGCTCGCCGAGTCCACGCGCGTAGTGGCGACGACGGTCGGCCCGTACGTCTGGTACGGCGAGCCGCTGGTGGCCGCCTGCGCGGACGCCGGGACGGACTACGCCGACCTCACCGGCGAGCCGGAGTTCGTCGACTCCGTCTACATTCGGCACGACGCCCGGGCCCGTGAGACGGGTGCCCGGCTGGTGCACGCCTGCGGCTTCGACTCGGTGCCGCACGATCTGGGCGTCCACTTCACGGTTCAGCAGCTGCCGCAGGACGTGCCGCTGCGCGTCGACGGCTTCGTCCGCGCCGGCGGGATCTTCTCCGGCGGGACGCTCGCCTCCGCGCTCACGGCGATGGGCCGGCAGCGACAGGCCTCGCGCGCGGCCCGGGAGCGCAGGCTCCACGAGCCGCGGCTCATGGGCCGCCGCGCCACGGCTCCGCTCGGGGCGCCCCGCTTCAGCAGGGAGACCGGGGCCTGGGCGCTCCCGCTGCCGACGCTCGACCCCAGGATCGTGGCGCGCTCCGCCGCGGGCCTGAGGCGGTACGGTCCCGACTTCCGGTACCGGCACTACGCCTCGGTCAGGACGCTCCCGATGGCCCTCGGCGGCCCCGTCGCGCTCGGCGCCCTCGCCGCGCTCGCCCAGGTCGGGCCCGTCCGCGAGTGGCTGATGCACCGTTACGAGCCCGGCCGCGGACCCAGCGCCGAACGGCGCGAGCGCAGCTGGTTCCAGGTCCGTTTCGTCGGCGAGGGCGGCGGCCGCCGGGTCTTCACGGAGGTCTCGGGCGGGGACCCCGGCTACGGCGAGACGGCGAAGATGCTCGCAGAGTCGGCGCTCAGCCTGGCCCTGGACGAACTCCCCGCCACCGCGGGTCAGGTCACCACGGCCGTCGCGATGGGCGACGCCCTGCTGGCACGGCTGCGGGCCGCGGGCATCGTCTTCCGGGTCGCGGACGCGCGCTGAGCACGGCTTCGTACGCGTTTCGGCCGGCGCGCTGAGCACGGCTTCGTACGCGTTTCGGCCGGCGCGCTGATCGGCGGCCTCTCGGGTAGCGTTGTGGAACGACGTGTTCTTCCCGGTCGCCCTCCGCTGCTGACCTCTCCGTCGCCTTCCCCGTGCGTCCGCTTCCGGTCCCGCGGTGTGACACGTGTCCGGCCGGACGTCCGGAACTCCACTCGATCCCGCGGTTCGGGACGAGTGACGAGCTTCGAAAGGAACGCACCATGCCCTTCGCCACCGCCAAGGACGGCACAGAGATCTACTTCAAGGACTGGGGATCGGGGCAGCCCGTCGTCTTCTCCCACGGCTGGCCGCTGATCGCCGACGCCTGGGACCCCCAGCTGAAGCTCATGGTGGACAACGGGTTCCGCGGCGTCGCCCACGACCGGCGCGGCGGCGGGCGCTCCGGCCAGCCCTGGGACGGCAACGAACTCGACACGTACGCCGACGACCTGGCAGCGGTCATCGAGGCCCTCGACCTCAGGGACGTCGTCCTGGTGGGGCACTCGACGGGCGGCGGCGAAGTCACGCGGTACATGGGACGGCACGGCACCGGCCGCGTAGCCAAGGCCGTGCTCCTCGGCGCGATACCCCCACTGATGCTCAAGACGGAAGCGAACCCCGAGGGCCTGCCGATCGAGGTCTTCGACGGGATCCGGGAAGGCGTCCTCACGGACCGCTCCCAGTACTACAAGGACCTCAGCGCGCCCTTCTACGGGGCCAACCGCGACGGATCGACCGTCAGCCACGGCACTCGCGACGAGTTCTGGCTGTGGTCGATGACGGTCGGCATCAAGGGCGCGTACGACTGCATCAAGGCGTTCTCCGAGACCGACCTCACCGAGGACCTCAAGAAGATCGACGTCCCGACCCTGATCGTGCACGGCGACGACGACCAGATCGTGCCGATCGTGGCTGCCGGGGACAAGTCCTCGCAGTTGGTCAAGGGCGCGGTCTACAAGATCTATCCGGGCGCTCCCCACGGCCTGTCCATGGTCCCCGAGTTCGCCGGGCAGTTCAACGCCGACCTCCTCGAATTCGCACGCGGCTGAGGCGGCGGCAACGGCCGGGGCCGAGACCGGAAACGCCAAGTTCCAGCGGCCGAGGCTGAACGGAAGCTCAGATACGCCTTGAGCAGCGCGATCCGAACGAGTGACATCACGACGATGACGAAGAGGAAGGCCAGTCACTGAAGGCGAGTCGGCCAGCCAGTACCCGTCAGCCGGCCGTCGCCTCGCGCAGCGCCCCGCGGCACAGGGCGTCGGCGCGGCGGGTGGACTCGGGGAGGCGGAAGTCCGGGGAGAGCGCGAGCGTATGGGCGCAGGCGTTGTCGAGCGAGACGCGGTGGCCGACCGAGACGAAGACCGGTTTGACCCCGCTCTGCGTGCGCAGCGCCCGCCCCACCACCTCGCCGTCGTCCGCCACCAGTGGCGAGGCGTCTCCGCGCCGCGCGCCCGGCGGGGCGTACGTGAACGTGAACGGGTTCTTGGCGACGCCGATCACCGGCAGGCCGGTCAGCACGCCGAGATGGCTGGCCAGTCCGAAGCGGCGGGGGTGGGCGAGGCCGTAGCCGTCGCAGACGACCAGCCCGGGACCGTGCTTCAGCGATTCCAGCGCGGCGAGCACCGCCGGGATCTCACGGAAGGCGAGCAGCCCGGGGACGTAGGGGAAGGCGACCCGGCCGGCCGCGGTGCTCTCCTCGACGACGCCGAGCGTGGCGGCGTCGAGGACGACGGCGGCCGCGACGACCACGTCGTGCTCGTCGTCATAGGCCACGTCGACCCCGGTGACGAGGCCGGTGCCCGGCGGCGGCCCGGGTTCGTCCAGGACGACGCGGGTCCTGAGCTCGTCCTGCACGGCTCGGGCCTCGGCCTCGTCGGTGGGTGTCCGGATGAGGGTCATGGTGCCTCCCAGCCTAGACGTGCGGCTAACCTGCCGATCATGTTCGTACTGGAATTGACCTACACGGCACCCCTCGAGCGCGTAGAGGAGCACCAGGACGCCCATGCGGCCTGGCTGGACGGCCTGTACGAGGAAGGCGTCCTGATCGCCTCCGGCCGCAAGAACCCGCGCGACGGCGGGGTGCTGCTCGCGTCGGGCGTCGACCGCGGGCGGGCCGAGCGGATCGCGGCGTCGGACCCCTACACCACCGCGGGGGTGTGCGAGTACCGGATCACGGAGTTCATCGCGACGAGGACGGCGCCCGCGCTGGAGCCCTACCGGGAGCGGCCCTCCGCGTGACGGCGGACGGGCCGGTACCGGGTGGCTCCCCGGTACCGGCCCGCGTTGCGTCGGCGCGGCAGGGCGGGCGACTGATGCGCGCTCACCACTCCAGCCGGGCCGCGCGTCCTTTCTCCCCCGCCGCCCAGCAGCCGAAGTCCGGTGTGCAGTCGACGGTGTCGTACGAGCCGGTGTCCACGGTGCGCCAGGTGCGGCCGGCGTCGGTGGTGAGGTCGGTGCCCGTGGGTCCGACGGCCAGGGCGGCCGTGCGGCTGTGCGGCAGCCAGGCCACTCCCGAGCGGTAGGCGGGCGGTGGGGTCTCGGACTGCCGCCAGGTGCGGCCGCCGTCCCGGGTCACGGCGCCCGACCGGGGGGACGCCTCGCCGGTGCGGTAGTCGCCGCCGACCGCGAGACCGTGCGCGCGGTCCCGGAAGGCGAGCGCGAAGACGCCTCGAGCGGGGTCTGCGGCGGGGATCGTGGACTCGGCCGCGGTCCAGTGCAGCCCGCGGTCCGCGGAGTGCAGCACGCGCGCGGTGGCGCCGCCGCCGGTCGCGAGCCAGACGTCCCTGGATCCGGAGCTCACCAGGCACTGGCCGCTCGCCGCGAAGCCCGCCTCGCCCGGCCGGGCGTCCGGCATCCCGGCGCTCGGCAGCACCTTCCACGACCTGCCGCCGTCGCGGGTGGAGAGGATGCGGAACCTGCCGTCGACGGGGTCGCTCATCGCGAGCCCGTGCCGGGGGTCGAAGAAGGTGATGCAGTCGTAGAACGCCTTCGGATCGGCGTTGCGGAACGACTCCTCCCAGGTCGCTCCCCCGTCCTCGGTCCGCAGCACGCGCGAAGCCTCGCCCTCGCCGATGGCCAGTACGACGGCCCTGCGGGCGTCGAAGGCCTCGACGTCGCGGAACTCCAGCTCGTCCGCCCCGGGCGGTGAGACGTTCCGCCAGCTCCGGCCGCCGTCCGTGGTGCGGAGCACGGTGCCCTTCGAACCCGCGAGCCAGGCCGTGGTGCGGCTGACCGCGGCGAGTCCGCGGAACCGGACGTCCGTCCCGGTCCGCTTGAGCTCCCAGTGCGGTGCCCGGCCCTCCGCGTGCCGTGCGTCCGCCTGCGCGGGCACCGACAGGGCCGCGCCCAGCAGGGCGGCCAGCGCCACCCCGCTCAGCCCCGCGGACACCGTTCGTCTCGACTTCCCCTTGGGTCTCATGGCGCGCGAACGTAGCCGACGCCCGGCACCCGGTCCAGAGCGCCTTCCGTCCGGCGTCCGTGCCGAGTTCACCGTCCCGGGCCCCAAGAGGGGTCCCCGACCGCCTTCTGGCCGACTCGATGGGCAGATCTCGTGTGTGACGGCGCCGCACGCCCGGGGGAACGGCCCGGAGGACAGGCCGCTCGGCCGCTTCCTCGCGAGGAGGCCGTCCGTCTGCGGGAGGTGGCAGGGAGAAGCCGCGGAGGCGGAGAACAAGAAAGGGCAAGGAGGTCACCGGCTCCTTGCCACTCTCAACGTATAGCGCACACCGGGGCTTGCGGCAAGGCCCGGGTCGTGCCGCAGAATCGTCGGCCGATGCCGGAACCTGGGGAAACGAGGCTTTTGCGATGGACGTCATCATTGCCGGTGCCGGACCTACCGGGCTGATGCTGGCCTGCGAACTGCGGCTGGCCGGGGTGCGAACGCTCGTCCTCGACAAGCTGGCCGAGCCGACCCGGGCGTCCCGCGGACGCGGGCTGCACGTGCGCAGCGTCGAGGTGATGGACCAACGCGGTCTGCTGGACCGGTTCCTCGCCGTCAGCGAGCGGTTCACGGTCGGCGGCCCCTTCGCCGGCGTGGCCGCGCCGTGGCCGGACCGGCTGGTCACCGCGCACCCCTACGGCCTCGCCACCCCGCAGACGGTCACCGAGCGTCTGCTGACCGAGCGGGCCCTCGAACTCGGTGCCGAGATCCGGCGCGGCTGCGAACTGGTCGGGCTGGGACAGGACGCGGACGGGGTGACCGTGGAGTCGGCCGACGGTACACGGCTGCGCTCGCGCTACCTCGTCGGCTGCGACGGCGGCCGGAGCGTGGTGCGCAAGCTGCTCGGCGTCGGGTTCCCCGGGGAGCCCGCCACGGTCGAGACGCTGCTGGGCGACATGGAGTTGACCGAGGACCGGGAGGTGGTGGCCGCCGCCGTCGAGGAAGTACGCAAGACCCACCTGCGGTTCGGAGCCATTCCCGACGTGGACGGGAACGAAGGCGTGTACCGCGTCATCGTGCCGGCCGACGGCGTGGCGGAGGACCGTACGGCCGGGCCCACCCTCGAGGAGTTCAGGAAGCAGCTGCGGGTGTTCGCGGGCACCGACTTCGGCGCCCACTCGCCGCGCTGGCTGTCGCGGTTCGGTGACGCCACCCGTCAGGCCGAGCGCTACCGGGTCGGCAGGGTGCTGCTGGCCGGCGACGCGGCACACATCCATCCGCCGACGGGCGGGCAGGGGCTCAACCTCGGCCTGCAGGACGCGTTCAACCTCGGCTGGAAGCTGGCCGCCGAGGTCAACGGCTGGGCGCCGGAAGGGTTGTTGGACAGCTACCACGCCGAGCGGCACCCGGTGGGCGCCGCCGTCCTGGACAACACCCGCGCGCAGATCGCACTGCTGGGCACCGATGTCGGTGCGACCGCGCTCAGGGGGCTGTTCTCGAGACTGATGGAGTTCGAGGAGGTGAACCGGTACGTGACCGAGATGATCACCGCGGTCGGGGTCCGCTACGACTTCGGCGAGGGCCATGGACTGCTCGGCCGGCGACTGCCGGACGTGGAGCTGGAGCAGGGGCGGCTCTACGAGCTGATGCACGGCGGGCGGGGGCTGCTGCTCGACCGGACCGGCCGGCTTTCGGTGGCGGGTTGGACGGACCGGGTCGACCACGTCGTCGACTCGGGCGGGGAACCGGACGCGCCCGCGGTGCTGCTGCGGCCGGACGGCCATGTGGCGTGGGCCGGGGAGGACCAGCAGGGTCTGCTCGGCCCGCTGAACCGGTGGTTCGGAGCCGCCGCCTGAGCGGGTTCCCGCCGCCGCGCGCCCGCGGCCGGTCACCATCGGGGATCCGCACGGAGCGTCCTGGCATCCGGTGCCGCACGGCCCGCGGGAATCCGCGGGCCGTGCGCGCTTGCGCGTGCGGTGACGCAACTCACGCTCCCCACCGATGCACGGATTCCGCCGTTCACTCGTCTTCCCCTGTGGCAGAAAAGTGCCATCCGGCAGCAGTGAAGTGAGGGAGCGGGCCTTGTCCAGCGTCATCGAGCAGGCCGTGCAGGTCCGTCTGGTCGCCTCCGCGCCACGTATGGAATCCGTGCCGGCGACCCTGCGCTACGACCCCCGCGACCCCTTCGCCGTGAGCATGTCGTTCCCCGCCCCGGCCACTCTGGAGGGCACCGACGTGTCCTGGGCGTTCTCCCGCGACCTGCTCGTGCACGGCATGGACGAGCCCGCCGGGCTGGGCGACGTGCGTGTGCGACCGTACGGCTACGACCGGACCGTCCTGGAGTTCCACGCCCCCGAGGGCACCGCGATGATGCACATCCGCACGTCCGAACTGCGCCGCTTCCTCAAGCGGGCTCAGGGGCTCGTCCCCGCCGGCCGGGAGCACCTCCACCTGGACCTCGACGCGGACCTGGCCGAGCTGATGCGCGACGCCCGTTGAGGGCGGCCGGGGGAGCACGGCCGCCCCGATCGTAAATCGCTTGCCCGCCGCACCCGCCCGGCGTAACTTCGCACTCGGCCCTGTTGTCGTCGATCGGAGAAGGACGTTGCTCGTCTGAGGTCCTGAGACACCGTGTCACGCGCGCTTTCCGCCCGCGTGCCCGTGTGCGACCTCGGCGTACGAGCCGTCCCGTCCCGGACCAGGGCCTTTGTGCCGTCCGACCGGTGTCTCACCCGTTGCCCCCCTTTCCTCTCACGCAACAGGGAGACCCGTATGTCCACCTCCCCCACCTATGTGAACTGCTCCTCACTGTCCTTCTCCTGGCCGGACGGCACTCCCGTGCTGGAGGACTTCCAGCTGGCCGTCGGTCCCGGCAGAACGGGGCTGATCGGCCTCAACGGCTCCGGCAAGTCCACACTGCTGCGGCTGATCGCCGGAGAGCTCACGCCCGGCGAGGGCCGGGTGCGGATCGCGGGCCGGGTCGGCCATCTCCCGCAGAACGTCGTGCTCGACACGGGGCTGCGGGTGGACGAGGGCCTCGGGATCGCCGCCACCCGCACCGCACTGCACGCGATCGAGGCGGGCGACGTACGGGAGGAGAACTTCACGGCGGTCGGCGACGACTGGGACGTGGAGGAGCGGGCCCGTGCCACGCTCGACCAGCTGGGGCTCGGGCACGTCGGCCTCGACCGGACCGTCGGCGAGATGTCGGGCGGCGAGTGCGTGCTGCTCAGGCTCGCGGCCCTGTTGCTGGCCCGCCCCGACGTGCTCCTGCTCGACGAACCGACCAACAACCTCGACGTGGTCGCCCGGGGCCGGCTGTACGAGGCCGTCGAGGCCTGGTCCGGAGTGATGATCGTGGTCAGCCACGACCGCGAACTGTTGGAGCGGGTCGACCAGATCGCCGACCTCCGGGACGGCGAGGTGACCTGGTACGGCGGGGCGTACTCGGCCTACGAGGCGACGCTGGCCGTCGAGCAGGAGGCCGCCGAGCGCATGGTCCGCGTCGCGGAGGCCGATGTGCGGCGGCAGAAACGCGAACTGGCCGAGGCCCAGGTCAAACTGACCCGCCGCAGACGCTACGGGCAGAAGATGTTCGAGCAGAAGCGCGAGCCGAAGATCGTGATGGGCGCGCGCAAACGTGCGGCGCAGGTCTCGGCGGGCAAGCACCGCGCCATGCACACGGAGCGGCTGACCGAGGCGAGGGAGCGACTGGCCGAGGCCGTGGACGCGGTGCGGGACGATGACGAGATCCGCGTCGAACTGCCGTACACCAAGGTCCCTCCGGGCCGCGGCGTCCTGCGGCTGTCCGAGGTGGAGCTCCGCTACGGGGCCCGTGTCGAGGGCGAGTTCGATCTGCGCGGACCGGAGCGGATCGCGCTCGTCGGGCGCAACGGGGCCGGCAAGACCACCCTGCTCCGCACGATCGCCGGGGAGTTGCGGCCGGTCGCGGGCGAGGTGACGGCGCAGGTGCCGCTGCGCTTCCTGCCCCAGCGGCTGGACGTGCTCGACGAGGGGCTGAGCGTCGTGCAGAACGTCGCCCGGTTCGCGCCCCAGGCGACGGACAACGCGATCCGGGCACGGCTCGCCCGCTTCCTGTTCCGGGGGGCACGGGCCGATCGCCCGGCCGGAACGCTCTCCGGCGGCGAGCGGTTCCGGGCCGCGCTGGCGGCGCTGCTGCTCGCGGAGCCCGCCCCGCAGCTGCTGATGCTGGACGAGCCGACCAACAACCTCGACATGGCGAGCGTCCGCGGACTCACCGAGGCCCTGGAGGCGTACGAGGGCGCGCTCATCGTGGCGAGCCACGACGTGACCTTCCTGGAGTCGCTGGGGATCACCCGCTGGCTCCTGCTCGACGGGGAGCTGCGGCCCACGACCGCCGAGGTGGTACGGGAGGAGTTGATGGGGACATGAAGGCGAAGGCATGACCTGGTGAGCGGGTGACGTCGGGGGCGGCGCTCGGGAGAACGCGGGGTGCGGCCCCGGCGAGAGGGCCCCGGGGCGGCCGGAGCGGGCCGCGGAGGTCCGCTCCCGGGCCGCGCCGTTCCGCCTGCCGGTGGGGGCTGCGGCCCCGTGCGTCCCGCGGCGCCTGCCGGCGGTCGGGACCGGCCATGGCGACGGGGCGGCCGGACGCCGGCCGCCAAGGCGCGGCACCGGCCCGGTACGCGACCGTGGCCGGACACGCCGCGCGGGCCGGACACGCCGCGCGGGCCGGACACGCCGCGCGGGCCGGACACGCCGCGCGGGCCGGACACGCCGCGCGGGCCGGACACGCCGCGCGGGCCGGGCACGCCGTGTGGGAGGGGACGGAATCGGGCAGGTGGGGCTCATGATGGCCCTGCCGCCCCCCGATTCGGTCCCTGGAGAGCCCGTGCCGAGCAGAAGAGCACTGATCCGACGCCCGAGCCCCCGCGTGGCGGACGGCCTGGTCACCCACGTCGAGCGCCGTACCGTCGACCCCCGGGCGGCGCTCTCCCAGTGGAAGGCGTACGGCGAGGCCCTGCGTACACACGGCTGGGAGACGGTCGAGGCCGAGCCCGCCGACGACTGCCCGGACGGGGTCTTCATCGAGGACACCGTGGTGATGTTCCGCAACGTCGCCCTCATCGCCCGCTCCGGGGCCGAGACCCGCCGCCCGGAGACGGCCGGGGTGGAGGAGGCGGTGGCGAGGCTCGGCTGCTCGGTGAACTGGGTGTGGGAACCGGGCACGCTCGACGGGGGCGATGTGCTCAAGATCGGCGACACCGTCTACGTGGGGCGCGGCGGCAGGACCAACGCGGCCGGGGTGCAGCAGCTCCGCGCGGCCTTCGAGCCGCTGGGGGCCCGCGTCGTCGCCGTGCCCGTGTCGCGCGTGCTGCATCTGAAGTCGGCGGTGACCGCCCTGCCCGACGGGACCGTGATCGGCTACGAGCCGCTGGTCGAGCAGCCGTCGCTGTTCCCGAGGTTCCTGCCCGTACCCGAGGAGGCGGGGGCCCATGTGGTGCTGCTCGGTGGCGCAAAACTGCTGATGGCGGCGAGCGCCCCCAAGACGGCGGAACTGTTCGCCGACCTCGGATATGAGCCGGTTCCGGTGGACATCAGCGAGTTCGAGAAGCTCGAGGGCTGCGTGACGTGTCTCTCCGTACGGCTCCGGGACCTGCATACATAACGGTGCGCAAGGGGACATCACGGCCGCGCGCTTGGCCGATGGCTTACTGCGCCTTTAACCTACGGTTTCGTAACCTACGAGGCCGTAGGTAAGACGCATGCCGAGATCCGGCCAGTGCCTTGCCGTCGGTGTCGTGCGTTCCGCTCGATGACGTCCCTCCCCCACCCGCCCCCAGGAGCCCCCGTGACGATCACCTCTCCCCACCTCGGCAGTTCGGAAGTGTGGACCGACGCCCGGCTGCTGTACGCGCTGGAGGAGGTTGTGGAGAAGGAGCTCAACCGCCACCTGAAGGTCGCCAAGGACTGGATGCCCCACGAGTACGTGCCGTGGTCGGACGGCCGGAACTTCCCCGGCGTCTTCGACGACGGCGAGGCCTGGGAGCCCGGCCAGTCCAAGGTCACGGACATCGGGAAGACCGCCCTGGTCGTCAACCTGCTGACCGAGGACAACCTGCCCAGCTACCACCATGAGATCGCGACGCTCTTCGGCCGCGACGGCGCGTGGGGCACCTGGGTGCACCGCTGGACCGCGGAGGAGGGCCGGCACGGCATCGTGATGCGCGACTACCTGCTGACCTCGCGCGCCGTCGACCCGGACAAGCTGGAGCAGTTCCGCATGGCGCACATGTCGGAGGGCTTCGAGTCCGACAACCGCCACTCCATGCTGCACTCGGTCGCGTACGTGGCCTTCCAGGAACTCGCCACCCGCATCTCGCACCGCAACACGGGCCACCAGTCGGGCGACCCCGTCTGCGACCGGATGCTGGCGCGCATCGCCACCGACGAGAACCTGCACATGGTCTTCTACCGCAACCTGCTCGGCGCGGCCTTCGAGATCGCACCGGACCTGACCATGCAGGCCGTGCGGGACGTCGTGGTGAACTTCCGCATGCCCGGGCACGGGATACCGGGATTCGAGCGCGCGGCGGCGCAGATGGCGATCGGTGAGATCTACAACCTGCGGATCCACCACGACGACGTGCTGCAGCCGGTGCTGCGCTTCCTGAAGGTGCTGGACATCGACGGACTCGGCCCCGAGGGCGTGAAGGCGCAGGAGGAACTGGGACTGTACATGGGCGGGCTGGACACCGAGGCCGCCAAGTTCGACGAGAAGCTCGCGGCCCGCAAGGCCCGGCTGGCGGTCCGCGCGAAGGGCTGAGCCGGGCGGCGCCGCGCGCCCCGGGCGGGGCGCCGGCGCCCGCGACCTATCTCCGTCCGCCCCCGCCGCGTCCCGCGACGGGGGCGTTCGCGTCGCACGGGCCCGCCCGCACGGGCCGAGGGGTGGCCGTGGGATTCCGCCGCCGCGTTCAGGAGTCCCGCCGCCGCGTTCAGCAGGGACGGGCGTCGCGTTCAGCGGGGACGGGCGTCGGGCGGACGAGGGGCGCCCCGTAATCTGTGCGACGTGAAGCCCGCGACCCGAATCATCCTCATGGCCGCCCCCGTGGCCGTCGCCGTATCCATGATCCTCGGCGTCGGCAGCGAGGACGAGATCCCGCTCGCCGACCGGCCGCGGGAGGCGCAGAAGACGACGGCCCCCGCACAGAACCCGCTCAAGTCGGGCACGGCGGCCGAGCGGCGGGCGCTGGAGGCCAGGATCGCGAAGATGCCCGCGGGGCTCGCGGCTCCCGCCAAGAAGGAGATCGCCGCGAGGCTGGTGTCCACCGCCGAGCACTCCACCCTGAACTGGCGCGGCCAGTACGACGCCATCGAGGACCTCGGCGACGGCAACGGCTACACCGCCGGCATCATCGGTTTCTGCTCCGGCACCAACGACATGCTGCAGCTGGTCGAGGCGTACACCGCCGAACACCCTGACAACGGACTGGCCCCCTACCTCCCCGCCCTCAGGGAGGTCGACGGCACCGACTCGCACGAGGGGCTGGACCCCGGCTTCGCCGACGCCTGGGCCGCGGAGGCCGGGAAGCCGGCCTTCCGCGCCGCGCAGGACGCCGCCCGCGACCGGATCTACTTCGACCCCGCCGTCCGGCTCGCCAAGATGGACGGCCTCGGCACGCTCGGCCAGTTCATCTACTACGACGCGATGCTGCTGCACGGCCCGGGCCTCGAGCCCGACGGCTTCTACGGAATCCGCCAGGCGGCCATGAAGAAGGCCAGGACGGCCGCGGAGGGCGGCGCGGAGAAGAGGTACCTGAACGCCTTCCTCGACGAGAGCCGATCGGCCACGCGGGCCCGGACCGGTCCCGGTGCGCGCGACACCTCGCGCATCGACACGGCGCAGCGGGTGTTCCTGCGCAACGGGAACATGGGGCTGGCCGCACCGCTGGAGTGGCGGATGTACGGGGAGCCGTTCCGCATCCCGGTCGCGCCCGACGTCACCAGTCGGCCACCCGGTAGTCCTTGAGGAAGACCCCGGACACCGGCGCGCCCGCCTCGCCCCGCACGATCGGGTCGTACACGCGGGCCGCGCCGTCCACGATGTCGAGCGGTGTGCGGGTACCGGCAGCGGCGATCCGCGCCTTCCGCGGGGCCGGGTTCTCGTCGGTGATCCATCCCGTGTCCACGCTGCACATGTGCACGCCCTGCGCGGCGAGTTCGTGCGCACTCGTACGGGTCAGCATGTTGAGAGCCGCCTTCGCCATGTTGGTGTGGGGGTGGCCGCCGGTCTTGTTGCGCACGGCGAACCGCCCCTCCACGGCGGACACGTTGACGACGTAGCGGCGCGGACGCGGCGAGGCGAGCAGCAGCGGCAGCAGCCGGTCGCACAGCAGCGCCGGGGCGACGGCGTTGACGAGCTGCACCTCGAGGAGTTCGGCCGGGTCGAGCTCGCCGATGCGCGCGGACCAGGAGTTGGCGGCCGAGAGGTCGGGCAGCAGCCCGGCCTCGTCTGCGCCGGCGAGCACGAGGTCGAGCGAGGCGGACCGGCCGGCGGTGACGACCTCCGGCGCGTACCCGGGAGCGGTCAGCACTCCCGCCGGACGCTCCCCGCCCTCACCGGACGCGAGCAGCGCGTACGACTCCGGCGGCCGGCGTATCGTCTGTGCGGCGTTGTTGACGAGTATGTCGAGCGGCTCGCCGTCGGCCCGCAGCCGGTCGCACAGTCCGAGGACCTGGCGCGGGTCGCGCAGGTCGATCGCGACGACGGTGAGCCGGTCGATCCACTCCCCGCTGCCCGGCACGGCGTGGAAGCGGCGTACGGCGTCGTGCGGGAAGCGACTGGTGACCAGCACCTGCGCGCCGTCCCGCAGCATCATCAGAGCCAGTTGGAAGCCGATCTTCACCCGGCCGCCGGTGAGCAGGACCCGCCGGCCGGACAGGTCGGTGCGCAGCGACCGCCGCCCGGCGTTGTCGCTCGCGCAGGCGGGGCAGAGCCGGTGGTAGAAGGCGTCGGCCTGTCGGTACGGCGACTTGCAGACATAGCAGTGACGAGGCTTCAGGTACGTGCCCACCGTGCCGTGGCGCGACTCCAGCGCGGCATCCTCCCGCCGGTCGGGGGCACCGGTCGCGGTGGCGGCGGTGAGCAGGGCATCGGCATCGGAACGTGCCTTCCGGCGGGCCTTGCGGCGCTTGTTGCGGCTCTCCCGGGCGAAGGAGGCGGCGATCTCCTCGCCGCGCATCCGCACCGGATCCTCCAGCGGAAGGCCGCGCAGCCGTTCCACCAGGCGGCCGAGAGAGGCCAGTTCCTCGTCCGTGACCATGCCGTCCGACGCGGCCGGGGTCGTGCTCGGCGTCGTCGCGTACATCTGCTCCATGCGCAGGTGATCGTAGCCAGCGCCGGTCGGCGTCGGCATCCTGGTTTTCGCTCACCCGGGAGGCCACCGGGCCCCGCCGACGCCGTGGGCCGAGCCGCGAAGGCGGTCCGTCAGGGTCCGCCGCGCACGGCCCCGGCGTTGCGGACGGCCTCGCCCGCCGCGCAGGACCCGGCCGCCGCGGCCGCTACCCGTGGCGCCGGATCCCGGAGCGCCGCAGCCTGCCTCGCTCCTTCTCCGAGAGGCCGCCCCAGACGCCGAAGCGCTCGTCGTTGGCGAGTGCGTACTCCAGGCACGCCACACGGCCCTCGCAGGCGCCGCACAGCTGCTTCGCCTCGCGGGTGGACGAGCCGGGGGCCGGAAAGAAGAACTCGGGGCCGACCTGGGCGCAGAGGGCGGTCTCCTGCCAGGGGAAGGCCTGTTCGGGGGCGGGAGGAGTGCTGTTCATGGGCATGGAAGACAGGCTGCCCCGTGGTGATAAACGGCATGTCAATGAACGCTCAACGTCCTCGCTTCGGCCGGCCCCGGCCCCGTGGGGGGTGTGACGGAGGTGAGCATGCCGGGCGGATGGGCACGCCGCCCGGTCCGTGGACGGCGCGTTCACGCGGCGTTCGCCGCGCCCGCGCTCTTCACCGCGGTCTCGATCACCGCGAAGCGGGCTCCGTACGGATCCGCGACTTTCGCGATGCGGCCGACGTCCTCGAGGTCGATCGGCGGGGTGCGGACCGTACCTCCGAGGTCCTCCGCCTTCGCCGCTGTCGCGTCGGTGTCGGTGACCTCGAAGTACGGCAGCCAGTACGGTCCGTCCGCCGCCTCCACCGGGTCGGTCTCCAGCGGGACGAGGCCGGCGAACATCGCGTCCTCCCCCGCGCCGGCCGGGTTCACGGTGAGGTATGTGTCGCCACCGGGGACGGGCACGGCGAACTCGTCCCAGCCGAAGACGGAACGGTAGAACGCCAGGGCCGAGCCCGGGTCCGGGGTGCAGAGCTCGGCCCAGCACAGCGAGCCGGTCTCGTTCACGACGCCGAGCCCCTCGTTGGTGCCCGGCTGCCAGGTGGCGAAGCCCACTCCCGCCGGGTCGGTGAAGTGGGCCGTGCGGCCGAGGTCCCACACGTCCGCCGGTTCGCGGGTGACGGTGCCGCCGCCGTCCGCCACCCGTTCGGCGGTGTCGTCGGCGCTCGGCGACTGGAAGTAGAGGGTCCAGCCGGGCGCGCCCCGCTCCGGCGGCACGGTCATGACGCCCGCCGTGGTCCTCCCGTCGAGTTCGAACAGGCCGTAGCCGCCGGCCTCGGGACCCGGGGAACGGAACGTCCAGCCGAACAGGTCGCAGTAGAACGACGCCGCGCCCCCGAGGTCAGGGCTGCCGAGGTCGAGCCAGTTCGGGGAGCCGGTGAGATAGCGGGTGGTGAGCATGGGCGTCGCTCCTTCGTAGGGGACCGGCGGACCCGCCGCGGAACGTCCCGCGGCCTTCCCGGGCCGCGGCGTCGGGACCCGTCGTCGTGCCTCGTCCCTCGTGACCGTGCGACCGACCCCACCGAGTGTGCGCCCGCTCCCGATCCCCCGCACCCGGGGCGGCCACCGGGCCACCGCCCGTTCCGGGAGCAGCACCCCTTCCGTGGCAGCGCCCGGTAGCCGTCCGGGACGTGCGCGGACGCGGAGACGCAGTGGACGCCGCCGTGCGATCTGCCGGGATCGGCGAGACACTGCCGCGCCGCGAGGGAGAGGAGCGCTCGGGCGTTCTGTCCCGGAGTCGTCCCTGCGGCGTCGCCCTCCGTCCCGTGCGATCACTCGTGCCGGTGGTCCCGCCGTGTGGCCGCCGCGCAGCGGCAGTGCGCTGCGGCAGGGTGGACGGATGCACCCGCGCATCAGGCCCCTCACCCTCGCCGTACTCCTCGCCGCGACCGCCTGCGTCTCCGTGCCCGGGACGCCGCCGCCCCCGGCGCCCGGCCCCGCGCCGGCCGGAGCCCCCTCGCCCGCGTCCCTGTCCCCGGAACGCCCGGCCGAGCAGGCGCCGGCCCATGCCGAACTCGCCTCCACCGGACCGGAGAAGCCGCCGCGGCCCCGGCCCGCGGACGGCCGGGCCGGGGGCGACGGAAGGCGGGACGAGGCACGCGAGCCGGGCGGGGCGGACGCGCCGCGGGGGCGGGAGCGTCGTGCGGCGGTACCGGAGAAGCCGGCGCACGGCCGGCAGGGCGGCAAGGCCCGCGCGGAGGAGGCCCGTTCGCCGCACAAGCACAGGATGCACACGGGCGTACGACCGCCCCGGGTGCGGACGCACTACGACATGGGCGACCTGTGCCGTGCCTCGGACGGCGTGGCGGACCAGTCCCTCGTGGCCATGTGCCGAGCGAGCTACGGCCGCTGAGCGATCCGCGATGGGTGCCGGGCAGCCGGACGGAAGGCTCCTCGCCGCCCGCCAGAGCCCGTGGCCGGGCCCGTCAGGGCCCGCCGACCCCGGTGAGTGCGCGGCACCCGCGCGACCCGCCGGCCGCGCGGGTCCGCGACACCCGCGCGGGAGCCTCGTCCGCATTCCCCGCGCGGGCCGACCTCGGGGCCCGCCGTCGTTCCTGACGTCCGCCCCGCCCTCCGTACGACGCCGTTGCTTACGAACCCGTTCCGCTCCGAGCCCGTTCCTGCGAACCCGTGCCGTGCGTAGCCGGTTGCCGGCCAACACGTACCACTCCGAGTCCGCTCGGCTGGAAGCCCGGTCCCGCTTCGCTGCGTTCGCGTGCCCTCACTCCCCCTGCGCACGAACCCCGCCTCCGCACAAGGACGTTGCGGGACCGTACGGTGGACCGGTCCATGGCGCCGCGGACTTACCGGACCGGCGGACGCACAGCCGGCGCACTCGGGCGTTCAGTGCGCGTGCTCCACCGACG
The DNA here is from genome assembly GCF_027460265.1 of Streptomyces sp. WMMC940. Taxonomy (NCBI): domain Bacteria; kingdom Bacillati; phylum Actinomycetota; class Actinomycetes; order Kitasatosporales; family Streptomycetaceae; genus Streptomyces; species Streptomyces sp. WMMC940. The sequence continues at coordinate 910,034 of NZ_JAPZBC010000001.1, forward strand.
CGCCCGACGTGCCCCAATCGGAAGCACCTTTCGCCCCGTTCCTCCCGCCTGGTGACGCCGGGGCCGCCGGGTGGTGCGGATCGTGCCCGGGGATCGTGCCGTCCGGCTTGGCCACCAGGAACAGTCCCGCCATCCCCATGTCCGAGTGGCTCTGCACATGGCAGTGGTACATCCACGCGCCCGCGCCCACGCCCTCACCCGCGATGATCTGGAAGCCGAAGGAGTCCGCGGGTCCGGTGATCTTGTTGTCGACGATCCGGGACGGGTCGTCGGGTCCGGTCAGCAGACCGGTCCTGTTGTCCGCCCAGCGATGTCCGTGCATATGGAAGGTGTGGTAGTACTCGCCGTGCGTGATCATCACGATCTCCACCCGGTCGCCCACGGTCGCCCGGAAGTCCGGACTCTGGTGTCCCGGCCTGTTGTTGATCGTCATGTCGTTGAAGACGATCGTGAACTGCTTGTCCGGCAGCAGGTCGCCCTTCCTGCGCACCACGACCGGCCCGTAAAGCCCCTTGCGGATACCGCCGGTGCCGTGGTCCGTGCCCACCACATGGTCGTGGTAGTGCCAGTACCCCGCGCTGCCCGCTCGCCAGGTGCCGTCCTTGCGTCTGCCCGGGGCGTGGGTGCGCCAGGTGTAGGTGCGGGTGGCACCCGGTTCGACGTGGCTCCTGCTCGCCCGGGTGCCGTCGCTGGCGATGTCGTAGTCCACGCCGTGGACATGGAGGCCGGCCGGCACGTCCATGGTGTTCTCGAACTCGATGTGCAGGGTGTCCCCCTCGACGAGCTCGATCATCGGGCCGGGGACGGTCGCCCCGCCCTTCTCCAGGCCGTACCCCATCCGACCGTCCGCCAGTTTCTCGGCATACAGCTTGAGATGGCGTACCTGGCCGCCGGCCGGGGCGGTCCTCGGTGCTCCTTCCGCGGAGGTCGCGGCGGGAGCCGCGGCAATGGACAACGATGTCACACCGGTTGCCGCGACCGCGCCACCCGCCAGCAGGCGCCGGTTGAAGCTCCGTCGGTCCATGTGAACTCCCCAGTGCCGTAAGGAAAATCGGGTCGGGCCGGGCACACGGTAGTCGGCTGATCCTCGTTTCTCCACACCAAGGACAAAGTTCGTCGGATCGTGGCCGTGCCTATTGGCGGCACACCGAAAGAGGTCTACTTTCACGGCTGTTGCTGTGACCAATGAGGGGTGGGTGACCACATGCACCACGCACCACATCACCGGTCGAGAACGCGTCGCGGGACGGCGGCGGCACTGCTGGCCGGGGCGATGGCCGCCTCGCTGCTGGGCGGGACCACCGCGACGGCGAAACCCGCGCCGGATCCTCCGCTGTCCGGGGCGACAACGTTGTCCCCGCCTTCGCCACCGGGCGGCGCGAACGTACGGGTGCTCGTCTTCCATGCCTCGGCCGGCCAGGAGCCACCGACCGTCGACGCCGGGATCGCGGCCGTCGAGCAGATCGGGCTGACGGGCCCGGCTGTGGGCAGGTTCCGCACCGAGGCCACCGACGACGCGTCCGTCTTCACCGACGCCAGAAGGCTCGGCCGGTACAACGCCGTGGTGTTCCTGACCGGCGGCGGGGACGTGCTCGACCCCGAGCAGGAGGCGGGCCTGGAGGCGTACATGGAGGCGGGCGGCGGTTTCGTCGGCATCCACGACGCCGCTCGCACCGAGCCGTACTCGGACTGGTTCACGGGTCTCGTGGGTGCCCGGCCCACCACCTCGCCGGCCGCCGTCCAGCGCGCCGTCGTCGAGGTCGGCGACCGGCTCCACCCGGCGACCAAGAGCCTCCCACTGAACTGGAAGCGCCCCGACAAGTGGCTCAACTGGTCGGTGAACCCCTCCGGTTCGGTCCACACCGTGGCCCGGGTCAAGGAGAACACGTACCAGCCGGGCCAGGGCGCCAACGGCTGGGACCACCCCGTGTCCTGGTGCCGGGACTACGACGGCGGCCGCTCCTTCTACACCGCCATGGGCGGGACGGCCGACTCGTTCGCCGAGACGGACTTCCGGGACCATCTGCGCGGCGCGCTGGCCTGGGCCTCCCGCACCTCGCAGGCGGACTGCAAGGCCACCATCACCGCCAACTACACGGCCCAGCGGGTCACCCGACCCAACCAGCCCGGCCGGAACGACCAGATCGGCGAGCCCCACGGCCTGGTCGCGGCACCCGACGGGCGGATCCTGTACATCGGGCGCGGCGGCGCCGACTCGTCCCGGCCGGTCGTGACCGACTGGGACAACCCGGACATCGGCAAGGGCAAGGGCGAGATCCACGTCTACGACCCGAAGACGGGGAAGGTGACCCTCGCGGGCGCGCTCACGGTCTTCGGCAACAAGGGCGGCGGTGACGAGCTCACCAAGAACGAGGAGGGGCTTCTCGGCATCGAGCTCGACCCGGGGTTCCGGACCAACGGCTGGGTGTACCTCCACTACACACCGCACTCGCGGATCAACCGCGACACGCACATGGCGGAGCGGTACGTCTCCCGCTTCACCCTCGACCTCGCCACCAACAAACTGGACACGGCGAGCGAGAAGGTGCTGCTGAAGTGGCCGGTGCAGATCCACAGCTGCTGCCACGCGGGCGGTGGGATGGCCTTCGACTCCGAGGGCAACCTCTACATCGCCACCGGCGACAACAACTCGTCCGGCTTCAGCTCGGGTTACTCGGGCAACAACCCGCAGCCGAACTTCAAGGGCGTGTCCTTCGCGGACGCACGGCGCACCGCGGGCAACACCAACAACCTCAACGGCAAGATCCTGCGGATCCACCCCGAGGACGACGGGACGTACACCCTCCCCGAGGGCAACCTCTTCACCGGTGAGGAGCCGGACGAGGGCGGCGGCAAGACCCGTGGCGAGATCTATGTGATGGGTGTACGCAATCCGGCGCGGATCTTCGTCGACAGGACGACCGACATCCTGTACGCGGGCTGGGTCGGCCCGGACGCCGGTTCGCCGTCGACGACGTGGGGCCCGGCCAAGTACGACACGTTCGCCGCGATCACCAGGGCGGGCAACCACGGCTGGCCGTTCTGCATGGGCAACAACCAGCCCTACCGGGACCGCAATCTGCCCGACCCGAGCCGGCCGCTCGGCTGGTACGACTGCGCCGGGCCGAAGAACGAGTCGCCCAACAACGACGGCCTGGTGAACCTGCCGCCGGTGACGCCGAACACGATCTGGTACTCGCCGCAGGGCGGCGCGCCGGACTACCCGCGCGACGCCGCCGGAGTGCCCAGCTACAAGCCGGAGGAGCAGAAGCTGCTGCTGCCGTGGCTGAAGGGCGGCGGTCAGGCGACCATGAACGGCCCGGTGTACCGGTTCGACGACGCGAAGAGCGACCCTGCCGTGCGCTGGCCCGCGTACTGGGACGGCAAGTGGTTCGTGGGCGACTTCTACGACGGCGACCAGCCGCGGCACGCGGTCCTGACCGACCCGAAGACCGTCGGCAAGGGGGGACTGCCCGTGCACGCCGAGTCCCTGAAGAAGATCGTCCCGGTCGGCACGGACGGCATCCGCAACCTGATGGACTGGAAGTTCGCCCCGGACGGGTCGCTGTACGTCCTCGACTACGGTCGCGGCTTCTTCACCTCCGATTCCCGGTCCGCGCTGTGGCGCGTGACGTACAAGGGCGGCGGGCCGACCCCGGCCGCCGATCAGCTCGCGAGGAAGGCGGCGCACCGGTGAGACCATTCCGGCAGGGACAGCTCCGGCTGTGGACGGCGCTGCTGGGCGCGCTGGTGACGGTGCTCGGGCTGACCTCGACCGTCGCCTACGGGCGGGCCGGCGAACGGGAGGCGGACACGGCCGCGGCCCAGACGCTCACCTGGACGGCGGGGGACCCGATCGACCGCTATCTGTCGTTCCCGACGACCGCGGTGGCGGGCGCGACGACCATCGTCTTCGAGAACAGCCGGGCGACCGGAAACACCACCGGCATGCCGCACACACTGTCCTTCGACGTCTCGGACCCCGAGTACAACGACGACGTGCCGCTGAACATCCTGGCGAACCCCAACGACGACCAGGGCGGGAAGCACTCGGCCGAGGTCACGCTGTCACCGGGCCGGTACCGCTTCCACTGCACGATCCCCGGCCACGGCCAGATGCAGGGCGTCCTCACGGTGACCGACCCGGGCGGTGAGGACACGACGGCGCCCGAGACCTCCGCGAAGGTCGAGGGCGAGAAGAACGCCGACGGCGCCTACATCGGCCATGCCACGGTGACCGTGGCGGCGACCGACGCCGGTTCCGGCGTCGACACCGTCGAGTACGCGCTGGGCGCGGACGGGGCCTGGCAGCCCTACACCGCACCCGTCATGGTCCACGAGACCGGCACCCACAAGGTCCGCTACCGCGCCACCGACAAGGCCGGCAACACCGCCACCGAGAAGACCGTCGACTTCACCGTCGTCGCCCCGCCGACGGACGACATGACCCCGCCGGAGACCTCGGCGACGGTCAGCGGCGAGAAGAACGAGCAGGGCGAGTACCTGGGCATGGCGACGGTCACCGTGACCGCCTCCGACACCGGTTCCGGGGTCGGCACCGTCGAGTACGCGCTGGGCGCGGACGGGGCCTGGCAGCCCTACACCGCACCCGTCATGGTCCACGAGACCGGCACCCACAAGGTCCGCTACCGCGCCACCGACAAGGCCGGCAACACCGCCACCGAGAAGACCGTCGACTTCACCGTCGTCGCCCCGCCGACGCAGGACAGGACGCCGCCGACGACCGCGGCGACGGTGACCGGCAGCAGGAACTCGGACGGTGCGTACATCACCAGCGCCACGGTGACGGTGACGGCGGCGGACACGGACTCGGGGGTGGAGCGCATCGAGTACTCGCTGGACGCGGGCCCGTACCTGGCCTACACCGCGCCCGTGATCGTCGACCGGATCGGGTTCCACACCGTGCGGTACCGGGCGACCGACAAGGCCGGCAACACCTCCGAGGCGGGGGAGAAGTCCTTCACGGTCGCGGAGAGCGGTGGCGTCCCCGCCCCGAACTGCCCGGAGTACGACGAGCGGCTGACCGTGATCGTCGGCACCGTCGACACGGGGGTGCCGAACCGGGTCACCCGCTCCCGCTGCACGGTCAACGAGCTGATCGAGGACGAGAAGGACTGGAGCTCCCACGCCCTGTTCCTCAAGCACGTCGACGAGGTGCTGGACCGGTTGCTGGCCGACGGCGTGATCGACCTGCGCGAGCACAAAACGATCTACAAGGCGGCCAGGCAGTCCGGCATCGGCCAGCCGGGACAGACCAGCGGCTACCGCGACCTGTTCGACGGCACGGCCTCGTCGTTCGCCAAGTGGCAGCACGTGGGCGGCGGTTCGTTCGGCCTCAACGCCGACGGGTCCATGACCAGCGGCACCACCAGGGGTGGCCTGGGCATGCTGTGGTTCCCGCAGCGGCAGTACGGCGACTTCTCGCTGAAGCTCCAGTGGCGGGACGACGCTCCGGGGACCGGCAACGCCAACAGCGGTGTGTTCGTGCGCTTCCCGTATGTGCACGGCAACCCGGAGGAGCCGCGGCCGGAGTGGGTGGCCATCAAGTACGGCCATGAGGTGCAGGTCCTGGACCGGCCCGACGGCGACATGTACAAGACCGGTTCCGTCTACGGCTTCGACCGCGTCGGTCTCGGCGGGGCCGGGGTCACCCCCAAGGGCACCTGGAACGACTACGAGATCCGGGTGGAGGGGCAGCACTACTCGGTCCACCGCAACGGTGTCCTGATCAACGAGTTCGAGAACGGCGGCGGCCAGGAGTTCGTCCCGCCGCGCGGCGACGACCCGGGCACGGACGGGCGCCGGTACGCACAGGGCTACATCGGTCTCCAGGTGCACGGCACCACCGATGTGATCTCCTACCGCAACATCCGGGTGAAGGAGCTGTAGCCGACGCGGCCGCACGGACCCGGTTGCCCCACCGCCCACCGGACGGTGGGGCACCGGCGTGTGCGACGCACCGGGGCGGCGGCCGGTTCAGCCGCCGCCCTGGTCCTTCTCCCCCGTCCCTCCCTGCGTCCCCTCCCCGGCGCCGTCCCGCGTCTTCGCGGGCGCGCGCCCGGCCCGCTTCGCGGCGGGGCCGGCCGGGGCGTCCTTCTTCGCGCGGCTCGGCTGCACCCGCTTCGGCTCGCCGGGCATCTTCGGGTACTCCGGCGGGTACGGCAGATCGCCCAGCCCGTGCTCCGCCTCGTCGCGGCGGGCCAGCTCCAGCAGCGCCTCCAGGCCGAAGCGGCGGTCGTCCATGTCGGCGTGGACGTCACCGGCATCGGCGTAGCGCGTCCGCATCGTCACGATGTCGAAGTCCTCGGGGACGGCGTCGTCGATCTCCTCCCAGCGCAGCGGCGCGGAGACCGGGGCGTGGGGGCGGGGCCGCACGGAGTACGCGGAGGCGATGGTGCGATCGCGGGCGGTCTGGTTGTAGTCGACGAAGATCCGTGCGCCGCGCTCCTCCTTCCACCACCTGATGGTGACGTGGTCCGGCATCCTGCGTTCCAGCTGCCTCCCGCAAGCGATGGCGGCGCGCCGGACCTGGGTGAACGTCCAGCGCGGTTCGATGGGGACGAACACATGGAGTCCGCGTCCGCCGGACGTCTTGGGCCAGCCGCGCAGCCCGGCCGAGTCCAGGACGTCCCGCAGCTCGTGGGCGGCGCGGACGGCGTCGGCGTAGTCGGTGCCGGGCTGCGGGTCGAGGTCGATGCGCAGTTCGTCGGGGTGGTCGGTGTCCTCGCGACGGACCGGCCACGGGTGGAAGGTGACGGCGCCGAGGTTGGCGGCCCAGGCCACGGCGGCGGGTTCGGTCGGGCACATCTCGTCGGCCGACCGGCCGCTGGGGAACGTGATGTGGGCGGTGGGGATCCAGTCGGGGAGGTACTTCGGGGCGCGCTTCTGGAAGAACGACTCGCCGGTCACCCCGTCGGGGTAGCGCTCCAGGGTGGTGGGCCGGTCCCGAAGCGCACGGGTGATGCCGTCGCCGACGGCGAGGTAGTACTGGACCATGTCCATCTTGGTGTAGCCGCGTTCGGGGAAGTACACCTTGTCCGGATTGGACACACGGACGATCCGCCCGCCCACTTCCACTTCCACCGCTCCGGCCATGACCGTCAGCGTAGGCCGTGCCAGGAATCCGTGCATACCGGACAATCACTCTATGGATCTGCCGGTCATGCCCCCCGTGAAACCGATGCTCGCCAAGTCCGTGGCGAAGATCCCGCCCGGGATGCAGTACGAGGCGAAGTGGGACGGATTCCGTGCGATCGTCCACCGGGACGGCGACGAGGTGGTGATCGGCAGCCGCACCGGGAAGCCGCTGACCCGCTACTTCCCCGAGTTGGTCACGGCCCTGCGCGGCAATCTGCCGGAGCGCTGCGTCGTCGACGGCGAGATCGTGATCGCCCACGGGGGACGGCTGGACTTCGACCGGCTCACCGAGCGCATCCATCCGGCGGACTCCCGGGTGCGGATGCTCGCCGAGCGCACCCCGGCCAGCTTCGTGGCCTTCGACCTCCTGGCCCTCGGCGACGACGCGCTGCTCGACACCCCGCTGGCGGAGCGGCGCGCGCGGCTCGTGGAGGCGCTGGCGGGGGCGCGCGAACCGGTGCACATCGCGCCCGCGACGACGGACACCGCCGTCGCGGAGCGGTGGTTCGAGCAGTACGAGGGGGCCGGTCTCGACGGGGTGATCGCCAAGCCGCTGGATCTTCCGTACCGGCCCGACGCCCGACTGATGTACAAGGTCAAGCACGAGCGGACCGCGGACGTGGTCGTCGCCGGCTACCGCTTCCACAAGAGCGGACCGGTCGTCGGCTCGCTGCTGCTCGGCCTGCACGACGCCGGGGGCTCCCTGCAGCACGTGGGCGTCTGCGCCGCGTTCTCCATGAAGCGCCGCGAGGAGCTGGTGGCGGAGCTGGAGCCGCTGCGCCTGGCGGACGTGTCGGAGCACCCCTGGGCGCGCTGGGCGCAGGAGGAGGCGCACGAGTCGGCCCGGCTGCCCGGTGCGCCGAGCCGCTGGTCGGGCAAGAAGGACCTGTCGTGGGTGGCACTGCGGCCCGAGCGGGTGGTGGAGGTCGCGTACGACCACATGGAGGGGGACCGCTTCCGCCACACGGCTCAGTTCCGCCGGTGGCGGCCGGACCGCACTCCGGAGAGCTGCACGTACTCGCAACTGGACGAGCCGGTGCGCTACGACCTCTCGGAGGTCCTGTCGGCGCCGCCGTCGGGGTGAACCGGGGACCTCGAGTTCCGGAGGCGCAGGGTCCGCGCCCCACCGGGAGGCGGGCCCCGGTCAGCGGTACGGCGCCTCGACCTCCTCGGCGTACGCGCCCGCGACCGCGTACCGTCCGACCTCGAGCGACGGTGTCGGCATCCCGTGCTCCTCCGGTGAACCCCCGCGCGACGGCGCGGAGTTCGAGGATGGGCTCCGACCGGGGCAACTTACTCCCGAGTAAGGACAAATCGACGGTCGCGACCGAACGGTTTCCGCACAGAGACGTCCCGGCTGACGAACCGTGAAGCGCATCAGGTACGTATAGAGGAGAACACCACCCATGCCCGGCGACCCCGGAGCAACATCAACAAAGGACTCCACGTGACCGCGTCCAACCTCGTCCCCGTCCCGATTCCCGACGGTGTGGCCGCCCTGATCGGATCCTGCATGCCGCTCGGTGTGCTGCAGGCGGAGATCGACGCCGAGTGCGCGGCGCGCGAGGCCATGCGGTTCCGGGGGCCCCTCTGCGCCGAGGACCAGGCGGACCGCGAGCACGCCCTGGCCGCGCTGGCCCGGTCCAACAAGATCCTGGCCGCCTACAACCCGGGGCTGGTGGTACGCCCGGGCGGACCACGCTAGTCCGGGCGCCCAACGGCCCGGGGACAACCGATGCGGATCGGAACCGTGTCGGTGCCGGGTGGGTGGGACGGAGGAAGGGAGCCTGGACCACAGTGTGACCTGCCGCATCCGTGCGATCGCCCGGCTGCGCGGGGGCGGCGGTCCTGTGGAACAGGAAGGACGGGACGGTGGCGACCAAGGGAAACGGCGGCGACGGCGCCGACGAGGAGGGGACGGCGTCGGCGGACGCCGCGCCGGGAGAGACCAGGATGAAGCCGGTCGTCTTCTTCGGCTCCTCCGGACTGATCCTCGCGATCTCGATCTGGGCGATCGTCACCCCGAGGGGCGCCCAGCACGTCATCGGTGTCGTGGTGGACTGGATCTCCACCGGTTTCGGCTGGTACTACTTCCTCGCCGCCACCCTGTACCTGGCCTTCGTGGTGTTCATCGGCGCCTCCCGCTACGGAAACATCAAACTGGGGCCGAAGCACTCCACGCCCGACTTCGGTCTGTTCGCCTGGGGAGCCATGCTCTTCGCGGCCGGCATCGGGATCGACCTGATGTTCTTCGCCGTCTCGGGGCCCGTCAGCCACTACCTCGCGCCGCCGGAGGGCAGGGGGCAGACCGTGGAGGCGGCCCGTCAGGCCGTGGTGTGGACGCTCTTCCACTACGGCATCACCGGCTGGGCGATGTACGCACTGATGGGCATGGCGCTGGGGTACTTCGCCTTCCGCTACCGTCTGCCCCTCGCCATCCGTTCGGCGCTCTATCCCATCATCGGCCGGCGCATCCACGGCCGGATCGGTGACGCCGTGGACCTCGCGGCCATCATCGGCACGGTGTTCGGCATCTCGGTGTCGCTCGGAATCGGTGTGGTGCAGCTGAACTTCGGCCTCAGCTTCCTCTTCGACGTGCCCGAAGGCCTTGCCGCGCAGATCGGGCTGATCGTCGTCGCGGTGATCATGGCCACGGTGTCCGCGGCGGCCGGAGTCGACCGCGGCATCCGGCGGCTCTCCGAGCTCAACGTCGTGCTCGCCCTCGTGCTGCTGCTCTACATGCTGATCGTCACCGGCCCCGTCCCGCTGCTCAACCAGCTCATCCTCAACATCGGCGACTACGTCAGCCGCTTCCCCTCGATGACCCTGAACACCTTCGGCTACGACCCGCCGAAGGACTGGCTCAACGCCTGGACGCTCTTCTTCTGGGCCTGGTGGGTCGCGTGGGCGCCCTTCGTCGGGCTGTTCCTGGCGAGGATCTCCCGCGGTCGCTCGCTCCGCCAGTTCGTGCTGGCGACCCTGGTCATCCCGTTCGTGTTCACACTGACCTTCCTCTCCGTCTTCGGCAACAGCGCGCTGCAGGTGATCCGCGGCGGGAACGTCCGGTTCGGCGAGACGGCCATGGAGTTCCCCGAACAGGGCTTCTACGGGCTGCTCGCGCAGTACCCGGGGGCGGCGTTCAGCGCCGGGCTGGCCACCGTCGTGGGGCTGCTGCTCTACGTCACCTCGGCGGACTCCGGCGCGCTGGTGATGGGCAATCTCTGCTCTCACCTGCCCACCGCGGTGAGCGACTCGGCTCCTTGGCTGCGGATCTTCTGGGCGGGCGCCACGGGGCTGCTGACCCTGGCCATGCTCCTCGTCGGCGGCGTGGAGGCGCTCACCAGCGCGACCATCGTCATGGGCCTGCCGTTCTCGTTCGTGATGTTCCTCATCATGGCCGGCCTGTACAAGGCCCTCCGCCTCGAACGGATGCGTGACGACGCGCTGATCGCCACGCTGCCCGGGTCGCTGTCGGGACGGACGCACCGCGGACCCCTCGCCGAGCGGACCTGGCGGCAACGGATCGCACGGGCGATGGCGTTCCCCGGCCCGCGGTCAGCCGCACGGTTCATGGACGAGGTGTGCCGCCCGGCGTTCGAGAAGGTGGCCGAAGAACTGCGGACCCAGGGTGCGCGGACGACCGTCACCGAGGAGACCGACGAGGCGACCGGCGTCCCCCGGCTGGAGCTGCGGGTCCGGATCGGCGGCAAGGAGGGGTTCGTCTACGGACTGGAACCGCTGGAGACGCTCACTCCCCAGTTCGCGACCCGGTCGGTCTCCACCCACGACACCTATCTGAGGTTCGAGGTGCGGCTCGCCGAGGGCAACCAGGGCTACGACGTGATGGGGTACACCGAGGAGCAGCTCATCGGCGACATGCTCGACCAGTACGAGAGGCATTTCGAGTTCCTGCGCCTGCACCACGAGGCCACGGCCGGCTCCGCGCTGCCCGGTCACCGCCCGGACACGGCCGAGCACGGTCCGGACCGGGAGGGCTGACCCGCTGGCGGGAATCTGTTGACGCCTGGCTGATCGTCTCGATCGTGCTCACCGCAGGGGCCGCCGCCGTACTGGCCGCGCCGGTGCTCCCCCGGCAGACCGCGGTGCCGGAAGGGCCCGCGGTGATCGCGGACACCAAGCGGCTCGCGATGCACACGGGTGTCTTCAGCCTGCTGGGGGCGGTCGTCACCGCGCTGATGATCGTGCGACCGGGCTCGACGACGGCGTCTGACGGACTGTCGGCCGGCCGGGGCCGCGTCGGTCACTCCATGAAGGTGCCGTTCACGTACACCCAGGCGCCGTCGTGCCGTTCGAAGTGGCTGCGCTCGTGGAGCTGTCCGGGCTCCCCGCCGTGGGTGTAGCGGGCGACGAAGGTGACCGTGCCGGTGGTGTGGAACATGCTGCCCTCGGTGGTCTCCCGGATCTCCAGACCGGTCCAGCGCGTCGCGGGATCGAACTCCACACCGCTCGGCCGGTGGTCGGGATGCCAGGTGCGCAGCAGATGGCCCTCGTCGCGGACGACGAAGGCGGAGTAGCGGGAGCGCATCAGCAGTTCCGCCGTCGGGGCGGTGGACCGCCCGGTGTGGAACCTGCCGCAGCAGGCTCCGTACGCGGCGGGCAGTCCGCAGGGACAGGGCGAACCGTCGGTGACGGTGGGCTGCGGGGGGCGGGAGGTGCGTCGGGCCATGGGGCCATTGTGTCGCGCGGGGCGGCGCGCCGGGTGTCTCACCGGGCGAACGGGGCCCGCGCGGCGCCTCCGCCAGGACGGCAGTGACCCCGGCCGGACCGCGGTCCGGCCGGGGCACCCCTCGGGAGGTCCGGGAAGTCAGACGGTCGGCGCGGGAGCGGCGTCGTCCTCCGCGCCCTCCGCGCCCTCCGCGCCCTCCGTGTTCTCCGCGTTCTCCGCGTCCTCCGCGTCCTCCGTGTTCTCCGCGTCCCCTGTCGTCTCGATGGGGGTGACCACCACGGGCGTCTTGTCCTCGGCGAGCCCGTTGAAGATCAGGTTCAGTACGATCGCGGACGTCGCGCCGAGCGTGACGCCGCTGTTGAGCAGAGAGGCGAGGTCGGCGTCCATGTGCTCCTTGAAGAGCACCGGGACGGTGGCCGGCAGCAGCGCGAAGGCCAGGGACACACCCACGACGAGCGCGTTCTTCTCCTCCTTCAGGTCGGCCTTGGCCAGCGTCTGGATACCGGCCAGGGCCACCATCGCGAACATCACGGTGGCCGCGCCGCCGAGTACCGCGTGCGGCACCGAGGCGACGACTGCGGCGGCCTTCGGGAGCAGGCCCAGAACCATCATGAACACACCGGCGGCCACCACGACGAAGCGACTCTTGACCTTGGTCATTCGAACAAGTCCGACGTTCTCAGCGAATGCCACGTAAGGGAAGGAGTTGAGGACGCCTCCCAGGGCCGTGGCCGCTCCGTCCGCGCGCAGGGCACGAGCCACGGTTTCACTGTCGACCTCCTTGTCGACGATGTCACCGACCGCGTACGTGTCGCCCGTCGTCTCGACCATGGTGATCAGCATGACGATGAGCATGAGAAGGATCGGGAGCCACTGGAACTGAGGCATACCGAAGTGGAACGGCGTCGTGACCCCGACCCAGTTCGCCTTGCCCACCTCCGAGAAGTGCGCGTCCCCGAGCAGGAAGGCCACGGCGGTGCCGCCGACCAGGCCGAGCAGGATGGCGATGCTGGAGAGGAACTGCCTGCCGACCTTCATCAGGACGAGGATGAAGAGCATCGTGCCGCCGGCATAGGCGAAGTTCCTGGGGTCACCGAAGTCCGGACTGCCGAGTCCGCCCGCCGCGTCGTTCAGGCCGACCGGGATCAGCACGATACCGAGAACCGTGATCACCGTGCCGGTCACCACCGGCGGGAACAGCCGCATGACCGACCGGAACGCCCTGGCGGGCAGCCAGGCGAACGCGAAGGTCGCCAGACCGGCCGTGATCACGGCACCGTAGATCACCAGCAGGGCCGCCGTGCCGCCCCCCGCGCCCATGCCGATCGCGATCATCGGCGACACCGCGGTGAAGGTCACGCCCTGGATGAGCGGCAGCCGCGCACCGATCCGGCCGATTCCCCACGCCTGGATGATGGACGCGATACCGCAGGTGAACAGGTCTGCGTTGATCAGGTAGACCAGTTGCTCGGCACTGAGCCCCAGCGCACCGCCGACGATGATCGGAACGATCACCGCGCCGGCATAGAAGGCCAGTACGTGCTGGAATCCGTAGAGCGCCAGCTTGGAGACGGGGAGCACCTCGTCGACCGGATGGGGGCTCTGCTCCTTGCGACCGGGGAGCTGAACGGCGAAACGTGCCATCTCTGCCTTGCCCTTCAAGAGGTGTGATGGGGAAGAGTTCTGGTTGTCCCTGGTCCGGCGTGCGGTCGGCGGAGTCAGGGTTGTCAGTGCGGTCACGCCGTCGAGGCCTTACTGGTGACGGCAGCAGCGTCTCGTCGTGTGTCCGAATAGAACCCCTGTATGGCACCGCACGAGAATTGGCGACATGCACAAAGTGTTGACGGCGACGCCGCGTGGTTTTGTAGGTTCGCCCAATGACGGCGGACGGCGCGAGCGCGTGCGCAGGCCCCGGCCCAGGTCCACCGGGGCCTGTCGCCAGGGCGGGGCGCCGGCACGCGACGGCCTCCGGCCGAGTGCTGCGGGACTCGCCCGGTCACGCAATGGTGCCGGTGAAGCCGAACTCCTCCAGTGCGGCTCGGGTTTCGCTGCTGTCGTGGCCGCCGTCCAGGCCGGGGTCGACGTCCTCCGGGAGCGGTCGGGCCTGGTCCTTCACCCCCTCGAACGGTGACGCGAGCAGGGGTGAGTCCTGGCGGTCGGCCCGGCGGAGACCAGACCGGCGGAACACCGCGGGCTCGGGAGGCCACCGAGCGTTTCAGGCCATGCTTGCCGGGTCGACCGGCTGGAGCCCACGGCGAGGCCGAAGCCCGTCGGAAGGCCCCGGGCAGGACGGCACTCCCGGGGGCCGCGACAACATCCTGCATTTACCGACAGTCACCAACAGGTCCGGCGCCGGCCCAGGCCCGGGGGGCCCGCCGGGGGGTTCTCGCGCGAATGCCGCCGAGGTGACAGCGTTGTGGGCAGAAGAGGGCAGAAGAGGTCAGGAGTGCCCAGGACACGGCGGAAGAGGCCGGCGAGGTACGGCGGTGGCCGCCCTTCCGGCAGTGCGGCGCCTCGGCGACGCGGGAGCCGCAGGGGCGCGCGGACGTACGGCGGCAGGAAGGTCGCGGGATGAGACTGACGGTTCTGGGCGGCGGAGGCTTCCGCGTGCCGCTGGTGTACGGCGCGCTCCTCGGCGACCGCGAGGAGGGCCGGGTCACCCGGGTCACCCTCCACGACGTGGACGGGTCCCGGCTCCGCGCCGTCGCCACCGTGCTCGCCGAACAGGCCGCCGCGGTGCCGGACGCACCCGCCGTCGAGGTCACCACCGATCTCGACGAGGCGCTGCGCGGCGCCGACTTCGTGTTCTCCGCGATCCGCGTCGGCGGACTGGAGGGGCGCGCGGCGGACGAACGCGTGGCGCTCGCCGAGGGCGTGCTGGGCCAGGAGACGGTCGGCGCCGGGGGCATCGCCTTCGGGCTGCGGACCGTGCCGGTCGCCACGGACATCGCCCGCAGGATCGCCTCGCTCGCGCCCGACGCCTGGGTCATCAACTTCACCAACCCCGCGGGGCTCGTCACCGAGGCCATGTCCCGGGTGCTCGGCGACCGGGTCATCGGGATCTGCGACTCACCGGTCGGGCTCGGCCGGCGCGTGGCGCGGGCGCTGGGCGCCGACCCCGGCCGGGTGGGGATGGACTACGTCGGCCTCAACCACCTGGGGTGGCTGCGCGGACTGCGGGTGGCCGGCAAGGACGAACTTCCGCGTCTGCTGGACGACTCCGAGGCGCTCGGCTCCCTGGAGGAGGGCAGGCTGTTCGGCGCGGACTGGCTGCGCTCGCTGGGCGCGATCCCCAACGAGTACCTGCACTACTACTACTTCAACCGCGAGACCGTGCGCGCGTACCGGCGGGCGGAACGCACCCGGGGGGCCTTCCTCCGCGACCAGCAGGCAGGCTTCTACGCCGAACCGTCCCTGAGGCGCTGGGAGTCCACCCTCGCCGAGCGCGAGGCGACGTACATGGCCGACAACCGCGAGGCGTCCGGCGCGGGCGGACGGGCCGACGAGGACCTGGAGTCGGGCGGGTACGAGCAGGTCGCGCTGGCCCTGATGCGCGCGGTCGCCCGTGACGAGCGCGCCACGCTGATCCTCAACGTCCGCAATCGCACGACCCTTTCCGTGCTCGACGCGGACGCCGTGGTCGAGGTGCCCTGCCTCGTGGACGCCGGCGGCGCCCACCCGTACGCCGTCGACCCGCTGCCGGGCCACGCCACCGGTCTGGTCACCGCGGTGAAGGCCGTCGAACGGGAGGTCATGACGGCCGCGGAGAGCGGGTCCCGCTCCGCCGCCGTGCGGGCCTTCGCCCTGCATCCCCTGGTCGACTCCGTCACCGTCGCCCGCCGCCTGCTGGACCGGTACACCGCCGTACACCCCGGTCTCGCCCACCTCAACCGGAAGTAGGTGCTGAGAGATGCACGACGAACGGCACAGGATCGAGCAGCGCGTCGCGCGCGTACTGGAGCAGCGCATCCGGCCGGTGATCCACGCGGACTCCGTGCCGCTGACCGTGGCGGCCTGGCAGGTGCCGGACGAGCCCGTGCCGTTCGAGGAGGCGCGGAAGGCCCCCTACGAACCGTTCGCCCCGGGCACCGCGTGGGGTCCGCCGTGGGGAACCACCTGGTTCCGGGTGGCCGGCGACGTGCCCGCCCAATGGGCGGGCCGGCGCGTGGAGGCCTGGTTCGACCTCGGGTTCACCAGTGGCTGGCCGGGCAACCAGGCCGAGGCGCTCGTCCACCTCCCGGACGGCACACCCGTGAAGGCCGTCAACCCGCAGAACCAGTACGTGCCGATCTCCTCACCCGCGACGGGCGGCGAACGGGTCGCCTTCCTGATCGAGGCCGCCTCCAACCCGGACATCCTCAAGGACCGCTTCCGCTCCCCCACCCCCATGGGCGACAAGCGCACCGCGGGCAGCGCGCCGCTCTACACCTTCGCGCGGGCCGATCTCACCGTGCTCGACGAGGACGTCTGGCACCTGTCGCTCGACATGCAGGTGCTGCAGGAGCTGATGCTGGAACTCGGCGAGCACGAGCCGCGCCGCCACGAGATCATGTACACCCTGGAACGGGCGCTGGACGTGCTGGACCTCGACGACGTGCCGGGGACGGCGGCCGGTGCCCGCGACGTCCTCGCCGAGGCCCTCGCCCGGCCCGCCCACGCCAGCGCGCACACCCTGTCGGCGGTGGGGCACGCCCACATCGACAGCGCCTGGCTGTGGCCGATCCGGGAGACCAAGCGGAAGGCGGCCCGGACGTTCTCCAACGTCACCTCGCTGGCGAGGGAATACCCCGAGTTCGTCTTCGCCTGCTCGCAGGCGCAGCAGTACGCGTGGGTGCGGGACGGCCACCCGCAGGTGTGGGCCGGGATCAAGGAGGCGGTGGCGAAAGGGCAGTGGACGCCCGTCGGCGGCATGTGGGTGGAGGCGGACGGCAACCTGCCCGGCGGCGAGGCGCTGGCCCGGCAGCTCGTGCACGGCAAGCGCTTCTTCCTCGACGAGCTGGGCGTCGAGACGCACGGGGTGTGGCTGCCGGACTCGTTCGGCTACACGGCGGCCTATCCGCAGCTCGCCAAGCTCGCGGGAATGAGCTGGTTCCTGACGCAGAAGCTGTCCTGGAACCAGACCAACAAGCTGCCCCACCACACCTTCTGGTGGGAGGGCATCGACGGCTCGCGGATCTTCACCCACTTCCCGCCCGTCGACACCTACAACGTGGTCTTCTCCGGGCGGGAGATGGCCCATGCGGTGCGCAACTACCAGGACAAGGGGCGCGGTACGCGGTCGCTGGCGCCGTTCGGCCACGGGGACGGCGGCGGCGGACCCAACCGGGAGATGCTGGAGCGGGCCCGCCGGCTGGCGGACCTGGAGGGTTCGGCGAAGGTCGTCGTCGAGCACCCGGACGCCTTCTTCGAGGCGGCGCGGGCGGAGTACGCGGGCCACGCCGACGCCCCGGTGTGGTCGGGCGAGCTGTACCTGGAGCTGCACCGTGCCACCTTCACCTCCCAGGCCCGCACCAAGCAGGGCAACCGCCGCAGTGAACACGCACTGCGCGAAGCCGAGTTGTGGGCGACGGCGGCTGCCCTGCACGTGCCCGGGTACGCCTACCCCCACGCCGCGCTGGACCGGTTGTGGAAAACGGTGCTGCTGCACCAGTTCCACGACATCCTGCCCGGCTCGTCGATCGCCTGGGTCCACCGGGAGGCCGAGGCGGAGTACGCCCGGGTCGCGAAGGAACTGGAGGCGCTGACCGCGCAGGCCCTGGAGGCCGTGAGCGGAGCCGGCCGGGTCGAGCCGTGGGCGTACAACGCGGGGCCCCGGGACCGGGCCGAGGTCGTACGGGTGCCGTCCGTCCTGGCCGACGTCCTCGACCCGGGACTGCCGAGGCTGTCCGACGGCTCCGCCCCCGTGACCGTGGAGGTCCCGGCCTCCGGCTCGGCCCGGATCGTCCCGCGGGCCCCGGCGCAACCGCCGGTCAAGGTGACGAACCGGGCCTTGGACAACGGGCTCGTACGGGTCGAACTCGCCGACGACGGCACCTTCACCTCCGTACGCGACCTCGTCGCCGGCCGGGAGGTGCTGCCGCCCGGCGGCAAGGGCAACCTGCTGCGGCTGCACAGCGACCTCCCGAACCACTGGGACGCCTGGGACATCGACAAGCACTACCTGGCCCGCTACACCGACCTGCTGGAGGGGGCCACGATCAGGATCGCCGACGACAGCCCGCTGCTCGGCGCGCTGCGCGTGGAGCGGGTCTTCGGCCGGGGCTCGCGGATCGTGCAGACCGTCACCCTGCGGGCCGGCAGCCGCCGTGTCGACATCGACACCGAGATCGACTGGCACGAGGCGGAGAAGATCCTCAAGGCCTCTTTCCCGGTCGACGTGCACGCGGAACGCTCCACCGCGGAGATCCAGTTCGGCCATGTCCACCGCCCCACCCACACCAACACCAGCTGGGAGGCGGCCCGTTTCGAGGTCTACGGCCACCGCTGGGTGCACATCGGCGAGAACGGCTACGGCGTCGCGGTCCTCAACGACTCGACGTACGGGCACGATGTGACGCGCACGACGCGGGAGGAGGACGGCGGCACGACCACGACCGTCCGGCTGAGTCTGGTCCGCGCGCCCCGCATCCCCGACCCCGAGGCGGACCAGGGCCCGCACCGCTTCACGTACGCCCTGCTGCCCGGCGCGACGATCGAGGAGGCGATCGCCGAGGGGTACGCGCTGAATCTGCCGCTCCGGATCGGCCCGGGCGGTGCCGCGGTGCCGCCGGTGGTGACGACGGACGGTCCCGCGGTCGTGGTGGAGGCCGTGAAGCTGGCCGACGACGGCTCGGGGGACGTCGTCGTCCGGCTCTACGAGTCGCTCGGCGGTCGTGCGGCGACGGTACTGCGCACAGGGTTCCCGGTCACGGGCGCGGTCCTGACGGACCTGCTGGAGCGACCGCTGGAGGGTCCGCCGCTCGCGGTCGAGGACGACGGAGTGGCGCTGGGGCTGCGGCCGTTCCAGATCGTCACGGTGCGGCTGAGGCGCGGAGGCGGATGAGACAGGGCCAGGGGCGGGCGAGGCGCCTCGGCCGCGGTTGCGGTCGAAGCACCGCGACGGCGGGCGAGGCGCTGCGGCGGCCGGTTCGGGCGGTGCGCCAGGAGTGGGCGGCGATGGGGGTGGCGGCCCGCGTGTCGAGGACGGGCGTGCGGTGAGGCCGGGATTGACTCGCCGTATGAACAGCGCGGCACTGCTGGAAGACGCCTTCGGACGGATCCGGGAGGCGGTGCACGACGCGGTCGGGGGGTGCGGCCCGGACCTCCTCCACGCCCGCGTCGGCCCCGGGGCGAACACCATCGCGTGGCTGGTGTGGCACCTCACCCGGGTCCAGGACGACCATGTGGCGGACGCGGCGGGACGGGAACAGGTATGGCTCTCCCAGGACTGGGAGAGCCGTTTCGGGCTGCCGTTCCCCCCGGACGCGACCGGCTACGGCCACACCCGGGCCCAGGTGGCGAAAGTGCGGGTGGAGTCGCCCGACCTGCTGCTGGGCTACCACGACGCCGTCCACGCGGAGACGGTGGCGTTCGTCAGGGGTCTGACGAACGCCGCTCTCGGCCGGATCGTCGACGAGTCGTGGTCCCCGCCGGTGACGGTGGGCGTGCGGCTGGTGAGCGTCATCTCCGACGATCTCCAGCACGCGGGGCAGGCGGCGTTCGTCCGGGGGGCGCTGGAGCGGGGTTGAGGAGGCGGTGCCCGGGGGCGTGGGACGGGGCCGGTGTGCCCCGGGGGCGGGCCGCCGCGACACGGGGGCCCGGCGCCGGCCCGCGGAGCACCAAGGGTGACGATGGTGAGCATGACCTCCGCAAGCGGCGCTCCGCAGCCCGTCCCGCTCGGCACCTGGCCGACCCCGCTGGAACCCCTGCCCGGGCTCGCCCATGCGCTCGGCCTCGGCCCTGACGACCTGTGGATCAAACGCGACGACCTCACGGGCCTGGGCGGCGGCGGGAACAAGATCAGAAAGCTCGAGTGGCTCTGCGGGCAGGCCGTGGCGGCAGGCGCCACCCACCTGGTGACCACGGGCGCGCCGCAGAGCAACCACGCCCGGCTGACCGCGGCCGCCGGCGCCCGCCTGGGGCTGGAGGTCGTCTTGGTGCTCGCCGGCACCCGGGACGCGTCGGCCGGCGGAAACCTGGCGTTGGACGGCCTGTTCGGCGCCACTGTCGTCTGGGCCGGTGACGTCCGGTCGGACGCGCTCGCGACCGCGGCCCGGGAGGTGGCCGAGCTGCTCCGGGCCGACGGCGCGGTCCCGGAACTCGTCCCGTTCGGCGGCTCCAGCGTCCTCGGCGCACGCGGCTGCACGGCCTGCGGACGCGAACTCCTCGCCCAGGCACCCGACCTGACGACCGTGGTGGTGGCCCTCGGCTCCGGCGGCACGATGGCCGGCCTCGTGGACGCGCTCGGTCCGGACCGCGTCCTCGGCGTCCACTGCGGCGCCGTACCCGACCCGGCCGCCCGCGTCTCGGCGTTCGCCTCCGGCCTGGCGGGCCACGACGTCGCCGCGGAGACCCTGCGGCTGAGGCTGGACCAGGTCGGTGCGGGCTACGGCGCGCTGACCGCGCCGGTGTCGGCCGCCCTGAAGCTCACGGCCCGCACCGAGGGCATCGTCCTCGACCCCGTCTACACCGGCCGCGCCATGGCCGGTCTGATCGCGGCCGTACAGGACGGCGACATCGCCCCCGGCGAGCGTACGGTCCTCCTCCACACCGGCGGTCTGCCGGGCTTCTTCGGCCACCCGGCGGCACTCGCGGCGGCCGAGGCGGGACTGGCGGCGGGATCCGCGGCGCCGTAGCGGCGAGCGGAGTCGGCACGACCGCGCGGGACCGGTGGGTTGCGCAGGCGCGCGAACGTACCGGTCCGGTCAGGGTGCCCCCGGATGTTCCCTGCCGGGCGGCCGGGCGGGCCGGAAGTCGGATGCGAACGACGTCGTGGCGCCGATCGGCGGGTGACGGTCGACGAGGTCGCCTTCCGTCGCCCGGCTCCTTGGGAACTCACCGCAGCAGCGACCGCTCGGTGGGTGCCAGCCGCAGCCGTTGCGGGGTCCTGGCCCACCGTTCCGAAAGGGTCGGCAGCACCTCCTCGCGCCAGCGTTCCGAATGCCGCAGGCGATTCAGGTGGTCGTCGACGTGGCCCTCGTCGGTGAAGCGTGCGAACCAGACGAAGACCTCCTCGTTCGTCCGTACCGGCAGCGCCGGGAAGGTGTTCGTGGCGTGTTCCGACTGCAGGTACGCCAGTGGCTCGCCGCCGGTCTCGGCCAGTGCGGGCCGCACGCGCTGCTGGAAGAACTCGACGAACGGCGTGTCGAACGGGCCGCGGCCGTACCAGATCGTGGCCAGGACGAGCGACCGTGGCCATGGCACCGGCTCGCCGGGGGTCGGCCTGGCACCGACCGGCACCGGGAACCCACCGCGCGCCGAGGCCGGCCGCAGCAGCAGCACGTCATCGGAGTCGATCATCGTCGCGTTCGCCGCGTCGCGGTGTGCCTGCCAGACCGGCCCGCCGTAGAAGCTCTCCAGGGCCTCGGCGCGGCGCGGCATGTCCTCGAAGCCGCGGAGCCAGACGAACCGGTCGGGGTCGTCCAGGTCACGGAACTGCCCCAGGACGGTCGCACCCACTGCCTCTTGGGAGTCGACGAACTCGCGGTCGAACAGAGCGACCAGTGCGTCTCGCTGTCCTGGGTGCAGCGTGTACTGCCGCAGTTCGACGATCGGGCACCGCAGAGCTTCCACCAGTCCTACCCTCGTTCAGCTGTTGGAACAAACCTGGTGACAACAGGCGGCACGGCGCCTTTCCGACCGCCGGACCGCCGGACCGTCGGCTGGTTCACCAGCGTCTCGCGCAGCACATCGGCGATCGATGTGTCCGCCAGCTCCCGCCGCATGACCAGCTCGACCCGGTCGTAGACCCCGCTCAGGGCGGGCCGGATGCCCCGGCCGACCGGACACTCCGGATTGGGCTCGGTGTGGTGCAGGCCGAACGGCCGATGCGCGTCGACGGCGTCGTACACCTCGAGCGCCGCGACCTGCTCCGACGTGAGCACCTCCCGGCCACGGCGATGCGCCAACGCCAGCCAGGCCAGCGCATGCGTCGCGATGGTCAATCGACTGTTCGCCGCCATCACCCCTCCTTGTTGCAACAGTTTCTGTTACATCAACACCACGGTCAAGCCGCTCCGGTCGCCCGAGGCCCGGCGCAGCACGACCCGCCCCGACGGGTCGACGCACGCCGCAGCAGGGGAACGGTTTCGCGCCAATCGGGGAGCGGGACCGAACCACCCGGCCTCCGCACACAAGCCGAGGCCGGTTCGACACATCCGCCACACCCGCCACGCGAACACCGGCCGCGTTCACATCCGGAGGCGCTTTGCTCACACAAACGCTTCCGGGCGGACGATGAGGAGTCCGGCGTTCCGCGTGAGGTCCGGAATGCGCACACGGCGTACCGGAGAACACCGTTCCGCCCAGCCGCGACGGACGGAGGGTGCGCCCATGTGAAGCGGAGGCGCGGAAGCCGCCCTTCAGGGCGGCGCCGGGCCTCCGCCCACCGAACGGACGACACCCTCGGGCGCGTAAGCCGCGAAAGCGCGGCCCGGCCCCGTACAGCCATGGCCGACGGCCGGTTTGCGACAGGATCGGTCGACGTCCGATGCCTTGCGGCTGCCGAATCGCCGTGGTTAGGCTCCGCTCGATTTCACTTCCCGCACATTTCCTGCATATTTGTGCGCTCCTTGCGCGCACTGAGGAACGGCGATGTGACGGCGGGAGGTACCACCACGACCCGAGGGGGCAGGGCATGGATCGTGCTGCGCCTTCCGGCGACTCCGACGGCGTGGGCTTACGGGGCGAGCGGGACGAACTCGTCCGCCGGGTTCCGGACGACCTGCCGGTCGGACCGGAGGAGCCCGACGGCGGAGCCGGTCGCCTCGGCGCCCCGCGCGACATCGGGCTGCTGTGGACTTCCAACACCGCCGACGCCCTCGGTACCCAGATGTCGGGCGTCGCCTTCCCGCTGCTTCTCCTCGGACTCGGTCACCCGCCGACGACCGTCGGGCTCCTCGCGGGCGCGGGCATGCTCGTCACGCTCGTCTGCGGGCCCGTCGTGGCGGTGGCGGCGGACCGGGGCATGCGCAAACCCGTGATGGCCGGTTCCGCCGCCGTGGCCGCGGCGGCCATGGGGGCGGTGGCCCTGTCCGTGGTGGGCGGCCGGCCCCCGTTCGCGCTGCTGCTCGGCGCACTGCTCGTGGAGCGCACGGCCACCGCGTGCTTCGAGGCCGCCGCGCGCGGCACCGTGGCAATCCTCGCCGCGCCGCACGAGGTGCCCCGCGTCGTGGCCGGTCTGGAGGCCGGCGACCGCGCCGCGCTCGTGGCGGGCCCCCTCCTCGGCGGGGTGCTGTACCAGCTCTCCCGGCCCCTCCCGTTCGCCGCCGACGCGCTCTCGTACGTGGTGACGGCCCTGTGCGTCCGGTCCATGCGCTCCGATCTGCGACCCGGTTCCACGCCGCCCGCGGCGGACCACGCGCGGGGAGCCGCGCCCGTACCGGCAGAGGCCCCTACCGGCGCTCGCCCCTCGCCCGGGTCCCCATCGCCCGCGTCCCCATCGGCCCCTTCCCCGTCGCCCGGGTCCCCCGCCGCGGACGGCTCCGCACCCGCCCCGGACGCCCGGTCCGCCGGGACGTCGACTCCGCTGCGCGCACTGCGGTCGTACGCCCGCGAGACAGTCGCCGGCCTCACCCTGCTCCGTGGCGCACCCCGCCTCCGCCTCGTCCTCGTCTGGACCACGACGGTCAACGCGGCGCTGGCGGCCCTGTACTTCTCCGCCCTGTTCGCACTGCAGGACGACGGCGGGCCGGTCGCGATGGGGCTGGTGCTGGCGGTGTCCGGCGGCGCCGGGCTCGCCGGTGCCCTCGCCGCGCCCGCCGTCGTACGGAGACTGGGCGGCGCGCGGACGCTGGTGGCCGTGACCTGGCTGACGGTGCTTCCCGCCACCGGCCTCGCCGTGGCGGGGTCGCCCTGGAGCCTCGGGCTCTGCTTCGGGGCGTTCTGTCTGCTGCTCGCCCCGGCCACCGTGGTCGTCCAGTCCGCCGCGATCGCCGAGACCCCGCACCATCTCCAGGCGAGGACGGGCGCGTTGCTGGCCACGGCGGTCGTGGGTGCGGGAGCCGGTTCACCGGTGGTCGCCGGGGTGCTCGCCACGTACGCCGACCCGGCCGCGACCCCGGCGGTCTGCGCCTCGGCGCTCGCGCTCCTCGCCCTGTTCACCGGCCTGCGGGCCGGACGTCTGCGCCCCGGAGGCCGACCGTGACCCGCCCCTCCGCCGCCGAGACCCGGCGCCGCCCCGTCGAGGTGCCCGCCGATGGGGCGACCGCCGTCGGCGAACGCCCCGCGCCCCGTTTCCGGACCTACCGCGCCGAACTGCCGGACGTCTGCCCCACCGACCCCACGCGGATGACCTTCACCGCCGACGCAGAAGGGCGCTGCCAGGTCTTCACCTGGGACGCGACGACGGGTGTGGCGGAGCAGGTGACGGACCGTCCGGGCGGCACACTGCACTGCGCCATCGACCACGACGCCCGGGTGTGGTGGTTCGACGAGGACGCCGACGGCCGCGGCCACTGGCGCTTCCGGCCCTTCGAGGGCGGCGAGGACCGGCCCGGTCTGGAGGGCGTACCGGACGGCGCCCCACGAGGGCTCGCCCTCACCTCCCGCGGCACGGTCGCCGTCGCCACGGCCGCGGACGACGGCACCACCGTCCGCATCGGCCGGCGCGGGGGCAGGGCCCGAACCGTGACGCGGATCGAGGGTCATGCCGTGCTCGCGGGGATCTCACCGGACGGGCGGCACCTCGCCGTCAGCGGCCCGGCAGGCTCCGATCGCGCGGTGACGGTGCTGTCCCCGGACGGCGCGGTACTGGCGGTGCTGCGCGGTGGCGGGCACGGCGGGGAACTGTGGGCGCTCGGCTTCCGGCCGGCGGGCGGCGCCGATCCCGGCCCTGCGGACCAACACCGCGTCCGCGGCGAAGACGGCACCGAGCTGCTGCTCGTACGGCAGCACCGCGACCGCTACGTCCTCGCGGTCTGGCGCCCCGGCTCCGGACTGCGCACCTGGGAGTGGTGCGCTTTCGACACGGAGATCACCGCCTCCTGGTACCCCGACGGCGGCAGCGTGCTGGTCCGGCAGGAACGCCACGGCCGCAGCCTGCTCCACCGCGCCGACCCCCGACGGCGTTCGGTCACCGCCGTGCCGACGCCGCCCGGCACCCTGCTCGCCGCGGCCGTGCGGCCCGGCGGGGACCTGCACTGCCTGTGGACGTCGGCCTCGCGGCCGCCCCGCATGCTGTCGACCGCGGGCACCCGGCTGCCGCCGCTCGGGACGGTCGACGGCTCCGTACCCGGCGACCACCGCGAGGTCTGGACGCCGGGCCCGGACGGCCCGGTGCACAGCCTGCTCGCGCTGCCGGACGACGCGCTCCCCGCCCCGGCGGTGTTCCTGGTGCACGGCGGTCCGGCGGACCACGACCGCGACGCCTACGACGGGGTCGTGCACTCCCTGGTGGCCTCCGGCTTCGCGGTCGTGCGCGTCAACTACCGGGGCTCCACGGGCTACGGGGCGCGCTGGCGGCGCGCGTACCCGGCGGGCGTGGGCCTGACCCAGGTGCAGGACCTCGCCGCCGTACGGGCCGACCTGGTCCGCCGCGGTCTGGTGCGGGCCGACGCGACCGCCCTGTGGGGCAGTTCGTGGGGCGGCTACCTGGCGCTCCTCGCTGCCGGGGTCGACCCGGGCCTGTGGCGCGCCGTCGTCGCGGTGAAGCCGGTCGCCGACTGCGCGGCCGCCCACCGCACCGCCACTCCCGCGCTGCGTGCCCTCGACGAGCGGCTGTTCGGCGGCACGCCCGAGACGATGCCCGCGGAGTACGCCCGCAGCTCCCCCGTGAGCTACGTGTCCCGCGTACGCGCCCCGCTGCTGGTCGTCGCGGCCGAGCGCGACGACAAGTGCCCGCCGGGGCAGGTGCGCGACTATCTGCGGGCCCTCGCCCGTGCGGGCGTGCGGCACGAGGCCATGTGGCTGGACACGGGGCACGACGGCTACGACGGCCGTGACCACGTCGCCGTGCTGCGCCGCGGCATCGGGTTCCTGGACCACGAACTGCGCCGCGCCGGGCACCCGGGCTCGCGCGCCCCGGCCCCGGGGGCCGGGCACACCTAGACGTCCCGCTCCGACCGGAGGGGGATCCCGGCCCGCCGCCGGCATCGGTGGCACCGGGACAGGCACCACATCGGCGCACAGAGAGAGGAGGACACCGTGCAGAAGGACGTCATCAACAACGACCCGCTGGCGGGTGACGAGGAGAACCGCAAGCCGAGCGTCGGGATCACCATCACGATCCCGTTCCGCAACGCCGAGGACTCCGAAGAGGACTGACCCGGCCCGGCCGGCCCGGCGCACGCCCCGGGCCGGACGCAACCGCCGAAGCCCCGCGTCCGCCCGGCGTGACGACCGACCGCCGGGCGGACCGGCCCGGACCACCGCCCCAGCACCCAACGACCCACCGTTCGAGGACCGTCAAGGAGCCGAAGTGCGCGTACTGCTGGTCAACATGCCCTGGTCCCCCATCGACCTGCCCTCACTCGCCCTCGGCATCCTCAAGCGCAGCATCGACGAGCGGGTCCCGGGGGCCACGGCCGAGGTCCTGCACGCCAACCTGGACTTCACCGACTGGATCACCGCCCGCCAGGAGTTCGCCGCCGACGACTACGAGTACTACTCCCTGTCCTCCTACTTCATGGGATGCGGCGACTGGGTCTTCTCCTCGGCGCTGTACGACGACCCTTCGTGGCGGGAGGAGGAGTTCGGGTCGGTGATGAAGGGCAAGCTGCGCGCGTCGCGGATGCGGATGACGCGGGAGCTGCACCGTGAAGTGCCCGCGTTCGTGGAGGAGATCGCCCGGCGCATCGTCGAGCACTCCCCCGACGTCGTCGGCTTCACCTCCACCTTCCAGCAGAACACCGCAGCTCTCGCCGCCGCCCGCCACGTCAAGCGGCTCGCACCGCACATCGTCACCGTCATGGGCGGGGCCAACTGCGATGCCGAGCAGGGCGCCGCGGTCCACCGGAACTTCCCGTTCGTGGACCATGTCGTACGCGGCGAGGGCGAGACCGCGTTCCCGGAACTGGTGAGGGCGCTGGCCGAGGGGCGGACCGATCTCGGCGGCATCCCGGGCCTGTGCCACCGGGCGGCGGACGGCGGCAGCGTGGTCAACCCGATGGCCACCGCACCCCTGCCGCCGGCCCACATCCTCCCGCCCGACTACAGCGGCTACTTCGAGTGCCTGGCCGCCTCCGTGGCGCGCAACTGGGTGGAGCCGAAGCTGGTCGTCGAAGGCGCCCGCGGCTGCTGGTGGGGCGAGAAGCACCACTGCACGTTCTGCGGCCTCAACGGTTCCTTCATGCAGTTCCGCAGCAAGAGCCCGGAGGTCTTCTACGAGGAGATCATGGAACTGGCCCGGCGCCACCGGGTCCTGGACATGTACGTCGTCGACAACATCCTCGACATGGGCTATCTGACCACCGTGCTGCCGCGGATCATCGACAGCGGCTACGACCTGCGGCTGCACATCGAGATCAAGGCGAACATGCGGCGGCCCCAGTTGCGCACCCTGTCCGACGCGGGGCTGATCTACGTCCAGCCCGGCATCGAGAGCCTCAACAACCGGGTGCTCGACCTGATGGACAAGGGCGTCAGCGGGTGCCAGAACGTGCGCATGCTCCGCGACGGGGCGGAGACGGGCCTGTCGGTGTCCTGGAACTACCTGCACGGCTTCCCCGGTGAGACCGCGGAGGACTACGAGCCGGTCATCGCGCAGATTCCCGCCCTGGAGCACCTCGACCCGCCGGTCGACCTGTCCGCCCGCATCGCGATCGAGCGGTTCAGCCCGTACTTCAACCGCCCCGAACTCGGCTTCACGGGGCTGCGTCCCGAGGCGCACTACCGGTTCACCTACGACCTCCCCGAGGAGGAGCTGTACGACCTCGCCTACGTCTTCGAGGCCCCGGCGCGCGGCATCGGCGAACCGACCGTCTCCGCCCTCAACGACGCACTGGCCGGCTGGAGGAAGCACCACACCGACGCCCGGCTGACGTACACCGACCTCGGTGACCGGATCGTGCTCGTCAGCCGGCGCCGTGCCTTCCCTTGGCGCGCGTGGGAGCTGGCCGATCCGTTCGAGGTCGCGCTGTTCCGGCTGCTGGACCAGCCGCACGCACCGGCCGCGCTCGCCCGCAAGGCGGCGGCCCGTGTCCCGGGCGACCCGCGCGGCCAGGAGGAGGTGGAGCGGATCCTGGACGAGTGGGTCGCCCGGGGCATCGTCTTCACCGACGGCGGCCAGTACGTGCACATCGCCCCGGCCGCGGTGAACGAGGACCTGCTGCGGCTGGACTTCATGCGGCATCTGCACACCGCGGATGCCGCCGCACCGAAGCCGGCCGGCGGGGGTGAGGCCGACGGGGAGGCGTGGTCGGGCGGCGGTGACCGCGGCCGGGCAAACGCGCCCCACGACACCGTCCAGCCGCCCGTCTCGGTGTGACCCGCAGCCCGGTACCCGCGCTCCCAGGAGGCCCCATGACCAGCGCAGTCCATCCCCCGAGCACCACCGCCGACGACGTCCCGCTGACGGTGACCGCCTGGCGCGACTACGACCCGGACGCCTGTGCCCTGCCCGGTATGGCGCTCGGCAGCCACCGGCTCTCCGGCCCGATGGACGAGGAGACCGACCGGCTGTGGGGTCTCGGGGCCCGGCGGGTCGTGGTGCCCCGCACCGTGGACCTGACCCCCGCGGCCAACGCCGCCCCCGCCACCGCACGCCGCACGGTGCGGTCGCTCTGCCTGGTCCGGGACCTCACCGCGCGCGCCGTGCTCGTCGAATGGCGGCTGCGGGTCGGGGCCGGCGACGAGGAGACGTGGAAGCTTCTCAGCCATCTCCAGCCACCGCAGCGGCTGGAGGGTCCGGACCGGGCGGAGGAACAGCTGCTCGCCTGGCGGAGCAGCCACTACCTGTGCAAGTGCCTGTGGCGGCAGGGCCCCGGTTTCCTCCAGATCCGCGACCGTCGCTGGGGCGATCTGCGCCGCTTCACCTGCGACGAGCCGCACTACCACGACGCCATCGCCCGGCTGGACCACGGCGCCCCGGCGGCCGACGTGCCGCCGGACGCGCTGGCAGACTTCACCGACGAGCATCTCGTCCTGCGCGTCGGCGAGTTGGCCTGGTGGCTGCCGTACCGGGTGAAGCGCTGGATCC
The DNA here is from genome assembly GCF_027460265.1 of Streptomyces sp. WMMC940. NCBI lineage: Bacteria > Bacillati > Actinomycetota > Actinomycetes > Kitasatosporales > Streptomycetaceae > Streptomyces > Streptomyces sp. WMMC940. Next base: position 939,211 of record NZ_JAPZBC010000001.1, read on the forward strand.
AGGAGGCCATGGCCATCTGAGCGGGCGGGCGGGGGCCCGGGGCGGCCGGGACCGGCGACGAGGGCGCTCGGGCCCAAGGGAGGCATCGGGTGGTCGGCCGGTGCCGTGACTCCCTGCGGCCGGGAAGGTGAGCGGGGACGCGGTTCCTCGTCACCCCGCTGCCGCCGGACGGTGGGCGCGGTTGAGCCGGTGCCGTGACCGGACGGGTTCGCGCGGCCGGTGGATCCGTCCGGTCACGGCGCTCCCGGGAGCAGCGCGTCGGCATAGAGGGCGAACAGGCGGAGGTTGGGGGTTCCACCGGCCGGTGGGGCGTCGCGCAGGTGTTCCCAGCAGTCGGCCGCCAGGCGTCGGGCGCGGTTGCCCGGCCAGGGCTGGGGCAGGAGCTCCGGCGGCAGGAGAGGGTCGGGCATCATCGCGGCGGTGAACTGGGCGGCGAGTTCGACGGCCATGGTGAGACGCTCGGCGTCCGACGGCTCCGGCCGCTCTGTGAGACGGGCCAGGCGCGCCTGGGCGAAGGCGGCGAGGTCCTCGTGCCCCCGAGCGATCTCGCCGAGCGGCCACAGCTCTGCGGCGAGGTCGCGGGGGTCGGCGATGTCACCGATCCTGGGGTCGGTGGTGGTCAGCCTGGTGAGGGTTCCGATGACGCCGAGGTGCCTGGCCTGGGCTTCGACGAGTTCGGTCACGGGGTTGGCGGCGATGTACAGGCCGCTCTGGACGGGTGCGGCGCCGAGGTGGAGGAGGTGCTCGCGCAGCGTGTCGCGGGCGGTCCGCTGGGATTCGGGGATGGCGAAGGCGAACAGGTGCCAGGCGCCGTCCCAGGGGGCGAGTCCGGCGTCCTGCCGGTACGCGTGACGGACGTGGGCGGCGTCGGGCGCGAGGGCTCCGGTCACATCGGCCACGGCGTGCAGCGTGGCTCTGCGGCCCCGGCCTTCCTGAGTGAACCGGCCCTCGGTGACGAGGCGTTTGACGCAGAGCCTGATCTGCTGGTCGCTCATGCCGAGCAGGCCGGCGACGGTGTACAGATCGGCGGCGTCGACGGTGCCGTCCTCGCGGACCATGGCCTGCACCACCAGCCGGGTGGGGATCTCCGGCCGCTCGGCCGATCCGTCGGCCCGGGCCGGGGCACCGGTGTTCATCGTGCGTTCCGTTCGCTCTCCGCGCCAGGTGTGGTGACCGAGCGGTGCATGGTGGTGACCGCGCCGAAGCCCATGAGCTTGCGCAGGTAGGGGGTCCGCTCGGTGCGGTGGGCGGTGAAGCCGTGCCGCTCGTACAGTGCCCTGGCGCGGGGGTTGGCGTCGATGACGTCCAGACGGACGCGGTGGCAGCCGTGCTCGGCGGCCACGGCTGCGACCTCCCGCAGGAGGAGGCTGCCGATGCCCTTGCCGCGGTGTGCCGCATCGACGGCGATGCCGTCCATGACCAGTTCGCCTGCGGCGGGGTTGCGTTCGAGCAGGGCGAGCACCGCCAGTCTGGGCAGGCCGCGGAACAGGCCGTAGGCGGAGAGGAACTCCCGCACACCGCCGCCGGTCAGGGCACGGCCGCTCAGCCGGTAGCCGGCCACACCGACCACCCGGCCACCGGAGAGCGCGACGACGCCCCGGTCGTGGTTGAGGTGGGCCGCGATGAACGCCCGCCCGGTCTCGGACGGGCCGAGAGCCGGGGCCAGCTTGCGGCCGAACGCCTCCCAGTACAGAGCCGCCACCTGCCCCTCGCTGGCTTCGGGTACGCCCCTGCGCACCATCGGGTCGTGGTTCCGGTGGGTTTCGCCTGCCGTCGTCTCCACGCCGTCCCTTCCTCCGTCCGTCGGATCACCCTTGTGCGATCGATGGTAATACGTTCATCATCAATACGACCGTTCTTTAGGCGATAGATTTTGGGGGCCGGGTTGTTCCGGACACGGGGTACGCCGGTACGGCGCAGGTGGCGGTGGGCGGTGTGGACGCTGACGGGGGCTCTGTCGGCGGTCGCCACGCTCGGCGGAGTCGTGGTGTGGCAGAACACCTACGAGCTGCGCGAGGAGAAGGTGTCGCTGCGGCACGACGGCAAGCTGCTCGACGGGGTGCTGGCCCGGCCCCAGCGGGGTGAGGGGCCGTTCGGCCTGGTGGTCTTCGTCCACGGCGACGGCCCAGTCGACGCGACGCAGGAGACGTTCTACCGGCCGCTGTGGGAGTCCTTCGCCCGCGCCGGATACGCCTCGCTGTCGTTCAGCAAGCCCGGGGTCGGGGGATCGGAGGGCGATTGGCTGGACCAGAGCATGACCGACCGGGCCGACGAGGCACTGGCCGCGGTGGCGTGGGCCCGGAAGCGCCCCGACATCGACGGCCGCCGTATCGGCCTGTGGGGGGCGAGCCAGGCCGGCTGGGTCCTGCCCGAGGCAGCCGCCCGGGAACCGGGGCTACAGTTCGTCATCGCCGTCTCCCCCGCGGTCAATTGGTTGCGGCAGGGCCGATACAACCTCCTCGCAGAACTGGAGAGGGACGGCGCGACCGCCCAGGAGAAGGAGGCGGCACTGCGCAGGCGTGAGACCACGCTGGACCTGCTGAAGAGCGGGGCGTCGTTCGCCGAGTACCGGACCGCGGTCGGTGACGTCGGAGACATGACGCCGGGGCGGTGGGCGTTCATCGCCAGGAACCACCGGTCCGACGCGACCGCCGACCTCCGGGCGATGCGCGGCACGCCGCTGCTGCTGGTGCTGGCCGGCCACGACGTCCACGTGGACGTCGCCGACACCGAAGCCGTCTACCGCGAGGTCCTGCCGGCCGAGTCCTTGACGGTCGCACGCTATCCCGACGCCGCCCACTCCCTGGTCGACCACGATCTGGAGCGCTCGGACTGGCGCCTGACGGCGACCGCCGTCTTCGCCCCCCGGCGGCTGTACACCGACCGCTTCCTCGCGGACCAGGCCCGGTTCGTCCGACAGCTCGACACCGGCCGGGAGGCGCCGTGAACGCCGCCCCTGGAGCCGGCACGCGGGACATCGCCGGCCCTCGGGGCGGGTGCCGGTGCCGCGTCGGGCGAGGTTCGCCCGGTCGCGACGCCCGGCACGGCGACTCGCGGCGTTGCCGAATCGACCGATCGGGCCCACTACGACGTCGATCCGGCGCCTTGCGATCCTTCCCCCCGGCCCGGAGGGCCGGGGAGACCCCGTGCACCGGACGCCGCTCCTTCACGGACGGACCAAGCCTGACGCGGCACTAGCGAACGCGCGCGACGCCCGCGTAGCCCGGGATGGGGTCGTCGCCCGTCACGGCGACGGCCTCACCGAGCTCCGGGTGCCATTCGGCGGTCAGCGACACCCCGGGCTCGACGAGGTCGAGACCGTCGAAGAACCGGGTGAACTCCTCGCGGGAGCGGGGACGCAGGGTGAGTCCCCGCTCCTTGTACATCGCCCGGGCCAGTGCGGCCTTCTCGGGGTCGAAGTCGCCGGTGGTCTGGGACAGCACGAGGTAGCTGCCGGGGGCGAGCCGGCCCACGAGCCGGTTCACCAGTTCGTAGGCGCCGTCCTCGTCGTCCACGAAGTGCAGCAGCGCGAGCAGCGACAGGGCGATGGGGCGGTCGAAGTCGAGGACCTTGCCGGCCGCCTCCAGGATGGCCTCCGGCCGGCGGGCGTCGGCCTGGATGTACTCGGTCGCGCCCTCGGGGGTGCTGCGCAGCAGTGCCTCGGCGTGGGCGAGGACGATCGGGTCGTTGTCGCAGTAGACGACGCGGGACTCCGGCGCCACCTCCTGGGCTATCTGGTGGAGGTTGGGCTCGGTGGGGATGCCGGTGCCGACGTCGAGGTACTGGCGGATGCCGTTGCCGCCGAGCCAGCGCGTGGCGCGGTGCATGAAGGCCCGGTTGACCCGGGCCATGTCGCGGCCGCGCGCGTCGAGCTTGAGGAGTTGCCTGGCCATCTCCTCGTCGACCGGGTAGTTGTCCTTGCCGCCGAGGAACCAGTCGTACATCCGGGCCGGGTGCGGCTTGCTGGTGTCGATGCGTACGGCGGCGGGGTCTTGCCCGGTCATCTGGCGCCTCCAGGGGTCGAGGGTGTGGCGGTGGATGGACGAACTGCGCTCACTGGAAAGGTTACTGACCGGAAGTCAGGCGTTCGGCCGGGCCCGGGCCTTCGGCCGATCACGTCAGGAGGAAGTCCGCCTGACCGGACTTGGCGCCCTGGATGAAGGCGGCGATCTCGCCGTGGGAGTAGATGAGCGCGGGGCCGTCGGGATCGGCGGACTGGCGCACCGCGACCCTGCCGTCGGCCAGCTTCATGGCCTCGACGCAGTTGCCGCCGTTACCACCGCTCCACGGCTTGTGCCAACCCTCCGAGCCGAGCTCCCGGGCGGGCATGCCGTTGTATATGCGGTCCATTCACAGCTCCTTGCGGACGCTCCGGAGGAGGTCCTTCGTGCGTTGCGCGGTGGCGGCCTGGGCCGCCATGCGGTCCATGACCTCCAGGTGCGAGGCCACCTCGGGGCGGGCGTCGAGGTAGACCGCGCCGGTGAGGTACTCGCTGTAGACCATGTCGGGCAGTTCGGGCACGGCGAAGCGGAAGAGCACGAACGGCCCGTAGGTGCCGGCGTGGGGTCCGGTCGCGAACTCCGCGACCTGGAGGGTGATGTTGGGCCGCTCGGCCGCCTCGAGCAGCCGGTCGATCTGGGCCCGCATCACCTTCGGTCCGCCCACCGGACGGCGCAGCACCGTCTCGTCCATGATCACCCAGAATCTGGGCGCGTCGGACCTGCCGAGCAGCCCCTGACGCTCCATGCGCAGGGCGACGTGCCGCTCGACGTCCTCGGCGCTGGTGGCGCCGAGGGCTCCGCTGTGCATGACACCGCGGGCGTAGTCCTCGGTCTGGAGGAGCCCGGGGACGAAGTGCGGTTCGTACGCGCGGATGAGGCTCGCCGCCCCCTCCAGGCTCACGTACATGCTGAACCAGCCGGGGAGCACATCGTGGAAACGCTGCCACCAGCCGGGCTTGTTGGCGTCCTCGGCGAGCTGGACGAAGCCCTCGGCCTCGCCCTCGGGGACGCCGTACGCCCTCAGGAGGAGCTGGACGTAGGGGATTTTGAGAGCGACTTCCGCCGTCTCCATCCTGCGGATGGTGGCGGGGGCCACGCGGAGGACCCTGGCGGCCTCCTCGCGTCTCAGGCCGGCTCGCTCCCGCAGATCCTGCAGTCGCTTGCCCAGTACGACCTGCCCCACCGTGGGGGCGGACCGCGGCTCGCTCACTACAGACCTCCCCAGCGCCCTGTTCTCGAATGTGCACGACCCGACGCCACGACTCGGTGTCACGACGAGTGTGCCATGCCACCCTGACCCAGAACCCAGCACTCTGCAATTTTCAGAGTGCCTCTTGCCAAGTGTCGGCTTCGGAGGGAGAGTGGCTCGGTGAACCAGTTCACGAGGCTGCCGCGCCTTGCCCGGGGAGAGGCATGTACGGCACCGCTTCCCCACCGTTAAGGATTGGTCGTGGCTCCTGGTAACACGCTCAGGCCCGTACTCGCGATACCGCGTCAGCCGGCTTCCTCAGTGCCGGCGATCCGCCGCTTCGGGTTCGAGCTCCCCGGCCGGGCCGACTCGGTCGCCCGCGCCAGGCACCTGATCCAGGAGCGCATGATGCGCTGGGGCGTGGACAGCAGCCACTTCGACACGGTCGCTCTGGTCGCCTCCGAACTGTTCACCAACGCCGTCGTGCACACCGCGAGCCAGCGCGTCCTGTGCGAACTGCACGACGTGCCGGGCCAGTTGCGCATAGCGGTGCAGGACGAGGGCTGCCCGCCGGGCGAGCCGCGACTGCGCCGGGTCTCCGCCGAGGAGGGCGGACGCGGACTGCTGCTGGTGGACGCCGTCAGCAGCGCCTGGGGAGCGCACGACGCGCACCCCGGTCCGGGCCGGGTCGTCTGGGCCGAGCTGGCGCTGGGTCGCCCGTGCTGAGGTCGATGGCCGGCCTGCTCTCCCGGGGGCGTGACGACCCCCGGGGGCGGCTGCGCCTCGACGTCCCGCCGGGACTGTCGGCCACACTCGGTCACGATGCCGTCGGGCTGCCCGCACGACACGGCCACCGACTGCTCTCCCGCCTCCCCCGCACGGGCTGTGTCTACTCGGACACGGACTGGATGTGGTGGATCGTCCCGGCCGGCTCCGACCAGGACCTGGCATGGCCGCTGCCCGCGTACTACTCCCCCGGGGCGTACGTACCGGCCGAGGGGACCCGGTTGATCCACTGGCCCGAGGACTCGAGCCCCTACACCCCGCCCATTCCTCTGTACCTCATGGTCTGCCAGATCACGGGGGTGGCACCCGCATGGGCACGCCACGGAACCAGGAGCACACAGGGAGTGTGAACGGGCCCGGCCGGACGCCGCCGGCCCGGCCCCCACGGCCCCCACCCCGTTCGACGCCCCGGACGGCGGGCCCCGGCATACGGCCCGCGGAGAGGGGTGCGCACGGCGCGGAGCCCCGTCACACCGGGACCGAGTCCGTCACGGACGGGATTCGAAACCTCGTACGATCCCCGCATGGTGACCCACTCCCCCGGCCCCGCTCCCGACGAGCGGCCCGCACGCGCGTTCCCCGCACCCAACGGCCTGACCGGCGTCGGCATGATCGTCATCGAGCCCGGGGGGCGGATCCTGCTCGGCCTGGACCGCAGCGGCCGCTGGGAGCTGCCCGGCGGCAAGGTCGATCCCGGGGAGAGCTTCGAGCGCGCGGGCGCCAGGGAGCTCGCCGAGGAGACGGGACTGCGGGTCCGCGAGGAGGACGTGGCCGTCGTCGCCGTGGTCATGGACGGGAAGCGCGGCCTGACCCGGATCTCGGCGGCCGCCCTCGTCACGGGTGTGGAAGGCGAGCCGGAGGTCACCGAACCGGACAAGATCGTGCGCTGGCAGTGGCACGAACCGGCTCATATTCCGGGCGAACTGTTCGAACCCTCCGCCGCGGTCCTGCGCGCTTGGCGTGCGGATCTAACACTCCCGGCTGTTTCTGCGTACTCCTATGCGATTTCTGTTATCGGGACGGAGGCAGGGCGTCTCCCAGATGTCGGAGGAGACACGTCCCAGCCCAGGAAGAGAGTGGACACAGCGTGAGCAGCGAACCCGAAGCCGCGGTGATCATGGCGGCGCAGGCCGGTGACCAGCACGCCCAGGACCGGCTCGTCGCCGAGTACCTTCCGCTGGTCTACAACATCGTCGGCCGCGCCATGAACGGCCACGCGGACGTGGACGACGTGGTGCAGGAGACCATGCTCCGCGTCCTCGGCGGTCTGGAGGGGCTGCGCAACCCGGACAGCTTCCGCAGCTGGCTGGTCGCCATCACCATGAACCAGATACGCGGCCACTGGCGGGAGCGCCGCGCGGGCGCGATACCCGGCGGCGGCGGACTGGACGACGCGTACGACGTCGTCGACCCCGGCGCGGACTTCGTGGACCTGACCATCACCCGCCTCGGACTCTCCGGTCAGCGGCGGGAGACGGCCGAGGCGACCCGCTGGCTGGACGAGGACGACCGCGCCCTGCTGTCGCTGTGGTGGCTGGAGGCCGCCGGGGAGTTGTCCCGGGAGGAGGTCGCCGCCGCGCTGGAGCTGTCCCCGCAGCACACGGCGGTACGGGTGCAGCGCATGAAGGCCCAGTTGGAGACGGCCCGTGTGGTGGTCCGCGCCCTGTCCGCCGAACCCGGCTGCGTGCTCCTGGAGCCGATCGTCGCGAGCTGGGACGGTCTGCCCTCCGCGCTGTGGCGCAAGCGGATCGCCCGTCACGCCCGGGGCTGCACGGTCTGTTCGGGCCACTGGTCCGGGCTGGTGCCCGCCGAAGGGCTGCTCGTCGGGCTGGCCCTGGTACCGGTGGCCGCGTCGTCGGCCGCCTTCGCCCCGCAGGCCCCGGACACGGCGGCCACGGCGTCGTTCGGCGCACCGCCGCACACGGGCGGCGCCCACGGCGCCGGTCGCGCACCGGGCGCCCCGCACGCCTCGCACGCCCCCGGCTCCGCCCGTGCGTTGGGGGAGGGTGACCCGGCCGGCTCCGGCGAGTCGCCCGCCGGGGCGTCGCGCACCCAGGCCCGCCTGGAGCGCGCACGGCGGCGCCGCCGCACCACGGCCGTGGCAGCCGCGGTCGCCGCTCTGGTCACCGCGGGCGGTGCCGCCCATCTCCTGCTCGGCCCCGACGAGTCCGAGGAGCCCGCCTCCACCGTGGCCGCCCCGGCCTCCCCCGAGCAGCCCTCCCCCTCGCAGTCCGCGTCACCGTCTCCTTCGCCCTCCACCTCCGCCTCCCCCTCCCCGAGTCCGAGCGTGAGCGCCGGCCCCAGCAAGGCGGCGAAGCCGAAGCCCAAGCCGAGCACGGCCAGGCCGAAGCCCAAGGCGACGCCGACCCCCGAGGCACCGGACCCCGAGCCTCCGCTGCCGAGCGGGGACGTCGAGCAGGTCGTCGCCCTGGTCAACGCCGAGCGCGCCAAGGCGGGATGCGGCCCGGTCCGCAGCAACGACAAGCTCGAGACCGCCGCGCGACGCCACTCCGAGGACATGGCGGCCCGCGGCTACTTCGACCACACCAGCCCGGACGGCACCGACCCCGGCGACCGGATCACCGCCGCCGGCTACCGGTGGAGCACGTACGGGGAGAACATCGCGCGCGGCCAGCAGAGCCCGTCGTCGGTGATGGACTCGTGGATGAACAGCCCGGGCCACCGCGCCAACATCCTCAACTGCTCGTTCAAGGAGCTCGGTGTCGGCATCCACGACGCCTCCGGCGGACCTTGGTGGACACAGGCGTTCGGCACCTCTCTCTGACCGTTCATGGGCCGCATCCTCGACCTCCGGGGCGGCCCACCCCGCGTTCGCGCCGACGGAACGCGCGCGCTCGTGACGGAACTCGACGGCAGGGCCCCGCCGGGGTCCCGCACCCCGTCGCGCCGACGGCCGGCACGCGTTCCCGCCGGCGGCCCACGCCCCTCCAGGCGGACCGGAACACAGTCTTCCGTAAACCTGCACATCGAACACGCAACCGGTGCACGGCGATTGACCTCCGCCCCGTGCGCCCCGCGGGGTTGGCGGCGTGCTGATCCATTGGGACCGGAGTGTCCGATTCCGCGACGGGCCGTTCTTTCACCCGGACGGAATCGGGCCGGTGGAACTTGTGAAGAAGTCGGCACCGCCGCGTGGACACGCCTGCACCTGAAATTGGTTCCAGGACGGATGGGGCGCCGACCGAGTGCCCCGGGATTGGATGTCGGGTCCGCCGGCGTGCTTTGATCCTGCGCACTGCGGGAGTTGTGCTCGGGTTCCCGGTTCCGTGGACCCGCACGCCCGCCGTGACGCGGCCGGTACGTAATCCGGCGGGGCCGGCCGTAACCCTTGGAAATATCCACATGAAGGGAAGCTTCATCATGAACTTCACCCCCCAGGTCGAGACCGCTGAGATCTCCGACGCCGACCTCGACAACGTCTCCGGCGGTCTGCACAGCGCCGTTGCCGCCGGTGCGGTTTCCGGTCTGACCTCCACCGTTGACGGAATCGTCCCGGCTTCCGCCGTCGTGGGCTCCGTCGTCGGCACCGTCGAGGGTGCGACCGGCCTGAACACCGGTGCCGTCACCGGTCTCGTCGCCGGCCTCTGAGCACGCCCTGAGTGAGCCCCGGAACCTTCCCCGTTCCGGGGCTCACCGCGCTTTCCACCCCCGGACCCGGACATATGCAGTCGAGGGAAGAGTTACGTGCAGTTCCGCCAAAAGGCCCTTTCCAAACTGCAATCGCCGGAGGAAATCGATCTGCCGGTCCGATTCGCCCGCCCGCAGGGCTGGCTCGTCCTCTCCGTCACGGTGATCGCGATGGTGGCGGCCACATTCTGGGCGGTATACGGTTCCATTTCGTCCACGGTGCGTGCACCGGGGATTCTCACGCACGCGCAGGGCAGTTACGTCCTGCAGAGTCCGGTCGCGGGCCAGGTGACCGAAGTGCTCGCCGAGGAGGGCAAGAGCCTCCCTGCCGGCGCACCGCTGCTACGGGTGAGCACCGCCGGTGAGCAGAGTGAGAGCGGCGGGGAGCCCACCGCGGGCGACGGCTCGGGCGGAACCGGACCGGGCTCCGGCACCGGCGACGCGAGCGGGAACGGTGCCGGCGGGGACGGCGCCGAGAAGCAGGAGGGCACCCTCGTCCGCACCCTCGCCGCGGGCCGCGTCACGTCCCTCGTGGCCACCATCGGCGCCGTCGTCACCACCGGCGCGGACGTCGCCGTCCTGGAGCGCGTCGGCAACGCCCGCTCCCCCCTGAAGGCGATGCTCTACCTCCCCGCCGACAACGGCACGGCCGTCCCCGTCGGCGCACGGGTCGACCTCACCGTCCAGTCGGTGCCCTCCCAGCAGTACGGAGTGCTGCGCGGCCGGGTCGAGGCCGTCGGCCGGACGTCGCAGAGCCGGCAGCAGATCGCGGGATTCCTCGGCGACGGGCAGCTCGCCGAGCAGTTCTCCCGCCAGGGACGGCCCGTCGCCGTCCTGGTGGAACTCGACCGATCCTCCCGCACCGAGTCCGGGTACGCCTGGTCGTCCTCCGACGGACCGCCGTACGCCGTCGAGTCCATGACCCCGGCCGGCGGCACGATCCGCCTGGCCGACCAGCGTCCGATCGATTGGCTGCTCCCGTGACGGCTCCCTCTCCCCCCGCCTCCCGTACCGGCGGCGGCCGGCGGCGCGCGAACCCGCGCCGGGCGGCCCGCAGGCCCGCCGCACCGGTCGGACAGAAGAGCGTCCGCACCCCCACCGTGCTCCAGATGGAGGCCGTGGAGTGCGGTGCCGCGGCGCTCGCCATGGTGCTCGCCCACTACGGCCGGCACGTGCCCCTGGAGGAGCTGCGGATCGCCTGCGGTGTCTCCCGCGACGGCTCGCGCGCCAGCAACATCCTCAAAGCGGCCCGCGGTTACGGTCTCCGGGCCAAGGGCATGCAGATGGAGCCGGCCGCGCTCGCCGGGGTGCGGGCGCCGGCCATCCTGTTCTGGGAGTTCAACCACTACGTCGTCTACGACGGCACGGGCCGCCGGTTCGGCCGCCGCGGCGTGCACATCAACGACCCGGACAAGGGCCGCCGGTTCGTCTCCGCGGAGGACTTCGACACCAGTTTCACCGGAGTGGTGCTGGTCCTCGAGCCCGGCGACGGCTTCCGACGCGGCGGTCGCAAGCCCGGCGTCCTGCGCTCCGTGCCCGCCCGGCTGCGCGGCACCACGGGCACGATGGCCGCCGCGCTGCTCGCCAGCCTGCTGCTGGTCGCGGTCGGCGCGGCGCTGCCCGCGCTGAGCCGTACGTACATCGACATGTACCTGGTGGGCCGTCAGACCTCGCTGCTCGGGCTCCTCTTCGCCTCGATGGCGGCCATGGTCGCGCTGACCGCCGTGCTGACCGGGCTCCAGCAGGCCAATCTGCTGCGTGGCCGCGTCATCTCGTCCACACTGAGCAGCGCCCGGTTCTTCCGGCATCTGCTCAGACTGCCGGTGACGTTCTTCGGCCAGCGCAGTCCCGCCGACCTCGTCCAACGGCTGCAGTCGAACGACGCGGTCGCCGAGACCCTGGCCCGCGACCTCACCGCGTTCGGCGTCGACGGCATCGTCGTCGTCCTGTACGCGCTGCTGCTGTGGACCTACGATCCCCAGCTGACCGTCGTCGGCGTACTCATCGCCCTGCTGAACGTGGTCGCCATGCGGATCGTGGTGCGCCTGCGGGCGACGCGTACCCAGAAACTGCGGGCCGACAGCGCCCGGCTGACGAACACCTCGTACACCGGCATCCAGCTCATCGAGACGATGAAGGCCACCGGTGGCGAGAACGGGTACTTCCGTCGCTGGGCGGGGCAGCACGCCATCACGCTGGAGGAACAGCAGCGGCTCGGTGTGCCGAGCGCCGTGCTCGCCGTCGTGGCACCGACCCTGGCGACGCTGAACAGCGCGCTGATCCTGTGGATCGGCGGTCTGCGGGCGGTCGAGGGCCATGTCTCGATCGGTCTGCTCGTGGCCTTCCAGGCGCTCGTGACCCGGTTCACCGCACCGATCACCCGGCTCAACGGCATGGCCTCCCGCATCCAGGACTTCGCCGCCGACGTGGCCCGGCTGAAGGACGTGGAGAACTTCCCGGCCGACGGGCTCTACACGCGCCCCGAGCCCCCCGCGAGCACCCGCAGGCTGCGCGGACACGTCACCCTGGAGAACGTCACCTTCGGCTACAGCCCGCTGGACAAGCCGCTGCTCACCGGCTTCTCGCTGTCGGTGGGCCCGGGCAGCCAGGTCGCGCTCGTCGGCGGCTCCGGCAGCGGCAAGTCCACCGTGTCCCGGCTGATCGCGGGCCTCCACAGCCCCTGGGAGGGCGTCATCCGCATCGACGGGCGGCGGCTGGACGAGATCCCGCGCGGCGCGCTCGCCGCCTCCGTCTCCTTCGTCGACCAGGACCTGTTCCTGTTCGAGGGCACGGTCCGCGACAACGTGGCCCTGTGGGACCCGTCGATCACCGACGAGGCCGTCGTCGACGCGCTGAAGGACGCAGAGCTGTACGACGTGGTCGCCCGGCGGCCCGGCGGCGTCCACGGCCGGGTCGAGCAGGACGGCCGCAACTTCTCCGGCGGGCAGCGGCAACGGCTGGAGATCGCCCGGGCACTGGTGCGCCGGCCCAGTGTGCTGGTGCTGGACGAGGTGACCAGCGCGCTGGACGCGGAGACCGAGCAGCTGATCATCGACAATCTGCGCCGCCGGGGCTGTGCCTGCGTGGTGATCGCCCATCGGCTGAGCACCGTGCGCGACAGCGACGAGATCGTGGTGCTCGACCACGGCACGGTGGTGGAGCGCGGGCGGCACGAGGAACTGGTCGGACACGGGGGCACGTACGCCGAACTGGTCAAGGAGCACTGAGGTGATCCCCGTACAGCCCGGTCACCACCCCGGGTCCGCGCATCCCGACGACGCGGTGCTCGCCGCGTTCGGCGGGCTCGGGCAGCACGTCGACTGCGCCGGGCTGCGCAGTCTGCCGCTGGAGGGTCCGCAGGTGCTGTGGCTGCTGGTCGACGGCGCGCTGGACCTGTTCGCGGTCGAGGCGGCCCAGCAGGGGCACTGGCACTTCCTCGGGAGGCTGGAGAAGGGCACGCTGCTGCTGGGCCCGGTGGACGGCCCCCAGCACACACTCGTCGGCAGGCCGTTGCGGGGGTGCGTGCTGCGCCGCATCCCGCTGCTGGAGCTCCACCGGCAGCAGTCCGGGTACGGTGACGCCTGGTCGCACCAGAGCCCCTACCAGAGCCGGTACGACAGCCAGGACGGCACTCTGAGTCTGCTGGAGCACGCGTTCGCGCTCGGCGTGGGACGCGGCCAGCGGGTGCTCTTCGAGGCGCCTTTGGACGGGCGGACGACGGACGACGACGCGGCGGCGGACGACGACGTCCTGTGGCTGCCGGTCTTCCCCGGCAGCGTGCAGTACGGCGCCGCGTTCAGCACCGAGGCCGCCGCCGACCTGCTCGTCGACGGTGCGCTGTGGCAGCAGATGGTCAACCAGCAGTACCGGCTGCTGTCGGGGCTCGACCGCTGGATCGAGCGGCTGGAGCAGGCCCACGAGGACCGGGCGGCCGCCGGGATCAAGGCCGGGGAGGCGGTCCGCACGAGTGCCGACCAGGCGCTGCTGGCGTCCATCGGCCCCTCCCGCAGGGCCTCTTCGGCCCGCTCCCGGGGTGCCGTCTCCGACGACGCCGCGTACGCGGTGTGCCGGCTCGTCGCCTCGACGGCCGGTATCACGCTCGCCGAACCCGCGCGGGGCGCACCGGTCGACGAGCGGACCGGCCCGGTGGAGCGCATCGCCCTCGCCTCCCGGGTCCGTACCCGTGCCGTCCGGCTCGACGGCCGCTGGTGGCGGGAGGACTGCGGTCCGCTGGTGGGTCACCGGGCCAGGTCCGGGGCGCCGGTGGCGCTGCTGTGGCGGCGCGGCGGCTACGAGGCGGTGAACCCGGCCACCGGCAGCCGCATCCGCGTCGGAGAGGAGAACGCCGAGGAGTTCGAGCAACGGGCCGTGATGTTCTACCGGCCGCTGCCCGAGCGGCCGTCGAGCCTGTGGCGGCTGATGCGTTTCAGCCTCCGCGGCTCGCGCACGGACGTGCGGAACCTGGCCGTCGCGGGACTGGTCGCGGTCGTTCTGGGCGCGCTGGTGCCGATCGCCACCGGCAAGGTGCTCGGGGTGTACGTGCCGAACGCCCGGACCGACCTGATCGTCCAGGTGTCGGTGGCGGTGATGGTCGCGGGCGGCGTCTCGGCCGTCTTCATGCTGATGCAGAACCTCACGGTGCTGCGCATGGAGGGCCGGATCGAGAGCACACTGCAGCCCGCCGTGTGGGACCGGCTGCTGCGGCTGCCGACGAAGTTCTTCGCGGAGCGTTCCACCGGCGAGTTGGCGAGCGCGGCGATGGGCGTCAGCGCCATCCGGCGGCTGCTGTCGGGCGTGGGGCCGGTCGTCGTCCAGGCGAGCACGGTCGGCGCGATGAACATGGTGCTGCTGCTGGTGTACAGCGTTCCGCTGGCACTCGCGGCGATCGGCATACTGCTGGTCATCGCGGCGGTGTTCCTCGGCATGGGGCTGTGGCAGCTGCGTTGGCAGCGCCGGCTGGTGGAGCTGAACAACAAGCTGAACAACCAGGCGTTCCAGACCCTGCGGGGACTGCCCAAGCTGCGGGTCGCGGCGGCGGAGAGCTTCGCCTACGCGGCATGGGCGAAGCAGTTCGCGCGCAGCCGGGAGCTTCACCGGCGCGCGGGCCGGATCCGCAATCTGACGACGGTCCTCGACGCGGTCTATCTGCCGCTGAGCGCGCTGATCATGTTCATGCTGCTGGCTGGCCCGGCGAGCGGGAGTCTGACGGCGGGCGAGTTCCTGACGTTCCACACGGCCGTGACGATGATGCTGACCTCCGTGACCCAGCTGACCGGTGCGCTGGTCTCGGCCGCCGCGGTGCTACCGATGTTCGAACAGATCAAGCCGGTCCTGGACGAGGCCCCAGAGGTACGGGGGAGCAGCACCCAGCCGGGGGAGCTGTCCGGGGCGATCGAGGCCCGCAAGGTGTCGTTCCGCTACACCGATGACGGGCCGCTCGTCCTCGACGACGTGTCCCTGAGCGTACGGCCCGGGGAGTTCGTCGCGGTCGTCGGGCCCAGCGGCTGTGGCAAGTCGACGCTGCTGCGGATGCTCATCGGCTTCGACCGTCCCGCCTCCGGCAGCGTGCTGTACGACGGCCAGGACCTCGCGGCCCTGGACCAGGCCGCCGTACGCCGCCAGTGCGGTGTCGTCCTGCAGAACTCCCAGCCGTTCACCGGATCGATCCTGGACTGCATCCGGGGCGCGGAACCGTTCACCGAGGAAGAGGCGTGGGCGGCCGCCGAGATGGCGGGGCTCGCGGAGGACGTCCGCCGGATGCCCATGGGCATGCAGACCATGATCTCCGGAGCCGGAGCGATCTCCGGCGGGCAGCGGCAGCGGCTGATGATCGCCCAGGCGCTGGTCCGCCGACCGCGCGTGCTGTTCTTCGACGAGGCGACGAGCGCCCTCGACAACGCGACCCAGCGGATCGTCACCGAGAGCACGCGTGCGCTGCACGCCACCAGGGTCGTCATCGCCCACCGGCTGTCGACGGTGATGGACGCCGACCGTGTGATCGTCATGTCCGGGGGCCGCGTGGTAGAGCAGGGCCCGCCGGCCCGGCTGCTGGCGGATGTGGGCGGCCGGCTGCACGAGCTGGTGCGGCGGCAGATGATGTGACGGTGCGGCAGCGACCGGGGCGGAGGGCTGAGGACGGTACCCCCCGCCCGGCCGGCGGGGCACCACGGCCCGCCTGGCGGCACCCGGAGCCGCCCCGGTCGAAGGCGCCGAGTGCGTGGGACGGGAGCACGCCGCCGCAGGCTCCCCCGGCCCGACGCGTGGCCTCTGCCGTACGCCGACGGCACCGTCGGCGAACGCGGACGTGACACCTCGGACGGCCCGCCCCCCATCGGCACCGCCGTCCGACGCCACGCGCGCGGCGGCCCGCACCGCGGAGCACCCGGCCCGGGGGGCGGACCGCCGGGCGCCGCTGGGGCCCGCCCGGGGCGGCATGGCCGGCCGCACCCACTCGTGGTCCGCCGGTCACTCGATCCTCCAAGCCGCCGACGGACGGGGGCGAGTGGCGCGACCGTCCCGCGCGCGGCGGCCCGCACCGCGGAGCATCCCGGCCCGGGGGGCGGACTGGGGGCGCCCCGGCCCGGTCATGACCCCGTCGACGTCTCGCAGTCCAGGAGCCGGCCGTCCACCGTGCCGACCAGGAGCCGGCCGGGGCGGGGCGCCGTGAGCGACAGGGGCACGACGGGCAGGCCCGATACATGGAGGACCCGCTCCCAGAGCGGGCTGCCGGTCCCGGCGTCGACTGCCACGATCCTCCCGGATCGGAAGGCGGCGAAGACGGTGTGGTCGTCGCCGTCCAGCGCCGTGACCGGCTCGTCGGTTCCGTACTCCCACTGCGGTGCGCCGTCCGCGAGACGGCGTCGGACCACGAACGAGTTCCGCGAGAGCAGTCCGCGGTGGTCGTGGAGAGTGGCCGCGTGGACGAGGGCGTCGTCCCCGACCTGCGTACCCGGCCCCGCGAACAGGTGCATGGTGCGGTCGGCGTCCCAGTCCAGCGGGAAGAGGCGGCGGACCGACGGTGTTCCGTCCGTCACCTCCAGGGCGACGGTGACGACCCATTGGCGCCCCGGGGCCCCGGTCTCCGGACGCTGCACGAAGAGCGGCTCGGCAGCCCGGCGGACGGCGAAGTGCTCGTGGTCGGGCAGGACGAATCGAGCCGCCTCCGTGTTGTCCGGCGCGAGGAGGACGGTCTGTCCCCGCTCCGGCGCCGGCCAGGCCTCCCGGACGGCGAGCCAGCCACCGCGGCCGCCGGTGAACATCACGGCGTGGCCGGGGTCGTACTCCTCGAGAGAGCGCCCGCTGTCGAGGGCTATGCGCTGGACCAGATTCCCCGCCCGGCGCCAGCCCGATTCCGTGACCCGCCCGGTGTGCCGCACATGCACCCAGGCGGAGCGCTGGTCGGCGCAGACATGGATCTGCCGTCCACCGTCGGGGTCCGGAACCGTCCACTGCAGCTCACCGGACGGCAGCCGGCACTCGAGTCGTGCTCCCTGGAGCGCGGCCAGCACCCGCCCGTCGTCCAGCGTCTCCGTCGCCCACACCTGCCGGCGCAGCTCCCAGGGGGACCCCGCGGCGGCACCGCGGTCCCGCAGGAACGCCCGTGCCCGTTCCGCGTCCGGCGGGCGCACCCTCCGCTCGCGCGGACCGGTCAACTCGCGGAACCCTATGGTGCGGTCCCCCGCTGCCGCCCAGTCCTCACGCTCGATCACGGTCTCGAAGGCGTGGGTGAAGGCGTGGTCGGAGTCGCGGTCCTCCGGGGACACCATGAGCCGCAGTCTGCGGTCGTCCAGCCACTCGACGGCCAGCACCTCACGTCGTTCCTCGAGTGCGGTCCTCACCGTCCCCGACTCCAGGTCCACCAGGAGGAGTTCGCCCTGGAAGTCCCAACTGCCGTCGTAGCGGCCGGTTCCCACGGCCGCGAGCGGAAGGGACGGATGGATGCCGACCGAGTTCACCGGCCAGTAGGAGTGGTGGAGGTGGCGGCAGGCGAGGTCACCGGCGCTGAACACGCCGATCCGGTACTGCGGCCAGCGGTCGACGGCGGCCGTGCCGGGCGGCGGCCACCGGATCGACCCGAGGTCGCCTCCCGCGACGATGTCGCCGCGCCGGGGATCGACCGCCACGACGCTCGGATCGCCGATCTCGGCGAACGGACGGTCGCCGAGTACACGTCGAATGCTCACCGGATGTGCCATGCTCGCCCCCTGGCCCGTCGGACGAGGCAATCCTCGCATCGCACGGCGGTGGCGTCAGCGGATGCACCGGCGAAGTTCGCCACCGTGGCCGGCCCGCGCCCCGCACCACGCTGGCCTCGCACCGCCGCGTCTCCGCGCGCCTCCGTGTGCGCGGAATTGGGCCGGACCACTCGGGCTCACTATGATCCGCCGATGATCATACGAAAGCGACTGGCGGCCGCCCTCTGCGGTGCGCTGCTGGTCACCGTCACCGGCGGGCTCCTCCCCTCCGCCGCCTTCGCCGACTCCGGCGGCACGGCCGAACGGCCGGCCGCGAAGGAACCGCCCAAGGTCGAACTCGTCCTCGACGTGAGCGGCTCGATGCGGGCCCGCGACATCGACGGGCAGTCGCGGATGTCCGCTGCCAAGCAGGCGTTCAACGAGGTGCTGGACGCGGTCCCGGAGGACGTACGGCTCGGCATCCGCACCCTCGGCGCCGACTACCCCGGCAAGGACCGCAAGGAGGGCTGCAAGGACACCAAGCAGCTCCACCCGGTGGGCGAACTCGACCGGACCGAGGCGAAGACGGCGGTGGCGACGCTCGTCCCGACCGGCTGGACCCCGATCGGTCCCGCGCTGCTCGGCGCCGCCGAAGACCTGGAGGGCGGGAACGCCACCCGACGGATCGTGCTCATCACGGACGGCGAGGACACCTGCGCCCCGCTCGACCCGTGCGAGGTGGCGCGCGAGATCGCGGCCAAGGGCGTCGACATCACCATCGACACCCTCGGCCTCGTCCCCAACGCCAGGATGCGCGCCCAGCTGATGTGCATCGCCGAGGCCACCGGCGGCACGTACACCTCCGTCCAGCACAAGGAGGAACTGTCCGACCGGGTGAGCCAGTTGGTGGACCGCGCCGCCGAGCCGGTCGTCACGCCGGTGGCCACCCAGGGCGGCGAACGCTGCGCCGACGCGCCGCGGCTGAAGGCCGGTCTCTACGCCGACCGCGAGACCTTCGGGCAGCACCGCTGGTACCGCGTGGACCTGCTGCCCGGCCAGGAGCTGCGCGCCTCGGTCAGCATCGCCCCCGACCGCCGCGTCAACCGTGACCACGGTGTGCTGCTGCGCGCCTCGACCCTGGCCGGCCGCGAGATCGTCCGTGGCGAGTCGACGGGCGACGGACGCACGGACGTCGTCTCCACGGGGCTGCGCTACCCCAAGCCCGAGACCGACGACACCGACGTCTCGACGGCCGACGACGGCGATCCCGCCGCCGAGACCGTCTGCCTGCGGGTGAGCAACTCCTTCTCCGCCCCCGTCTCCGTCAAGACGGCGCCCGGCCTGCCCCTCGAGCTGACGATCGACATCACGGGCGGACCCCGTGACGCGGGCGACGCGGCGTTCCTCGGCCTCGGCCACGGCTGGTGGCTGCTCGGCGTGCTGACGCTCGCCGGCTTCGCCGCGGGTGTGCTGTGGGGCTGGATCTCTCGCTGGCGCGTCTCCGTCTGGAGGACCAACTGATGCGTACCGTACGCATGTCCACGGCCGCGCTGCTGTCCGCCGCCGCGCTGTTCAC
This sequence comes from Streptomyces sp. WMMC940, assembly GCF_027460265.1. NCBI lineage: Bacteria > Bacillati > Actinomycetota > Actinomycetes > Kitasatosporales > Streptomycetaceae > Streptomyces > Streptomyces sp. WMMC940. The sequence continues at coordinate 958,585 of NZ_JAPZBC010000001.1, forward strand.
GCTGCCGTTCCCGGGCGTCGCCGCCGCCGATTCCCCTTCGCCGAGCGCGAGCACGGAGGACGACACCGCCGCACCGACCGAGGCCGGTACGTCATTCCGTACCGCCACCGTCGTACGCCCCGGACAGCGGGCCACGGCAGGGGGGTCGACCGGTGACTACCTGTACTGGCAGTTCCCCGCCGACGCCGGGCAGCGCGCCACCGTCAGGGCCACGGTCGAGCTGCCCCGCTCCGAGGCACGCCACGGCACCCACGTCTGGCGGCTCGACGTGTACGACGGGCTGAGGCGCCGCCAGGCGTGCCGCTACGGCAGCGACGTCCGGTCGGCCCCGGCCGAGGCCCCTTCGGTCGAGCTGAGCTGCGCGCTGCGCACGGTCAGGGCGTGGTCCGAGCCGTGGGCGAACGACCCGCTGCCCGGGACGTACTACGTACGGCTCACCGTGGTCGGTGCGCCCGCCGAGGACCTGGGCGAACCGGTCGACGCGACCGTGGAGATCACGGCGGAGGACTCCGGCGGTGCCACGGCCGTCGACGGGCGGCTCGCCGCACCGCTGGTCCCCGCTTCCGGCCGTGAGGTCGCACCGGACGGCGGCTGGTCGTCGGGCTGGTGGTCGTCCCGCTTCCTCTGGACTGCCGGCGGCGCGGTGCTCGCCGCGCTGGCCGGTATCTGCGGCTACCGCCTCACCCGTGGCGACGGCCGCCCCGCGGACCTACCGCCGGGAGCCTGACGGCTCGGGGGGCGTCGCCCGCCCGGGGTCTGCGGGCCCGAGGGCGGGGGCGTCCCCTCGCCGGGCAGTCCCTCAGCCCGCGCGGGCGGCCGTCCACGCCAGCGCATAGCCGGCGCTGTTGAGGGCACAGTGCAGGGCGACGGACGGGATCAGGCTGCCGGACCGCCGGCGCAACTCGCAGAACAGCACGCCAGCGAGCGCGGTTCCGACGACCGCCGCGCCCACCGACAGCGCGACGCCGGTCCCGCCCGTGCCGAGCACCGCCCCGACGGCCGCGTTGGAACGCGTGAGTCCGCGCGACGGCACGATGTGCCACAGCCCGAAGAGGACCGAGGTGCCGGCCGTGGCCCACCCCGTCCCCCATCGCCTGCGGATCACGGCCCACAGGACGCCCCGGAAGGCGACCTCCTCCAGCAGCACGGTCCCGAACGGCACCCGCACGAACACCCGGTACAGCAACTCCCCCGCCGAGAGTCCGGCCACCCGCCGGTCGACGAACGCCTCGCGGGTGAAGGGCGCCGCCAGGGCCACCCCGTACACGACGATCACGACCCCGACGAGGACGAGCCCCCACCTCAGCCCACGCCGCACCGACGACCGCCCCATGCCCAGCTCGTCCCAGGTGACCCCGCCCAGCCGCGCGAGCAGCACCAGGGCAGCGGTCGCGACGACGCAGACGGGTACGTAGAGCTCGGCCCCGACGCGGTTGATCAGCACGTGCGTGACGACGAGCACCGCGACGGCCGACAGGAGCATCCCCATGGGCACAGCAGCATGGCCAAGAGCGGGTGCGGGGCGGGAGCAACGCGCCGTGGGACCGCGTGCGGGAGCCGGAGCGGGAGTGTCCCCTCGGTCCTCCCTCGTGGACCGGACTGGTCGTGTCGTCCGGCCGGCGGACCGCGACGGCCGGAGGATCGAGTTCCCCTCGGCACCGGGCGCAGAACCGGCCCCCGCGCACGTCCGGCAACGATTCGAGCGGGGCATGCCGGGGTGGGGGGGAAGAGCTCACACCCGCGTAGCCGCCGCGTCGGCGATCAGCATGTCGAGGAGCGCGAGCAGCGCCGAGCGCACGTCCGTACGGGTGCGGGCGTCGAGCATGAGGACGGGGGTGTCCGGGTTGCGCAGGTGCAGCGCCGCCCTGATCTCCTCGGGGGTGTAGAGCTGTTCGCCGTGGAAGCAGTTCGCGCCGACCACGAACGGGAGCCCGCGGCTCTCGAAGAAGTCGACCGCGGGGAAGCTGCGGTCGAGGCGCCGGGTGTCGACCAGCACGACCGCTCCGAGGGCGCCGTTGAGCAGGTCGTCCCACATGAACCAGAAGCGCTCCTGGCCAGGTGTCCCGAACAGGTAGAGGACGACTCCGGCGTCGGTGAGGGTGATGCGGCCGAAGTCCATCGCCACGGTGGTCACCGTCTTGGACTCGATCCCGTCCAGGTCGTCGACGCCGACGCCGGCGGACGTCAGCCGCTCCTCCGTGCGCAACGGCTCGATCTCGGAGATCGTCTCGACCAGAGTCGTCTTCCCGACGCCGAACCCTCCGGCCACGAGGATCTTGACAGGCGCGACTTCCTGGGCAGAGGTGTCATATCCGGGCAAGGTTGTCCCTGATTCTCCTGAGCAGGTGGACATTGCTGGTCTCGGCCTCCTCCAGGGGCGACCGGTGCCGTACCAGCCCGCGGTCCTCCAGTTCGCCGAGGAGGAGGATCATGGGCGTCAGGCGCATGTGCATACGGGCCGCGATCTCCGCGACCGCCCGGCCGTTCGGCGGCATGCACAGGGACAGGACGGCCTGCCACTCGCTGGGGAGGCCGTCGTAGGCGTCCGGGGAGACCGCCGCCGTGACCGTGGTGTCCATGGTCAGCGAGGCCGGCGGAGCGGTCGTACGCCCGTCGGTCAGGGCGTACAACCGCGTCCGGCGGCCGCCTCCTCGGCGCGGCGCGTCGGTCATTACGACGTCGGCGCCTGGGTGCGCTCGGGTGTGCCCAGCCACTCCCCGAGCGCCTGCGCGGTGCGTACGGCCTCGCCGCCCAGCTCGCCGAGCCGGGCCTTGCGGGACGTCACGACGATGAGGGTGCTGCCCTCCCCGCATCCGACGATGCAGAGGTACCGGTCGTCCATCTCGACCAGCTGACGGATGATCCGCCCGCCCTCGACCTCCCGGGAGATGGCCTTCATCGTGGACGCGATCCCTGAGGACGCCGCGGCCACCCGCTCGCCCTGGGGGCGGTCCAGCAAGTAGGAGCTGAGCATGATCCCGTCGTTGGACAGCAGCACGGCGCCCTTGATGCCGGCGATCCTGCTCAGGTTGTTGTCCAGGACGCTGAAGATCATGTCGTTGGATGTCGTCGTCATCGCCGATCCTGTCGGAGCTCTTCTTCCACCATCTGCGTTCCCTGCTCGTAGTCGGCCCAGGCGTCGGCCACCTCCTCGGGGGTGTCCTGGTCCCCCACGGCCGCCGCTTCCGTCGGGCGGCGGGGCCCCAGGAGCTGTTCGGCCATGTGCGTCTGCGGGACGCGCTCGGGCAGCGCCGGACGCCTGTCACGGACCGGCTCGGCGGGGCGGGCGGGGCGCGCCGACGCCTCCAGCGGCTGCTGGTGCGAAGGCCGTTCGTGCGAGGCCCGGTCACGGGACGACTGGCCGAGCGACGCCCGGTCACGGGACGCGTGGTCGCGCGAGGAGTCGTCGCGTGAGGGTTCGTCGTGGGTCGCCTTCTCGTGCGAGCGCACGTTCGATCGCTGCTGCGCCCTGCGAACCGGCAGCCCCGCCCCCGTGTGCGGGCCCGTCTCCGGCATGTCGTCGCCCGGGCCGCGCGGCGCGGGAACGCCGCTCCCCAGGGGTGCGGTGTCCGCCCGCTCCGGTTCCACGGGGGCCGAGTCCACGTGCTTCGGCACCATGGGCGCCGGCACCACGGGCTTCGGCACCACGGGGACTCGCTCCACATGTTCCGGCACCACAGGGGCCCGCTCCAGATGCTCGGTCTCGAAGCGCACCGGCGCCTCACGGGCAGGCTCGACTCGGGGGGACTCGCCGTCGGCCGGGGACGAACGTGCCGGCAACTCCGGCTCCTCACGGGCGGGCCCGCCCCGGGAGGGTTCGGCCCGCGCGGACTCCAGGTGTACCGACGCCACGGGCGGCGCACCTCCCGTCTCGCCCTTCGTCGGTACGAGCAGCGCCTTGGGAAGGATCACCACGGCCGACGTCCCGCCGTACACCGACCTGCGCAGAACGACCGTGGCCCCGAGCCCGTCGGCGAGGTGGCCGACCACGAAGAGACCCAGCCGATGGGCGTTCTCCGCCAGCACGGCGTACGGGGGTGCCGAGTGCAGGCGCCCGTTCATCTCCTCGTAGGTCGCGGGTGCCACCTTCGGCCCGCGGTCCTCGATCTCCACCGACAGCCCGTCGGCGACGAGTTCGGCCCGGATGACGACCTTCGACCTCGGTGGGGAGAACCGCGTCGCGTTGTCCAGCAGTTCGGCCAGGAGATGACTGACCTGGCTGATCACGGATGCCTCGACGCTGATCTCGTCCAGCGCCTGCCGCTCGATGCGACGGAAGTCCTCGACCTCGGCCGCCGCTTCGCGCAGCAGGTCGGCGATGCGCATGGGCTCGGTGTGGGGGTCGGGGATCTCCCCGCCGGCCAGGATGAGCAGGTTCTCCGTCTGCCGGCGCATTCCGACCGTCAGCTGGTCGGCCCGCATCAACTCGGCGAGGAGCGTCTCGTCGTGCCCGAAGGTGTCCTGAAGCTCCTCGGTGAGGCTCAGCTGGCGGCTGACCAGGTTTCCGGTGCGGGAGGCGATACCCGCGGCGAACATCCCGAAGCCCATGCGCTCGGCGGCGAGTTGCCGGTGACCGCTCACGGAGACGGCGACCACCCGGGCGAACGCGTCACTGATGCGCCCCACTTCGTCCTGCTCGCCGCGGACCGCGGGCAGTGCGTCGGGGTCGACCGGTCGACCGCTCTGCAGCCGGTCCACGACGTCCGGCAGTGTGCGCTCGGCGACGGTCACCGTCCGGTCGTGCAGACGGCTCAGCCTGCGCAGCACCGACCGCGTGGTGAGGGCGACGACGGTCGCGACGGCCAGCAGTGCGGCCGCGCTGCCCGCGATGAGCCAGGCGACGTCGGTCTCGAGGTCCGTCGCCCGGGCGTCGGCGCGCGCCAGCAGGGCCCGGGACCGGTCGGCGTTCAGCGTGCTGAGCTGTGGCCCCCACTGTTCCTGCGCGGCGCTCCACCCCTTGACGTCGCGGGGCAGCTTCACACCGTCGTCGGTGATCGACTGCTCGGACAGGACGGCGCTCTCGATGCGGGTCTTGGTCTGCCACGCTCCCGAGCGGACCATCTGCGCGTAGAGGTCGTTCTGGGCGTCCGGCAGGTACGGCACGATCCACGTGTCGTACAGGTACCGCTGGGCACCGACGGCGTTGACGAAGTCGGCGAACCTGGAGGTGGTCAGCGTCCTGGACGGCCCTGCCTGCGCGAGGATCATGTCCTCCTGGGCCACCATCTCGGACGCCGCGAACATGGCGGTGACGACGCGGGTGTCCTCGATGAGCCCACCGTCCTCGGTGTGGCTCAGCTCGTCCTGGTAGAAGCGGATCATCTGGCCGATCACGCCGCTGTAGTACACGAGTGTGCTGTCGGCGCTTCCGATGCCGCTGTCCGTGCGCTCGCGGTAGGAGTTCAGGTCGTCCAGGCCCTGCGACACCTCCTGCAGGCGGCGGTCCGCCAACTCGGACACCGCGCTGCCGGGCGCCCACGACCGGCGGAACCCCGTCGCGGCCTCGTCGGTGGCCGCGCGCCGCTCCCCCATGACGTCCTCGGGCACCGTGGTGCCGGCCCAGCGCGCGGCGGTCAGCGTCCGCTCGGACTGCATCGCGACCATGAGCCGGTACAGGGGTACGCCCAGACGTTCACCGGACTCCACATCGGCGCGCAGGTGTCCCGACTGCTCCAGCAACCGGTTCGCGGCCAGCGCCGATTGGACGCCCAGGGCCACGATGGGGACGACCGCGAGCCAGATGAGCAGCGTACGCAGGCGCAGGGTGCGCCGACGACGCTTCGCCGACGGGCCTCGTGATCCGATGGGTTGTATCGGTGACATCAGTCCTCGGGAGCGGGGGACAGCGTGACGGCCCGTCGCAGGGCCGGGGTACTGCCCCTGAACTGGGGAAGCACCTTTGCGGCCCAGGTCGGGACCAGGATGAGGAGCCCGATCATAACCAGCCACACCCAGAAAAAAGAGAGGTTGCGTCAGAAATCAGTTCGATGTTAAGGGGCGGGTGAGGCTCTTCGAGGAGCGGGGGCGGGGACGTGGGTCCGTGCGGGAGGGCAAGCCCGGGTGCCGCTCGTACTCCGCCTGTCCCATGGCGTCCCTCCCGGCCGGGCCCAAGCCCCGACCGGCGTCCGGCGACCGGCGACCGGCGACCGGCGACCCTAAGATCATCCTTCATGTCCTCCTTCCGCCTCCTCCCAGGAGCCGACGACTCCCCCGTCGTGCTCCACGTCCCGCACTCCTCGCGTGAGATTCCGGAGTGGGTGCGCCACGGCATCGAACTGGACGACGCCGCGCTGGTACTCGAACTCGACCACGTCACCGACTCCCACACGGCCGCCGTCGCCGCCGCGGGGGCGGACGCCGCCGCGGTCAGGCCGTGGCAGTTCGTCAACGGGCTCTCCCGGCTGGTGATCGACCCCGAGCGGTTCCCCGACGAGCGCGAGGAGATGCTCGCCGTCGGCATGGGCGCGGTCTACACGAGGACCACGAACCGCGAGCGCCTCCGGCCGGCGGACACGGATCCACGGCCGCTCGTCGAGCGCTACTTCCACCCGTACGCGCGGGCCATGAGCGCTGCCGTGGCCGACCGTCTCGAAGCCGTCGGACGTGCGGTGGTCGTCGACGTCCACTCGTACCCCACCGAGCCGCTGCCCTACGAGCTGCACGGCGACGGACCCCGGCCACCGATCTGCCTGGGTACGGACCCCTTCCACACCCCGCCCGACCTCCTCGCCGCCGCGGAGCGGGCGTTCGCGGGCTTCGGCGGCACCGGACTCGACAGCCCCTTCGCGGGCACGTACGTGCCCCTCGACTTCCACGGCAGGGACCCCCGCGTCAGCGCCCTGATGATCGAGATCCGGCGCGACGTCTACATGACCGAACCCGGAGGCCCGCCGGGGCCCGGTCTGGAACGCCTGGGCGCGGCACTGGCAGAGCTGATCGAATCGATCTGAGGATCTCCTCGTTCGGGTGAGGCTGGATCTGCTGCGCTCGACCTGCCCGGCGGCGGCGAGCTCGGCGAAGAACACGGCGCCCAAGCCGTCGGGGTCGTGGATGCCGGTGAGCGGGCCGGACCGTGTGCGTCGCCGTGCAACTCCCAGCTCGGCGGCTTCGCGCACGGGGGCAACCTGACCGTCAACGCGGTGATCGCCCTTCTGGCGTCGACCGCATCCTGCATGTCCGGTCTGCTGAGTCGCGAGCGCCGCGAGCAGACGGCGGCGCTGCGTGCTCGGGACGTGGGGGCTGACAACGACCACTGATTCGCACGTCGCAGCGCCGGGCCGGCGGCGGATCAATGAGCACGCAGCAGCACCGAGGGACAACCGAACGGCCCGCCCGTCGACCACCCATGCGTGCACGGCGTACGAGGTACGGCTCGCCGCCCCGGACCCGCCTCTTGCGAGCGGCGCTGACGCGTCGTCGGGATGCCGCCTTGCGACGACCGCCGACCGGGCGGACGACCGAGAAGAGTCCCGCACACAGCAACTGCACTGCCCGGCACAGGACTCCTCGTGGAGCGCGAATCCCCGCGCACCACCCCCCGACCCCTCCTGCGAATCGCTCCAGAGCCGGCACCGGTGGACGGCCACCCCGCACGCGGAGGACTCGGATCGACACCAGTCGCGCTGACACGCCCGGGTCCGGTGAATTGCCCGTCATATGCCGCCGGAATGCGGTGGGATCGGAGCCGTTGTTCCACCCTCCCCAACGAGAGAGATCGAGCATGAGCAAGCGAACCGCGTCCGTCCTGACCGCCCTCACCCTGGCCGGTGCCGTCGCCGGCGTCGGCAGCGCCGTCGCGGACTCCGGCGCCCAGGGCGCGGCCGTGGGCAGCCCGGGAGCCCTGTCCGGCAACGCACTGCAGGCCCCGGTGCATGTACCGGTGGACGTCTGCGGCAACACGCTCGGGGTCGTCAGCCTGCTCAACCCGGCCGGCGGCAACGGCTGCGCCGCCGGCACGGCCGGCTGACACCCCACCCGGTCCGCCCCGGCCCGCGCCACGCGACGCGCGGGCCGGGGCGCTTCGCGCTCCCGGCGGCGCGAGGGTGCGGCACCCCGGCCCGACGCCCCCTCCGGGGGCACGGAGGTCGACCAGCCGGCGATGTACGAGACCTGAGGCCGGACGTACGTTCACCCTCGTCATCAACTGGCCACGGAAACGGCTGGGTTCAGACGCGGCTGGGTTCAGACCGGCATCAGCACGATGCCCAACGCCGGCAGGGTCAGCGCCTTGACCGACTCACAGGCGACGTAGACGAGGTGGGCACGGGAGCGTGGCACGTCCTCCCCCGCCAGCACCCGGTCCGAGCGGCGGCTCAGTACGGGCCGGACTGCGGCGAGCTGCACGGCCAGCAGCGACACGGCGACGACCGTCAGGGCCGCGACGGGTGCCGTGGGGCCTCCGGCGGCGACCGCCACGACCAGCACGGCGGCCAGGACGGCTTCGGCGCGGTTGAGCGCACGGAAGACCAGCCTGCCGATGCCGAGACCGATCCGCAGGGTCACTCCAGGTGCCCGGAACTTCAGCGGCGCCTCCAGGAACGAGATGGCCAACACCATTCCGAACCAGACGAAGGTGGCCGCGGCGGCCACGGCCGCCCAAGTGGTGTCCATTCGCGGTGTACCTCTTCCTTCCGCTCTCGCGCCCGGCTGATTCCGCTCTCACGGCCGACGCGGACGATGCGACTCCTCGGACGCCGACCCCTCCCCGCGACCGGCGACGGCTGCGGGGCTTGCCGGCACCTCGCGACGCCTCGTGACGCACGGTGCCTTCGGCGACCGGTGACCGTCATGGATGGTTCACGGCTCTCACGATGCCCGTCGAGCCGGCCGGAGCACTCCTCTCCGTGCGCGGTACGGCGAGGACCGTCCGCGGCCCGTGGTACCGCGAGGACCGTCCGCAGCACGGCAAGAAGCATGCGCGGTACGGCGAGGACCGTCCGCGGCAGAACGAGGACCGTGCCGGGCGGCCGTGCCGCCGACGCTCCGCCGCCCCGCACACCGGTTCCGCAGATCGGCTCCTACCGGCCCAGCCAGAGGTCCGGTCCGAAGACCTCGTAGTGGATCCTCTCGGCCGGCACTCCCCGGCGCAGCAGCTCGCCGCGCACCGCACGCATGAAGGGCAGCGGACCGCACAGATACGCGGTCAGGCCGTCCGGGAGTTCCAGGCCGCCCAGATCGACCCGGCCGGCCACGGCCCCCCGGGCGTCGTCGCCGGGCGACTCGTACCACAGGTGGAGCCGGCCGCCCGGCAGCGCTCGCACCAGGGCGAGTTGCTCCTCTCGGTGCGCGTGGTCGGCGGGCGTGCGGTCGGCGTGGACCGCGACGACGCGGCGGCCCGCTCCGGTGGACACCAGATGGTCGAGCACGGCCAGGACGGGGGTGTTCCCGATCCCGGCGGACGCCAGCAGCAGCGGCCCGTCGTCCTCCGGCAGGACGAGGTCGCCGAACGGCAGCGACACGGTCAGGACGTCGCCCGGCCGCGCGCGCTCGTGGAGCCAGGACGACACCTCGCCGTCCGGACCCGCCGCCTCGCGGACCCGCTTGACACTGATCCGCCAGTCCGGCCGGCCGGGGGCGGCCGACAGGCTGTACTGACGGATCTGCTTGGCGCCGTCGTCCAGTTCGACCTGGACGCTCACGTACTGGCCCGGCCGGAAGGGTCCCACGGGGCGGCCGTCGCGGGGACGTATGAGGAAGGAGACGACGTCGGGCGTCTCCTGGCGCCGCTCGGCGATCTCCATGTGCCGCCATACCTCGCCCTCGGCCGCGCCGGCCTCCTGGTAGAGCCGCGTCTCCACCGCGATCAGGGCGTTCGCCATCAGCCAGTACACCTCGTCCCAGGCGGCGGCGACCTCGTCGGTGAGGGCCTCACCGAGCACGTCGGTCATCGCCGCGAGGAGGTGGCGGTGGACGATCTTGTACTGGTCGGAGGTGATCCCGAGCGAGGCGTGCTTGTTCGCGATCCGCGCCAGCATCGCGTCGGGTCGGGCCTCCGGCCTCTCCAGCAGCATTCCGGCGAAGGCGGCGATCGAACCCGCCAGCGCCTTCCGCTGTTCCCCGTTGGCCTGGTTGCCGCGGTTGAACAGGTCTCTCAGCAACGCGGGACGGGCATCGAACAGCCTGCGGTAGAAGATCTCTGCGATGTCCCCGATGGCGCCGCCGACCACCGGAAGCGTGGCGCGGACGACGGGCGTGGCCTGTTCCGAGAGCACAGATGACTCCTAAATAGGTAAACGATCTTCGTGTTTTAGAAGGCGTGCGGCTCAGCCCATGAGGTCGCGACGGGACGACACCGGACCGACGGAGGCGGCTACCGCGACGGAGGCCCGGCAAGGGCGACGAGCACGGGCCCGGTGGGCGAGGTGACGAGGTCGGCCACGGTCAGCGGCTCGAGCGTGGCGTAGAACGCCTCCTGGGCGTCACGCAGCGCCCGCCGCAGCCGGCAGGCCCCGCGCAGCGGACAGGGCGGATCGTCGCAACTGACGACCTCCTCCTCCCCTTCGAGCTCCCGCACCAGCCAGCCCACCGAAGCCCGCCGACCGAAGTCGGTCACGACGAGTCCGCCCCCGCGGCCCCGGCGGGCCTCGACCACCCCCAGGTGCTGCAGGCGGGTGATCGCCTTCGCGGCGTGGGTGTGCCGCACGTCCATCGCCTCGGCCACCTCGCGGGTGGTGAGCACCTCGTCGTCGGCGCACACCGCGAGGCGCATGACGGACCGGAGGGCCAGGTCGGTGAACTTGGTGAGTCGCACATCGAGGACGCTATCAAATACGCATCCAGGATTCTCATTAAATGCGGCGCTCGACCGATGTGCTCTGCGTCACGGACGCAGACCCCGACCCTTGGCAGAGCTCGGTCATGGCAGTGGAAAGGACGGCGGTGACGGCTCCGCGGAGTACCTCCCGAACGGCTCGGGGCGGGATCGAAGCGGGTGCCCGTGGCGGCGGCCCACTCGGACGCGGGCCGCCGGAGGCGTTACGACACGACGGCGGCGGCGCCGCTCTGCGGCTCGTCGGTTGCCGGTTCCGCCCGCGCCCCGGGATCCGCCGCCGGTACGGGTTCCGCCGTCGGTACGGGTTCCCGCTCCGGGGCCGGGTCGCTCCACTGCTCGCGGAGGTAGTTCCAGACCACCGCGAGCAGTGCGGCCACCGGTACGGCGAGCAGGCTGCCCACGATGCCCGCCAGGCTGCCACCCAACGTCACCGCCAGCAGGATCACCGCGGCGTGAAGGCCGAGACCCCGGCCCTGGATCATCGGCTGGAACACATTGCCCTCGAGCTGCTGGACCACGACGATGATCGCCAGCACGATCAGCGCGTCCGTCGGTCCGTTCGACACCAGCGCGATGAGCACCGCGACCAGACCGGCGAACAGGGCGCCCACGATCGGCACGAACGCGGACACGAAGGTCAGCACGGCGAGCGGAAGGACCAGCGGTACTCCCAGGATCCACAGACCGATACCGATGAAGACGGCGTCGATCAGACCGACGAACGCCTGGGACCGCACGAACGCGCCCAGCGTGTCCCAGCCGCGCGCGGCCACGACCGGTACGTGAGTGGCCAGTGAGCCGGGCAGTTGACGAGTGAGCCACGGCAGGAACCGGGGGCCGTCCTTGAGGAAGAAGAACATCAGGAAGAGCGCGAGGACTGCCGTGACGACACCGTTGACCACGGTGCCCACTCCGGTGACCACGGCGGTGGCCATGCTGCCCGCGCTGTCCTGTATGCGATCCACCGCGGTGTCGAAGGCCCCGGTGATCTGGTCGTCGCCGATGTTCAGCGGCGGTCCGGCGGCCCACTCGCGCACCTTCTGTATGCCCTGGACGACGCCTTCCGACAGTTCGCCGGACTGTGCTGCCACCGGCACCGCGATCAGCGCCACGACGCCCGCGGCGACCAGGAGGAACAGCACGGTCACGGCCGAGGCGGCGAGGGCGGGGGGCCACCCGAACCTGCGCAGGAGCCGAGCCAGGGGCCAGGTGAGCGTGGTGAGGAGGAGGCCCACGACGAGGGGCCAGACGATCGACCACATCCGGCCCAGCAGCCACAGGGCCACCGCCGACATCACGGAAACGAGCAGCAGCTCGACCGACACCCGCGCCGAAGTGCCGAGCGCGGCACGGGCCCTCGTGGAGCTCAACCTGGCAGACATGGGATCACCCTAGGGGTACCCCGGCCGTGGGTCTCCAGCCGCAGCCCGTCCGGCCTCCGTTTCTCCGAGAGAGTCGTTCCTCCGGCCGTCCCTCCTGCTGCGGTGAGCGGTGTCCCGGGCGCGGCGAACGGTCGGACGGGCGGCCTCCGGACGGGACCTCGGCCTCGGCTCCGTCCCGGTTCCGGTTTCGGCCGGCCATGTTCCGTCCCGGGTCCGGCTTCGGGTCCGGTTTCGGCCGGCCCGGCTTCGGCCGGCCCGAGTCCGAGTCCGGCTCATGTTCCGTCCCGGGTCCGGGTCCGGCTCATGTTCCGTCCCCGTTCCGGGTCCGGCCTCGGCCTCGGAAATCCCTTTGACCGCCGGGCCGTCGGTGGATACGGTCCGCGGCGTGACTTCACACTGCTTCTCCGCGAACCGCGTCCGCCGCGCCTGAGCGCGGCGACGGCCCTCTCACTCTCGCCGCGCCCGTCAGTCCCTTCCTTCCAACGGGCACGGAGAACCCCATGTTCACGCCTTTCCCGGAGCTCAATGCGCTCCTGACCGGCTTCACCCACGCGGTACGCGACATCCTCGGCGACACATTCGTCGGCGCCTACGTCCAGGGCTCCTTCGCACTGGGTGCCGGTGATCCGCACAGCGACTGCGACTTCATCGTCGCCACCACCGAACCTCCCCGGGGGGCCGCGGAGACGGGGCTCCGCCGTCTCCACGACGGGATCCCGGCCCGTCCGGGGTTCTGGACACAACACATCGAGGGCTCGTACGCGGACACCGCGTCTCTTCGGGACGTCGGTGGGCTCGGCGTTCCGTGGCTGTTCTGCGACCACGGGCACCGTGAGCTGATCTGGGACACCCACTGCAACAGCCTTCACACTCGTTGGATCCTCAGGAACCACGGCATCACGCTCGCCGGCCCGCCCATCGCGGATCTGGTGGACGAGGTGCCGCCGGACGCACTGCGCGCCGCCATGCGCGCGGATCTGCCCGAGGTGCTGCGGGGCATCAGGACCTGGTCGTCCTTCGATCTCGCGTGGACCCAGCGCTACACGATGACGACCTACTGCCGCGTGCTGTACTCGCTGCACACGGGGAGGGTGGCGTCCAAGCGCGGTGCCCTCGAGTGGGCGTGCCGGAACCTGGAACCGAGGTGGCGTCCACTGCTCACCCAGGTGATGGACGACCGCGACCGGGGCTGGGACCCCGACGACCCGCCCCGGCCGGGCAGCCTCGACGCCACGTACGCCTTCGCCGCGTACGCGGAGTCCTTCGCGGGCTGACCGTGGCCGGAGTGGTCCGTTCGCCCACAGCCGCTGGATGTCGGCGGTGGCGCGCAGGGTGCGGAAGCGCGCGATGTCGTCGGGGTGGACCACCTGGAGGTGGGCCAGGTGGTGCCGATTGCCGGTGTGGCCGTTGGCGGCGACGGCGGCCTCCAGGGAGTCCAGGGCCTCACGGACGGCGCGGTCTCCGAGGGCGTGGAAGGCGCCGGGCGCGGCGGTACGGAGGTCGAAGCCGGCCCGAGTACCGCGGCCCGCCATGGACTACCGGCGAGCGGCGTACGCGGTCGTGCCGGCGGAGGTGGTGCCGTCGGCGGACGCCCGCTGCCGTGGGACCTCCGGGTCGCCGACTCCGGCGTGCCAGAGGCCGTCGCACCTCGTCAGGGTGACCGCCGACCGGTGCGGCACGTCCAGGTGCGGGAAGACGCGGGCGGGTACCGACAGGGCGTGGACCAGCGCCGCCCGGACGACGGACGCCTCGGTGATCGCCAGCACACGCCCGGCGCCGTCCGGCAGGGCCTCCAGCCAGGAGGCGGTCCGGCGGCACAGTCGGCCGACGGACTCGCCGCCGTGCGGTGCGGCATCGGGGTCCGTCAGCCAGGCGGAGAGGCCGTGCGGGTCCTCCGCCCGGATGTCCGCGTGTGTGCGCCCGCTCCAGGTGCCGTGGTCGATGTCCCGCAGGGCTTCCTCGGGTGTCGCCGCCACACCGAGGGCCTCGGCGGTCTGCGCACAGCGGGCCGACGGCGCCCGGAAGGCCTGGGAGTACGGCGGAAGGGCCGCCTTCTCGTTCGCGGCACGTCCGTCCAGGGGGCCGTCCCCGAACGCCGGACCGCGGGTTCCCTCCACGGGGGACGCGCACAGGAACGTCAGTCGCAGACCCATGGCTCCGACCTCCTTCTCCGATCGGCACGGCACCCGGCCGGCCCGGTCAGCCGATCCATCGGGCGGGCTTGGTGGCGCTGTACAGCATGTACTCCAGCGGGCCTCGCCGGAAGAAGCGGGTCCACAGGAGGGCCGTCGCCATGGCCACGACCGCGAACCCGAGGAGGACCGGCAGGGCCGCCCAATCCTCACCCTCGCCCGTACCCAGCAGACGGATGGCGAAAATATGGGCGACGTAGGCCGTCAGGGAGATCGAACCGACCGCGGCGAGCGGTGCGAGCAGCCGGACGCGGGGGCCCGCGAACCGCACGGCGAGGAAGCAGCCGGCCAGGACGGCCAGCGCCACGCCGGTGTTGCCGACGACGGACCAGGTGGTCTGGCTGTGCGGGGAGGCCACGAGCAGCCAGGCCGGGTGCCCGGAGGCGAACTCCTCGCCGACGGCGTCGGACCACCACGCCGAGGCGGCGGGGCCCCCGCCCGTGGCCGCGCTCACACCCGCCTGGGCGCCCGGGACCGCGTGGAGAGCCAGCCACGACCCTCCGTAGCCGATCACGGCCAGTGCCGCGCCGGTGCAGGCCAGCTTCGTGAGCACGTCACGGCGCGAGAGATCGAGCCTGGCCACCGCCATTCCGGCCACGATGAAGGGGAACCACGTCAGGGCCGGGTACTCACCGGTGACGAAGAGTTCCAGGAAACCGTCGGAGCCGGTGATCCGTGCGAGGGGGTCCAGGCCGACGACGGCCTCGTACCGGTCACCGCCGTCGACCGCGACTCTCAGCACGTACAGCACCTGCGGCAGGACGAGGGCGGACGAGGCCGCGACGAGCGCGAGCGTCCTCGCGCTCAGCCGGTACAGCGGCAGGGCGAGGACGAGGAGCAGACCGTAGAAGGACAGGATGACGTCGACGTCGGTGTCCAGCAGGACCAGTGCGTACCCCAGGACCATCAGCAGGGCGGCACGGATCACGACGCGGCCGATCGCCTGGCGGCCGCCGCGTCCCGTGCGCGGCCGGGGGCGTCCCGTCAGGAGGACCAGGGTGAAGCCGGCCAGCAGCGCGAACAGGGCGGACGACCGGCCGCGGGCCACCTCCATGACCCACCCCAGGGGTCCGCCCACCGACGGATCGGGACCCACGTGCGCGGCGAACATGCCCAGGATCGCCAGTCCGCGCGCGAGATCGAGGCCGACCATCCGGCCCGTCGAAGGCGCGCGGAAGGGCGAGTCGTCCGCGGTCGTCGCGGACGGCACGGCCGGAGCGAATACGTGTCCCATTGGTCACCACAATTCAAGGAACATGCCGGTTCAACCATCCGGCAGTCGGCCGGATCTCCCCCGCCGACCGACGGGTCCCCGGTGCGGCCGCGGAAATCCGCGGGAACCGGACGGCTCGGAATGCCACCAGTGAAACGGGCGGGAGCCCTCACGTCATGCCCCCGCCATTCGGGACTTGCCGGATCCGTACGCGGCCGGTAGGGCCGCACGTCGCGCAGGCAGGCGATTCCGCCCGGCAGACGGGGCCCTCACATCCCGCCGCCCGTGTCAAGCCACGAGCTCCAGTAGCAGGACAGAAATCGTTCGATCGTGCCTACTGGAACAAGAGGCGATTGAAACCCAAAACGTGGTGCCTGCCACCACCGCCTCCGACAGGAATCCGATATGCGCGCCCCGAGGAAAACAGAGCCAGGGTCGCACGACCGCAGGTGAACCACTCATGAACTCATGGATTTACGACCGCCCGGCGACCGATGACCTTGGGACGCCCGGGTCGCAGGCATCCGCTCCCGGGCACGGCCGTGACCGCCGCACGGCGACGGCGCTCCTGGCCGGGGCCGGCCGCCGTGTCCGGGAGGAACTGTCGTGACCTGCAACAGCTTCGAACGACCCGCCACCTCCACCGGAATCGGCCCGACACCCCGCACGGACACACCGGCCGACGCCGGAGGCGGCGCGGAGAGTCCCGTCGAGGCACGGCTCGCCGAGGTGCTGGCGGGCGTCCTGCGCACCGAGCAGGTCCCCGTCGACGGCAACTTCTTCACCGACCTCGGCGCCGACTCCCTCGTCATGGCCCAGTTCTGCGCACGCGTCCGCAAACGGGACGACCTCCCCACCGTGTCGATGAAGGACGTCTACCAGCACCCCACGCTGGAGGCCCTGGCGGCCTCACTGGCCCCCCCGCACCCGTCGGCGGCGGCACCGGCCGACGCCGGAGGCGGCACGGGGAGGCCCGTAGAGACACGGCTCGCCGAGGTGCTGGCGGGCGTCCTGCGCACCGAGCAGGTCCCCGTCGACGGCAACTTCTTCACCGACCTCGGCGCCGACTCCCTCGTCATGGCCCAGTTCTGCGCACGCGTCCGCAAACGGGACGACCTCCCCACCGTGTCGATGAAGGACGTCTACCGCAATCCGACCATCCGCGGCCTGGCCGCGGACCTGGACCTCCCGGAGGCCGGGCCCGGCGCCACGGCCGGCCCCGGGCGGTCCGGTGCCTCCGCCGGGGGGACGTCCGCAGCGACAGCGCGACCCACGGCGGGAACGACGGTCGAGACCGGCCCGGCGGAGGCTCCCCCCAGAGCGCGTACGTGGCAGTACGTGCTGTGCGGGACGCTGCAACTCCTGTTCTTCCTGGGCATGTCCTTCGTCCTGGCCCTCGTCCTGGCGAGCGGGTACGAGTGGATCCGGGACGGCTCGGGGGCCGTCGATGTGTATCTGCGGTCGGCCGTGTTCGCGAGTGCGGGCTTCACTGCCCTGTGCGCGCTCTCGGTCGTCGGCAAGTGGCTGCTGATCGGACGCTTCAGGCCCGGGCGGTTCCCCGTGTGGGGCCTCGGCTATCTGCGCTTCTGGTGCGTGAAGGCCCTCATCCGCACCAGCCCGATGCGTCTGTTCGTCGGCACCCCGCTGTACGTGCTGTATCTGCGGGCACTGGGCGCGAGGATCGGCCGCGATGTCGCGATCTTCTCCCGCAACGTGCCGGTGTGCACCGACCTGCTCACGGTCGAGGACGGCACCGTCATCCGCAAGGACGTGTTCTTCTCCTGCTACCGCGCGCACGACGGCGTGATCGAGACCGGTCCCGTCACCCTCGGGCGCGAAGCGACGGTCAGTGAGCAGACGGTCCTCGACATCGATACGTCGATGGGCGACAGCGCCCAGCTGGGCCATGCCTCCTCGCTGCACGGCGGACAGCACGTGCCGGCGGGTGAGTCCTGGCACGGCTCCCCGGCCCAGCCCACCACCACGGACTTCCGCGCCGTCGAGTCCGCCCCGTGCGGCGGCCTGCGCAAGGTGCTCTACACGGCGGCGCAGCTCCTCCTGCTGATCGGGGTGTACCTGCCCCTGGCGCTGGGCGGTCTCGGCCTGCTGTTCGCCGTACTGCCGCAGCTGGACGCCCTGCTGACTCCCGAGCCGGTCTTCACCAGCCCCGGGTTCTACCTCGATGCGCTGATCGCCTCGTTCGTGGCCTTCTTCGGCGGGCTTCTGATGGCCCTGTTCACCGTGAACGCCGTGCCCCGGCTGCTGCGCCTGGTGATCCGGCCGGGCAGGGTCTACCCCCTGTTCGGAGTCCACCACGGCCTCCAGCGCTCCCTCACACGGATGACCAACGTCAGGTTCTTCGTCCTGCTGTTCGGCGACAGCTCGGCCATCGTCCACTACCTGCGCGGCCTCGGGTACGACCTGGGCCGGGTCGAGCAGACGGGGTCCAACTTCGGCTCGCTGGTCAAGCACGACAGCCCGTACCTGAGCCGGGTCGGCACCGGAACGATGGTCGCCGACGGCCTCTCGGTCATCAACGCCGACTTCTCCAGCACGTCCTTCCGCTTCTCCCCCGCCTCCATCGGATCGAGCAGCTTCCTCGGCAACAACATCGTCTACCCCGCGCGCAGCCGCGCCGGGGACAACTGCCTGCTGGCCACCAAGGTCATGGTGCCCATCGACGGACCGGTCCGGGAGGACGTGGGCCTGCTGGGCTCACCGAGCTTCGAGATCCCGCGCACGGTCATGCGGGACCGGCGGTTCGACCACCTCGCCACCGGCGACGAACTGCGCCGCCGCCTGGGCGCGAAGAACAGGCACAACGCGATCACGGCGTCCCTGTACCTGCTGATGCGCTGGATCCACTTCTACGTCGTCGCCCTCATCGCCATGGCCGCGGTGGACCTGTACCACAGCCACGGTCTGGTGCCGCTCGCGCTGGCGAGCCTGATCACCCTGCTGTTCACCGTCGTCTACTACGCGCTGGTGGAACGGATCGTCACCCGCGTCCAGCCGCTGAAGCCGCTGTACTGCTCGATCTACGACCTGTCCTTCTGGCGTCACGAACGCTTCTGGAAACTGACGACCCACCGCTATATGCAGCTCTTCAACGGCACTCCGTTCAAGAACGTCGTCTGGCGGCTGCTGGGGGTCCGCATCGGCCGTCGGGTCTTCGACGACGGATGCTCGCTGATCGAGCGGTCCCTCGTGACGATAGGCGACGAGTGCACCCTCAATGCCGGCACCGTCATCCAGTGCCACTCCCAGGAGGACGGCGCCTTCAAGTCCGACCAGGCCACACTGGGCGCGGGCGTGACCCTCGGCGTCGGCGCCTTCGTCCACTACGGCACCACGGTCGGCGACCACTCCCGACTCGCCGCCGACTCCTTCCTGATGAAGGGTGAGGAAGTGCCCGCTCGGGAGGGCTGGGGCGGCAACCCGGCCCGGGAGGGCGTCGCCGTTGCGCGGGTGCCCGTCTGCCGCGAGCCGTCGGACGGCCGACGAGGAGCGCTGCGGTGACGCGGCGGACACCCGCTTCGCGGTGGGCCCCACCCGTCACGATCGGCGGAGCCCGGACGAGGGCACGAACGCCGCCACCGTGCACCGCGGTCCGTGCCGCCTGACGCGTTCACGGAATCCACGGCCGGGGTCCCCGCCCGCTCACTGCCCGGCGTCCGCCGGCTGCTCGGGCCGGTGGACACCCGACGGGGTCAGGACAGGACGCGGTCGAAGGCGACGGGCAGGTGCCTCGGTCCGCGCAGTACGGCGCTGCCACGGTAGGGCGGGGGGTCGGCGAGGAGGCGGGGGTCGTCGAGCCGCCGGACGAGTTCGGTGAGGGCGATCTGCGCCTCCAGACGGGCCAGCGGTGCGCCGAAGCAGCTGTGGACACCGCTGCCGAAGCCGAGGTGCTCGATGTCGGAGCGGTCGGGATCGAACTCGTCCGGGTCGGTGAAACGCTTCGGGTCCCGGTTGCCCGACGCCAGGACCAGGGCGACCACCGCCCCCTCCGGGATCGTCACGCCGCCGATCTCGATGTCCGTCAGAGCGCCCCGCCGCGGAATGATCTGCACCGGCGGCTCGAACCGGAGCAGTTCCTCGACCAGCCGCGGCGCGATCTCCGGCTCCCGGCGCAGCCGCTCCCACTGGTCCGGCCGGCGCAGCAGGGTCAGGATGCCGTTGGTGATCAGGTTGACGGTCGTCTCGTGACCGGCGATGAGCAGCAGGACCGCGGTGACCACGAGTTCCAGACGGCTGAGCGGTCCGCCCTCCGCGTCGTGGTCGGCCGCGAGCCGGAAGAGCATGCCGCCGTCGGACCTGCCGCCGCCGTTCTCGATGAGGTCGTTGATGTAGAGGGCGAGTTCCCGTCGGGTCGCGGCGCCCTCGCGCAGCTGGACGGACGGGTCCTCGCCCGGCCGCGGGTCGATGGAGGCGACCAGTTTGTCGGCCCAGACGCGGAACTTCGGCTCGTCCTCGTGCGGCACCCCCAGGAGCCGGCAGATGACGGTCACGGGGAACGGATAGGCGAAGGCATCGACCACATCCACCTCTCCCCCCGCGGGGAAGGCGTCGATCAGCTCCCTCACGGTGGCCTCCATCTCCCCGCGCATGTCCTGGATCCGGTGCGGCGAGTGCGGCGGCCCGAACTGACGCATCGCCAGACCGCGGACCCGGTCGTGCTCCGGAGGATCCATACCGATGAAACTGGGCGGGAACTGTCCTTCGAACGCCTCCTCCCGGTCCGCGTGCGTGGAGGTGAGGCGCGGATCGTGGAGCAGAGCCAGCAGCTCGTGATAGGTGCTGACGGCATAGCTGCCGTCCTCCTGCCGGGACACCGGCGTCCTGCGGAGCTCCGCGTACAGGGGATACGGATCAGCCCGGCTCCCGTAGTCGAGAATCTGCCGCATCAGGGTTTCGCCGCCCATGCCGGTCTCTCCTCCCACTCAGCCACCACGCCCGACGTCGGACCATCCGGCATTCTGACCACGATCGCGAACCGCCCGGCCGTCCCGGGGCGAAACCCGCGCGGCACGTCCCCTGACCGGCTCACACGGCGTGTTGGATCACGTCCGGTGCCGCCGCCCGCACCGCGACCGCCGTACGGGACGAGCGGCCGGGAACGGCGGGACCGGGGTGCAGCACGGACACCCGCGCAGGTCGCTGCCGCGGGATCCGCCGGACCGTGTGTCATCCTCGGGGCGGGTCCGTGACCTGCCCGGCCTCCCGGCCCCGGACGGGCCGTCACACCCGCGCGGACGCTGGGACGTTCGTGCACCCGCGTATGACGAAGGCGGCGGAAGGCGGTGCCTGTGGCGTTCGGTGAGGTCGTGTTCTTCGCGGTGGTGATCGCCCTGTCGCCGTTCACCCTCATCCCCGCCCTCTTCATGCAGTTCACCCCGCAGCCCCGGGCCACCAGCAGCGCCTTCCTGACCGGCTGGGTCATCGGAATCGTCGTGCCCGCGGGAGCGTGCGCCGCGCTGGCCTCCGTGGTCCAGCGTCCGGCGGAGGGCCACGGCTGGGTCGCCTGGGCCAGAGTCGTACTCGGCTCGCTCCTGATCCTTTTCGGCCTACGCCAATGGCTGACCAGACACGGCAGGCCCGCACCGGGCTGGATGCGGCTCCTCGCCGACGCGAGCCCGTCCAGGGCGTTCCGGCTCGGGCTGCTGCTGTCGCTGGCCAACCCGAAGATCCTGTTGCTGTCCGCCGCCGCCGGTCTCACGGTCGGTGCGGCCGGGGCCGCCACCACGAGCGGGGTGACGGCCCTCGCGGTGTTCACCGTGTGCGCCGCCAGCACCGTGGCCCTGCCCGTGCTGCTCCATCTGCTCATGGGCGAACGGGTCCTCATCCCGTTGCTGAGGGTCAGACGGTGGCTGGAGAGCCGGGCCGCCGGAGTGATGGCGGTGGTGATCGCCGCCATCGGCGTCCTGGTGCTCTTCGAAGGGGTCGTCAGGCTCTGAGCGCGCTCGGGCGACCGGCGGTGGTCCGCGTGTCCCGTCCGGCACCCCACGCCCCGCCGCCCCGTCGTCGATCACCTCCGTCGGTGACGGTGTCTCACCCTCGGCGCCGACCGCCACCGCCCAGTAATGTCCCTTGCCGGCACCGGTATCCGTATCCGCGCGTGGGCCGTACCGCTCCCGGACCGGTCCGCGTTCCGAGGGAGGGCACTCATGACGACTGTGGCCGGACGGCCCGCCGTGGGATCCATAGCGGCACGCCTCGAACGTCTGCCGCACTCCCGCTGGCACGTCAAGGTCCGTTTCCTGATCGGCGCCGTCACGTTCTTCGAGGCTTTCGACCAACTGCTCGCCGCCTCCGCGCTCCCCGTCCTCATGAAGGAATGGCATCTCACGACAGGGCAGGCCACCTTGGCCGTGACCGCCGGCTCCGTCGGCATGCTCTTCGGTGCTCTGGTCGCCGGATGGGCGGGGGACGTCATCGGCCGGGTGCGAACGGTCGCGGTGGGGGTCGCCGTCACCGCGCTCGCCGGCCTCGCCGTCGCCCTGTCCACGGGAATCGAGCTCTTCGCGCTCTTCCGCTTCGCCCAGGGCCTGGGCATCGGAGGTGTCGTCCCGGTCGCCGCCACCTACATCAACGAGATCGCACGGTCGGACAAGCGGGGTCGGTTCGTGCTGCTCTACGAGATGATCTTCCCCGCCGGGCTCGCGGTCGCGACCCTGGTCGCCGTGTGGGTCGTGCCCAACCTCGGCTGGCGGGCGATGTTCCTGATCGGCGCGCTGCCCGTGCTGCTCGCCGCCGTGCTGCCCCGCCACGTCGCCGAGTCACCGCGCTGGCTGCTGGCGCGTGGACGGACGGAGGAGGCCGAGCGGGTCATCGCGGCGATCGAGGCGGAGGTCGTCCGTTCCACCCGGGCGCCGCTGCCCGAGCCCGCCGCCGTGGAGAGGGACGAGGAGAGCGCCCGGGGAAGGCTGGGAGAGCTGTTCACCGGGCGGTACCTGAGGCGCACGACGGTCGTCTCGGCCCTGTGGTTCGTCGCGTACTACGTCAACCACGGAATCTCCGTCTGGCTGCCGTCGCTCTACACCGGGAACTTCGGTCTCGACCTGACCACCGCCCTCGGCTACACCCTGCTCAGCAATGTGACCGGGCTGCTCGGCACCCTGCTCGTCGCCCTGCTGATCGACCGGGTCGGCCGCCGGCCGGCGCTGGTGACCGCTCTCGCCGGCAGCGCGCTCGCACTGACCACGCTCGCGTTGACCGGAGCCGCCTCCGGCGGCCGGGTGGCGCTCTTCGCGTCCTGTACGACGTTCTTCGTGTACGCCATCAACTGCGGGCTCTATCTCTACTCCCCCGAGCTGTATCCGACGCGGAACCGCGCGAAGGGAGCGGCCTTCGGCGGGTTGTGGAACCGACTGGGCGTCATCCTGGGCCCGATCGTCGTCGGCGCGGTCCTGGGTGCCGGCGGGAGCCTGACGCTCGTCTTCGCCCAGTTCGCGGCCGTGGCGGTGGTGGGCATGGTCATCGCCTGCTTCGCCGTCGAGACGAAGGGCAGGACGCTGGAGGAGCTCAACGCCTAATGGGACTCCTGATCCGCCCGTGTCCTCCGGCGTGCGTCGCAGTTCGCGTGTTCCCGGAAGACGATTCACATGCGCGCAAACATTTGCCGTGGAACAACAATGCATGAGCGGCAACCGACAGGGAAGGCGCCCGGAGCCAGCCCAGTGCCTTCGGGAGGAGTGCCAGCTCATGACGACGCCCGCCACCCACCTGGATCCCGCTCCGCCTGCCGGAGCGCCGGGCCCCGGTCCGAGGGGCAGCGGCTTCGCCGGACTTCCCCGCATCGGCCGTGCCACCGACATCTCGCCCGAGGACGCCCGGGAGCTGACCCGCCTGTTCCTCCAGCGGCTGGGCGAGTTGGAGGAGGGCACGCGGGAGCACCAGTACGTCCGCAACACCCTGATCGAGATGAACCTCTCCCTGGTCAGGTTCGTGGCCAACCGCTTCCGCAACCGTGGCGAGGGGGAGATGGAGGACATCGTGCAGGTCGGGACGGTCGGGCTGATCAAGGCCATCGACCGGTTCGACCTCAGCCGGGCGGTCGCCTTCACCTCCTTCGCCATCCCTTACGTCCAGGGCGAGATCATGAGGTACTTCCGCGACACGTCCTGGGCCGTGCACGTGCCGCGCCGGCTCCAGGAACTGCGCGTCGAACTCGCCAGGGCCAGGGAGCGGCTCGTCGCCGAACTGGACCGCGATCCCAGTGTGGAGGACCTCGCCGCACACCTCGGGCGTACGAAGGACGAGGTCGTCGAGGGCATGGTGGCCGCCGCCGGATACCGGGCCGGCTCGCTGGACACCCCGAACGCCGACAGCGACGACGAGCACGCGCCCCTGGCCGGCGGCCGATTGCTGCCGGACCGGATCGGCATCGACGACCCCGGCATGCAGCTCGTGGAGGACATCCGCGCCCTGGTGCCCCACATGGCCGAACTCGACGACCGCGAGCGCACCATCCTCGAGCTCCGGTTCGGCAGTGAGATGACGCAGGCCCGGATAGGCGCCGTGCTCGGCATCTCCCAGATGCACGTCTCCCGGCTGCTGGCCGGCACCCTGGCCAAGCTGCGTACGCAGATGCTCGCCGACGGATGACCGGGGCGGCCGGGGCCCTCTTCGTTGCGCTCCGGCCCGTCCCTCCCGGCCGGCAGGCACGGGCCGGGCGTGACTCCGCCGCCGCCGCCCGGGCCGCCGAGACCCGCATGGCGGGCGCCGAATCCGGCGGCGGGGAACTCGGAGGCCGCCTCGGCCGACGTCTGATGTGACACATGAAACGAGTGGTGCGCTCGTGCCGCGAGGTGTCTCTCTCGCCGCGGTGCTGAACAGCCGCCCCCGCGCACCCGTACGTCGGTGAGAGCGTTCACCGGCACCGAGGAGTGGTCCGAATGACCCAGAAGCACTACAACGTCACCGGTATGAGCTGCGGGCACTGCGTGGCGAGCATCACCGAGGAGGTCCGCGAAGTGGCCGGTGTGAGCGAGGTCGTGGTCGACCTGGCCGCGAACGCCGTCACCGTGCACGGCACCGGCCTCGACGACGAACGGCTCCGCGCCGCCATCGTCGATGCCGGCTACGGGATCGCCGATCCGGTGACCGCGTGATCCCCTGACCGCAAGCGCACCGGAGGGGCAGGACGGACGTCCTGCCCCTCCGGTGCCGTCCGGGCTCCTCCGCCGTCCGGCGGTGGTGGCCTCCAGCGGGCGGCGGGCGCCCTGCGGTCGAAGGCGATGAGCGGATCGTCCGTGAGCGGGTGGTCGACACGGCGGCCCGGGCTCCGAACACGTCCGCCATCAGCAAACCGGGGGGAACACCTCACGAGGCGGTACGGAGGCGACGACGGTCCCGGAGTGCAGGACGTGCAGCCGGTCGCACACGGATGCGGCAGCGTTGAGATCGTGCAGCGACACCAGAGTGGTGCAGCGCTGCGCCCGGAGGAGGGCGAGCAGTTCCACCTGATCCCTGACGTCCAGGTGGTCGGTCGGTTCGTCCGGCACCGGCATTTCCGGGTCCTGGGCGAACGCCCGGGCCGGCAGCACCCGTTGGCGAACACACCCGGACAGGGCCGTGAAGCGCCGTCCGGCCGCCTCCGCCATACCGACGTCCGTCAGGACGGGCGACGACGTCCCGGTCGGTGGCGTCGTCCCGGCGAACGCCCGCTTGTACGGCGAACGCCCCATGGCCGCCTCCGCGTCACCCGTGCCGGGCCGCTGCGTCACGTCCGGACCCGGCCGAACGCGGGTGCCGGCGCGACCGCGAGGACGCGCCGGCACCCGAGCCGCGTCAGGCCGCCAGCACGGGCGCGGCCGGCTCCTCCGCCTCGCTCAGCAACTCCCTGAGCGTCGCCCGGGCACGGGCCACGCGGGAGCGCACCGTACCGACCGGGCAGTCGCTCAGCTCGGCCGCCTCCGCGTAGGGCAGCCCGAGCATCTGGGTGAGGACGAACGCCTCCCGTCGCTCCTGCGACAGACCCGCCAGCAACTCGTGCAGCGCGACGCCCTCGTCGAAGCCGGGCACATCGCTCGGCTGGGCACGTTCGACGACGAGCTGCCAGTCCGGTGCGTCGTGCAGTCTGGGCCTCGCGGCCGCGTACCGGTAGCTGTCGATCACCGCGCGGCGGGCGATGGACAGGAGCCAGGCACGGGCCGAGCACCGTCCTTCGAACCGGTGCAGGCTTCCGAGCGCACGCAGGAACGTGTCCTGGGCGAGGTCGTCGGCCGACTGGGGATCGCCGCACAGATGGGCGACGTAGCGCAGGACGTCGCGGTGCAGGGCTCGGACGAAACGCTCCCCGGCGTCGGCGTCACCGGTGCGGGCGGCGAGCGCCCAGGAGGTGATCGACTCGTCGGCCGATGGCGCCTTCTCCGTCGCGTCGCATGAAGCGGGCAGGGAAGAAGAGATCACCAGTTGTCCTTCTCGGGTCGTCCGGGACCGGGACCGGGGCCCGAGGCCGCAGGGTCCGCCACCCGGTGTGTGGGGGTGCGGCCGTACGGCGCCGGGGTGGTGTCCCACCGCGCGCCGGGTACGGCCGTGCCCGAGGGGCACTTGGGCCACCTCGGGATTCCGGCTGTCGTCAGGCGACAGCGGACCCCACGGGCGGCCCTCGGGAGACGATGGCGTAGACCAGCGGAAGGAGCCGCGACGCACGGGAAGGGCGGCGGCGGCCGCGCAGCCGCGGACGGCGCGGCGGAGCGGGCAATGCGAGCAGCAGCCGCAGCGGCGCGGTCAGCCATCCGGCGACGGCGCGGAGGATGCGGAACGCGGCCCGCTCCCCGTAGGCGAGCCACAGGCCCGTCAGCAGCGCCGCCAGCAGGTGGGCGGCGAGCATGCCCCAGGACGAGGAGTCTCCGGACAGCACATCCAGATGATGCAGGTGACTTGTACGGTCCATGTCGATCATGTCGCCCATGAGGGGCGTATGCGCCGACCCCATGTGCCCTGCAGATTCGAGGGATGCGCCGTGCCCATGCCCCATCGCCATACCGTGTGTGGCGTCTGTATGGGCCTGCCCCATACCGCTGGATCCCGTGTGGTGGTGCCCCTGGTGGACGGGCGCGGCTGCACGCGCGGTGTGGTCTGCGGCGCCGGTCCCGGACTGCGCGAGGGAGAAGACCGTGTGCAGTGCCGTCTGGACGGCGACCACCACGGCCACGACCGACGGCAGTCCCCGCTCACGGCCCGCCAGCCCCCAGCCCAGTGCGCCTGTTGCGACGAACCCGCCGGCCGGCGTCCACCAGGGCATGGGCTCCCCGGACATCATCACGTGACCGAGGGCGGCGAGCAGCACGCACACGGCCGCGAACACCGCGGCCCGTACCGTGCGAGAACACCACCCAGCAGTCATGGCGCCTCATCCTCGCATCCTGACGTTCGTCGTCGTGCATGGGTACGCACCGGACCCCGGGCACCGACTCAGACCGAACCAGGTGATCCGGAACACGGTTGCGGGAGTCGGAATGCGTCCGTATCGACGAATACCACGGGGAGTTGACGTCCGGGCCGACCGCCGCGCTCGCCGCCGCGGCGCACCCGCCGTCCGGCGCACCGCGGGCGCGAGGTCCCGGGTGGACGCGACCGGCGGCAGCCCGGCGTGCACGGCCCGCAGGGCCGGACTCGCGGCCACCCCCTGGGGGACCGACACATGCACGGCCCACGGGGAAGGCGACCCGCCCGCGGCGGCGGAGGGAGGGGAGCCGGGGAGGGCCGGGGACCGTTCGGGCTTCGGCCGGGCCGCCTCGGCACGGACGGCGCTCCGGCCCGCGTGTCGCCCTCGTTCCGGCTCCGCGTCGTACGGCCTGCCCGCCGGGGTGCCCGGAGCCCCGTGACGGGTGGGACCGCCGCGACGGGTGGGACGGCCGCGGTCGGCCGCGGGCCGTGCTGGACGAGGGGCCGCCCCGTCACCGCCCCGGGGGGAGCTGCGCCCGTGTGCTACTGCTGCTCCGCGACCGGTGACGGGCTGTCAGGACATTCACGGTGGCCGTGACGCCGTCGAGTCTGCCGAGCCGCTTCTCGACACGCCGCGCAGGTCATTCCCCCCACGCTCAGGTCGGTGGTGACGAGCGTCCCCGCTCCGGCGCCCATCAGTCGCGGCCTCCGTGGCCGTGGCCGTGGCCGGTGCCGTCGTCCTCCACCGCCCCGCCGGACGGGGTGGAGTGCATACCCGGCGCCACGGGCCCCACGAGGGACCCGACCGAGTAGGAACCCGCGAAGACAACGGCGAGCAGCAGCAGGAAGCCGCACAGCGCGGGCGGCGGCGCCACCTTGCGGAGCGTCGAGAGCACCGAGGTGGGGCCGGGCGCCGCTCGTCGGGAATCGTCCATGGCCGAGCTCTCCCTCGTCACGTGCGTACGGTCCGGTCGCCCGCTACGTCCGGGCAACCTGCGTGCGGCGCACCGGCTCGGGTCCGGCTTCCCCGGCTCGGCTGGACGCCGGTCCGGCTCGACCACGATGCGGCTCCACGCCGGTCGGCGACGCTCCGATCCTGCGTTCGGCCCGATCCTCCGTTCGGCCCGGTTCGCCGTACGGTCCAGATGTCGTACGTGTGAGAGGTGGAGTTCCGGGCCCGACGTATGACTCACCTCACACATCTCCGCCGGCGGCCGGCCGGTCCACCCCGGCCGGCGCTCACTCCGCCGGCGTGCCCACCCGGAGCCGGTTGCCGTCAGGATCGCGGAGCTCCACCTCGCGCGCCCATGGAGCGGTGGTCACCGGCACGCCGAACTCGTCAGCGACGGCGTCGACGTCCCGTACCCGCAGATACACCAGCGTGCCGGGGCGGGCGTCGCCGGCGTGCTCCGAGAGGAACAGCTTCAGCGGGCCCCTCGCGATCTCGACGAAGGCCGGGAGCCCCGGTTCGAACCGGTGCTCCCACTGCTTCACGAACCCGAGCCGCCGGTACCAGGAGAGTGCGGCGTCGGCATCGGCCACCCGCAGCACGGGAACCGCCTCCTCGTCCCCCTCCCCCCTTCGCGCCGCGTCGGGCACGGACGGCGTCCGGGCCGAGGAGGCGTCCGCTCCGGGGGCCGCGGGAGCGGACCGACCGTCGCCGCCGTCCACCGCTTCGTCGACGACGCGCAGGAGGTAGGTGTCCATGATCCAGCCGTGCCGCGCGCGCGCCTCGGCACGAAGCCGCTGGATGCGCCCGGCGACGTCCGACAGACGGCCGGACACGAGGAGTTCGTCGGGCGTTCCGAGGTAGGCGCCCCAGTAGATCCACACGTCGTCGCGCTCGACGTCGGTGAACGACTCCTGGGCGTCGAGCATCACGACGACGTCGCCGTCGTCGCCGAGACCCACCTCGCGCAGTCTGCGCGCGGGAGTGATGCGGACCGGACGGCCGACCCGGTTGAGCGTGGTGCGGTGCCGCGCGGCCAGGGCGGACACACTGCTGACCCCCGGGACGACCTCGGTGTCGAAGGCGACCGTGCCCCGCGCCTCGATCTCCGACAGGATGCCCAGGGTGCTGTCGTACAGGGCGGGATCGCCCCACACCAGGAAGGCTCCGGTCCGTCCCGGGGCCAACTCGTCCCGGATCAGGCGCTCGTAGACGTCGGCGCGCCGGCCGCGCCAGTCGTGGACCGCCGCCGTGTACTCGCTTCGGCCGCCCGGCGTCCGGTCGCGCCACGGGTCGTCCGCTTCGACGACGCGGTACGGCGTACGGGCGTGCTCGTCGAGCATCCGGCGCCGCAGATCGGTGAGCGAGGACTTCTCCGGCCCCTTCCCGAGGAGGAAGAACACGTCGGCGCGGCGCATGGCCTTCAGCCCGGCGAGCGTCAGATGGTCCGGATCACCGGCGCCGATGCCGATGACGAGGAGGTGGCGGTGGTCCGTACTCATGTGTACCGGCCTTATGGGCGAGATGGGGGGGGTGGACGGACGGACCGCCGCGCGGAGCGCGCGTCCGGGGCCGGCGCGCCGGTCAGCGGTGGGTGGACTCAGGCGGGTGGAGTCCGGTGGCCGCTCCTCCCTGCATGCGGTGAGTGATGCCCTCCCGTTCGGCGAGGAACACGACGTGGACCGGCCGGTGTTGGAAGCGTACGCCTTCGGCGGGGCCGGCCCGCAGCCGCGGCGCGCTCCGCCGTCGTCGCCCGTGCGGCACGACTCCTCACCCGCTGACGGTCGGAGGGAGCCAGGCGCGGTCAGGGCCGTGAGGTGCCGCCGTCGGCCTGGACCGCGTCGGCGACGGCCTCCGCCGCGGCCTCCGCCGCCCGCGCCGCATCGTCGGCGGCCTTCCGGTCGGCCGCGCCGTCGGAGGATTCCTCCCGGGTCGCCGGGGATCGGGGCAGTACCTCGCCGAACGCGCGGGACACGCCCTGGAGCGCGGAGGTGACCTCACCGGGAATGACCCAGAACGTACTGCCGGGTCCCTGGGCGAGCTGGGGCAGTACCTGCAGGTACTGGTAGGCGAGCAGTTTGGGGTCCGGGTCGTTGCGGTGCACGGCCTGGAACACCTCGTCGATGGCCCGGGACTGGCCCTCGGCCTTCAGGATCTCGGCGGTGCGGTTGCCCTCCGCCCGGAGGACGGCGGACTGCTTCTCGCCCTCCGCGGTGAGGATCTGGGCCTGGCGCTGCCCTTCGGCCCCGAGGATCGCGGCCCGCTTGTCCCGCTCGGCCCGCATCTGCTTCTCCATCGCGTCCTTGATGGACTGCGGGGGGTCGATGGCCTTGATCTCCACGCGGTTGACCCTCAGCCCCCACTTCCCGGTGGCCTCGTCCAGTACACCGCGCAACTGGTTGTTGATGGTGTCCCGCGAGGTGAGGGTCTTCTCCAGGTCCATCGACCCCACGACGTTGCGCAGGGTGGTGACGGTGAGCTGCTCGACGGCCTGCAGATAGTTCGCGATCTCGTAGGCGGCGGCACGTGGATCGGTCACCTGGAAGTACACGACGGTGTCGATCTCCACGACCAGGTTGTCCTCCGTGATGACGGGCTGCGGCCGGAAGGAGACGACCTGTTCGCGGAGGTCGATCACCGGGTGGACCCGGTCGACGTAGGGGATGACGACGTTGAGTCCCGGCTGCAGCGTGCGGTGGTAGCGGCCGAGCCGCTCGACGTTGCGCGCTCGCGCCTGGGGGACGACGCGCACCGCGCGGACGACGGTGAAGACCGCCAGGAGCGCGACGATCACGCCGAGAAGGAGTGCCGTGCCTTCCATGATTCACTCCCGGGGGTAGACGACTGCGGTGGCCCCGCTGATCTCCATGACGTCCACGGCCGCTCCCGGAGGGATCACCAGCGACTCGTCGTACGCACGGGCCGTCCATTCCTCACCGCCGATGCGGACCCTGCCGCCCGTGCCCGTCACCTCGGAGACGACCCGGGCGGTACTGCCGACCAGAGCGTCGACGCCGAACCGTTCGCGCCGCGGTGTGAGCGCCCGCCGCACACGGGGGCGCACGAACACCACACTGACCACGGCGACGACGGTGAAGACCAGGAACTGGAGGGGCAGCGGCACTCCTGCCGCGGCGCACGCCGCGGTGATCAGTGCGGCCCCGCCCAGCATGCCCAGTGCGACGGTCAGCGTGACGATCTCCGCGGCGATCAGCACCGCAGCGATGACCAACCAGATCGCCCAGAGGTCCATCTCGCCCCTCCTGACTGACGCAGGTGCTCGGAGATCCCGGGCGATGTCCGTCCTCCTCCTGCGAGGGCCCGGGGCGTATTGGTGCGAGGGCCCGGGGCGTACCGGGCCGGGAGGTGACCGCCTGCGAGCGGGTCACCCCTTACATCTCGTATCTACCCAGCACAAAAACGCAGAAATCCCATGAACTCCACCTTTCGTCGTGATCGGCTCGACGTCGACGCACCGGCACGTCCGGACCTAAGGCACCGGCCGCCGGACGCGCGAGGAGTCGCGCACGACGCTTCCCATCCGGGTCGTCGGCCCGCAAGACGTCGCCGCTCCCGCCGTTCAGGCCCCGCGGACCCGGTGCGCGCACCGCACCCCTCCGCGGCCGGCGGCCGTCATCGTCCCGACGCGCGAACCGTCCCGTCGGCGTACGAGCCGTCCTCGGGGCCGTGGCGGCCGTCGCGGTGTACCGGACCGTGCGGGTCCGCGCAGTGCCCCGCCGCACCCGGCGCGCCGGCAGGGGCGCCGACCTGGAGCAGGGTCTCCGGACCGTGGTCCACCTGGAGGGTGGTGTGGGTGATGCCGAAGTCACGGCGCACCAGGTCCTCGAGATCGCGGCGTACGGCGTGGCAGTCGTCGCCGGGTTCGACGAGCACATGCGCGGACAGGGCCGCCTCCTGGGACGTGATCTGCCAGATGTGCAGGTCGTGGATCTCCCGCACTCCCCGCTGCGCCGCCAGTCGCTCACCGAGCCGGTCGGGGTCGACATGGGCGGGCGCCGCCTCGAGGAAGATCCGTCCCGAATCGCGGAGCAGCCCGTAGCCGGCCCTGAACATCAGGGCGACGACGACGAGCGTCGCGATGCCGTCGGCGCGTGCGAAGCCCGTGGTGAGGACGACGAGGGCCGCGACCGCGGTGCCGATGAACGCGAACAGGTCGTTCAGGATGTGCTGGTAGGCGCCCTCGACGTTCAGCGAGGAGCGGTTGGCACGGGAAAGGCACCAGGTGGCGGCCACATTGACCGCGATTCCCGCGAGGGCGGTGGCGAGCATCAGCCCGCCCTTGACCTCCGGAGGATCGATGAGCCGCTCGACGGCCTCGACCGACAGCCAGGCGCCCAGCAGGATCAGGGAGAGGCCGTTCACCTGTGCGGAGAGGATCTCCACCCGCT
The DNA here is from genome assembly GCF_027460265.1 of Streptomyces sp. WMMC940. NCBI lineage: Bacteria > Bacillati > Actinomycetota > Actinomycetes > Kitasatosporales > Streptomycetaceae > Streptomyces > Streptomyces sp. WMMC940. Next base: position 990,892 of record NZ_JAPZBC010000001.1, read on the forward strand.
TCAGCCCGTAGGTGTAGCCGCCCTTTGCGGGGCGCTTGGCTATCCGCATCGCCGCGAGCGCGAGGACGATGGCGACGGCGTCGGTGAGCATGTGAGCGGCATCGGAGATCAGCGCGAGGGACTGCGCCACCACGCCGATGACGACTTCGACCGACATGAAGCCCACGATCAGGACGAGGGCGATCGAGAGCCACCGCCTGTCCGAGTCCCCCGTCACCCCGTGACCGTGATCGTGACCGTGCGCACCGCGGTGACCGTGACCCGTACCCATCGATTCCCCCTGACCTGTGCATCACGTGCTTACCGGTTCGCAGTGAAACGCACGGAACGACTTCACGCAAAGGCTGCAACGATGTTGGTAATCGATGCCGATAGCAGGCCCATGACCTGGCATTTCACATGGAGAATGAGGAATTCCTCATTGAATCGACAGTCGTTGTCGCATTCATGGCGTGGGCGTTTCCTCCGGGGCGGCACCCGGATCCGGGTGTCCCCGGCCGTCCATCCGCCCGTCGCCGACCGGCGTGCCGACCCGACGGCGAACCTCCCCCGTCCGCCGGACGATCAGCGGCCCGGGTCCCACGCCGCATCGGGGAAGCACGGCCGGCGGTTCCGCTTCGCCCGGAGGACGACGCCGACGGTCCCCGGGGTGGGCCGAGCGCCCTGCCGACCGGGACCCGACGCGCCGTGTGCCTGCCGACCGGCCACGCGATGGTTCATGATGGGCGGGCCATGCACTCGCCGCACACGGACCCTCGTCCCCCACTGCCCGTCGTGCGGACGGCCGTGTTCGCCCTCGTGGGCGGCGTGCTCGGGCTCACCGCCCGTCCTTCCGCGACCCGTGAGCGCCGCGGGCCGGGCGGCGGGCGCCGCGGCGGTGGCCGCGCGCTTCGCCGTGGGGCGGTGCACGGCCGGCGTCCGCGAACCCTGCCACAGGCCGCCGCCGTCGACCGCGCGACCCAGGCAGGCAGCACTCATCCACCACGATCCGGAGACGCCATGACCCGTACCCCCGCGAGCATCCGCCGCGCGTGCCTCTGCCTCGCCACCGCCGTCGGTGCCGTACTGCTGGGCGCAGGCCCCGCAGCCGCGCACGTCGAAGTCGAGGCCGACAGGGCACAGGCCCTCGCCGAGGACGTCACGCTCACGTTCAACGCCGAATCGGAGTCCGACAAGGCCGGGATCACATCCCTGCGCGTCGTCCTCCCCAAGGGGATCGTCCCCGCCGACGTCACGTACACGGACGGCCCCGAGGGCTGGACGTTCGCCACCGCGGCCGACGGCTACACGGTCAAGGGGCCCGCCGTCGCCGTCGGGGCCGACGCCGAGTACTCGGTGCGCGTCCGGCAGTTGCCCGACGTCAGGGAGCTCGCCTTCAAGACGCTTCAGGGCTACGGCGACGGACGCGTCGACCGCTGGATCGAACTCGGCGCCTCGAGCGAACACGGCCACGGCCACGGCAACTCCGCACCCGTGCTGAAGCTCGAGGCGCCCGCGCCCGGCGCCACCGTGAAGAGCCCCACGCCCCCCGCCGCGCCGACGCCCACGCCGAGCGCTGCGGCACGCCCCGCCCCCGAGGCGTCCCCGGCGAGCACTCCGGCCACGGGTGCGGCGGTGGAGAGCGGCGGTTTGTCGGCCACCGGCTGGACCGCGATCGCCGTGGCCGCGGTGCTCGTGGCCGCCGCGGGGGCGTTCCTGCTCCGGCGGCGCTCCCGCGCGAGCTGACGGACGGGCATCGCGAGTGGTGCCGCTCCCGCGCGAGCCGACGGACGGGCATCGCGAGTGTGATCCGCGGGGCGGCCGGAGGCACAAGGCCGCAGGGGCCGGCCCCGGATCACCGGCCCGAGGGCACGCCTGCCCCGGCCGTGTTCCCCTCCCTCACCGGACTGCGCGCCCCTCACTCGCCTGAGCCCACGCCCGGCCGCAGTTCGGGGTGTTCCTCCGCCAGCCGGCCCGGTGCCGCCTGTCTCCAGGAGTCGACGAGAATGTCACGCAGTTCGGCCAGGTCCTCCAGCGCGCCGAGCCGCACCCGGACCCAGGACGAACTCGCCTCGTGCCGTGGTACCCAGAACTTCTCCGGCTCCGCGGCGATCAGTTCGGTCCGCTCGTGCTTCGGGCAGCGCACGGCGAACGACGTCTGATCGTCGGGAATCGTGATGTACATCTTCCCGGCCACGCGGAACGTGGGCATGCTCCATGCCTCCTTCTCCACCGTTTCCGGGAGCGACAGAGCGATACGGCGAATGTCCTCGGCCTCGATCATGTGCCCACCGTAACCAGCGCCGCTGACACACCCCCGCGCTCGGACGGCGCCGGTGCCGACGCCGACAATGGACCTGCGGCCTCGGGCACGGCGGAGACCGTCCGGCACCGGCGCCGCGGGCCTGGTGCAAGATCTCCGCTCACACGGGGAAGGCTCTTGCTGTGGACGGGTTCGAGCAGAGCGGGGAGACGCCGGTGTCCGCGGGTACCTGTCTGTTGACCGTCGTGAGCCCGCGCAGGGACGAGGGCAACAGCCCGACCGGGATCGTCGGCCGGTGCCTGGCCCGGCAACTGCTCGCCATGGGGCGGCATGTGCGGGTGGTGGCCGAGCCGGACCAGTGCGGTGGCTGGCCCGACACGGTCGAGGTCGTGGAAGGGACCATCACCCGGCCGCTGGAGTGTGCCCGGGCCTTCGACGGTGTCGAGGCCGTGTTCCTCGCCGGTGCCCATCCGTCCACGGTCCGGGACGCACTCGCGCTGGCCCGAAACGCCCGCACCGGCAGAGTCGTTCTCCTGTCGTCCCACGGGCCCGAGTACGAAGCGGCCCATCCCCCGGAGACCTGGTTCTGGCTGGCGATCGAGAAGGCTGTGGAGCACTCGGGCATCGCCTGGACGCACATCCGGCCGTCGGCCGTGATGGGTGCCGTCGTCGAGGGCACCTACCCGGCAACGGGGTCGGACTGGCCCGACACCGTCCGCGCCGACGGGACGGTCCGGGAGGCCTTCCTCGACCAGGGCCACTACCCCTTCATCCACGAGGAGGACCTCGCCGCCGTCGTGGCCGCAGCCCTGATCGGCAATGACCACACCGGGACGGTCGTGGAGGCTGTGGGCCCACCGCTGAGCACGCGTTCACGGATCCGGAGCATCGCGACCGCTCTCGGCCGCGACATCGACACGGTCGACCTCGCGGCGGACGAGAGTCGGGCGATCTGGCGACGCCGTGGCTGGCCGGACGGTGCGATCGACGTGACGCTGTACGCACTCGAGGAGTACGGTGCCCGCCTCGCCGAACTCGTTCAGTGGACCGTCGCCCAGCGGCCGTCCGTGCAGGACATCATCGGCCGCCCGCCGCGCACCTACGACGACTGGGTGCGCGAGAACATCGACGCGTTTCGCTGACCTCAGTGCGCGGAGCACGGTTCCCCGCTCGGCGACCGCCGCAGCCGGGAGATCGCGGACGATGTGGTGAGCGGCACGATTCGAGCGCGGCGCGAGCGCCCGCGTGGGTGCCGGTGTAGCAGTGGCCGCCGATACGGCGCAAGATGGAAGGTGCCCTGACAGGCCGGCCGAAGGCGCCGACGGGCCGTTTCGCAGCCGCAGGACCGTCCCCGCTGCCGTGGGGCCCGGGTCGGCCGGGCCTCGACAGGACCGTGCGGCGTGCATCCGGGACGGACCGGCTGCTCGCCCTTCCGGCATCCGGCATCCGGCATCCGGCATCCGAGCCGGAGGATTCCACCCTCAGGAGGTCCGATGGTGGAGGAAGAGTCGCGACTGCGCGAACTCGCAGCCCGCGTACGTACCGCCGACGTGGTCGACGCGATGGGACGTGCCCATCGGCATCGGTGCCATCTGATCGACCTGCACAGCCCCACGCCGGACCGCCTGCTCTTCGGCCCTGCGGTGACGATCTCCTACATGCCGTCCTGCCGGAAAGCCCTTCCACCCGAACGGTACAATTTCTCCGCGCTCTTCCAGGAGGCAGTCCGCGACGGCGGCCGGGGAAGAGTGCTGGTCCTGGCGAGCAACGGCTACCCGGACGCATCCCTCGGCGGTGGGGGCAAGCTCTCCCAACTCACCGTCCACGGACTCGCCGGAGTCCTGACGGACGGCCGCCTGCGTGACTTCCGGCAGCTTTCGGAGTTCGGATTCGCCGTCTACTGCGGAGGGGAGTCCGTGCGGTGGGGCGGGGACACGATAACGCCGTTCGAGGCCAACCGGCCCGCACTGGTGTCGGGTGTGGCGGTGCGTCCCGGTGACTACGTGTTCGCCGACTCGTCCGGGGCCGCGGTCATACCCGCCGTGGAGGTCCTGCAGATCCTCGAGGAAGCCGACCGCGTGGTGAGGGACGAAGCACGCTTCGCCGAAGAGGTTCGCCAGGAAGGCGGTTCAGCACACGAGCCCGAGGAATAGTTCGCCGGCGGCCAGCTGCCGGGGCCACCGGAACCGGACACCGCTCACCGCGGTCCGTGCCGATGCGGAGGCGTACCGCACGGACCCCGAGAGGACACCGCGCACCGGACGGATCCGGGCGCTGCGGCTCCGCACGGCGGATCGTCGTGGACGGAGACCACGGCCGTCACGGACTCCCCCGGGCACCGGGTCCGGATCGCGTGTGCGCCCGAAGGCCGGAGACCACCGCACAACAGGCGCCCGCCAGAGAGAGGTCCCGTCATGCAAGCCATCGCCGTCCGAGACCGTGACGCCGGCCTCGGTGGGCTCTCCCTGACGGAGATGCCGTATCCGCACGCCGCCGAGAACGACGTCGTCGTGCGCGTGCACGCCGCGGGGTTCACCACCGGTGAGCTGGACTGGCCGGGAACGTGGTCCGACCGTGCCGGCCGCGACCGGACCCCGAGTGTCCCCGGGCACGAGCTGTCGGGTGTCGTCGCCGAGCTCGGCTACGGGACCACCGGTCTCACCGTCGGTCAGAGGGTGTTCGGGCTCGCGGACTGGACCCGCGACGGCTCACTGGCCGAGTACACCGCCGTGGAGGCCCGCAACCTCGCTCCGCTCCCGGCGGACGTCGACCACACCCTGGCCGCCGCACTGCCGATCTCGGGGCTGACCGCGTGGCAGGGCCTGTTCGACCACGGCCGGCTCACGACGGGCCAGACGGTGCTCGTCCACGGCGCGGCAGGCGGTGTCGGGTCGATCGCGGTCCAACTCGCGCGCGAGGTGGGAGCGCGGGTGATCGGCACCGGCCGGTCCACCGGCAGGGACACGGCACTCGGTCTCGGTGCGGACGTGTTCCTGGACCTGGAGGCCGATCGGCTCGAAGACGCCGGCGAGGTGGACGTGGTGTTCGACGCGATCGGCGGCGAGGTCCTCGACCGCTCGGCAGCGCTGGTGCGCCCCGGTGGCACGCTCGTCGCCATCTCGATGCCGCCCGCGGTCAGGCCCAGGGACGGGCGGGCCGTCTTCTTCGTCGTCGAACCCGATCGCGCACAGCTCACGGCCCTGGCCCAGCGGCTGCGGGACGGACGGCTCACGTTGCTCGTGGGGGCCGTGCAGCCACTCGCCGAGGCACCCGCCGCACTGACCTCCGGGCGGCGCGTCCCCGGCCGAACGATCATCCGGGTGGCCGAGGGCTGAGTCGCCGCCCCGGAGGCCGCACCGTGCCGCACCGCACCCGAACGCCCCCCGCAGGCGGAGCACCGCGCCGCGCTCGACGAACGCCGCACGAAGGGACGAACGCCGCACAGAGGGCGTCGACGCCGCACAGGGGACCGCCGGTCCGGGGCCGCGCACCAGGAGGCCGGTCGACGCCGACGCGACGCCGGGCCGCCTCCCTGCTCCGGACGACGTCAGGCGGCCTCCTCGCTCCGGTTCCGGTCGCGGTACGTCTCGAGGATGCGCAGCCACACCTCGCTGATGGTCGGGAACGCCGGGACCGCGTGCCAGAGCCGCTCGACGGGGGCCTCACTGGTGATCAGAACGGTCGCCGAGTACAGCAGTTCCTGCACTCCCGGTCCGACGAAGGTGACGCCGACGACGGTGCCGCGGTCGCGGTCGATCAGCACGCGGGCCCTCCCCCGGTAGCCTTCGGCGTACTGGACCGCTCCCGCGACCCGGCCGATGTCGTAGTCCACGACGTCGACCCGGCGGCCCGTGCGTTCGGCCTCCATCGTGGTCAGACCCACGTCGGCGACGTCCGGGTCGGTGAAGACGACTTGGGGCACGGCGTCGCTGTCGGCGGTCGAGGCGTGCGCGCCCCACCGCCCGTCATCGAGCGGTTCCCCCTTGGCGCGGGCGCCGATCACGGCACCTGCGATCCGTGCCTGGTACTTCCCCTGATGCGTCATCAGGGCTCGGTGGTTGACGTCGCCGACCGCGTACAGCCAGCCGTCGGCGACTCCCGTCACGCGGTACGTGTCGTCCACGTCCAGCCAGTCCCCTGGGGTGAGGCCGACCGTTTCCAGGCCCAGATCGGCCGTGTGCGGCGCCCGGCCCGTCGCGAACAGGATCTCGTCCGCGACCAAGGGCTCGCCCTGCGACAGTGTGACCAGTACGGGGCCGTCCGCCCCGTCCTGCCGTACGACATCCGTCACCTTGGTACCGAAACGCAGGTCCACACCGGCGTCCCGGAGGGCGTGGGCCACCATCTCCCCGGCGAACGGCTCCATCCGACCGAGCAGTGCGTCACCCCTGACCAGCACGGTCACCCGGGATCCGAGAGCCTGCCATGCCGTGGCCATCTCGACGGCGACCACGCCGCCTCCGACCACGGCGAGCCGGTCCGGCACATGCCGGGCGGCCGTCGCCTCGCGGTTGGTCCACGGACGGACCGCGCCGAGTCCCGGCAGATCCGGGAAGGCGGTGACGGTACCGGTGCACACCGCGACGGCGTGCCGGGCGGTCAGACGGACCGTGTCACCTTCCGGCGTCACGACGACCACCTGTCGAGGCCCGTCCAGACGCCCGTGGCCCCGCACCAGGTCCACCGACACCGAGTCCAGCCATTCGACTTGGTCGTCGTCCGTCCAGTGGACGCACATCTTGTCGCGGTGGGCGAAGACCGCGGGAACGTCCAACGGCCCCTCGACCGCTCGTCTCAGCCCCGGTATCCGGCGTGCGTCGGTGCGTGCCACGACCGGCCGCAGCAGCGCCTTACTGGGTTCGCACGCCCAGAACGAACACTCCCCGCCGAGCAACTCGTTCTCCACGATCACCGAGTTGAGCCCGGCGGAGCTCGTTCGCTCGGCCACGTTCTCTCCCGCGGGGCCCGCTCCGAGGACCACGACGTCGTAGGCGCGCGAGGTGTCGCTCATTGCCACTCCAGCTTGTCCACCGGCCTCGAGCGAGGACGACGGTCGCTCGCTCCGTGGCCCCCGTCCGTTCCGACCCGCCGGTGAACGTGCGCACATGCCGTGGCCGCTCCGCGTCAGACGCGGGCCACCCACCGTCGCCGACCCACCCACTCACCGACGGGACGGAACACATCAGCGCCTCGCGAAGCACCACGCCCGCTCATGCGTCCCACCGGGCCGGCGCGGGTGTTGTCGCGCAGCACTCCTCCATCTTCCTCCAGTGGCAGTGGCGTCGCCTGGTGAGTCCCGGCCGGACGGGGAGTCGCGCTGCCCGGACGGCCTCGAAGCACTCCCGCCCCGGAGCGGTCAGACCCCGGAGCGGCGGCGTCCGGAACGGACCGAGTCGTGGGGCCTGCGCCGTTCGCCCGCGAGTGCGAGTGCCAGTGCGCGGACGGGGAGGCGGAGGAGGAGAGGTCTCCCTCGGCCCGAACGACCTTGCCGCCCGGAATCGGGCGCGAGCCCCGTCTGCGGGACATCTGGGAGACCAGGAAGGGACCTCGTCCTCGAACACGATCCTCAGAGAGTGCTCCCCTGGCGGCCAGCAGTAGTCGGGCAACGACTCATCGGCAACGCCGTCGATCCTCAGCGTCCAGTCGGTCCAGTCGGTGACGATGAAGTGCTGTCCGGTACCGGTGGCGATCCGGATGCCCACGACCTCCTCTCCCGCGAGAACCACCTCGGCCAGCCGGGTCACCCGTGTCCCGGCGAGGGAATCACCGAATCCCGTCCTCACGCTCGCCACCTCCTCCCGCCAGGGGCCCGCGGCTGACCCGGATCTTCGACTGGCCGTGGGGGCGCTTCTCCCAGTCGTCCATGAAGCGGGCCTGCAGGCCGTGTCCGCGCGCCAGGGCGAGGAGCGTTTCGGTGCGGTAGTAGAAGTCCTCGCGCAGCACCTGGTGTTCCGCTCCCTCGGTGCGGTCGAAGGTGAAGTCGAAGAACCCGGTGTCCGTCAGCACTCGGCCGACGTGCGCCAGGCATTCCTCGATGACCTCCAGCGGCGAGTGGGAGAAGACGCTGTGCGCGTGGACGACGTCGAAGTGGTCGCTGGGCAGGAAGTCCAGGGTGAGGTCGCCGACGAGGGTCAGATGGGGAAGCTTGTCCTGGAGCCGGCGCTCGGTCAGGGTCTTCTTGGCGGCGATCAGGATGTCGGGCGAGATGTCGATGCCGTAGTAGTTGCCGGTGCCGAGATGCTCGATGAAGCGCCAGCCGGCGCGAAGGTTGCCGCAGCCGATGTCGAGCATCCGGTGTTCGGGGCGCAGCCCGTGCTCGAGCAGGTAGTCGAACTGCATCTGCCCGAGCGCGAGCCAGCGCTCGTGGCTCTGGCTGCCGACCGCGGCCTCGGGGTTGCGGCGGGTGTCCGAGGCCATCACGGCCCGGTAGTAGCCGACGTGGTCGGGATGTTTGAGGCGCAGCCAGAGGTCCCGTACGGCGCGGCGGAGGTACGGGATGACGCGGCCGGGGTGGCGCAGGGCGTATTCGGCCTTGTGGGCGAGGGCGGCGCGGTTGTTGCGCAGCTTCTTCGGTGACGTGGCGTCGGCGGGCATGGTGGAGGGACCTCCGTGCAAAGGCGCCGTTCGGGGGTGCGGTGGGGGATGGCGGATGCCCTGCGCACCGGCACAACGGTACGCCGGTCGGACGCCGCCGGGTGGGACCTGCGGCGCGTACGTCAGGGTCCGCGCCGCGGCCGGCGCCCTCAGCGCAGCGGGTCGTCCCGCGCCGCAGCGCCGCGGTGGGCGTGGATCAGCGCGGTCACCGTGTCGGCGGTGCGGTCGAGATGGCTGCGGCCGTCGGGCACCCGGGCCGTCGGGCTGAGGTAGCCGCGCGGCCCGACGTGCGTGGCGGGATCGAGCCGATGCACGGTGATCTTCCCGGCACGGCGGGCCCGGTTCCATCCGCTGTCGCGCAACAGTCGCCAGCGCTGGGGGAACATCAGGGTGCCGACGCGTTCGATGCGGTCGCTCGCACTGGTCAGCCGATGCAGGTGCACGGCGCGGGTGAGGTCGTTGGCTCCGTTGTGGAACCCTCCGAGCGTGATCAGCAGGAGGGGGGCGCGAAGCCCGGTGTGCAGCCCCTCGACCGCGCCCGTGGCGACCTGAGCGCCGCCGCTGTAGCTGAGCAGCACCACGGGGACGCCGCTGCCGGGCCGGTAGCCGGCGAGCCGGAGCTGAGTGGCGATCTGGGCGCCGATGGCCCGGTTGTAGAGGGGCCGGTAGCGGTGGTCGGCGGCGACGAAGATCTGCATGACGTTGTGCAGGAACAGCAGTACCCCGATGCGCCGGCGCAGCCACGACCACACCGGGCGCTCGGCGAGCGGGTCGGCCGGCGGCGAGTAGGGCTGCACCTGCCCCAGGACCCGCAGCCCCGGAGCTCTGGTGATCAGGGCCTCGACCAGCCGGCCGCCGTCCCGGCTGTCGCGGACGCGGCGTTTGCCGATGCCGTCGAGGTAGACCAGGTAGGCGTCCGGAGGGCTGTCGGGGGCAGCGCCGCGGGCGTGGGGCACGCCCTCCGGGAGTTCGGTGACGGGGGCCCGCCAGCGCGCGCCGTAGGCCATCACCTCGTAGCGGGCCAGCAGGGCTTCGGCGAGCAGAACGGGGCCGATCGCGAGGACCCGGAGCAGGAGGACGTTCATGCGGTCGCCTCCGGCGCCTCGGTCGCGCTGATCCTCACGACCAGTCGTCGCACGGCCTCCACGGCGATACCGAGCCCGGCACCGGCGACGGCGACGCAGCCGGCGGCGCTCCACCAGCCCAGCCCGGTCGCCGTGGCGAGCGGGCCCGCCAGACCGGCCCCGACCCCCGCGAAGAGCAGCAGGTGGAGCAGGGGGCCGAGCAGGGGGAACGCCAGGACGGGCGATCCTCGTGGCGGCCACGAGGAAGAGGAGGGAGGTCGCCTGCATCAGACCGCTCAGCCCCGTCGGGCCGAGCACGATCCCGGCCACGATCCCGATGACCGGGCTCGGGAGAGGAACGCGGGCATGAGGGCGAGGAGCAACGGAACGGCCGCGGGCACCGTGCGAGCGACGACCGGGTCGTCGTCCGACATGGCGGCTCCGGTCCTCGCCCGCACCGGGCGAGGGCGCGTCGGCCGCGCATGCGGCGAAAGGCCCCCGCGCAGGGGTCAGTGCACGAGTTCCGCCACGGCCGCTGCCTCCAGTCGGGCCTCCTCGCACGTGGCGCAGTCGTCGAGCGCCGCGAGGTACCGCTCGGCGTCCAGCGCCGCCGCGCAGCCCGTCCCGGCGGCGGTGACGGCCTGCCGGTACTCGTGGTCGACGACGTCACCGCAGGCGAACACACCGTCCAGGTTGGTACGGGTGGTCCGGCCCTCGACGTCGATGTGACCGGCGTGGTCCAGGGAGACCTGGCCCTTGACGAGCTCGACCCGCGGATCGAGCCCGATGGCGACGAAGACACCGGTCACCGGAAGGTCGCTCTCCTTGCGGCTGTTGACGTCACGCACCCGGACACCCGTGACCTTCTCCTCCCCCAGTACGTCGACCACTTCCCGCTCCAGCAGAAAACCTATCCTGTCGTTGCGGCGCGCCCGTTCCTGCATGATCTTCGAGGCGCGCAGCCTGTCACGGCGGTGCACCACGGTGACCGAACGGGCGAACTTCGTCAGGAACGTGGCCTCTTCCATGGCGGAGTCACCACCGCCCACGACCACGACGTCCTGGTCCCGGTAGAAGAAGCCGTCGCAGGTGGCGCACCAGCTCACTCCGCGGCCGGACAGCCGCTTCTCGTTGGTCAGCCCCAACTCGCGGTAGTGGGAGCCGGTGGCGAGGACGACCGATCTGGCGCGGTGGGTCCTCCCGGCACTGTCGACGACCTCCTTCACCCCGCTCTCCAGGCGGGCCTCCACGATGTCGTCGGGGATCAACTCGGCGCCGAACCGCTCCGCTTGGGCTCTCATCCTGCCCATCAGGTCGGGTCCCAGAACCGGATCGGGGAACCCCGGGTAGTTCTCCACGTCGGTGGTGTTCATCAACGCACCGCCGGCGGCGACCGACCCCTCGAACACGACCGGGCGCAGCAGGGCACGAGCCGCGTAGAGAGCGGCTGTGTATCCGGCCGGACCGGAACCGATGATGATCACTTCGCGTACCGCGTCACTCACGTCGATCACCTACCGAGCTCGGGAGAGGCAGGAGACCGGCCCGGCCATCACCCTCCACGCCGCCTGTCCGGCGGCGCCACGGCGGCGAACGGCCTCCGCCGTCACCGGAAAGCGCACCGCACACGACCGACGCCGACAGGGGTACCGGAGACCCGGTCCTGCCTCGGACGCCTCCACCATGCACACGCGGCGGGCGGCGCCGCATCCCGGTCGTCGTGCGGACGCCGGGCGCTCGACGGAATCGACGGCACGGGCCGTGGGTCAGGGACGGAGGGGAGTCGAGCCGGTGCGTCCGGTCAGTCGCGGCAGGTGCACCCCGCGGAGCAGCCGCAGGCGTCGGTCGCACCCACCGGTTCTCCGTGCGTCACCACCGCGCTGAGCCCGGCGGGGGCGCAGCAGCCGTCGCCGCGCCATGCCTCCAGGCCCTCCTTGACCGCGACGGCCGCGATCACCAGGGCGGCGACGGGGTCGGCCCACGACCAGCCGAGCGTCGCGTTGGCGACGAGTCCCACCAGCAGCACGGCCGAGAGACAGGTACACAGCAGGGTCTGCTTGGAGTCCGCGACCGCCGAGGCCGAGCCGAGCTCCCGGCCGGCCCTGCGCTGGGCCAGGGACAGGAACGGCATGACGGCCAGGGACAGGGCCGCGAGCACGATGCCGGGGATCGATGTCGCGGCCACATCGCCACCGGCCAGCGCCCGCACGGCGTCCACCGTGACGAACGCGGCGAGTGCGAAGAACGACACGGCGATGATCCGCAGCGCCCTCCTCTCCCGTGAGTCCCGTACGTCGTGTTCCCGTGCGGAGAACTGCCAGGCGACGGCTGCCGCCGAGGAGACCTCGACGACGGAGTCCAGGCCGAAGCCGACGAGCGCGGACGACGAGGCGAGCGCCCCCGCGGTGAGCGCGACGACCGCCTCGATCACGTTGTAGGCGATGGTGGTCGACACCAGCAGCCGTACCCTTCGCGCCAGGGCGTCCCGGCGCTCGGGCGCCGGGCCGGGCAGGATCTGCGCGGCCATCAGCAGCAACTCTTGTCCGCGGTGTCCGGGCAGGTGCTGTCCGCCGCGACCGCCACGACGGCCCGGCGCAGATCGTCCAGCGCGTGCCCGAGACGCGGGTCGGCCAGTTCGTAGCGCGTACGGCGGCCCTCGGGCACCGCCACGACCAGACCGCAGTCGCGCAGGCACGCCAGATGGTTCGACAGACGGGTACGGGAGACGCCGATCGCGTCCGCCAGGTCGGACGGATAGGCGGGGGCCTCGCGCAGTGCGAGGAGCAGCCGGCTGCGGATCGGGTCGGCGAGCGCGCGGCCGAAGCGCGCCAGCACCTCGATGTCGGTCACGAGATTCAGCACGCCATTGATAGTACACAAACTCCTGAATTCAGCAATCCATGAACAACGGAGGAAGGGAGGTCCACGGTCACGGTCACGGTCGGGGGTGCGGGTGCGGGTGCGGGTGCGGGTGATCATGGCGTGTCCGGGCCGGTGGGAGTCCGGGTCCGTGCCACGGTGACGGCATCGGCGACGCGAGGCTCGCCCGCCCTGCGCGAATCGGAGGATCCATCGTGAAGACCCTGGCCCCGGCTGTGTCAGCCGCTCTGACGGCCGCCGTCCTGTGGGGAGCCGCCCTCCCCGCGCAGGCGGCTGACGCCCCGCCGCCCGCCCCGCCGGAAAGGGAGGCCCCCGGGCGGCCCTACTACCCGAACGTCGACCGGATCGTGTGTGAGATCAACAAGGAACGCGCGGCCCGGGGCCTGCCCGGTCTGCGCGTCTCCGACCGGGCGAGCGAGGTGGGACGTTCGCACGCCGAGGACATGGCGGCCATGGGGCGGCTCACCTCGGTGGGCAGCGACGGCCGCGACCTGCGGACCCGGATGTCCGACGCGGGCCTGTACTCCGGCCTGATCTCCGAGTCCATGGCGTACGGCTACACCCACGACGGGTACTTCGCGGACAGAGCGACGGACCCGGACCCCGGGAACGCGGCGTACAAGGTCCTGATGAACCGCGACGTCGTGGCCATCGGCATCGGATACGACCGCCGCTACTGGGACGTGAACCTCCTCGGCGCACATCGCAAGCTGGTGACCAGGACTCCCGCCGGATGCGGGGTCAACACGACCGTGCCGAGGTCACTGCCTGCACCGGCCGCCTCCGAGTCGGCCGGATCGTGGAGCGGCCCGGTGCTCGCGCGAGGCGCTCGGTAGCGCGCCGAAGAGCCCCTCTCCCGGCACGGCCCCGGCACCCGCCGAGTCCGGCGCGAGTCGCCGCCCGCGCTCAGGCCGGAGGCAGCCGTGCCGGGCGTCGTCCGGCCGCCCGGAGCACGGGCGAGGCTCGCGTCGACGCTCCAGGGACGCCGGCCGTGTGCGCGCGTTCGGGCGACGCCCGCCCGTTCGAGGCGCCTCCTCCCGGCTCGGTCAACCGGGCCTCTCCCGAGCCGCGTTCCTGGCGGCCGTGTGCAGAGCCCTCAGCGCGAGCACCAGGACGCCGATGTCGTCGACGTACACCGGGTCCGGCAGCAGGTCGACGGGCGGGACGGTGTAGAGCACGGCAGCCCAGAACAGGGCCCTGCCCCTGACCGGCACTCCGGCGTCGACGAGCGCCCTGCGGGCCCTGACGACGCGCAGCAGCAGCCACCCCGCGCCGATGGCCGTGGCGAGGATGATCGCGCCGAGGACCCACCAGAGGGCGCTGCCGTCCATGACGTTCCTTCTACCCCGGTCGGCGGCGGCGAGTCGGCCACGGATCCGAACGGCCCTCCGGTCGGACGGCGGCGGGTCGTGAGCACCGGCCCCGTCCGGGGGGCTCGCACCCGGCGAGCGGCCGGTGCGCCGGCGGGGCGATGCCGAGCCACGACCGGGGGCGGAGCGTCGTGCGGCAGAGCCGTGGAGCGCAACATGCCCAGGCCCGGCAGCCTCCATGGCACGGCACGGGGCCCGTCCATCCGTGACTCCCGCCGATGTTGCCGTTCACCGGCAATCTTTACGTATCCTTGACGCCCGGGGCCGGCTCCGGGCCGGCCTCACGCCGGCCCGGCACCCGGAACCGGGCGGCGCGGTAAGGCGCCGGGCAACGCCGGAAGCCGGGGAACAGGAGAGCGCATGACGGATCGGACGGCGCCCGAGCACTACGTGGCGGGGTACGACGAGATCCTGATCGCGGCCTGCGCCACGGGACGCAGACTCAGCCGGGACGAGCTCGAATCGCTCCGGCTCCAGGGCGAGCGCGCCGCCGAGGCGGGCATCGGCCTGCGGGCACTGGTACGGGTCCTGCTCGGCGCCGCGCGAACGGTGCGCGCGACGCTCGCGCCCGACGCGGCCGACCATCTCCTCGCCGCCGTCGAACAGGCGGTCGACGCCTTCGGGGAGGGCCACGAGCGCGCGCAGCGGCTCGCCGTTCGCCAGGAGGAGGCGGCGCGGCGCGAGTTCATCGACGATCTGCTCTACGGGCGCAGCGACCTGGGACGTCTGGCTGAGCGCGCCGAGCGCTTCGGGCTGCTCCTCTCCCACGCGCACGCCGTCGCCGCCGCGCAGGGCGCGGAACCGTTCGGCGACGGCTCGCCGGCGACCCGGCAGATCGAGTCCGCGCTGCTGGCCCGCTTCGGCGACCGCCGGATCCTGCTCACCACCAAGGACGGCCGGCTGATCTGCATCGCCCCGGGGGACCAGTCGGACGTGCTCGCCTTCTTCGCCAAACAGGCCTACGCGGCCGCGGAGGGCGGGCGCGTGGCCATCGGACGCGCCCATCCGGGCGCGGGCGGAGTCGTCCACTCGTACGAGGAGGCGCTGAACGCCCTGGACCTGGCGGAGCGCATGAGCCTGGAGGATCCCGTGCTCCGGGCCGCGGACCTGCTGGTGTATCCCGTGCTCACCCGCGACCGGCAGGCCATGACCGACCTGGTGGAGAGCGTCCTCGGTCCGCTGCGGGACGCCCGCGGCGGCGCCAGGCCGCTGATCGGGACGCTCGCGGCCTACTTCGACAGCGGCTGCGTCGCGGCCGAGGCGGCGCGCCGCCTGTCGCTCAGCGTGCGGGCCATGACCTACCGGCTCGACCGCATCCGCAAGCTGACTGGCGCAGATCCGGCGGACCCCGTGCACCGCTACACGCTCCAGACGGCCGTCATCGGCGCGCGTTTCCTCGACTGGCCCGAGCGGGAGTCGTGAGCCGCCGCGGAATGCGGCGCGTCACCGGCCGGGTCAGGACCTCGGTTCCGGTCCGGGCGGTCCGGTCGAGCGGGTCGATCCGCCGGCGGGTGGACTCGCCGTATACGGCATGAACACGCAGCCCGAAAGCTCCGGGGTGCGGATTTTGCCGCCCCTTTCCCCGGCCGTCACTGCCCGAACACGGCAACCTCCTCGGGCGGAACTCTGCCGGGAGCGGGCATCGAATGCGCTCCGGGGCGGTATCCGGCGTGCTCAGGGCCTCCCCGTGACGGGTCCGAGGCCGCACGGCGCTTCCTTTCCGCAGGTCAACGCCTGAGTGTCGGGACTCAGCGAGCACGCACAGCCAGCCGTCATGGACGTTCGGTGAACGGGGACGCGCTTCCGGATAACGGTCTCGTCACGCTCGCAGGCAATTCCCGCAGTTACTCGCCGTTATGTGATTCCGATCACCCAGCGATCCGTAAAAAGCGTGTTAGAACTGCGCAACTCCGCAGAAGGCCTCGTGCCGTGACGCGGGGCGCGCCGGTCCCGCCGGCGCGGCACGACCAGGGCGATCAGGTTCGAGTCCGCGAACCGACGCGCCCCGGGTCGCCGAACGGACAACGGCGTTCGCTCCAAGACCGCACACCCTCCGGCGCAGCCTCGCCTGCGCCGGTCCTGCGCCATGAGGTAGCCACTGTGTCACTCGACTCCATGACCGAATCCGTCGACAAGGCAGTCAGCGGATTCTTCGAGCCCATCGCCAGCTGGCTCGGAGAAGTCGTCTTCTACTCCGTGCCCGTCGCCGGGACGGAACTCCCCCTCATCGTCGCCTGGCTCGTCGTCGCCGGCCTCGTCTTCTCCGCCTGGTTCGGGCTGGTCCAGATACGCAAGTTCCGCCTCGCCGTCGACGTGGTGCGCGGGAAGTACGACGAGAAGGGGTCGACCGGTGAGGTCAACCACTTCCAGGCCCTGACCGCGGCCGTCTCCGGCACCGTCGGCCTCGGCAACATCGCGGGTGTGGCGGTCGCCGTCTCCATCGGTGGCCCCGGCGCCACCTTCTGGATGATCCTCTGCGGTCTGCTGGGCATGGCCACGAAGTTCGTCGAGGTCACCCTCGGTGTGAAGTACCGCGAGGTCCACGCGGACGGCACCGTCTCCGGCGGCCCGATGCACTACCTCCCCAAGGGTCTGGCCGACCGCTTCGGCAAGAACGGCAAGACCCTCGGCAAGGTGCTCGCCGTCCTGGCCTCCTTCATGGTCCTGTTCTTCGGCCTCTTCGGCGGCAACCTCTTCCAGGTCAACCAGAGCTACGCGCAGCTCGTCTCCGTCGCCGGCGGCGAGAACGGCGCTCTCGGCTCCTCCGCGGGCGCGCTGTTCTTCGGCATCCTCATCGCCGCGCTCGTCGGCATCGTGCTGCTCGGCGGCATCCGCTCCATCGCCAACGTCACCAGCAAGCTGGTGCCGTCCATGGCGGCCATCTACATCGCCGCCTGCCTGGTCGTCATCCTCGTGAACGTCACGGCCGTGCCGGACGCGGTCGTCACGATCGTCGAGGGCGCCTTCAACCCCGAGGGCGTCGCCGGCGGTGTCCTCGGCGCGCTGATCATCGGCTTCAAGCGGGCTGCCTTCTCCAACGAGGCCGGTCTCGGTTCCGCCCCGATCGCGCACTCCGCGGTGAAGACCAAGCACCCCGCGAGCGAGGGCCTGGTCGCCCTGCTGGAGCCGTTCATCGACACCGTCATCATCTGCACCATGACGGCCCTCACCATCGTGATCGCCAACCCGGCGAGCTGGGCCGAGGCGCGTGCGGGCGAGTCGATCGGCGGCGTCACCATCACCTCGGACGCCTTCGGCACGGTGCTGCCCTGGTTCCCGTACATCCTCACCATCGCGGTGCTGCTGTTCGCCGTCTCGACGGTGCTGACGTGGGGCTACTACTGCCTGAAGGCATGGACGCACCTCTTCGGCCGCAGCAAGGCCAGCGAGATCACCTTCAAGGTGCTCTACACGCTGTTCGCCGTCGCGGGCTCGCTGCTCACCCTGCAGACCCTGATCGACATGGCCGACGCGGTCCTCTTCATGCTGGCGGTCATCAACATCATCGGTCTCTACCTGCTCGCCCCGATCGTCAAGCGGGAGCTGAACACCTTCCTGGAGTTCGTCCGGGCCCGCAAGGCCGGTGAGAAGGACGACTCCGGCGACGACAAGGAGCCGGTGAAGACCACCGTCTGACCGCCCTCGCGGTCCGGCTCTCGAAGGGGCCGTATGCGCCCGCGCCTTGCGCATGCGGCCCCTTCATCCACGTTCCCGCAGGTGGGGTGCTGTCTGGTGGCAGCGCCCGCCTTCTGGTTAGGGTGTTAAGAACGCGTCAACGCGACGCGAGGTGTGCCGGGAAGTCTGGTCGGCGGCAAAGGGCGCAGTGTGCCCGCAACAACGACGGCCCGGAGGCCCTCCTCATGTCAGACGCTCCGCGTCAGCGCACCACCTTCCTCGGCCTGCTGCCGCTGCCCGAGCGCAACGCCGTGGCCCAGGCGCTGCGTACGGAGACAGTCGGCGGACTCGTCCTGCTCGCCGCGGCGGTCGTGGCGCTGGTGTGGGCGAACAGCCCGTGGAGCGGCGTCTACGAGGCGATACGCGACTTCCACTTCGGCGTCCCCGCCCTCGGCCTCGACCTCTCCGTCGGCCACTGGACCGCCGACGGTCTCCTCGCCGTCTTCTTCCTGGTCGCCGGGATCGAGCTCAAGCGAGAGCTCGTCGTCGGCGAACTCCGCAACCCCGCCACCGCCGCCCTGCCGGTCATCGCGGCGGTCTGCGGGATGGTCGTGCCCGCCGCGCTCTACATCGCCGTCGCCATGCCCGCGGGGGGCTCACCGGGCGGCTGGGCCGTACCGATGGCCACCGACATCGCCTTCGCGCTCGCGGTCCTGGCCGTCCTCAGTACCCATCTGCCCGCCGCTCTCCGCGCGTTCCTGCTCACCCTCGCCGTCGTCGACGACCTCGGCGCGATCCTGATCATCGCGGTGTTCTTCACCAGCGACCTGAACTTCGCGGCGCTCGGCGGCGCCTTCGCCGGGCTGGCCCTCTTCTACGCCCTCCAGCGCCTGCGGGTCAGGGGCTGGTGGTGGTACGTGCCCCTCGGCGTCGCCATCTGGGCGCTGATGTACAACGGCGGGGTCCACGCCACGGTCGCGGGCGTCGCCATGGGCCTGATCCTGCGCACCACCCGCGACAAGGGCGAGGACGCGTCCCCCGCCGAGCGCACCTCGCATCTGCTCCACCCGGTCTCGGCAGGCGTGGCGGTGCCGCTGTTCGCCCTGTTCGCCGCGGGTGTCGGCATCTCCGGAGCGGCCCTCAGCGAGGTCTTCACCCGTCCCGAACCGCTCGGGGTCGTCCTCGGACTCGTCGTCGGCAAGACGGTCGGCATCTTCGCCGGCACCTATCTCGCCGCTCGTTACACCCGCGCCCGGCTCAACCCGGATCTCGAGTGGGCGGACGTCTTCTCCCTCGCGGTCCTGGCGGGCATCGGCTTCACCGTCGCCCTCCTCATCGGGGAGCTCGCCTTCCCCGACCCGTCCCGGGCCGAGCAGATCAAGGCGGCGGTCCTGGTCGGATCGCTGATCGCGGCGGGCCTCGCCGCCCTGCTGATCAAACGCCGCAACGCCGTCTACCGCCGCCTCTACGAGGAGGAGACGCGCGACGACGACGCGGACGGCATCCCCGACATCTACCAGCGGGCGGACTCGGCACCCGCAGCACCCGACACCACCCGGTGACGGAGCCCGGCCCCGCACTCGATGTTGTGTTCGATCAATGAGCACGTCGGGGAGCGGCAGGGTGACGGAACACGACGTCCTCTCGGAAGTCGACGGCCAAGCGTGCCTTCCGTGTCCGTCCGCCATGGGTGACGACCACCAGCCGGCAGGCCGGTGCCTCACAGGAGTGGCAGACGAAGCACTTCCTGCGTCTGCCCGCCGTTGGTTGCGTCGACACCGGCCGGGCCCGCTCGCTGTATCACGCGGCCGGTGTGTGACATCCCGCCGCCCAGCCCGGAGGGCGGGCATCGGCTCCGCGCCACACGGACCTGCCCCCGGCGGCCGGCGGCGCACACCCGGAGGGAGGACCTTCGTTCCTACGGCGGCCCCGGGGGGAGCCGCTTCTCGAACCAGTGGTGGGCGTAGGGCTCGTCGTTGAAGGGCGGGACCTCGGTGTAACCGCTGTCGCGGTAGAGACGCGTCGCCGCCACCAGGGCCCTGTTGGTGTCGAGCCGCACCAGATCGCTGCCGTGCCGGGCCGCGCGTTCCTCGAGTTCGGACAGCAGGCGCCGGGCCAGGCCGAGTCCTCGGGCGCCGGGACGGACCCACAGCCGCTTGATCTCGGCGGGTGCTCCGGCCGGCAGCTTGAGCCCGGCGCAGCCCACCGGCTCGCCGTGCAACCGGGCCACGAGGAACAGTCCGCGCGGCGCGCGCAGTTCGCCCGGGTCGGGCAGCAGGCTGTTCGCGGGGTCGAAGCCGCCGTCGAAGATCTCCCCCAGTTCTGCGGCGTAGGACCGCAGGCAGTGCGCGGCGTCCGGGTGGTCGGGGTCGAGCACGGACAAGGTGACCGTCGAAGCGGTCAGCAGTCGCTCGACCTCCGCCATGGCCGAGGTCAGCCGGTCCCGCTGCCGGGCGTTGAGCGGGGCGAGGAGCGATACGGCGAGGGCGTCGCTGCGGCCGTCGAGAAGGGCGCGCTCCTGCCGCCCGGCCTCGGTCAGCCGCACGGTGCGTACCCGCCGGTCGTGGGGGTGGGGCTCGACGGCGACGAGGCCGTCCCGTTCGAGCGCGCGCAGCAGCCGGCTCACATAGCCGGAGTCGAGGCCGAGCCGGTCCCGTACGCCGCGGACGTCGTGCGTGTCGCCGTCGCCGATCTGCCAGAGCAGTCGCGCCTGCCCGTACGGGCGTGCGCCGCCCAGATAGTGGTCGTGCAGCACTCCCACTCGCTCGGCGACCGTCCGGTTGAAGCGTCGCACCTGCTCCACCTGCATCTCCGTCATCCTCTGACCTTAGTCAGAGAAAAGCGACCCGAGCAAGCCGGCCGGCCCGGGGAGCCCGGCGTGGCGGTACCTCGGCGCGAGCGGCACGGGCCCCGCTCGCCGGCCGGCACTCAGGACCGGAGGCGTGTCCACGAGGACATGGATCGCGGTTGGCAGGCATGTGCGAGACGCTGGACGGAACGCGCCCCGCAAGGGCGACGCGCAACGGGGAGGTGCGCCGACAGCGGCGGCGCATGTCCGGTTCGACACCCGCACCCGAGCGAGGAAGGCGGGCTGTGATGAGCGATCCGGGGACGGGCCCCGCCGGGCCGAGCGACGGCGACACGGCCCCACTCTCGGCGATACGGCTGAACGTCAACGATCACATGTGGCGGCTCGAGGTGGATCCGCGTACCTCGCTGCTCGACGCGCTGCGCGAACACCTGCGCCTCAGCGGGACGAAGAAGGGATGCGACCACGGTCAGTGCGGCGCCTGCACGGTGCTGGTCAACGGCCGGCGCGTCAACTCCTGTCTGTCGCTCGCCCTCATGCACGAGGACGACGAGATCGTCACGATCGAGGGCCTCGGGGATCCCGACCACCTGCACCCGATGCAGCGCGCCTTCGTCGAGAAGGACGGATTCCAGTGCGGTTACTGCACGCCGGGGCAGATCTGTTCGGCCGTCGGCATGCTCGCCGAGGTGGAGGCGGGCTGGCCCAGCCACGCCACCGACGACTTGGCCTCGCCACACATCGCGCTGACCGACGCGGAGATCCGCGAGCGGATGAGCGGCAACATCTGCCGGTGCGCCGCCTATCCGAACATCGTCGCGGCCATCCGCGGCACGGCGGAAGGCGGTACGGCATGAGGCCCTTCACCTACGAGCGGGCAACGGACCCGCAGGCCGCCGTCGCCGCGGTGTCCAAAGAGGGTGCGAAGTTCATCAGCGGCGGCACCAATCTGCTTGACCTCATGAAGCTGGACATCGAGAAGCCGAGCCATCTGGTCGACATCAGCCGGCTCCCGCTGCGCGACATCGAGGAACTCCCGGACGGCGGGCTGCGCATCGGCGCCCAGGCGCCGAACTCCGAGGTGGCTGCCGACGCCCTGGTGCGCACGCGTTACCCGGTGCTGTCGGAGGCGCTGGTGTCGGGTGCCTCGGGGCAGTTGCGCAACAAGGCGTCCACGGGGGGAAACCTGCTGCAGCGCACCCGGTGTCCCTACTTCTACGACACCGCCGCGGGCTGCAACAAGCGCGAGCCCGGAAGCGGGTGTTCTGCCATGGGCGGGTTCAACCGCACACACGCGATCCTCGGCGCGAGTGAATCCTGCATCGCCACCCACCCCTCGGACATGGCCGTGGCCCTGACGGCGCTGGACGCGGAGATCGAACTGCTCGACACCGACCGGGCGGTGCGCCGCGTCGCCATCACCGACTTCTACCGGCTGCCGGGCGACACACCGCACATCGAGACCGTGCTGCGGCCCGGCGAGATGATCACGGGCGTCGTCCTGCCGCCGCCCCCGCCGGGCCGGCAGAGGTACCGCAAGGTACGCGACCGGGCGTCCTACGAGTTCGCGCTGGTCTCCGTGGCGGCCGTCGTGTCGACGACCGGCGAGGGGACCGTCCGTCAGGCCCGGGTGGCCTTCGGCGGTGTGGCGCACAAACCGTGGCGATCCGCCGAGGCGGAGGCCGCGCTGACCGGCCGCCCAGCCGAGATGGCCACGTACCGCGCGGCCGCCGAGGCGGCCATGCGCGGCGCCGCCGGGCAGGGACACAACGATTTCAAGATCGAGCTGGCCGGGCGCACACTGTGCCGCACGCTGGCACAGGTGGCCGGGACCGGCTGAGTCCCGCCAGGCCGCCGGGACCGACCGGGCCCGGCAGCCGACCGGCGGACGAGCCGGCTCCGCAGGAGGAGGCGAGATGATCGGGCACGCTGTGGACCGCGTCGACGGGCCGCTCAAGGCGACCGGGCGGGCAGCCTACGCGTACGAGCACTGGGAGGCCGGCCCGCCGCTCTACGGCTTCATCGTGGGCGCGACGATCGGCAAGGGCCGCATCACCCGGATCGACACCGAGGAGGCCGAGCGGGCACCCGGAGTGCATCTGGTGATGACCCATCTCAACGCCCCGGCGCAGGGCCCCCGCGACGAGTCCGTTCCCTTCGAGTACTGGCGTGCCCAGCCGGAACTCACCGGCCCCGAGGTCCACTACTACGGGGAACCGGTGGCGCTCGTCGTCGCCGGTGCCCTGGAGCAGGCCAGGGCCGCGGCCGGCCTCGTCGAGGTCGAGTACAGAACCGGGCGGGGACGTTTCGACTTCGCCGAGTTCGAGGACGACGTCTACATCCCGAAGGTGGTCAACGCCGGTCTCCCCACCGACACCGAGGTGGGCGACTTCGACGCCGGGTTCGACGACGCGGAGGTCAAGGTCGACCAGCACTACACGACCCCGTACGAGTTCTCGTTGCCGATAGAGCCGAACGCGTGCCTGGCGGAACCACGCGGCGAGGACCTGGTCGTCCACGTCAGCTCCCAGATCGTCAACGCTGCGCAGGTATCGGTCTCCGCGACGCTCCTGATGGCCCCCGAGCGCGTCCACGCCGTCGCCCCCTTCGTCGGCGGGGGGTTCGGCTCGAAACTGGGCATCCACTCGGAGACGATCCTGGCGGCGCTCGCCGCCCGCACGCTGCGCCGACCGGTGAAGGTCGCCATGACCCGCCAGCAGGTGTTCCAACTCGTCGGCATGCGGCCGACATCGCGCCAGCGGGTCCGGCTCGGCGCGGAGCGCGACGGGCGGCTGACGGCGATCGCCCACGACGTCACGATGCACACCAATCCCGACGTCGAGTACGCCGAGCAGACCGCCGCCACCACCCGCAGCCTCTACGCCGCGCCCCACCGGTTGACCAGCCACCGGCTGGCGGCGCTCGACCTGCCGCGCGGGACGGACGTCCGCGCGCCGGGCGAGGCGCCGGGCATGCTGGCGGTCGAGTCGGCGATGGACGAGCTGGCCCATGCGCTCGGCCTGGACCCGGTCGAGCTGCGGATCCGCAACGAGCCCACCGTCGACCCCGAGCGCAACGTGCCGTACAGCGAACGGCGACTGGTCGACTGCCTGCGCGAAGGCGCCCGCCGGTTCGGGTGGGAGCACCGCCCGGTCACGCCCGCGAGTGTGCGCGACGGGCGGTGGCTGGTCGGGTACGGCATGTCGGCGGCCATCCGCGGGCACTTCCAGGGACCGACGACGGTGGGCGTGCGGCTGGAGGCGGACGGCACCGCCGTCGTCCGGACGGACATGACCGACATCGGCACGGGCACGTACACCATCCTCACCCAGGTCGCGGCCGAGGGACTCGGACTCCCGCTCGAACAGGTGCGGATCGAGCTGGGGCTCTCCGACTTCCCCAGCAGCTGGGGCTCCGGAGGCTCGTGGGGCGCCACCAATTCGTGCACCGCGACGCACCGGGCGTGTCTGGCCCTGCGCGGGAAGCTGCTGGAGGCGGCCTGCGCCGACGCGCGCTCCCCGCTGCACGGACTGGACCCGGCCGACGCGGTGTTCTCCGACGGGAACGTCCGCATCGGCGGCGCGTCCGAGACACTGGGCGGGATCGTCGCGCGCAGCCGTCCCGAGGGTGTGGAGGCCGAGGGCCAAGTCCGCTACATGGGCGATGAACCGAACTACTCCGACTACTCGATCAACACCTACGGGGCCCATTTCGCGGAGGTGGGTGTCGACGCGGACACGGCCGAGATCCGTCTGCGGCGGATGCTCGGTGTGTTCTCGGTGGGCCGGGTGTTCAACCCGAAGACGACCCGCTCGCAGCTGATCGGCGGCATGATCTGGGGTGTCGGCGCGGCCCTCGAGGAAGAGGCCGTCGTCGACCCGCGGTCCGGCGCCTTCGTCAACCGGGACCTCGCGGGCTACCTGGTACCGGTGCACGCCGACATCACCGACGTCGACGCAGTCGTCCTGGACGGCTACGACGACAAGGCCAACGTCCTGGGCGCGAAGGGCGTCGGTGAGCTGGGCATCTGCGGAGCCGGTGCGTCCGTGGTGAACGCGGTGTTCAACGCCACCGGTGTGCGGGTGCGCGATTTCCCCGTCACCATCGAGAAGTTGCTGCCCGGGCTGCCGCCGATGGATGCCTGAATCAGGCCGAACAGTCCGGCGCCACCGGCAGTCGAGTTCCTCGTCGCCGGGCGGGGAACGGCGACCCGCACGCCGGTCCGTCCGCGCCGAAGGGGACTCCCCCACGCCGTCCGCACGACGGGCCGGGGCCGCCGGCCCTCGTACGCCCCGCCTGCCGGCCGGAGAAGAGGCGGCCGCCGAGGAAGGGGTTCGGCCCGGCCGCACTCTCCTCTCGCGTCTCCCCCCAGCTCCGCGCGGGCGACCGCAGGTCAGTCGGTCGGCCCGGGCGTCGCCGCGGCGGCAAGGGCGATCACCGCACTTCGCGTCCAGGAGTACTGGGCCTTGCGGCGTGCCGTCCGGTCGTCGAGGGCCGGATGGCCGAAGGCTCCACCGGTGTCCTGCTGGGCGACCAGGAAGGACACGGCGTCCCGGGTGATGCGGTGGTGGCCCCAACCCTGCTGGACGAGGGCGCGGAGCGTCGCCGCCATCCGCCCCAGGTGGTAGGTCTCCCGGGCTTCGCACAGGGACACCGCGGCGTGGAGAGGATAGAAGTGCCGTTCCCGGTGCGTGGTCTGCCGGGGAATCGCCGAGGCGACGGACCGGTCGAGAACGCCGAGGCCGATCAGCCGGTGCACACCGGCGGCGATGTCGGCGGGGATGCTCCCGAAGGAGGCGACCGCGTCGGCGGTGGCTTTGAGGTGTTCGTCCAGCGAGGGGCAGCTGATCCCCGCCCGCCGGAGCGCCAGGGCGAACTCCCCTGCGATCTCCATGCCCTGCTCCTGCCAGAAGGCCGGGGAGGCGTCCGCGAGGTGTGCCGCGCAGCGCTCCAGTGAGGGGCGGACGAGGTCGTGTTCCCGGATCGCGGACGCGCCGACGGCCGCGGCGGTGACCCCGGCGAGGCCGGAGCGGTGGTCCTGCTCCTGAGTCGCGTCGCACAGCCACATCACCGCGCGCCTCAGGGGCGTCCGCAGGGGGACGTCCTCGGCAGGCGGAGACGGGGGCGGCTGGGTGCGGCGCCGCGGACTGCGCTCGAGCAGGCCGGCCAGGGCGGCGACGACGGTGGTGTGGTACCCCTCGGCCCAGTGTCGGAAGTCGCCGTCCCCGTCGTCGGTTCCGGGGTGGAGCACTCCTTCGGGTCCGTTCACACGACCGTTGCCTTCCTGGACCGACTCCAGGAAGGCCCAGGCGCGGTCCGCCGCGCGGGAGTCGGTGACACCGAGGCAGTACAGACAGCACAACAGCTCACCGACCAGGTCGGCGTTGGCGCGGGCCTCGGCCAGCACGAGGAGTGCTTCGAGGAGCTCGACGCCCTCGCCCGGCCGGAACCCCCGGGGCCATGCCGGGTCGCGCAGGCCGAAGTCGGTGACGTAGAAGACGGTGTGGGTGATGGCGTAGACGTCTCGATCGGCCAACTTCAGCACGTTCGGGCGCCGGCACAGGAGCGAGAACGGCAGAACGTCGTCCATCGAGGACAGGTCGTGCTCGATTCCGCACAGGTACAGGGTGTGGATCAGGTCCAGCTGCCGGTACGGAACACGCTCGAAGGCCGCCGCGTACCCGCCTTCCACGGCCTGCCGGATGATGCGCTCGAACTCCGGGGCGTCGCGGCCGCAGAGCCGAAGCGCCGCGTACGTACCGGCGTACAGCAGCAGGGCGCTCTCGTCCCGCGCGATCATCTCCCGATAGGAGGGCTCCCGGGCCACGTCCTCGACCTGCTCGAGAATGGACGCGTAGTCGTCCGTGAGCGGCGCATCGTCGAGCCGGGCTCGCAGTCCCGTCAGAAACGCCGTCTCGATCAGCGCCTTGCGGGTGAAGAGCACACTGTCCGGCCGAGCGCTGCGCGGGTCGAGCAGGGCCCGGCGCGCAGCGAGCCAGGCGACCGCCCGGTCCTCCACCGCGCGCCTTCGAGATGACCGGACGCCGGGTTGTTCTGCTCTCACCGTGATCCTCCCGGCAGTCATCTTGCTTCGTTCGATCAGCTGTCAGTGGGCGCCGCGGCGTCCGCTACTTCGTTGGCGACGACCAGGACGTAGCGTTCCCAGGCCAGTACATAGCCCGCGACATCGTCCAGTTGGCTGACCTGGCCGACCACACGCTCCAGCGGAACGCTGAGATCGACCAGTCCACTGGTCCTGAGGAAATCCAGCGCCTTGCGCGCATCGACCGACGGTGGACAGGACATGACGTACCTCCCGTTCGGAGTCCAGCATTTCCCGTCCACTATCTGCCCAACGGGCATGGCAGCGGAATATGCGTACGGAAACTCATACAGTCATATCTGCGGACTTATACGGATGAACGGGCAAGTTGAGGGCACGTCAGCGCCCTGCCCGGCAAGCGACCGCGCCCGCGTACACCGTTGCACCCGCTGCCCGCACCCCACCGGGTCGACGTGTGATCTTCCTCCGGGACCGGGTAGTCGGGCCCGATGTTCAAGCATCGGCGTGTACGGGTTGCAACTGTCCTTCTGAGCAGCTGGGTGCTGCTGGCAGCAGTGGAGAGGTGGACGGAGAAGGCGTCGTGGTCCTCCGCGGTATGGGCCGGGCTCCTGTGGTCGGGCGTGGTGGCGGGTGCCTGGTGGTTTGCCGAGTGGACGCAGGCCGGGCGGTTCCGGGCGGGCGCTGCGGGCACCGGCGGCGGACACCGGCCGGAGGAGGAGCGGCAATTGCCCGAGGACCGGGCGGGCCGGAGCCGCTGACGTACGGGGAACCCGGGCTCGCCGGGAGCCGCCGCCGTGGACACGGGTGCGGGACGCGCCGAAGACGGAACGGGGAGCGGGCCGACGCGTGCTGCGGATCCGGGCGCCCTGCTCCTCGCGCGCGTCGAGCGGTGCCGCCGGCCGCGCGGTCGTGTCGGGGCCGTCCGGAGGCGGAACGGTGCGGGTCGCCGGCGGGGGGCCGGGCGACCGGTCGCGGGTCAGCGATGGGCGGCGAAAGCCGGCCGGACCGTCCCTCGCCGCCTCGGCGTCGGGTCGCCGTGGCAGCAGCGGCCGCACCCGGCCTGCCGCCGGAGACCGGCCGGCCGCCGAGGAAGCCTCCTTCCAGGGAGCGGTGGCCGCGGGCTCCGCCGCCCCGAGGCCCACGCCCTGCGCCGCGTACGGACCGGGAACCGGGCTGCCGGAGGTGTTGGGCCGCGACCCGGCGGCGGTCGGGGCGGCGAACGGGTGATCTTCAGGGCGGCCGGTCTGCCTCGCCGGGGCAGCGGTTACGCGTGGCGACATGAACGAATCGCTGCATGCTCTCCGTCTGCGTTCCGCCCTGCCCGCATGTCTCGTCGTCTGCTCCGCCCTGCTCGTCACCGGCTGCGGCAGCGACGGGGGAACCAAGGGTCCGGCGGCCGTCGCCACGCCGGCGGCTCCAACCGGCGTCAGCCCCACCGCTTCACCGGACCCCACGGACACCGGGGCCCGTCTCACCGACGACCAGGTCGCGCGCATGTCGCTGGTGAAGGCGGCCAAGGTCCCCTGGGACGAGGCCGCCGACACAGCCCTCGGCACCGTCGCCGGGAGCAAGCTGGTCGCGATCGAGCTGCGGCGCTACAAGGGCGGCGCCACCGCCTCACCCGTACCGAGCCCCGGCAGTCCCGAGTGGACCGCCGAGGTGGCCGGCCAGAACGGCATGGTCCACCGGGTCCTCGTGGACGGCGTGTCCGGCACGGTGCTGCGGTCCCAGCCGGAGACCGATCAGGACGCGGACGACATGCGTGAGCTCACCGACCGCCTGACCAGGGCTCAGGTGTCGCCGGAGCAGGCGGTGAAGACGGCCACGGAGAGGAAGCAGGGAACCGTCACCGACGTCCACCTGGGTGACGAGGACAACACGCTCGTGTGGTCGGTGGACGTCGTCAACCAGCAGGACTGGAGCAAGACGGCCTTCGACATCGACGCCGCCACCGGCGAGGTGCTGCGCGAGCAGGTGGACAAGGGCTGACCCTCCCCGCTGACCGGACACTCGGCGCCCGACGCCCGGGCGGGGTGCTCGCCGGAGCCGGACGCGCCCGCCCGGCGTCGATCCGGTCCGCGCCGCCCGGAGCCTGTCGAACGCCCCGGGCGTCGGTCCGGACCCCGCCGGGCACACTGCCGCACGGGCGATAAACCGGCTGCGCCGAGAGGTCCGGAACGTCCAGACTGTTCGGACGCATCGAACAGTCCGGGTGCACCGGACCTCGCCTCGTCCCAGGAGTCCTCAGCGTGCAGGCAGCCGTCTCCGTCACGCCCGCCCGTGTCCCCGAGCTGCTGCTCGGCCTCGCCACGGTGCGCCCCGTCTTCCTGTGGGGTGCCCCAGGCATCGGCAAGTCGTCCCTCGTAAGGAACTTCGCCGAGTCCCTCGGCCTCGAGTGCGTCAGCCTCCTCGGCACCCAGCTCGCGCCCGAGGACCTCATCGGCGTCCCGCAGATCCGTGACGGACGGTCCGTCTTCTGCCCGCCGGAGGCCATCGCGCGGGACGAACCGTACTGCCTGTTCCTCGACGAGCTGAACGCCGCGACCCCCGATGTGCAGAAGGCGTTCTACTCCCTGATCCTCGACCGGCGCATCGGAACCTACGAACTCCCCGAGGGCTCCGTCGTCATCGGCGCCGGCAACCGCGCCACCGACAACGCGCTGGCCCGGCCCGTCGCCTCCGCCCTGGTCAACCGCCTCACCCACGTCCATCTGCGCGCCTCCGCCACGGACTGGCTCGTATGGGCGGGCGAGAACGGGATCCACCCGTGGGTCGTCGACTACGTCAGCGACCGGCCCGACCACCTCTGGTCGCAGCCGCCGAAGACGGAGGAGCCCTTCTCCACCCCCCGCTCGTGGCACATGCTCTCCGACGCCCTGCACTCCTTCGGTCCGACGCTCGACGAGGAGACCCTCAGGATCGTCGCGCACGGCACGCTCACGCCCGCGCACGCCGTGTCCTTCTGCGGCTACGCAAAGATCGTGCGGCACGCGTACGGCATCGACGCCATCATCAAGGGCGACGCGTCCTGGCCGAACCGCATCGAGGACCGCGACCTGCTCTACTACCTCGCCGACGCCTTCCGGGGCCGGCTGGTCAAGGAACTCCCCGCCGCCAAGGACCAGATCCCGCCCGCTCTGCGGCAGACCGCGCACCGAGCCAAGGCGCTGCTCGTCCAGCTCGCCGAGATCTCCGTCGAGGTCGCCCAGACCGTCATCCGGGACGACGAGGACGGCCTGCCCGTGCTGCCCGCCTGGTTCCTCGTCGAGGCCGCCCGCGACATGCCGCGGCTGGTCGAGGCCCGCCGGTGAGCCGGACGCCGCGCGGGAAGAAGGCAAGGCCCGACCCGGCCGCCGAGTCCTTCCTCGCCGGTCTGGCCGCCGTCAAGCGCAACCCGGCCCTCGCTTCCCTGGACGCCGACGTCTGCCGCAGCCGCGACTGCGCTCTCGGCCCGCGCCACGGCCTGGCCGCCGTCGACTCCAACGGCACGGTCCATGTCCACCCCGACCGCCGTGCCGAGCCGGCCGAGTGGGCGTGGGCCATCGCCCACTGCCTCATCCATCTCGGCTTCGGCCACGTCCCCGCGGACAAGGGCCCCCGCGTCCAGCCCGACCGGTCCGACCTCGCCGCCCGCTGTGCCGTCGTCAACCGCTTCCTGCTCACCTACCCCGTCGGGCGTGCCCCCGAGCACCTCCCTGCCTCCTACCCCGACGGCGACGAGGAGCAGCTGGCGAAGCGCTGGCGCCGCGACGGCATCCCCGCCGCGTACGAGGGCTGCGGTACGGGCGGTGACTCCCCCGACCAGATCCTGGTGTCGTGGTCGCGGTGGCACACTCCGGCCGACTGGCAGCTGGCCTTCGCGCACGCCCTCACGCGCACCGTGTCCGCCGCCATGGACCTGGCGGGCGGCCGCCGCGACACGCTCACCGGTGAACGGCTCCCCGCACGGCCCTGGGAACGCGCCCTCAGCTGGTTCGTCTCCTCGTACCCGCTTCTCGGCGGGATCGCGTCCGGCATGACGGTCGTCGCCGACGCCGAACTCTCCCGCGCGCACGGCATCGCCGTCGCCGCCGTGGACGCCACGGCCGGCGAGATCTACGTCAACCCGCTGCGGCGGTACGACGACGAGGAGTGGCGCTTCGTCCTGGCCCACGAGATGCTGCACGCCGCCCTGCGCCACGGTGACCGGCGCGGAGGCCGCGACCCCTACCTGTTCAACGTCGCCGCCGACTACGTGATCAACGGCTGGCTCGTCGGGATGGGCGTCGGCACGATGCCCGAAGGGCTGCTGTACGACCCGGCGTTGAAGGACCTCTCCGCGGAGGAGGTGTACGACCGGATCGTCACCGACGCCCGCCGCACCGGACGGCTGGCCACCCTCCGGGGCAAGGGCGTCGGGGACATCCTCGGCGAACCGCTCGGCGGACGTCCCCGTGACTGGGTGGACCTCGACGAGTTCTACCGGCGCGGCCTGGTCCAGGGGCTCGATCTGCATCTGGGCGGCGGGCGCGGCCTGCTGCCCTCCGGACTGGTCCAGGAGATCCGGGCGCTCGCCCACCCGCCGGTTCCGTGGGACGCCCGACTGGCGCGCTGGTTCGACGAGTTCGTGCCCCGCCCCGAGGCCGTACGCAGCTACGCACGGCCCGCCCGCCGTCAGGCGTCGACCCCCGACATCCCGCGCGCCGGACGGTACTTCCCGCCCGAGGAGGTCACCCGGTGCACCTTCGGCGTCGTCCTGGACACCTCCGGCTCCATGGGCACGCGGCTCCTCGGCAAGGCACTCGGCGCCGTCGCCTCGTACGCCGAGGCGCGGGACGTACCGGCCGCCCGGGTGGTCTTCTGCGACGCCGCCGCGTACGACGCGGGCTATCTGCCGCCGGCGGAGATCGCGGGCCGGGTCCGGGTGCGCGGGCGCGGCGGCACGGTCCTCCAGCCGGGGGTCGACCTCCTGCGGCGCGCTGAGGACTTCCCGGCGACGGCGCCCGTGCTCGTCATCACGGACGGCCACTGCGATGTGCTGCGCGTACGGCCCGAACACGCCTATCTCGTCCCGGAGGGTGCCTCGCTCCCCTTCACGCCCCGCGGGCCGGTGTTCCGCCTCAGCTGAGACCGACCGCGGCACCCGGCTCGAAAAGTCCGCCCGCTGAAGGGACATGACGATCTCACACCGACTTGAGGAACGTATGCGGCCGAGCACCGGCCGGCGCCGAACCGCCCGACCTCGCCCCGGCGACGGGCACCCTCGCGACCGGGGCTCGGGCCGGATCGGTCCCGGTGACCGCATGGAGCGTGGTTCCGGGCCCCGGGCTGCGCGATCCGGCCGGTCATGAGGGGGTTCAGGACCCCGGACTACGCCTTCCGTGCGTCGACGAGCTCGTCCAGCTCCCGCATCGCCTCGGCATGGGCACTCATCCGGAGACTCACACTGCCGCTCGTGAAGAGCCCGACACCGACCACCGACACCGGTACGGACAGTCCGAGCACAACCAGGGCTTCAGGCCAGTCGCGTTCGTTCTGGCACCAATCACCCATCCGCAGGCCCTCGTTGGCCGTACCGTGTTCGGTCAGCAATCGCGACTCGCACTCCGCGGGGTGCTGGTCGTCGGGCTCCTCGTCGACCGTGTACGGCGTGAGCAGCAGCAGGGCGCACCACGCCCACTGAAAGGTCGCGACAGCCAGCAGACCCATCCCCCAGGCGCGTATCCGGCCGGCCCTGTCGCGGAAGTCGAGATCGTACTCACGTGAACGCATGGCGGACGAATCTACCAGCGGGTTCCCGCGGCATCAGCGGTGCTCCGGCTCCGCTGAATTCGCGGTGAACGGCGCACCGGCGCACCCGTCCTGCTCCTCGCCCGGCCCCGGTCGACCGGCAGCGGTCCCACTGCCTGCCCCATGCCCCGATCGGGTCGGTGGCGGCACCTCGCCACCGGCGAAGCGGGTCCCGGCCGGGCGGTGGGTCCCGGCCGGGCGGTGGGTCCCGGCCGGGCGGTGGGTCCCGGCCGGGCGGTGGGTCCCGGCCGGGCGGTGGGTCCCGGCCGGGCGGTGGGTCCCGGCCGGGCGGTGGATACGATGGCGCACCGGCACCCGGGGCGCCCCGCCGTACCGGCCGACGCCGCGTCCCGCCCACGAGACGGCGGCCGACCGTACGCCCCGCCGCCGACCGTGCGAGCCGAACCACTCCGGGATCCGAGCGGCTCATCGACGACGCGACCCGGTGCGCGTGGGCGGCACGATGCGTACCCGCCTCTCCACAGGGGCGCTGTCGATGTCGTCGAGTTGCGCGACGATCGTGTTGCGCAGTTCGTCGTAGTCGTCGAAGGAACAGTCGTGGAAGAGGGTGTAACCCGTCCACATCAGATTGGCGCACACCCGTGCCGGCACCCGACCGGTCCTGGCGCCCATACCCACCAACGCCACCGAGCGGACACTGCCCGGCGCCTTCTTGTTCTGCTGGTGGACCGCCTGGAACGCGGCGGCGCAGGCAAGCGCCACGTTCAAGGTCTCGCTGACGTTCTGCGAGGACGACTCCATCGTCGGCGTCGAGATCAGGAACCTCGGGGTGACCGCCCCGGACGGGACGCACACCGCGCTGCCGACCGGGAGCGCTCCGTCGAAACCGCTGCGGATCGCCCTCTGCACCCGCAGTTGGATGCCGGCGCCGAGATGCCGCTTGATGACGGCGTCGACCCCACCGTCCATCCGCCCACGGGAGTTGGTGGGACTGACCCATGCGTCGACGTCCACGTCGACGATCGAGCCCTGGCGGATCTCCATCCCCGGGATGTCGGCGAAGGCGGCCCGCCACGCCTCCACCACTGCCTTGTTGACATCGGTCAGCACCACTTCGAGGCGTGGCTGCACACGGTCCGCGGTCACGGTTCACTCCGATCGGGAACGGTCACTCAACTGATCGGGACGCTACTGCCCGGCACTGACAACGGAGTCGTCCCGCCCTGTGTGCGGCAGCCGGAAGGGGACTGTCAGTGGGCCCGCATAGCCTCGTGGCACTGCTCGGATCAGCCCTTCCACCAGCACGCTTCGACCCTCCGGAGTCCGTCCGTCATGAGCGATGTGCACACCCCCGCCCCGTCCGGCCCGAACGACCCGCTGGCCCTCTCGGAACTGTTCGAGGGCGGCGCTGAACCGTGGCTTCCCCTGCTGAAGCCGGTCATCGAAGCACAGCAGGACGCGGCCGAGTTCATCGGCCCGGGCCGCCGCCCGGAGGTCGTCCCGGTCCGCGAACTGACCTTCCAGGCGCTCAAACCCAACGCGCCGCACAAGTGGAAGGTCGTCGTCTTCGGTCAGAACCCGTACCCGCGGCCCGAGAGCGCCACCGGCATCGCCATGTTCGACAACACCTTCCACGACTGGAGGGACGGCCAGTTCGGCAGGGTCGTCAGCATCCGCTGCCTCATCAAGGCAGCGGCGATGTGGAAGTACGGCATACCCAAGAAGACCCCGATAGCCGACGTGCGAGCGCTGCTGAGGAAGCACGACACGGTCCAGCCGCCGGAGTGGTTCCAGGCGATGCTCACCCAGGGCGTTCTGCTGCTGAACGCGGCGCTGACGGCCAACAGCGACGGGGCGATCGGCACCGACCGTCACACCAGGTTCTGGCGGCCGGTCGCCGAGCGGATCGTCGAGGGAATCCTGAAGGCCAAGCAGACGGCGGACGAGGAGGACCGTGGGGTCGTCTTCGCGTGGTGGGGGGCGCACGCGCGGAGTCTGAAGAAGGTCGTTCTGGAGCTCCAGAAGAAGTACCCCGAGGTCGACGTCCGGCACATCGACCACGCCAACCCCGCGGCGCAGGGCGACATCTTCTGCGACGGCGACCATCTCGGGACGGTGAACGACGCGCTCGCATCGCTGGGTGCCGACGGGATCGACTGGCTGCCGAGCACCGGCTGGCACGAGCTCGCCGCCGAGGACGGCGGGGCACGCGGTGCCGCTGCCGCACGCATGGGCGCGTTCATCGCGTCCACGATGGAACTGCACCAGCTGTATCTCGACCGGCTCTCCGGGGTGAAGGACGAAGGACTCGTCCTCCCCGCTATCACGGGTGTGTTCGACACCCCCCTCATGGACCTCCGTGGAGCCGTCGCCCCGGTCACCACGCTGCTGTCCGGGCTGGCTCGTCACGTCGACCGATCGCACGAGTTCGGCAAGCTGCGGGCGGACGGGGCGTCCGGCGGCCTCTCCGCCGACGCGATCGCCGCCCTCCACCTCTACACCTGTGAATCCGCGTTCTACCGGGAGATCAACGCCGTGCTGCGCTCCTCGGACCGGACCGGACTCGTCCCGTACCTGCCGTATCTGCGACTGCTGTTCTCCGCGGTGTCGCAACTGCCCGTCCGCACCCGGCCGTTGTGGCGCGGGGTGCCGCTCGACCTGCGTGCGCAGTATCCGCTCGGCCGGACGGTGACCTGGTGGGGTGTGTCCTCGTGCACGTCCGAACTCGGCGTGGCCAAGGCGTTCCTCGGCAGCCGCGGCAAGCGGACGCTGTTCGAGGTGGTCCCCGCCCGGGCCGTGGGCATCCGCGACTTCTCCGCGTTCACCGGGGAGGACGAGTTCATCCTCCTGCCCGGTACCCAGCTGAAGGTGACGGACGTCAGGGTCGAACGCGGCGGCCTGTGCACCGTACGGCTGACGGAGCTGGACGAGCCGCCTCTGGTGTCCTGAACGCACCACGGGCGGATACGTCGCTGCCCGGGGGGCGGGGAGCAGGCACCGGCTCAGACATTGCGCAACACGCTCAGCCGATGCCCTGGCGGTCGGGCCGCAACGCGAACGCGCGCTCGGCCGCCTCGGGCAGCGTCCGTTCCAGGGCCTGCACCAGAAGCGCCCGGTGCCGAACCAGCGGGGCACGCCGTTCCTCCGGCACCAGCCGCAGCAGATCGTCGATGCCGGCCAGCATCCGGCGGGAGACCTGTGGGCTTGCCGTGGCGCACCCGCGGATCTCGGTGAGCCCGAGATCGACGAGATCGGTCCAGCCGGGGACGTTCTGCACCAGCCGCACGACGCCCTTGCGGTCCCGGTGGTGCACCGCGCCCAGGGGGCGTACGGCGACCGCCGCGAGGAACTCCACGATCCGGTCGAGGCACTGCACGGCGGTGGTCGGATCGTTCACGGCGGGCGACAGCGCCCGCAGCGCGATGTCGGACAGCTGCCGCAGTCCGAAGCCCAGGTCCTGGTGGAAGCTGCGCTCGACCCCGACCGACACGCTGTGCCGCAGCGCCGACCGGACGGGCACGCGCGGCCCGTGCACCGCGAGCACGGGCGTACCGGGCACCACGTGGTCCCCGATCCGGGGGATGAGCCGCAGCACCACCCCGTTCCGCCGGGCGACGCGCACCAGCCGCGCGATGTGCACGTCCCGCAGAACGCCGGCATGCCCCTGGTGGCTCATGCGCGCGATCTCGGGCGCCAGGGGTGCCCCATCGGGCCCTTGGACGGGCATTCTCGCCACCTCATCGAGCGACTCCCTGTTGATCCGCTCGACGACGGGCCCGACCTTCATCAGCTGCAGGGTCTGGGTGACGTACGCGATGAACAGCACCAGGCTGAGCAGGACCATGACGACGGTCAGGGCGCTCTGCACCACCGGCACGGTCATGACGTCCCGCGGGTCGGCCTCGCTCTCGTACGAGGTGAGGACCAGCAGCGACAGCAGGAACGTCGCCAGGAACACCGCGAAGGTGAGCTTGCTGATCCTGCTCCGGATGAAGATCCGCACGATGCGGGGCGTGAAGTTCCCGGCGGCCATCTGGACGGCGACCAGCGAGATGCTGAAGACGACGCCGATGAAGGTCATCATCGCCGCGCTGACGGTGGTGACGATGGTCCGGGCGTCCTCGGCGATGGCCATCAGGTTGCGGACGCCCTCGAGGTCCCCGTCCTCCCTCAGGGCGTCCACGATCGCGGCATCGAGGGTGTCGGCGACCCCCCAGAGCAGGAAAACGAGCGACAGGGCCGTGGTCGGCGCGAACCAGAAGGTGTCGCGCAGATGCTCCCGAAGCGGCGACAGTGCACGCGGACTGCGATGACGAAGTTCACGGCTCACGCCGTGAGGCTAGACGACGACATACGTCACGTACACATACGATCACTCTCCGTGCGTCCAATTCGGGCGGGCGCGAGGGACGGCCCGATGGGGCAGCTCATCCGCCGCCCCACCCCACTGACCACGGAAAATGCGGTTCAGAGGCACCTCGAACCCCTGGTAGAGTTATCCATGTCGCCGCGGGGAACACCCCGGGTTCGACAAAACACCTGGTCCGGGTGGCGGAATGGCAGACGCGCTAGCTTGAGGTGCTAGTGCCCTTTATCGGGCGTGGGGGTTCAAGTCCCCCCTCGGACACCAAAACGGTCACGTTTGAACCCCGGTCCCGGTTGGGTCCGGGGTTCGTCGTATCGGCGGGAAGGGGGCCGTGGGGCCGCTGTATGGCGTCCCCGGGCCGCACCACTTCCAGGTTGGCGCGTTGCGTGCCAGTGGACCGCCCCCGGCCCCTGGCGGCGCGCGGGCGGGTTTCGATCTTCGCGGCTTCGTCCTCGCTCGGCTCTGCCAGCCCTGCGGCAATGCCAGGGTCGAGCAGGTGGGCGAAGCCCTCAGTGAGGTCCGCGCCCTGCACCTGGTCATCCATGATCCAGAAGCGGGCGAAGACGGCTTGGTTGAGCTGTCGGCGGACATCGGGCGGTGCGCTGAGGTACAGCCGGTGCGCGTTGGCGCAGAGCAGTAAGAGTTGTCCCGTAAATGATCTCCGGATCGTCTCGGGCATGGTTGGCCACAGTGTGGCCCGCTGATCTATCCGGCGAGGGCGAGGTTGTGCAGCCGGGCAATGCCAAGCATGGCGTGGTGGACGCCATCGCCTTTGAGACGGCAGTCGCGGAGGATCTTCCAGGTCTTCATGCGGGCGAAGACGTGCTCGACGCGGGCGCGGACCTGCTTGTGGGACTTGTTGTGTTCCTCTTTCCAGGCCGGGAGTTCGCTCTGGCCGCGCTCGCGGCGGTGCGGGATGACCAGCCCGGTGCCCGGGTAGCCGCCGTCGGCGATCGTGAGGGTATTGCCGACGGCGGCTTTGGCGCCGGATTCCTCCCACGCCTTGCAGTCGTTGCGGTTCCCGGCGAGCGGCCGGCCGACCACGACGACCAGACGGGTGTCGGCGTCGATGACGACCTGGTGGTTGGTGGAGTACCGGTAGTTCTTCGACCGCTCGGCGATGGTGTGGTCGCGGGTGGGGACCAGGGTGCCGTCGACGATGAGCACGGTGTCCTTGGCGAACCGCTTGCGGGGCTGGAGGGCGAGCATCGGCCCGAGGTGGTCGATGATCCGGTCTGCTGCCGACTTGGACACCCCGAACAGCGGGGCGAGCTGCCGCATGGTGAGGTTCGTGCGCCAGTACGCGGCGACCAGCAGTGTCCGGTCCTCCAGCGGAAGGCTCCACGGCCGGCCCCTGCGGACCGCGTCCGCACCCTGGCGCCGCAGCACGGTCACCAGCTTGCCGAACTGCCGCGGGCTCAGCCCGGTGAACGGGGCTATCCAAGACGGCTCCGACACCGTGATCACACCAGCCACACCAAGATCATCTCAGTTGCAGACGCTACCCGGCGTCCCCGATCCTGTGTGCTCGGCAAGCAGGGAGGGCACATGGGACTGGTTCTTTTCCCGGGCGACGGAGACAACAGCAGTCCGGATGTCTCCTGGCCCTACAGCGGCTTTGCCGCGTTCCGGCGGCGTCTGGCCGAGACCGAGGGGTTCGTCCTCTCCGAGATGCGAGGCTTCGGCGGCGAGCGCCCGTGGAGTGAAGTGTCCACCGCCCTGGAGCCACTCCTGGATCATCCGGATGCCGGAGGTAACGACCTCTCGCCTGACGAGTGCGCGTCGATCCTGGTCCGGCTGGAGGCCATCACCGACCAGTGGGCACGAGAGGGCGACGACCAGCTCCTCCGGCAGCAGATCGAGGACGCCCGCCAGCTGGCGGGCGTCCTGCGGCTCTGCATCGAGAAGGACGTCCCGCTGGCCTTCCTCTGAAGCCCCCGACTGCGGAACCCACTTAGACGTCGTCTCATTTGGGGTGCTGGGTAGTCTGCACTGTGTGGTGATGGTCGAGCGCATGGTGCCGGACGAGCTGTGGGAACTGTTCCAGCGGGTGGTCCCTCCCGCTCCAACACGGCCGCAGGGCGGCGGCCGACGCCGGTACGGGGATCGTGAGGTACTGGCCGCGATCATCTTCGTGGCCACAACAGGCTGCACTTGGCGGCAGTTGCCGCCGGTCTTCGGCCCGTCGGGGCCGACCGCGCACCGGCGTTTCACCGAGTGGACCGCCGCCCGGGTCTGGGCGAAGCTGCACCGCGTCATACTCGACGAGCTGGGTTCGCGCGGAGAGCTGGACTGGTCGCGTTGCGCGATCGACTCGGTGAACATGCGGGCCCTGAAAGGGGGGACCTGACAGGTCCGAATCCTGTAGACCGGGGCAAGAAGGGCTCGAAGATCCACTTGATCACTGAGCGGACCGGTTTACCCCTCTCCGTCGGGATCTCCGGCGCGAACCTGCACGACAGCCAGGCGC
Organism: Streptomyces sp. WMMC940; assembly: GCF_027460265.1. Taxonomy (NCBI): domain Bacteria; kingdom Bacillati; phylum Actinomycetota; class Actinomycetes; order Kitasatosporales; family Streptomycetaceae; genus Streptomyces; species Streptomyces sp. WMMC940. The sequence goes on from NZ_JAPZBC010000001.1 coordinate 1,030,096, forward strand.
TCGAGCCGCTCGTGTGCGGCATTCCGCCGATCCGCTCCCGTCGCGGCCCGCGCAGACGACGGCCCGCCAAGCTCCACGCGGACAAAGGCTACGACTACGACCACCTGCGCCGATGGCTGCGCAAGCGAGGCATCCGGCACCGCATCGCCCGCAAGGGCATCGAGTCCTCCACCCGGCTGGGCCGGCATCGCTGGACCATCGAGCGCACGATGTCCTGGCTGGGCGGCTGCCGCCGTCTACACCGCCGCTACGAACGCAAGGCCGAACACTTCCTGGCCTTCACCGCCATCGCCTGCAGCCTCATCTGCTACCGCAGACTCACCAAATGAGACGACGTCTTACGGGACAACTCTTAGGCCGTGCTCAGTCAGTTCGTAGGCCGGTCGCTCCAGCTCGCACCACACCACGCGGCCGACGTTGGTTGGGTAGCAGTTCCACCGTGAACACAGTGAAGTTACGGCGTCGGGCCAAGTCGGCGGTTGGTTGTGACGGTCGGCCACTTCGACAATAACGCCGTGCTCAAACAGCACCAGGCGCACGCGGATGAGGGCGAGATCAGCCAGCTCTACCCAGTGCGGGGAAGGGTCGGGCACGCCGGTCAGGTTCACGGCCTGGCCGATCAGCTCGGTGAGTACAGCTTCGCCGTTGTCGTTCAGCTGGCCGTGCTCCCACTCGGCGAGGGTGTAGCGGAGAAACATCGTGCCGATGTTCGCAGCCGTGGCAGTAGCGGCCAAGGTGAGGTCGGCTACCGCCTTGGGATGGGGCCGCTCAGTCATCGACCGCGGGGCGAAGATTGCCGACCCGTTCTTTGGCGTGCTCGGCCACGTCGCACAGCTCAACCACTTGAGCAGCAGCGTCCAACTCCAGCCGCTGCACCATATGGGCCAGCAAGATCGGGTGAGTTGAGATGTGGCTCATGGACGGCACGACGACGTGATGCGCCTCGGTGCGCTTGAGTTCTTCGGTCAGCGCGTTGAAGGCCGCCTGTGATCCGTTCTGGCATTCGTAGAACGTGGTGGCGTAACAGAAGGCCTCGACCTCCGCGAAGCTCCGCATCTGCTGCTCGATGTCGTCAAGCTTGTCGTCCGTCGCATCACTGGCTACCCGCATGTAGCCGTAGATCAAGGGCTTCACCGTTGTTCTCCGTACGCTTGATGAGCAGACCGGCGACGGGTTCGTACCTGCGGTAGGCGTCCAGGCATCGCCGGTCTGCCCGGCTTCTTGGTGGTCGCGTCAGAGCGCGAGGTTGTGCTCCGCGAGCACCGCTCGCGCGCACGGGAAGGCACAGCCGCACACGGCACGCAGGCCGAGGTCGTTGGTGTGCCCGTTCAGAACCACGGTGGCGAGCTGGTGAAGCACGTCGACTCCGCTACTCGCCTCGACCATGCCCCTCACCCCGCAGCAGGAGCGAAGAAGGTCAGCAGCCGGTCACGGATTAGTGCCGCGGACTGCTCGGGAGGTCGTTTGTTCACGTCCACCCGCAGCACGTCGAAGTCCGCCTGGATCAACCGCTCGGTGGCCTGTCGGTAGAAGTGTGTCTCAGCGTGCGAGCTGCCTGGCGAGAGCTGGAAACGGTTGTGTGGCCCGCGCTCCTGGAGCCGTTCCGAGATGACCTCGGGGTCGGCTTCCAGGATGACGGCGAGGTCGGGCCGGTCAGCCTCGGCATTCAGTCGCCAGAGGAACGCCGGGTCGATGCCGTCGAAGCGCTGCATCACGAGACCTGACGGGATGTACCTGTCACTCAAGACGACACGGCCGGCCTCGGTGTTGGGCCGGACTTCCGCCTCAAGGTGGTGGTAGCGGTCAGCCGCGTACAGGCACGCAAGGGTGTGACCAGTGGTCGTCTCGGTCAGTTCGCGGCACAGCGCGCCGATGGGACCTTCGCTTGGCTCAGCCGTGACGTGGACCTCTTCGCCAGCAGCCACCAGAAGTTGCGCGAGGTGCTGGACGATCGTGGACTTCCCTGCGCCGCTCGGCCCGTCGACGCTGACGAAGAGGCCGCGCTGGTGATCAGAGAAGGGCCTGAGACTCATTCTGGCCCCCTTCCGGCTTCTGGCCGGTGGCCGCCAGTTCGATAGCGGTCATCGCTTCGGTGGTGAGGCTGATCTGTTCGGCCGCCAGGTTCTCGTAGAGGCGTGTGCTGCTACCGGTTCCGGGGATCGGCGCTGCCACGGGCGACCGGTGCAACAGCCACGCCAACGCGAGTTGAGCCGGTGTCGCGCCGTACTCGGCAGCCAGCTCGTGAAGCACGCTGCGGGGTTCTGCGAGCCGACCCGTTGCCAGCGGGGCGTAAGGCACGAAGGAGATGCCGGTCGCCTCGCAGTGCCGGAGCACGTCTTCTGACGTCTGGTTGGCGACGTTGTACTTGTTCTGTACGGCCGCGACGTCAACCAGCTCGCTGGCTGTGCGGAGCTGTTCCACGGTCACCTTGGACAACCCGACGTGGTGGATTTTCCCTTCGGCCTGCATGTCCCGCAGCACGCCGAGCTGGTCTTCCAGCGGAACCGCGGGGTCGATACGGTGCAGGTAGTAGAGGTCGATCCGTTCGACCTGGAGCCGTCGGAGACTCATCTCGACGCACTGGCGCAGGTAGTTCGGCTGGCCACAGGGCGACCACTGGTTGGGGCCTTGCCGTGTCAGGCCGCCCTTAGTGGCGATGACCAAGCCTTCGGGGTACGGACGCAACGCCTTGCGGATGTACTTCTCCGCAGTGAATGGGCCGTAGGCGTCGGCGGTGTCGATGTGTGTCACGCCCGCGTCGACAGCATCGCGGAGTACCTGCATGGCCTGTTCCGGGTTGTCCGGTGCTGCCCAATGGCCGGGGCCGGTGTGCTGCATGGAGCCGAAGCCGATGCGCCTGCCGCTAGAAGAGAACATCTTCATCGACCTTCTCGGGAGGCTGGCCGCGCAGCTCTTCCAGGCTGTGCGCCTTGGTGGCGAGCAGCACGAACAACCGGGCGGCAACCAGTGCGTCATACGTCGCCCGGTGGGGCGAGAGGTCTTCCGGCAGTCCCTCGGCCAGGCTGAACACCTCGACCAAGCTGCCGAGTCGGTAGCTGTCCATGCCGGGCATCAACCGACGCGCGAGCTTGAGGGTGTCGAACACCTCCGGCGGTTCCCAGCCGGTGAGCTTGCGCTGAAGCACGCCAACGTCAACGTGGGCATTGTGCGCCACGATCGCCGGGTGACTCAGCGCCGTGAGGACATCGACCTTGACCGCCTCGAACGAGGGGCAGTTGGCCACGTCCTTGCTGCTCAGGCCATGAATTCGGGTGGCGAAGTACTTGATGGGCGTCTCCGGCTTCACCAGCCAGCTCATCGGCTCTCCGATGACCCCGCCGACCACTGGCACGGCGGCCAGCTCCACCAGGTCGGGCGGCTGCTGGCCGTTGCCCTCCACGTCGACCACCACGAAGTTGAGGCTCGTCCAGTCAGTCACCTTGCTTCTCGCCCTTCCAGCCGATGTCGGCACGGCCGTGCCGACGTTCACGGTGCGGGTGGCGCACGTCGTGAACCTGGAAGCCGAGGGCGTGTTGCAGGTAGTAGCGCGGCTGCTCGGTCTCCAGGCCGGACACCACGGCCGCCCGCTCGGTGATGTCCACGACTACGAGACCACGCGCCTCGGACAGGCCGCCCGCGACCTCCCGCACCTGCTGAGCCGTCGGCACCCGGTGGGCGCCGGCGCACAGTTCAAGTTGACTCAACGGGCAGATGTCGCACAGTTCTGGAATCCCGTAGTGGCCGTTGTAGTCGGGAAGACCGTGCGTGTAGGCGACCGCGCAGCTGGTCTTGCGGAAGAGCGGCGTCGCAGCGTCGAACGTGGCCAGCACCCGCTGCTCCAGCGTCTCGGGCACGATCTTCCGGCGCGCGGTGTCCGTGTACGGCTCGGGCAAGCCGTTGGCCTTGTAGTACTCGGCGATCTGGTCGCGGTAGAACAGGCCGGTGAACACCGTGGCGTCGGCGTGCTGGGCGAGCTTGTACGCCTGGTCAAGGTGTTCGTCTGTGTCGTTGAGGCCTGGCACCAGCGGACGCCAGTAGAGGACTGTGCGGTACCGCCGGTGCTCCGGCCTGCTCATGAGCTTCAAGGAGTCGGCGGCCACGCTCGACGGGTACGGCTCGACTTCTCGATTGTCGATGCCGCTGTACGTGAACAGCAGCGTGAGCTTGATGTGCCGGAGCTGGTTCAGGCGCTCGATGTCCTCGGGCTTCATCTGGTGGCGCGTGATGACGAGGACGTGGTTGGTCAACTCGCGCTCGTCCAGGTCCTCCAGCACGGCCAGCGTGTGCGGCCGGACGACCGCGAGGAACGGGTCGGTAGCCCGGTTGAACACCTGCACCGGTGTGATGTGCGGCTGAAAGTATCGGTGAGTGACCAGCTCCTCGACGGCATGAGCGTCGCTCATGAGCGCCCGCGGCACGCGCTGGTCCCACAGGCCGTAGGTGTGCCGGATGCAGTACGCGCAGTCCAGCGGACACCCCTGGATGTGGTTCAGGCTGAGGCCGCTCTTGCGGTACTCCACGACTTCGCGGGCGCGTTCCGGCAGTTGGTCGATCTGATCCCTGCTCAGCAGGGCAACACGGGTCGCCACTGGCTACTCCCAAGTCCCTTGACGGCGGACGCGGTTCGGCGTCCCCAACGGGAGAGTAGGGAGGAAAGACGGTGCTGAATAGAAAGTTTCTTGGTATTTCTCGAAATGCCACGAACGAGTGAGCGCCCGCGAAACCATCAGAACGGTATGCGCGATTCGCTTACGAGTCGAGGAACCTTTCGTGATGGGCGTCCACCTCGCCAGCGCGCCTCACTAGGTCTCCGAGCAGTGGTTCGAGGAACCCAGCTGTGGCCTCATCAGGAGCCAGGCGCTCAATATTATCCAGAAGGACTGAGACCGAGAGCTTAACGAGCATCAAGGGGACTTGAGGCCGGACGTCATAGCTGCTGAGATTTGGTGAGAACTCGCCATCTTCAAACAGAAGATGGTTTCGGTAAATGTCGTTCCAGTCGCCGTGCGTTTCGACTGAACCCATGCGATAGCCAATGTAGACGCTGGGCCCGAGCAGCTTGATACGCTCCTCTGCCGATGGGTAGCCGATGCGCGCTCTTCCCGGCAGCTTCGACACGTCGTCGATGCCGGCCGCTTTTGCTGTGGCAGCGATTGAGCGCCTCATCCGTTCTTCGATGGGCCACGGCTCGCCGTTTCGATCCTTTATGTTTCTCTGAATGTCCTGAAGGAGTTCACGTTCCGCCACCAGGCTGTTCATGACGTACTTATCAAAGCGGTCTCCCGTGCCGTCGTCGCCGATCAAGTAGACCAATGTGGCTAGAGTTTCGATGGCGTCCCTTGACACGCTCAGCTGCTGGAACGTCTCTCTTTCGTTCAGCTCACGGAGCGTCAATCGGAGCAACTTGCACGTACGAACTAGTAGTCCGCGCAAGATCGCGTCGTTCCGCCCTAGCGGCGTCGTTGGCTTCAGTGCCCCAATAATGCTGAACCAATGCGTCGCTTCACGAAGAAGGTAGAACGCCGCCTCCATGTACGGTGACTCTGTAGTTGTCCTTTTTAGGGCTTCCATATCTGGCGAGTAGACTTGCGAGAGTTGGGCATCTCCAATTTCTGCATATTGCATGTGATTATTTTACCCTCAGGTCGATCTTGAAGCATCTGATTTTTCGACCGTCATTGACTATCGTCGGCGTCCTGGGGAGCAAGATCGTCAATCACGCGATTGATGATCGCCCGCGCACTACGACCGTAGCTGGCGACTCCGGCCAAGTTGTCGAAGATGCCGCTGTACAGCGCCAGCTCTTGCGGCTGCGCAAGGTTCAGCTCGGCCGAGAAGGTCTCAACCATCACGCGGTCGGCATCGAGAATCCAGAAGCCGTGAGCTGGGGCAACCACGTACGCCGTCTCAAATCCGATGATGCCAAGCTTCACGTTGGGGAGCTGCGAGAAAGAGACTAGACGGTCGAGCTGCCCAAGCATGATCTCCGGCGGGCAGAGCCGGTAGCGGAGGGCGGCCTCGGTCAGCACGAAGTGGAACCGCTTGTCCGGCCGGTACAGGATGTCTTGCCGCTGCACCCGAGCGGCCACCGCTTCGTCAATGTCGTTGCGCACCTTGAACACGGTGATGCTCTGCGCGAAGCGGTAACGGGCGTACTCGGCGGTCTGGAGCAGACCAGGGATAAACGTGGACTCGAACGCCCGGAACAGCCGGGTCTTAGCGTCGAGGTCGGCAATCTCCTGCTGATGTGGCTTCAGGCCCACGCGGAGCTGGCGTTGCCACTCGGCGTGCTGGACTTCAAGGGTGTGCAGGGAGGCGAGCAGCGCTTCCGTCTCGCCCTCGCTGTTCGTGGCTCGCGTCCAGTCCCGGATGTCGTCGTCGGTCGGTGTCTGCCTGCCGTTCTCCAGCTTGCTGACCTTGGACGGCGGCCACGACAAGGACTCCGCGAGCGCACGGCCGCTCAGCTTGACGGCCGTGCGTAGCTCGCGGAGTCGCTTGCCGAGTGCATCACGCGCTTCGTGAACGCTAGTGATGCCTGTCGTTCGCTTCGGTGGCAAAGTCATCCCGTCGTACGGCGCGGTGCCAGGCGGCATCCCGCCAGTAGTTGTGCTTCACGATCACGGCGGGGTCTTCGATGAGTTCACCGCCAAGGAAGTTCTCATCGTCATCGAAGTGCATCCGCACCAGCTTGGACGAGTCGAACAACCAGTAGTCGTAGTCCGGCAGTTCAGAGGCGTCGTCACGCCTCAAGTACCGGATGTCCTCGCCGGCCTCGTTGGTGTACTCCGAGCAGAAGACGCCGAACCGGCTGTAGTCGGTCAGAGGCGTGCTCACGACTCGAACACGTGCGAACCGCCGGCCCGCCGCGGTCGCCTCCCGGATCATGCTCAACCAGTTCTGGAACCAGCCCATGTCCACCGGCTCACCCGCGACGAACTGACGCAGTGCCGCCGACTCGTTCGCGGACTTGTAGTGGTCGCGCGTCTCCAGCCGGAAGGCGGTGTGCTCGAAGGTGCGGAAGAGCTGGCCGAACTCGGGGCCGGGTTCGATCATGCGGCTCAGCGCTGGCCCTCCTGCTCCAGGTAGCGACGGGCGTACATCTTGAGCACGTCTTCGGGGATCTCGATCAAGGTCTCGTGGTCGGGCACGTCACCGACGTCAGCGAGCGCCTGCGGGTCGGTGACCTTCCAGCCCTGTGCGATGTAGGTCACGCGGTCGGTGCGGTCGGTGGCGAACAGGGTGGGCGACTGGCCCTCCTGGGACTCTGGGTCTTTGCCGAGAAACGTGGCGCGCATGGTGGCCCCCATTGCGAGAAACTTGGCGAACCGTTCTCGACCATGGTCCCGCAGGTCGCGGCCTCCGGTCAACGATGCGGGCGCAACCGGGAAGCCGTACGTACCGGTGCCTACCCTCAGCTTTTGAGCACCCGCGCTACATGGATTGGGAAGCACGACATGGTTATCGAGCCCTATACAGGCGGTTCCGTCATAATGCGAGGGCATCAAGCACGTCCCGCACGGCCATGACAGCGAATGGTTGAGCCAGTTGCGCCGGGCGTGGCTGTAATCATCGCGTACTTTTAGCAGGAACTGAGGAGAGTGTCGTAATACTGCCGCATTATGACCCCGGGAGGGCAGCAGGGTCATTACACCACTATCCCGGACGTCTGGTCCGCTTGCCCTAGTACTCCAGCAGTACTTTGACGTTTTCCCTGTTCAGGGGCAGTTTGGGTGAGTGTAGAGGGCTGCGTGGCGGCCCGTGTTCTCTTTCCCGGGCTGCCCCTCGAACGAGTGCAGCCGCCGCTGATAGTGACAGCGGCGGGCGACGGCTTGGCGTCGTCTGCGCCAGTGTGACCACCTCAGTGCGCGTGCGCTGATGAGGGACTGATGAGCGCGTGCGGCGGGTGGGTGGCCAGTTGCCAGGAGCCGCCGAACTTCTGCCACGGTGAGGGGCGCGAGGCAGGAACCGTTTCTGCTGCCCCCTTTGCCGCAGCATCGGCTGCCATGACGGCCAGGAAGGCGTGCGCCAGCATGGCCAGGGTGACGTGCCGCATCCAGCCGGTGTAGCGGCGGACTTCGTACTGGTCGAGGCCGCATTCGTTCTTGGCAGCCTGGAAGGCTTCCTCGATGGCCCAGCGCGTCCCGGCGACGCGGACCAGGTGCTCGACCGTGGTGCCGAGCGGTGCGTGGGCGAGGTAGTAGGCGATCTCATCGGGCTTGCTGATGCTGCGGCGTGCCAGTGCCCACCGCTGGTGGGTGGGCATTTCTCCGTCGAAGTCCTCGATGGAGGTGATCTGCAGGGCGGCCCAGTGGTAGTTGCGCGGGCCTTTGGCGCCGTCACCGCACGAGTGTCTCTCCCACGCTTCGTCAGGTGCCTGGGAGAAGAGATGGTCGATGCGTCCGAAGTGGGGCACCAGCTGGGATTTGGGGACCGCGAGCACATAGCCCAGGCCGGTCTCCTCCAGCATGCGGCGCAGCCGGTATTCCTGGCCGTAGGCCGAGTCCGCGGTCACCCAGGCGATCGGCAGTGGCGAGGCGATCGCCCGCAGCACCATCGCCTTGGCCAGGTCGGGCTTGGTGGCGAAGGTCCGCTCGTCGGGGATGTGGGCGGCGCGGCAGCGGTCGCGGTCGTCGGTCCAGGACTTGGGCAGGTACAACTCCCGGTCCACCAGGGCGCGTCCTTTCCTGGTGGCGTAGGCGGCGAACACGCCGACCTGGCAGTTCTCGGTGCGGCCGGCGGTACCGGAGTACTGGCGCTGCACTCCGGCCGAGGTGGTGCCCTTCTTGAGGAAGCCGGTGTCGTCGAGGATGAGAATCCCGTCGGGTTCGCCGAGTCGTTCGGCTACGTAGTGCTGGAGGTCGTCGCGGAGCTCATCGGCGTTCCAGCGGGCGCCGTTGAGAAGCCGCTGGAGGCGGTCGGGTGTGCTGTGTCCGGCGTACTCGGCCAGCTGCCAGCCGTTTTTGCGGCCGACCGGGCCCAGTAGCCCACGGATATAGTCACGCATCCGGCGACGTGGCTCGACGCGCCTGAAGCGGTGGCCAGTACGCAGGAACAGTTCCTCGAGCTCGTCGTTCCAGATCTCAACTGCACGCTCGTCGATCACGCCGGGAGGCTGCCCGGACCGCTGTCACTATCAGCGGCGGCTGCACTCGTTCGAGGGGCAGCCCGGGAAAGAGGACCGGTAGCTCCTCTCCGTCGTACAGCACGGGCGCGTCCCAATCGTCGGGGGCGCTCACGCCCTCCCGGTCGACGATCACAGCGCGGGTCGGCACCGGCAGTGCCGTCGCCGCCGCGACCACGGCCGCCTCCACGGTGTCGGCCTGCTCCGTCGTGATGCCGTCGAGCCACAATGTCTGGCTCTCGCAGCCGAACGGCTGGTACGCGTACTGGTCGACCACGTCGATGTCGGCGGAGAACCACCGGTTCATGGTGATGGACGCGATACGCAGACCCAGGAGCCGGCCGAGTTCCTCCGGGTCCATCAGGACATCGTCCCCGCTTTCTCCGCCTGCTTGATGGCCGAGTCCGGATTCCATCGGCCCAGGAGTAGCTCGCTCGCCACGGCGGCCGCGCTCTCCGCTGTGAGTCGTCAGGAGGTGCGAGTGTCGTCGGAGTTCTCGCGGTTTGCGAGGACCTCGGCCATGTGTGTCTGCGCCCAGTTTCTGAGCCCGCGCGTCATGTGGTGGAGCGAGAGGCCGAGGTCGGTCAGCTCGTAGGAGACGGTGACAGGGACGGTTGGCGTCACGGTACGGGTGAGCAGACCATCGTGCTCCAGCGACCGTAGCGTCTGGGTCAGCATCTTCTGGCTGACCCCGGCCAGAAGACGAGAGAGCTCGGAGTAACGCATCGCTTTCGGAGTGTCTGCGTGTGCTGCACCCGGCCGGCCAGGGCTGTCGTCACCGCCCAGCGCACAAAGGATCAGCACGACCCACTTGTCCGAGATTCGGTCGAGCAGCTGCCGGCTGGGGCACCCTGCCAGGAACGCGTTGTACTCCACTTTGGCCTGAGCCCTCTTCTGGGCCGCCTTCGTCGTCACTGATCGCACCTCTCACCGATGGGTGGGTTACGCACTCCAAAGTGCCTACTTCCCCACAGGAAGTTTCTCTCCAATGCTGATGCAGGGAGGCAGCAGGCGCCACCCCCCGAGTGCACGACGAAAGGCAACAGGATGAGCACACCCTCCCTCTCTCTTCCCGGCGGCACCTGGACTCTGGGTGACCTGACCGTCACCCGGTTCGGCTACGGCGCCATGCAACTGGCCGGCCCGTGGGTCATGGGGCCGCCCAGCGATCACGAGGGCGCCCTGGCCGTTCTGCGTGAAGCTGTCGGCCTCGGCATCACCCACATCGACACCAGCGACGCCTACGGACCGCGCGTCACCAATGAGTTGATCCGCGATGCACTGCACCCCTATCCCGAGTCGCTGCACATCGTGACCAAGGTGGGTGCGACCCGCGACGAACAGGGTGGCTGGCCCACGGCCCGGCGACCCGAAGATATGCGCCGTCAGGTTCACGACAACCTCAAGTCCCTCCGGCTCGACGTACTCGACCTGGTCAACCTCCGACTGGGTAACGCCGAAGGTCCCCAGCCCGGCTCGCTCGCCGATGCCTTCGAGTCGCTCGTGGAACTCCAGCAGCAGGGCCTGATCCGCCACCTCGGGGTCAGCAACGCCACCGAGGAGCAGGTCACTGAGGCACAGAGCATCGCGCCGATCGTGTGTGTGCAGAACATGTACAACCTCGCCCACCGCCACGACGACAAACTCATCGACAGGCTCGCCGCCGACGGCGTCGCGTACGTGCCCTTCTTCCCCCTCGGGGGCTTTACCCCGCTTCAGTCCTCGGCGCTCTCGGCGGTCGCCGCTCGATCGAAGGCGACACAGATGTCCGTCGCACTGGCCTGGCTGCTGCAGCGATCACCGAACATCCTGCTCATCCCCGGCACGTCGTCGACAGCGCACCTGCGCGAGAACATCGCCGGCGCGGGACTCTCCCTCTCTCCTGAGGACTTGACCGAGCTGGACGGCATCGGCCGCTGAATGCCCCGTAGCTGAACGGCCCACGAGCCACGACCGAAGTACCGTTCAGGTTTCGGCCCCGGTCACCTTCGCGCGACCGGGGCCGGAGCAGGACGATTCGCCCTCACCTGGTCGACATCAGATCATCAACCGTCAGGAACCTGTGTCCACCGACGGTGGCAGCTCACCCCACGTCGGTGACCGGGTAGGCGTCGAGGGGCCGGGAGCTGATGGTGAAGTTGATCGAGTCGGTCAGCCAGGGCGTCCCGAGCGCGTTGAGCGAGATCATCACGCTCGGCCTGACACTGAAGAAGCGAGCCACCGACGTGCTCGGCCCCGCCACAGGGGGCATCTCCTCTTCCGGCGGCTCTTCGAGTTCGACGACAAAACGGTTCCCTGCACTGCCTGTTCCCGACAACACCGACCTCGCCGAGTACCCGGGACGTCTCGATCCACACCTGCACCGGCAGACCCGACCACTCCGGAGAGAGCACCGTCGGCCTGCACGGACTGACACCACCGGGCACTACGATGATCCGCCCATGCCGAGCTCCTGCTCGAAGGTACGGGCCGGCCGCCGCGTTGCATCCGTTCTCCATCCGCATCGGGAAGTGTGTGCAGTGTGACATCGACGAATCAGACCTGGCGGTAGGGACGACCCATGGTGCAAGCCCCTTCGTTGAGGCGCTCCGCCGGCCCGGTGGCCGCGTGGCGCTCGGTGATGCTGGTCCTCGCTCTGGGTCAGGTGGTCAGTTCCGTCCTCAGCCAGCTCTACGGCGGTGAGTTCACGACAGCCGACCGTCCAGGCGAGCCGCCCATCGTTCCGGTCGGCTGGGCATTCTCGATCTGGACACTGCTTGAGCTGCTCTGCGTCGTCTACGCCCTGTGGGCGCTGCCCGAACGTCGCCCGGATCCCGAGGTTCGAAATCGCTTGGCGGTCCCGCTCTCGGTGGTCTTCGCCGGATTCAGCTGCTGGCTCGTGGCGGCGGAGGTCGCACCGGTGTGGGGAACGGTCGCGGTGTTCACCGTCATGATCTTCGGTCTTGTGCGGGCCATGTCAGTGGCACTGGAGCACCGTTTCGCCATCGCCACCTGGCGGCCTGTGCCCAGAGGGCTCTTGTGGTGGATGCTCGGCTTGTACACCGGGTGGTCGACCATCGCGGTCTGGGTGAACCTCACCACCGCCGTGGCCGGTTCCGGGGCGCCCGTCAGTGGCGGGGCGGGCGTGGCGGGGCAGTTGGCGGTGTTGGCCGGCGCTACCGCGACCGCCGTGGTCATCGTGCGCCGGACTCGAGGTCTGCTCCCCTACGCCCTCGCCGCGGGATGGGGTCTGCTGACCGCCATGCTGGGAGCTGCGAGCGCCGGGCAGCCCGTCCTGGCAGGCGCCGCAGGCGCCGGATTCGCCGTCGTGACCGGGGCCACCGCCGTCACGCGACGGGAGCGAGCAGCCCGCGCACCGGAGTCTGAGCCGTGAGGCTGGGGAAGCGGAGCATACCGCTCGTCACCGGAGGCGCACGCCTCGGCATACGAGCAGAAGCATCCGGCAGCGACTGCGGAAACGGGGTGCACTCCCCCAGGACGGAGACTCTTGCGGCGGCTTCCCCGGCTCCCCGTCGCAAGGGATGCTCAGTCGAGGCAGAACTCGTTGCCCTCGATGTCCTGCATCACCATGCACGACTCGTTGTCGTCATCGGCGAGCAGCAGCCGCACGCGCACCGCGCCGAGGGCGACCAGTCGTGCGCACTCGGCCTCGAGCGCGGCCAGGCGCTCCTCCCCCACCAGCCCGGTGCCGACCCGTACGTCGAGATGGACCCGGTTCTTGACGACCTTGCCCTCCGGGACGCGCTGGAAGAACAGTCGCGGGCCCACACCTGAGGGATCGCTGCAGGCGAACCAGGAACCCTGCTTCTCAGGCGGCAGCGAACGGTCGAAATCGTCCCAGGTGGCGTACCCCTCCGGCGGCGACGGGACGTCGTATCCCAACACCTCGCACCAGAAGCGAGCGACGCGCTCAGGTTCCGCGCAGTCGAAGGTGACTTGGAACTGCCTGACCGATGCCATCGGGCCACAGTAGCAGGGCCTCCCGTTGCCCAATCGGCCACCGCTCGATCTTCGGGAGTCCACACACCACACCCGACGGTCAGGCGGTGGCCGGACCCGTTACCAACGGTTGCGGCCGTGTCGTCAATGCTCCACCCGGCCCCGGAGACCCGCTGCGACAACAAGGATTCGAGGACCGCGACCTCATGTGGTCGCGGTGCTCGTTGCGTTGTCCCGGCTGATGGTGCCGAGGGCCCCACAGGGCGGACACCCCTTCGTGTCGGCTCCGGCTGCCTGGTGCGCCGTGCGGCGTCCCCGAGATCGTCGCGTAGCCTTGCGGGTCGAGCCACCAGGAAGGGAACACGCTTCCTCATGTCCCACTCGCCCGTCCCGCCCCGACCCCAGGTTCCCCCGCCGAGCGGCGCTTCCGGTCCACCGTCAGAGCGGACCGGGCCCCATCCCGGCTTCGACGGCCGGGAGTTCCGGGGCAACGGTTCGGGACAGCCGCCGCAGATGCCACCGCGGCCTCCGGGCGGCGGGCCGCGAGCAGGTCGGGGCAGGGTCGCACTCCTGGCCGGATCGGCAGTCGCCGTACTCGCACTGATCGGTGCCGCTGCCGTGACGTTGCCGGAAGACGACCAAGCGGCAACCAGCGAGGCCAAGCCGGTCTCGACGTCTTCCGGACCGCAGAGCGTCGAGGGCGAGGAACTGCTGCGCGTCGCAGCGCCCAAGGGGTCCCTGGACCTGAACTCCCGGGCCGTCTCCGCCGCGGGCAGCTGGGTCACCGACAGCTACTACGCCTCCGGCGCCGCGGACGCGGTGAACGGCTACCACACGGCGACGGGGAAGCCGGCATGGACCGTTCCCCTCGACGGCAACATCTGCGAGGCGTCACGCGACATCACCAGCACCGGCAAGGTGGCGGTTGTCTGGGCGGCCGACAAGAAGGTGCGGTCCAGATGCACGCAGTTCGGTGTCATCGACGTGAACAAGGGCGCCGTCCTGTGGCGCACTTCCATCCCGGCAGGCAAGTCCGGGCTGGGGCTCGACCTCAACGTCGGGATCAGCGAGGACATCGCCGCCGTCGGCGGACCCGACGGCACTCTCGGATACCGGACCGGCACCGGCAGACAGATCTGGGACGCACCGCTCGAGGGTTGTCTGGCCGAGGAGCACACCGGCGGCGGGGAACTCTTCACCATGCTGAGCTGTCCGGGCGAGTTCCGGGTGGCGAAGCGCAGCCCGCAGACCGGGCTGGCGACTTGGCAGTACACGCTCCCGAAGGGCTACCGCGGCGCGTGGATCGTCTCGGGGGACCCCCTGGTCCTGGCCGTGATGACCAAAGAGGACCTGCTCGACGCCGACCGGCTGCTGACGGTCTCCGGGACGGGGAAGCCGCTGGGCACGATCGACCTCGGAGAGGACTACACGGCTGGGTGTGCGGACAACGACGGCACGTGCGATGCGACCGTGGCGACCGACGACACGGTGTACATCGCCAGCGATCCGCCCGGCCTCTCCGCACCCAACCACATCGCCGCCTTCGACATTCGGACCGCGAAGCGGAAGTGGACATCGGCCGCACCGGAGACCCCCAACGCGGGAACCTTCATCCCCGTCCGGGCCGACGGAGACGGCCTCATCGCCTACATGCCGCCCGAGAACAAGCTGGGCAGCCGCGTCGTGCGCCTCGCACAGGCGGACGGGAAGCAGACGATCCTGCTGAGAATGCCGGACAGGCTCCTGGCGGGCGCCGAACGCGACATGATCAGCACCGAGGTCCCCGACCCGGCACTGTTCAAGGACGGCAGGTTGTACCTCCACCGCAGCGGGGCGTTCAACGAGTACACCGCCGGGACCCCCATGACGTTGATCCTCGGTACCCGATAGCCCGAGCGGAGCACCTCCGGGCGGCCACCGCCGGGCAGGAAGGACCGAATCCTCCGCGTAGCCGCACGCGGGCCGTCCAACCGACGGCTGCCGTCTGCGGAAGCCCGCACCAGTCCGCGCAGCCGGCTCCCCGGCCGTCGTCAGCGGCAGGGCCCGCGAAGGCTGTGCCGACGGGCGATGCCACGGACCACCCGAACAGCGATGCTGCGGGGCCGGATCCGTCCGGTCGCGCTCCCCCTGCGCCGGGAGCCGCCCCGACTGTCAGTGCCAGATGATTGACTCTGCGCATGGGTAGACCAGTCGACGACGACAACGCCTGATTGTCGGGGGCACAGAGGGGGCAACGCATGACCACGGGGGATCCTCGGAACCGCATTCCGGCCTATCCCGGTGTCGACCGTTTCGTCGACGCCTTCGACAAGCTCGTGGTGCAGCCGCGACGCAGCCGCAGCCGAGTACCGGTCGTACTGCTCCACGAGCCGGGCGGCGGCGAGGCGGGGCGCCGGATCGTCGCGGGGCTCCGCTCACGGATGCGCGGCCGCAGCGAGGTCCTCGCCCCGCACGCGCACATCCCGCGGATACCGGACGGGGCCGACCCGCCGCCGCTCCACCTCTTCGAGCTGATCACGAACCAGCTCAGGGAGACCATGCCGCCGGGCACCGGTGAACTGCACCTGCACAGCTACCGATTACTGCGTTCCGTCGTCACCGCACCGGCGCTCGACGGACTCATGGAGCGCCGTCACGCCGAACTGCGCAACCACTGCTACGCACAGCATCGCCAATGGTCGCCCCTGGCCCAGGCGCTGTGGTGGCTCGGCGGTCGTGACCAGGCCAACGGCGGCACGCTCCTGGAACTGCTGTGGAACTTCGTGGCGGGCCCGCTCTTCCAGCGGCTGCCACGGGCCCTCTACGGCCGGCGAGCGAAGCGTCGCATGCTCGGGAAGGCTCGCAACCCTCGCTGGTACGCACGCTGGGTGCGCCAGCAGCAGGGCAGTCCGCCCACCGACTTCTTCCGCTCCGCTCTCGACCTCGTCCAGGGCGAGCTGGTCAACGAGCCCGAGCGCATGGACCGGGTGCTCATGCAGGCCGTGCTCTCCGATCTCGACCATGCCTGCCGGTCCCGTCTCCTCAACCCGTGGCGCCGCCGTCGCACCAGCCGCTTCGTGCTGCTCTTCGACGAGGCGGGGCCCGAGGACTCCCGCGTCCAGCGATTCCTGCGCGAGCTGCGCTCCGCCGTGGACGACCTGCGCTGCACCTCGGTGTTCGCGGTGGCGGGCGGCGTACGTTCGCTGGCCGCGCGCATCCCCGACATCCAGGCCACGGGTCTCGCCCAGGCGGGCGCCGAGCTGATCAACATCGAGCGCCGCGGGATGCCGCCGGACCAGCCGACCGGCCTTGTCGTACCGGTCGCCGAGGGCCCCGAGGACGATCAGGCCGCGGTGTACTGGCTCGGACGCTGGCCGACGTTGGTGACGCCGTCGCCGCGCTGGGGTCCCGGTGCCGAGGTGGCCGGGGCGCTGGGCGCGGCGACGCTCGCCCTCGCGGTCACCGGGGCCCTCGTCCTCGTACCGGGCACGTGGAACCGCGAGCAGGACGACCCCTGCCAGGGCTCCACCTTCCTCGGCACCGACGGCCAGTGCGTCGGGGTCGGCGAGGGCTCCGCCGACTTCGGCAAGGGACCCAGCGAGCAGGCGGTGCGTGCCGTGCTGGAGCAGATCGAGCAGCAGAACGAGGAAGTCGACGGGGAACTCTCCGGCCGGCCCGCCGGCGACCCGCGCCCCGGACGCCGCACGGTCGTCTACTTCGGCCCGCTCACGGGGGGCAAGGACGCCGAGGACCCGGTCCGCGGGGGCACGTTCGCCGAACTGCGGGGCATCGCGGTGGCACAGCGGCACATCAACGCGCAGGCTCTGCGCTCCGGCGAGCGGGTCCCGCTTCGGGTCCTCGCCGCCAACGCCGGGGACCGCTTCAAGGACGCGCCCGCCGTCGCGGAGCGGATCGTGGAACTCGCGGCGAGCGACCCGACCATCGCGGGCGTCGTCGGTTTCGGCCAGAGCCGCCGCAAGACGTACGAGGCGATGCGCATCCTCGACGAGGCGGGCATCCCGATGGTCGGCACCTCCGGCACGGCCGACGAACTCCTGCAGCAGGGCACGCACTACTACCAGACGGCGGCGACCGACGCGCGGGCCGCCGAACTGATGGCCGCGTTCGCCTCCGGCGCCGGGATCACCGCGGGCGGCCGGCCGGTGAGCCGGGTGAGTCTGGTCGCCGACACGACCGACGCCTACAGCAACAGCCTCGCCGCCTCCTTCCGTGCCTCGTACGGGCCGGGGCGCACGGACGTCCTCCTCTACACGCCCACCGACGCGCCGGAGCCGGAACCGATACCCGGCGCCCTCGGCGGGCGGCCGGTCCCGACCGTGGAGGACCTGGCCCGCGAGGTCTGCCGTGCGGTGAGCGAGGAGCCGCGGACGGCGGTGGTGTGGTCGGCGCGGGCCAGCCAGTTCCAGCTGTTCCTGGCCGAGATCTCCCGTATGTCCGGCAACTGCCCGCAGCTCAGCGTGCTCGCGGGAGACGACGTCACCAACGCGCTGATGGAGGACCAGCGTCCCTGGGACCACTTCAAGGGCCTGTCCCTGTTCTACGTCTCGCACGGATACGCGCCCACGCTGGCGGCGAGGAGCCCGGAGGCGGCGGCTTTCCTCGCCGCGTACGACCGCGCGTACGGCAGTGACCGCAGCGCAAGGAGCAAGGCCATGCGTGAGGACGGCCATGTCGCCCTCGCCTGGGACGCGCTGCGCTACCTCGCCGAAGGCATCGACCAGGCCTGGCGCACCACCGGTGGACACGACAGCCGTCTGGACCGTGGACTCGTGCAGGGCGTGCTCTACCAGGGCCTGGGGGGAGGCGGCTTCGACGGCGCCACGGGCCGCATCGACGCGCACGGGGCGGCGAGCGGCGGACGGCTGACGGAGGACAAGCTCCTCGCGGTACTGCGGGGCACTGACAGCGGGCCCGTGACGGAACTGCTGTGCGGCGTGGTGACACGCGGCGACGAACGCACCACGTGGGGCCCGGAGAAGGGGAGGAAACTCCCCTGCCCTTGAGAACTCCACACGCAATCCCACTGCCGGCGGGGATCGTTGGCGATGTTCCGGCATCCGCCGGGGCGGCCGCGGGCCCGCCGTGTCACGGCGGACCCGTGGCCGATCAGACGCGATGTGGTGGAGCGGTCCCGATGTCAGCAGTCATTCTCGCGCAGTGAGTGCAGATGTGCGCTGGACTTGCGGGCGAAGGTGAGGGAGTCGACGGGGTTGTCGTGCTCGGCCTGCCAGTGGTGGTCGAGCCGGCCGCCCCGGGTGCGGGCCACGGCCGAGATGAAGCGCCGGTAGTCGATGTCTCCGTCCCCGACGTCCACCATGCGGTAGCCGTCCCGGGCGGAGATGTCGCGCTCACCGTCCTTGACGTGGAACAGGGGGTAGCGGTCGGGCTGTTCGAGGACGTAGCGCAGGGGGTCGAAGGGGGCGGGGGTGCCGTCGGCTCGCCGGGAGAAGCGGAACTGGCCGGCGTAGGCCCAGTAGATGTCCATTTCGAGGTACACGAGGTCGGGGTCGGTCTCGGCGAGGAGGACGTCGTAGAGGCGTACACGGGGCTTGTCGGTGGCGAAGGAGAACTCCTCGGCGTGGTTGTGCTGGTAGAACTTCATCCCGCGGGCTTTGGCCGCGGCGCCGTACTGGTTGAACTCCTCGGCGCAGCGCTTCCAGCCGTCGACGGTGGCCCCGTAGCGCCAGGGACCGGATGCGGTACCGATGTGTGCCAGGCCGAGGGCCTGGGCGTCGTCGAGCACCTTCTCCAGGTTCTGGGCGAAGGTGTACGCGCCGGGGTCGTTGTCGTTGTGGTAGCCGACGTGGCTGCCGATGGCGCGCAGTCCGTGGTCGCGGGTGAGGCGGCGGAGCTGCCGGAGGGTGATGGGGCCGGCGGAGCCCTGGGTGTAGCCGGCGTACTCGACCTCGTCGTAGCCGTATCTCTCGAGTTCGGCGAAGACGGCGGCGAAGCCGAGGGTGGAGACCTTGTCGCGGAGCGAGTAGAGCTGGATGCCGAGCCTGCCGGGCGGCAGTACGGGGCGGCCGTGGCCCCTACCGCGGGCGGCGGCGGTGGGGGCGGCGGCGCCGAGCAGGGCGGCCGCGGTGGCACCGGCCGCGACGCCGAGCATGCCGCGTCTGCCGATCTTGTGGGCGAGCTCGGGATCGGTGTGCTTGCTGGGGCGGCTCACGGTGGATGACTCCTCGCTGTCAGTGGGGTGTGGTTCAGTGAAGTCCTGCGAGCGAGAGCAGCAGGGATTTCACGTCGGTGGCCGCGACGCGGCCGGTCAGGGCGCGGGGGGTGGAGCACAGGATGAGCGGACCGTGGTCGGTGTCGTCGCTCGTGGGGAGGCGGCCGTGGCTCCCGCGAATAGGTGAGGGGTCCAGGGGCACGACGGCCATGCGGTAGCGCATACCGAGCTTCTTGCGGGCGAGGGCCGTGGCTGCTTTGACGCGGACGTAGGGGTCCTGGGGGTCCATGAACAGTTCGACGGGGTCGTAGCCGGGTTTGCGGTGGATCTCGACGAGCCGGGCGAAGTCGGGGGCGTGTGCGTCGTCGAGCCAGTAGTAGTAGGTGAACCAGGCGTCGGGATCGGCGACGGCGACGAGTTCACCGGAGCGCGGGTGGTCGAGGCCGTGGGTCTTCTTGCCCTCGTCGTCGAGGAGTTCGGCGATGCCGTCGAGGCCGTGGAGGGCTTCGCGGGTGGCGCCGAGGTCTTCGGGACGGCGTACGTAGACGTGCGCGATCTGGTGGTCGGCGACCGCGAACGCGCGGGAGGCCGTCGGGTCGAGGTATTCCATGCCGTCCTGCGTGTGGACTTCGAGGAGTCCGGCTCGGCGCAGTGCCCGGTTGATGTCGACGGGCCGGGCGACGCGGGTGATGCCGTATTCGGAGAGGGCGACGACGGTGCGGCCTTCGGCGTGTGCGTCGTCGAGGAGGGGCGCCAGGGCGGTGTCGAGGTCGGTGGCGGCCCGGTGGGAGCGCGGGTCGTCGGGGCCGTGGCGCTGGAGGTCGTAGTCGAGGTGGGGGACGTAGCAGAGGGCGAGGTCGGGGGTGCGGGTGCGGAGGATGTGGCGGGTGGCGTCGATGATCCAGCGGCTGGAGACGATGTCGGCGCCGGGTCCCCAGAAGTGGAAGAGGGGGAAGGTGCCGAGCCGGTCGGTGAGTTCGTCGTGGAGGGCGGGTGGGCGGGTGTAGCAGTCGGGTTCCTTGCGGCCGTCGGCGTAGTAGACGGGGCGGGGGGTGACGGTGATGTCGGTGTCCGCGCCCATGGCGTACCACCAGCAGATGTTGGCGACGGTGTAGCCGGGGTGGGCGCGGCGGGCGGCGTCCCAGAGTTTGTCACCGGCGACGAGGCCGTTGTGCTGGCGCCAGAGAAGGACGTCGCCGAGTTCGCGGAAGTACCAGCCGTTGCCGACGATTCCGTGTTCGGCGGGGAGGGTTCCGGTGAGGAAGGTGGACTGGGCGGTGCAGGTGACGGCGGGCAGGACGGTGCCCAGGGGGGCGTAAGAGCCGGTGGTGGCGAGGCGTTTGAGGTGGGGCATGTGGTCGAGGAGGCGTGGGGTGAGGCCGACGACGTCGAGGACGAGCAGGGGGATGGGGCGGGTGGTGGTCTCGGGGGTGGTGTCGCTCATGGGAGTTCCTTGAGGCCGAGGTCGGTGAGCAGGTCGCGGGCGAGAGTGAGTTCGGCGGCGATGCCGTCGGCGAGCTGGGCGCGGCTGCGTGGCCTCTGTGTGTCGGGGAGGGCCTGCCAGGTGTAGGTCTCGACCTCGAGATGGCGGGTGAGTGGGGTGGGGCCGCCGGCGAGGCGGGCGAGGGTGTCGCGGAGCACGGGCAGGGTGGAGGTGAGCGGCGGGGCGGGGGGTGCGTGGAGGGGGACGTGGAAGTGGGCGCGCCAGGGGGCTGCGTCGGGGAGGGCATCCGCGGCGAGGGCTTCGTGCAGGTCGTCGGTGCCGCGGAGTCCGGCGGCGGACGGGGTCCCCCCTGCTCGAAGAGCTCGGGGAAGGGTGCGGGTCTGGTGGAGGAAGCGGGGTTCGGCGAACGCGGCGAGTGCTGCGCGTACGTCGGGGAGGTGGGGGTGTTCGGCGTGGAGGGCCGCGGAGAGCTGGGCTTTGGGGATGGTGACGCCGGCGGCGGTGAGTGCGTCGAGGGCGGGGCCGGGTTGTTCGAAGGAGGTGGCGAGGTGGCAGGTGTCGACGCAGATGCCGATGCGGGGGTGGGCGATGTCGGTGAGGGGGCCGATGGCGTCGGCGGTGGTCTCGACGATGCAGCCGGGTTCGGGTTCGAGGGCGATGCGGACGGACTTGCCGGTGAGTTCCTCGAGGGCGTCGAGGCGTTCGGCGAGGGTGGTGAGTGCGGTGCGGGCGGCGGTGGCGGAGTGTTCGTCCCAGCGGGTGCGCCAAGCGAGCGGGAGGGTGGAGACGGATCCCTCGGTGACGTCGTCGGGGAGGAGGGCGGCGAGGAGGCGGGCGAGGTCGGTGGTGTGGCTGAGGCGTTCGGGTTCGGCCCAGTCGGGCCGGTAGACGCGGTGTTTGACCTCGTCGGCGCCGAAGCCCTCATAGGGGAAGCCGTTGAGGGTGACGACCTCCAGTCCGCGTCGGTCGAGTTCGGCGCGCAGGCCGCGCAACGCCGCGGGGTCGGAGGTGAGGGCGCGGGCGGCTTCGTGGGCGAGCCACAGTCCGATGCCGAGCCGGTCGCGTCCGAGGCGTCTGCGGACGGGTTCGCAGTGGTCGCGGAGCTGGGCGAGGACGCCGTCGAGGGTTTCGGCGGGGTGGACGTTGGTGCAGTAGGAGAGGTGGACGGTGGTGCCGTCGGGGTGGCGGAAGCGCATGGGGGCGGCCTCCTCATTCCCCGCCGCGGAGGATGGAGTTGCCCTCGTGCAGGGCCTCGGGCGGGGGGACGTCGAGCTGGAGGCGGCCGCTCTGGCCGTAGAAGGCGACGGGGTTGCGCCACAGCACCCGGTCGACGTCGTCTTCGGTGAAGCCGGCGGCGAGCATCGCGTCGGCCGTCTTCCGGGTCTTGAGGGGGTCGCTTCTGCCCCAGTCGGCGGCGGAGTTGACGAGGACGCGTTCGGGGCCGTGGTCCTGGAGGACGGCGACCATGCGATCCTCGTCCATCTTGGTGTCGGGGTAGATGGAGAAGCCGAGCCAGCAGCCGCTGTCGGCGGCGACAGCGACGGTGGTCTCGTTGAGGTGGTCGAGCAGGACCCGCTCGGGGGCGAGGGCGGACGCGTGGACGGCGTCGACGGTGCGGTGCAGGCCGGCGAGTTTGTCACGGTGGGGGGTGTGGACGAGGGCGGGCAGTCCGTGGTCGGCGGCGAGCTGGAGCTGGGCGGCGAGGGCGGTGTCCTCCTCGGGGGTCATGGAGTCGTAACCGATCTCGCCGACGGCGACGACGTTGTCCTTCTCGAGGTAGCGGGGCAGTGCGTCGAGGACGGGGCGGCAGCGGGGGTCGTTGGCCTCCTTGGGGTTGAGGGCGATGGTGCAGTGGTGGGCGATGCCGTACTGGGCGGCGCGGAAGGGTTCCCAGCCGAGGAGCGAGTCGAAGTAGTCGAAGAAGGAGGCGGGTGAGGTGCGGGGCTGGCCGAGCCAGAAGGCGGGTTCGACGACGGCGCGGACACCGGCGGCGTACATGGCCCGGTAGTCGTCCGTGGTGCGGGAGGTCATGTGGATGTGCGGGTCGAAGATGCGCATCAGGACTCCTCCGTGGGGGACGTCAGGGCGAGGACGCGGTGGAGGTCGGCGGGGACGGGCCGGTTGGCGGCGGCGCGTTCGGCCGCGTAGTCGGTGAGCATGCGGGCGAGTTCGGTGTCGCCGCGGGAGCGGTGCACGAGGCCGTCGACGGTGTCGACGGGAACCCCGGTGAAGAGGCATTTGAGGAGGGCGTGGCGCCAGGAGTGCGGGGGGAGGTGGCGGGTGGCGTAGGGGCCGACGGCCGCGGCGACGAGGCGGGTGTCGTTGGTGCGCAGTGCGTCCTCGACGAGGGGGATGCCGTCGGCGGGACCGGGGGCGAGGTGATGGAGGGCGAGGAGGACGGCGCGGCGTTCGGCGGCGGTGCCCTGCCGGTAGAGGCGGGTGAGGGTGGCGGCGCCGGGGCGGGCCGCGTGGAGGAGGTGGGTGCGTACGGAGTCGGCGTGTGCGCTTCCGCAGTGGCGGCCGGCGGAGGCGAAGCGGGTCTCCCATGCGTTGACGGTTCGGGCGGTGGTGGGGTCCTGGGGCGCGGCCGCGGAACGGGCGGCTTCGGCGAGGGCTGCGTGGAGCCAGGACCGGGCGGCGTCGTCGAGGCGGGTGACGAGGTCCTCGAGGATCACGATCGCCATGCCGGTGCTCCGTTCGCGGGGACGCGGGGGCGGAGGAACTCGATGGAGCGGCGTGCGAGTTCCGGCCCGGCGTGGGAGTGGCGGGGCAGTTCGACGACGGTCAGTCCGCGGTAGCCGGTGGCGGCGAGGGCTTCGAGGACGGGCGGGAAGTCGATTTCGCCGTCGCCGAAGGGGAGGTGTTCGTGGACGCCGCGGCGCATGTCCTCGATCTGGACGTGCCGCAGCCAGGGCGCGGCCTGTGCAACGCAGTCGGCGGGCGGGGCGGGCTCCAGGCACTGGCAGTGGCCGATGTCGAGGGTGAGGCCGAGGGGTTCGGGATCGCCGAGGCGAGCGCGGAGGTGGTGGAAGTCGTCGAGGGTGGCCAGGAGGTGGCCGGGTTCGGGTTCGATCGCGAGGGGGACGCGGGCGGTGGCGGCGGCCTCCAGGACGGGGGTGAGGGCGGACGCGAGGCGCCGCCACGCGGTGTCGGGCGAGGTGCCCCGGGGGGTGGTGCCGCTGAAGCAGTGCACGGCGTGGGCGCCGAGGTCGGCGGCGACCTGCACGGCGCGCACGAGGAGCCCGGTGCGGGCGGTGCGGGCGTCGGGGTCCGGGTCGAGCAGGGACGGTCCGTGCTTGTGGCGCGGGTCGAGTACGTAGCGGGCGCCGGTCTCGACGGTGACCGCGAGCCCGAGGTCGGCGAGGCGGCCGGCGAGCCGGCGGGTGCGCGTGCCGAGGTCGGGGGCGAGGGGGTCGAGGTGCATGTGGTCGAGGGTGAGGCCGACGCCGTCGTAGCCGAGGTCGGCGAGCAGGAGGAGGGCGTCGTCGAGGCGCAGGTCGGTGAGGCCGTTGGTTCCGTAGCCGAGACGCAGGCTCATGTGGGGCTCACCTTCCGTGCGAGTCGGCGGGCGAGGGGGGCGAGTCCCAGGAGGGCGAGTCCCGTGCCGGGCGCTCCGGCGCGGGCGGCGAGGGCGGCCTGCAGCGGGATCACGGCGCGGATGCCGGCGGCGACGGCGCGCTGGGTGAGGAGCGGGGACGGGTTGAGGGCGGCGTGGAGGAGGGGGGCGAGGGCGGTGCGGGCGTAGACGAGGCCGGTGAACGCGACGGGTGTCTGCTCCACGGGGGGCCGTCCCCGGGCGGCGGCGTGCAGGGCGTGGCGAGTGGTGGCGGCCGTGACCGCGACGCCGGTCGCCAGCGCCGCGAGGGGCGCGGTGGTGGAGCCGCCCTGGGTCTCGTGGCGGGACACGGTGGTGACGGCGTACGTGTGGGCTGCGAGGAGTCCCGCGTGCGGGAGTGCGGCGCGCAGGGCCGGGGTGGTGTCCCGGGGTCGGGTGGCCGCCGCCCCGAGGAGGAGGTCCAGGGCGCGGGCGCAGGCCATCGCGGCGGGGCCGACGGCCGTGTGCTTCAGGCGCAGGTCGTACGCCCAGACCGCGACGGCGAGGGTGGTGGCGACGGTGAGCGGGGCCCGGCCCGCGCGGGCGGCGAGCGCGAGTCCGGTGGAGGTCAGGGCGCCCGCGGCGGCCAGAGCGGCGGCCGCGCTGACGCGGCCGGACGGGATGGGCCGGTGGGGGCGGTCGACGGCGTCCTCGTCCCGGTCGCTCCAGTCGTTGAGGGCCATGCCCGCTTCGTAGAGGCAGAGGGAGGTGCCGATGGCGAGCAGGGTGCGGCGGGAGGGACGGGCCCCGGCGGCCGCGACGCCGGCGAGCGCGTCGCCGGGGACGGTGAACAGGGCGGACACGCGCAGCAGTTCGGCCCACGCGGTGAGCCGCCCGGGGCGCGGGCCGCCGGTGGGCCGGCCATCGGCGTGCGGGCCACCCGTGGGCGCGCCGCCGGAAGCCGCACCATCGACAGGCGTCGCATCAGCACGCGGACCGCCCGGGCGCCGACCGCCCGCGGGTGTTGTGTCGACGCGCCGACCGCCGGCATGCGGACCGCCGACGGGTGTTGTGCCGACGCGCTCAGCACGGTCCGGGCCACCGGAACCCCCACCGTCGGCAGGCGTCGCATCAGCACGCGGACCGCCCGGGCACCGACCGCCCGCGGGTGTTGTACCGGCGCGCCGACCGCCGGCATGCGGACCGCCGACGGGTGTTGTGCCGACGCGCTCAGCACGGTCCGGGCCACCGGAACCCCCACCGTCGGCAGGCGTCGCATCAGCACGCGGACCGCCCGGGCACCGACCGTCCGCGGGTGTTGTGTCGACGCGCTCTGCACGGTGCGGGCCGCCGGAGCGCCGGCTGTGGGAACGCGGAACGTCGGTGGGCGTCGTACCGGTACTCGGACTTTCCGCGCCCGGATCGCCGGAACCAGGGCCGCCGGGGTGGGAACCGCCAACAGCTGTTGTGTCGGCGCGCGGGCCCCGGGAGGCGGGACCGCAAGGACCAGCACCATCGGCAGGTGCATGGCCGAAGCGGCCGCGCCCGGCATCCCCCGCTCCCCCGGCGGCCGTGCCTCCGCCCCGGGCGGGCGCCGTCGTGGGCGGCGGGAACTCGGGGGCACGCCGGGCACGCTCGTCCGTGCCGCCGTGGCCGAGGCCGGCCGAGGCCGGGACGGACGGGCAAGGGCGTTCGTGCGGCACGCCGTCGCCACCCGCCTCACGGTCCGGGCCCGGACCGTCGGCGGCACGCTCGTCTGTGCCCCGGCCGGGGCCGACCGGCGTGCCGCGCAGGGCGCCGAAGAGGACCGCGAGGCCGGCCGCAGCCGGCGCGCCGAGAAGCCCCAGGGTGCGCGCGGCTCCCGGCGTCGCGGGGGCGGCCGGGGAGCGGCGCCGCGTCATCGGACGTTCCGGAGGTGGCCGGCGAAGGCGACGAGGGTCGCGTACTGGTCGGCGAGCGCCGCGGGGGCCGCGGGGTCGGGGTCCTTGAAGTAGAAGGCGAGTTGTGGGAGTGGGCCGGAGAGGCCGGCTTCGTGGGCGCGGGCGGTGAGCCGGGCGAGGTCGAGGACAAGGGGGGCGGCGAGTGCGGAGTCGCAGCCCTGCCAGGTGGTCTGCAGGACCATGCGGCTGCCGAGGAAGCCGTCGAAGGCGACGTGGTCCCAGGCGGTCTTCCAGTCGCCGAGGGCGGGGACGTCGTCGATGTGTACCTCGCCCTCGGGCGTGGTGCCGAGAGTGTCGGTGAGGACGCGTTCCTTGCCCGCGTTCTTCGCGGCGGCCGCGGCGGGGTCGGCGAGGGCCGCTCCGTCCCCGCCGCCGAGCAGGTTGGTGCCGGACCATGCCCGTACGGTCAGGGCGCGCTGGACGAACATGGGGGCGAGCACGGAGCGGAGCAGCGTCTGGCCGGTCTTGCCGTCGCGGCCGGCGTGGGGAAGTCCGGCGGCGCGGGCGGCGTCCTCGAGGGCGGGGGTGCGCAGCCCGGTGGAGGGGGTGAAGTTGACGTAGGGGCTTTTGGCCTCGATGGCCGCGGCGGCGTAGAGGGAGCTGGCGGGCAGGCGGGCCGAGCCGGGTGCGGGGGCCGGTTCGGTGGAGGCGGCGTTGACGACGACGGCGCGGGCGAGGTCGTGGCGCCGGACGAAAGCGGTGATGTCGGCGGCGAAGGCGGTGATGAGTTCGTCGTCGGTTCGGGTGTCGCCGGGGAGGGGGCCGCCGGTGCGGATCTCCTCGTCGGCGGCGGTGAGTTCGGCCCGCAGCGCGGTGGGCAGTCCGTGCGGCAGGACGCCGCCGGCGGCGAGGTGTTCGGCGCGTTTGGGCAGGGGACAGGCGGTGGTGTCGTGGCCGCCGAAGACGAGGGATGACAACGATGGCAGACCTGCCGCGGCGAACGGCGGGGTTTCCGTCACCATGCCGGTGGCCGGGTGGAGTCCGGCGGCCACGGCCGCGCATCCGGTGATCGCTGTGGTGGCGACGGATCCGCGGGCTCCGATCAGCCAGACTCCGGTGCGGCGTTCGTCGGTGTTCGTCACGGGCTGCCTCCCTGCGTGCTGTGGTGGGGCGGCGGGCGGGGGTACGGCGTCTCCCCGCCCGCCGCCGGCTTGTGGTCCGGCAGGGGCCGCCCTACGACGACGAGGGCAGCTCCTTGAGCTGGATGTTGCGGAAGGAGACCTGGTCGTCGGCGCCGTGGTTCTGGATGCCGATGTGGCCGTCCTTCAGGCTGCGTGCCGGGTCGGTGTTGGTGAAGTCGTTGATCTTCGCTCCGTTGAGGAAGACCTGGAGCCGTTCGCCCTGGACCTTGATCTCGTAGCTGTTCCACTGACCGGGCGGCCGCAGCACCCGGTCGCGGGCCTTGAGGTCGGCGGACTTGAATCCGTAGACGGCCCCGGTGGTGCGGTCGGGGGCGTCGGTGGCGTCGATCTGGATCTCGTAGCCGTTGTTCACGGCCGACCAGGGGTCGTCGGAGGCGGGGAAGCCGACGAAGACTCCGGAGTTGTCGTCGCCGTCGAGTTTCCAGTCGAGCTTGAGGGAGTAGGACTTCAGCTCCTTGGCCTGGTACCAGAGCATGCCCATGCCGCCCTCGGTGCGCAGTTCGCCGTCGACGACGTTGAACGTGCCGGGTCCGGCCTGCTTCCAGCCTTCGAGGGTGTGGCCGTTGAACAGGTCGCGGTAGCCGGTGGCGGGCTTGCAGTCGGCGTTGACCTGGCCGGAGGCGTAGCGCAGTCCGCCGAGCAGGTGCTGCCGGAAGGCTGGCTCCGCGTAGGACTCCTTGGTGTGTCCGCCGCCGGTGTAGAAGGAGCGGCCGCCCTCGTAGGTCTGGCACCAGGCGATCGGGTGGTCGCCCAACATGGTGCCGCCCTGGTAGGTGGTCTCGTCCAGGGTGGCGAGGATGCGGGCCTGGCCGCGGGGGTTGGTGCGGTAGTTGTACCACTCGTCGGTGCGCTCCCAGGCAGTGTCGAGGTGGGAGGTGGCGGGGTGGTCGTGGTCCTCGACGCGGACGGTGGCCTTCTGGATCTGCGGGTGGGAGTGGAAGTGGGCGCCGACGAGGCCGCCGTAGAACTCCCAGTCGTACTCGGTGTCGGCGGCCGCGTGGACGCCCATGTAGCCGCCGCCGGCGGCGACGTAGTTCTCGAACGCCTTCTGCTGCTCGGCGCCCAGGACGTCGCCGGTGGTGGAGAGGAAGACGACGGCGTCGTAGCGGGCGAGGTTGGCGGTGGTGAACTGGCCGGCTTCCTCGGTGGCGTCGACGGTGATGTTGCTGCCGGTGCCGAGTTCCTTCAGAGCGGCGATGCCGGACGGGATGGAGTCGTGGCGGAAGCCTGCCGTCTTGGAGAAGACGAGGACCCGTTTGGCGTTCCGGTCGACGGGGGTGCTGGAGAGTTCGAAGTCGTCGACGTCGTAGAGGGCTCCGACTCCGCCCTTGAAGACGAGGAACAGTTCGGTGGTCTTCCTGGGTACGGCGCGCAGCGGCACGTCGACGTCCTGGAAGGTCTCCCAGCCGCCGGTGACCGGTACGGGGGCGGAGCCGAGGAGGGTGCCGCCTGCGGAGCCGGTGCGAACCTCGAGGAAGCCGCCGGCGCCGCCGGAGGAGACGCGGGCGGTGAGCTTGGTGGTGCCGGTGAGGTTGTACGGCTTGAAGGAGATCCAGTCGCCGTCGTGGACGTCGCCGACGGTCCTGCCGCCGTTGGCGGGTGCCTTGTCGATGACGCTGATGCCGGACTGGGCGGTGAAGTGCTCGGCCTGGCGGTGGCGGGGCTGGAGCTGCGCCTGGTCGTGGCCGGTGAGTGCGGCCTGGCCGCCGCCTCCGCCGTCGGTGTACTCGGCGTCGAAGACGCCGAAGATGTTGGCGTTGGGGTCGTGGCCGCCGTCTGCGGAGGTCTTGATGGTGCCGGTGCAGCCGTTGGCGGAGGTGACGGGGTGGCCGTGGCTGTCGTGCCCGAGGATGTAGGTGACCTTGACCTTGGCGCAGTCGACGGTGCCGTCCTCGGGGTCGGTGACCCTCACCTTGAAGGGGACCTCGTCGCCGAAGCTGAACAGGGCTCCCTCGGCGGGGAGTTCCAGGGTGACCTTGGGTGCGGTGTTGCCGACGACGACCTGGACGCCGGCCGATCCGGTGCGTCCGGTGGGGTCCTCGGCGGTGACGGTGGCGGTGTAGGTGCCGTTCTTGCGGTAGGTGTGGGTGGGATCGGGGGCGGTGGAGGTGCGGCCGTCGCCGAAGTCCCAGCTGTAGGTGAGGGCGTCGCCGTCGGCGTCGGCCGTGCCGGCCGAGGAGAACGCGACACGGAGCGGCGCCTTGCCGGAAGTCTTGTTGGCGGTGGCCTCGGCGACGGGTGAGCGGCCGCCGGTGGCGTTCTCGATGCGGTAGAGCGCGGAGTGCTCGTCGCCGCCGAACCAGGCGGTGCCGTAGTCGAGGACGTAGAGCGCGCCGTCGGGGCCGAAGCTCATGTCCATGATCTGCGTCCCGGTCCAGGGGACGGGGGTGACGGACCGGACGGTGCCGTCGGCGCCGTGTTCGATGCGCTTGATCCAGCGGCGGCCGAACTCGCCGGCGAAGAAGTCGCCGTCGTAGGCCTCGGGGAACTTCACCGGGGAGTCGAGGTCGGGGTCGTAGTGGTAGACGGGTCCGCCCATGGGGGACTCGGAGCCGGTGCCGAACTCGGGTACGGAGCCGCCGTCGTAGGGGATCCAGGCGGGTTCGGCGGGCGGGAGGTCGACGAGACCGGTGTTGTGCGGCGAGTCGTTCTCGAGGGCGGCGCAGTCGTACGTCGCGCCGGACACCTTGGTGGCGAAGTCGTAGTCGACGTACGGGTCGTTGTCGCCGGTGCAGAACGGCCAGCCGAAGTTCCCGGGTTTGGTGATGCGGGCGAACTCGACCTGTCCGGCCGGTCCGCGCTCGGGGTCGGCGGCGCCGGCGTCGGGCCCGTACTCGCCGACGTAGGCGATACCGGTCCTCTTGTCGACGCTGAAGCGGAACGGGTTGCGGAAGCCCATCGCGTAGATCTCGGGCCGGGTCCTGGCCGTGCCCGGGGCGAAGAGGTTGCCGTCGGGGACGGTGTAGCTGCCGTCGTCGGCGACCTTGATGCGGAGGATCTTGCCGCGGAGGTCGTTGGTGCTGCCGGAGGTGCGGCGGGCGTCGTAGGCCGGGTTGCGGTCGGGGCGGTCGTCGATGGGGGTGTAGCCGTCGGAGGCGAACGGGTTGGAGTCGTCGCCGGTCGACAGGTACAGGTTGCCCTGGGCGTCGAAGTCGATGTCACCGCCGACGTGGCAGCAGATGCCGCGGGTGGCGGGAATGTCGATGACCTTCTTCTCGCTGGCGTTGTCGAGGGTGCCGTCGGCCTTGAGCACGAAGCGGGAGAGCCGGTTGACGCCTTCGTACTCGGCGAAGTCGGCGGCGGTGCCCTCGTCGGGGGCGTCGCCGGCGGGGGTGTCCAGCGGGGGTGCGTAGTAGAGGTAGATCGCCCGGTTCTGGGCGAAGCCCGGGTCTATGCCGACGCCCTGTAGGCCCTCCTCGTCGTGCGAGTAGACGGGGACGTTACCGATGACGCGGGTGCTGCCGGCGGAGTCGGTCATGCGCAGCTCGCCGTCGCGGGAGGTGTGCAGGACGCTGCGGTCGGGCAGTACGGCGAGCGACATGGGCTCGCCGACCTCGGGCTCGCCCTTGGCGAGGGTCACCTGCTGGAACTCTTCGGCCGCGGCGGGTGCCGCGTCGTCGGCGGGCGCGAGGGCGCCGGCGGGGGCGGCGAGGGTGAGGGAGGTCGCGGCGAGCAGGCCGCAGGTGAGGAGCGCGAGGCCCTTTCTGACTCGGGTTCGTCGTGCTCCGGGACGTGTTGTGTGCACGTGTGTCCTCCGGAATGAGCGGTCGTACGGGCGGGTGGTGCTGCCGTGCGGAAGGTCCGGGGACCGGCGTGCGCCGTCACGCTGGTCGTGTCACTCGTTCAGGACGTGAGCCGTGTTTCAAAGACCGTGTCCTGTACACCTCAGGGACGGTAGCCGGGTTCGTCCAGCGCCGAAAGCCCTTGTGCGGCGGGGAAGTTGAACTTCTTCCCGCATCAGGACAAAGCCGCTGCCAGGCAGGCCGGACCGCCCGGTGGCGGGTGCCGCCACCGGGCTCCGACCTGCGGAAACGGGCTAGTCGTTGCCTCCGAAGGCCGCGTCGAACGACGCCGACGGCGGGTCGAAGTCGTACCGCTTCAGAGTGGCAAGCGCTTCCGGCGCGCCCGCCAGCCGGTCCATTCCCGCGTCCTCCCACTCGACGGACACCGGCCCGTCGTAGCCGATGGAGCGCAGCATGCGGAACACGTCCTCCCAGGGCACGTCGCCGTGGCCGGCGGACACGAAGTCCCAGCCGCGCCGCGGGTCGCCCCAGGGAAGGTGGGAGCCGAGGCGGCCGTTGCGGCCGTCGAGCCGGGTGCGGGCCTCCTTGCAGTCCACGTGGTAGATCCGGTCGCGGAAGTCGTAGAGGAAGCCGACCGGGTCGAGGTCCTGCCAGACGAAGTGGCTGGGGTCGAAGTTCAGCCCGAACGCCGTCCGCCGGTCCACGGCCTCCAGCGCGCGGTGCGTGGTCCAGTAGTCGTAGGCGATCTCGCTCGGGTGGACCTCGTGGGCGAAGTGCACGCCTTCGGCGTCGAAGACGTCGAGGACCGGGTTCCAGCGTTCGGCGAAGTCCTCGTAGCCGCGTTCGATCATCCTCTCGGGCACCGGGGGGAACATGGCGACCAGGTGCCAGATCGACGATCCCGTGAAGCCGATGACGGTGCGGACGCCGAAGGCGGCCGCGGCCCGGGCTGTGTCCTGCAGTTCGCGGGCGGCGCGCCGCCGTACGCCCTCGGGCTCGCCGTCGCCCCAGATCCGGGCGGGCACGATCGCCCGGTGCCGTTCGTCGATCGGGTCGTCGCAGACGGCCTGGCCGACGAGGTGGTTGGAGATCGCCCAGCACTTCAGCCCGTACTTGTCGAGCAGCGCGCGCCGCCCGTCCAGGTACGAGGGGTCGGCGAGGGCCTTGTCGACCTCGAAGTGGTCGCCCCAGCAGGCGAGTTCGAGACCGTCGTAGCCGAAGTCGCGGGCGAGCCGGCAGACCTCCTCCAGGGGCAGGTCGGCCCACTGGCCGGTGAACAGGGTGAAGGGACGGGGCACGGCGAGGACCTCCTCGGACGGCGACCCGCGGACCGGCGGTCCGCGGACGGGGCACACCTGCGGGGAGCACCCCCGGGCTCCCCGCAGGTGCACGGGCCGGGTGGGGCGTCAGACGGCGGACGCAGGGACGGGGGTGTAGACGGCGTTCTTCGCGGCGCTCTCCTCCACGGCGGCGAGCACCCGCTGCACCTGGAGTCCGTCGGCGAACGACGGTGCCGGTGCGGTGTTCCCGGCGGCGACGGCGTGCACGACGTCGCGCGCCTGGTGCACGAAGGTGTGCTCGTAGCCGAGGGCGTGGCCGGGCGGCCACCATGCCTCCAGGTACGGGTGGCCGGGTTCGGTGACGAGGATGCGCCGGAAGCCGGCCGACGCGGCGGGTTCGGTGTGGTCGTGGAAGGACAGTTCGTTGAGGCGTTCCAGGTCGAAGGCGAGGGAGCCCCGTTCGCCGTTGATCTCCAGTCGCAGTGCGTTCTTGCGGCCGGCCGCCATCCGGGTCGCCTCGAAGGAGGCCAGCGCCCCGGAGGCGAGCCGCCCGGTGAACAGGGCGGCGTCGTCGACGGTGACCGGGCCGCGCCGGTCGGTTCCGGTGGCGGACAGCCCCGTCGGGACCCCGGCGAGCAGCGGCCGTTCACGGACGAAGGTCTCGGTGAGCGCGGACACCCCGACCAGCGGCTCGCCCGCAAGGTACTGCGCGAGGTCCACGGCGTGAGCGCCGAGGTCGCCGAGCGCCCCGGAGCCCGCGTGCTCGCGCTCCAGCCGCCAGGTCAGCGGGAAGTCGGGGTCGACGAGCCAGTCCTGGAGGTAGGTGACCCGCACATGGCGGAGCGCGCCGAGCCGGTCGTCGGCGATCAGCCGGCGGGCGTACGCGATCGCCGGCACCCGCCGGTAGTTGAAGCCGACCACGGCCACCTGGCCGCGTGCGGCGGCCGCTGCGGCGGCGGCCACCATCGCCTCGGCCTCGGGGACCGAGTTGGCCAGCGGCTTCTCGCACAGGACGTGCTTGCCCGCCTCCAGGGCGGCGACGGCGATCTCCGCATGGCTGTCACCCGGGGTGCAGACGTCGACCAGTTGCACATCGTCCCGGGTCACGAGGGCGCGCCAGTCGCTCTCCGCCGCCGCCCAGCCGTGCTTTGCGGCGGCGGCCCGGACGGCGACCGCGTCGCGGCCGCCGATCGCGGCGAGGACCGGCCGCAGCGGAAGGTCGAAGACGCGCCCCGCGGTGCGCCAGCCCTGTGAGTGGGCGGCACCCATGAACGCGTATCCGACCATGCCGACGCCGAGTGTCGGCGGTGCGGCCTCGCTGTCGCTGTCCCTCTGTTCCTTGCCGGCCATACGGGTTCCTCCTCGTCGGTTGCTCGATGGGGGCGGCGGAACGTCAGTTGAAGCCCGTGGGCAGGTACTGGTCGACGTTGTCCTTGGTGACGACGGCCGAGTAGAGGGTGACCGAGGCGGGGACCTCGAGCTCCGCCATGCCGCCGATGCCCTTGCCCTGGCCGAGGGCGCGGGCGAGGTCGATGGCGGACGCGGCCATCGTCGGGGGGTAGAGGACGGTCGCCTTCAGCACGCCGTTGTCGGCCTTGATGGCGTCCATCGCGGACTTGGCGCCGGCGCCGCCGACCATCAGGAAGTCGTCCCGGCCGGCCTGCTGGATGGCACGGAGGGCGCCCACGCCCTGGTCGTCGTCGTGGTTCCACAGCGCGTCGAACCGCTTCTGCGCCTGGAGCAGCTGGGCCATCCTGGCCTGGCCGGACTCGACGGTGAACTCGGCGGCCTGGCGGGCGACCTTGCGGATGTTGGGGTAGTTCCTGAGGGCGTCGTCGAAGCCCTGGGTGCGCTGCCTGGTGAGTTCCAGGTTGTCCATGCCGGCGAGTTCGATGACCTTGGCGTTCGGTCTGTCCTTGAGCTGCTCGCCGATGAAGCGGCCCGCGTTGAGACCCATGCCGTAGTTGTCGCCGCCGATCCAGCAGCGGTAGGCCTGCGGGGAGGCGAAGACGCGGTCCAGGTTGACCACGGGGATGCCGGCCTTCATGGCCTGCAGTCCGACCTGGGTGAGGGCCTTGCCGTCGGCCGGCAGGATCACCAGGACGTCGACCTTCTTGTTGATGAGGGTCTGGATCTGGCCGATCTGGGCGGCGGTGTCGTTGGAGCCCTCGGTGATCTCCAGGGTGACGTCCGCGTACTTCCCGGCGCGCTGCTTGGCGTTGGCGTTGATGGCCGCGAGCCAGCCGTGGTCGGCCTGCGGGCCGGCGAAGCCGATGGTGACGGGCTTGCCGGGCTCGTCGTCGGCGGCGGGCGCGTTGCCGGTGGCCGTGC
The DNA here is from genome assembly GCF_027460265.1 of Streptomyces sp. WMMC940. NCBI lineage: Bacteria > Bacillati > Actinomycetota > Actinomycetes > Kitasatosporales > Streptomycetaceae > Streptomyces > Streptomyces sp. WMMC940. The sequence goes on from NZ_JAPZBC010000001.1 coordinate 1,064,740, forward strand.
CGGCGTTCTTCGGCTCGTTGCCGGTGCAGGCGGTGAGGAGGGCGCCGGCGGAGACGGCGGCGGTGCCGAACAGCAGTCCTCTGCGGCTGGTGGCGGGGATTTCTGGCATGGCGGTTCAACCCCTCTGGGTTCGGGCGTGCGGGTGGGCCGGGACGTGCGGGGCGGCTCCGGGGCGGGGGCGAGGAGGTGTCAGCGGCGCGGGATCACGTCTCGCCGTTGCGCAGGGTGCTGCGCTGGACCAGGACGGCGGCCACGATGATCGCTCCCTTGGCGATCTGCTGGACGGCGCTCTCCAGGTTGTTGAGGGCGAAGATGTTGGTGATGGTGGTGAAGACGAGGACGCCGAGGACGGAGCCGACGATGGTGCCGCGGCCGCCGCTGAGCAGGGTGCCGCCGATGATCGCCGCGGCGATGGCGTCGAGTTCGTAGAGGTTGCCGTTGGTGTTCTGGCCGGAGCCGGAGAGGACGATGAGCAGGAAGGCCGCGATGCCGCAGCACAGTCCGGACAGCAGGTAGAGGTGGAGCCGCTGGCGGCGTACGTCGATGCCGGCGAGCCGGGCCGCTTCGGCGTTGCCGCCGACGGCGACGGTGCGGCGTCCGAAGGTCGTCCGGTTCAGCAGCAGCCAGCCGAGGACGGTGACGGCGGCGAAGACCAGCACCAGCGGCGGGATGCCGAGGAGGTAGGAGTCGGGGACGCCGAGGTCCAGCACCGGCTGGACGGTCACGATCTGCGTCTTGCCGTCGGTGATCTGCAGGGCGAGGCCGCGGGCCGAGGCGAGCATGGCGAGGGTCGCGATGAACGGCACCATCCCGCCGTAGGCGATGAGCAGGCCGTTGACCAGTCCGCAGCCGACGCCGACGACGATCGCGGTGAACAGGATGCCCGCGAAACCGTACTCCTGGGTGGCGACGGTGGTCGCCCACACGGAGGCGAGGGCGACGATCGCGCCGACGGACAGGTCGATGCCGCCGCTGGTGATGACGAAGGTCATGCCGACGGTGACGACGCCGATGACGGACGCCTGGGTGAGCACCAGTTGGAGGTTGGAGGTGTCCAGGAAGGCGTCGGGTCTGGTGATGCCGCCGACCGCGACGAGCACGGCGAGGACGCCGAGGAGCGAGAGGTTGCGGACGTCGGCGCGCAGTCCCGGGGCGGGCCGGGCGGCCTTGGCGGCCGGGGGCGGGATCGCGGGCGGCGGCGGGGCCTCGGAGGCGGGCTGCGTCATGAGCTCGGGCTCCCTTCCATGACGAGGTCGAGTACGCGGTGCTCGTCCAGCTCCCCGGCGGGCGCCGTGTGGACGACGCGGCCTTCCCGGAGCACCAGCACCCGGTCGGCGAGGCCCAGCACCTCGGGGATCTCGCTGGAGACGAGGAGGACGGCGAGTCCTTCGTCGGCGAGCCGGCGGATGACGGCGTAGAGCTCGGCGCGGGCGCCGACGTCGACGCCGCGGGTGGGTTCGTCGAGCAGCAGGACGCGGCAGCCGCGCAGCAGCCAGCGGGCGAGGACGGCCTTCTGCTGATTGCCGCCGGACAGGGTGCGGATGCGGGCGTCGGGGTCGTCGGGGCGCAGCGACAGCTCGCGGGTGGCCCGGCGGGCTTCGCGGCGCTCGGCGCCGCGGTCGAGCCAGCCGCCCCGGGAGAAGCGGGAGAGGGAGGACACGGACACGTTGCGGGTGACGGATTCGAGCATCAGCAGGCCCTGGGCCTTGCGTTCCTCGGGGGCGAGGCCGAGGCCGGCGCGGACGGCGGAGCGCACGCTGCCGGGCTTGAGGGTGCGGCCGTCGACGGTGACGCGGCCGGTGCTGGGCTTGCGGGCCCCGTACACGGTCTCCAGGATCTCGGAACGCCCGGAGCCGACCAGTCCGGCGAGCCCGAGGATCTCGCCCGGGCGCAGTTCGAGGTCGACGGGTGCGAACTCGCCGTCGCGGCTGAGGCCTTCGACGCGGAGCACGGGGGCGGCCCGGGGCGGGGCCGCGGGGTGGTCGGGGAAGACGTACTCGACGTTGCGGCCGGTCATCATGGCAACGATGTCGCGCGTGGGCGTGGCCTTGGCGGGCAGTCCCCCGGCGACGGCACGCCCGTCCTTGAGGACGGTGACCCGGTCGCCGATGCGGCGGATCTCCTCCAGACGGTGGGAGATGTGGACGACGGCGACGCCGTCGGCGGTGAGGTCGGCGACGATGCGGAAGAGGTTGTCGGTCTCGTCGGGGTCGAGGGCGGCGGAGGGTTCGTCCATGACGATGAGGCGCACGTCGTGGGAGAGGGCGCGGGCCATGGAGACGATCTGCTGCTGGGCGGCGGAGAGGCCGCCGACCCGGCGGCCGGGGTCGATCTCGGGGTGGCCGAGGCGGCGGAGCAGCGCGGCGGCGGCGCGGCGGGCCTCGCGGCGGCGGACGACGAACCCGGCGGCGGTGGGTTCATGGCCGAGGAAGACGTTCTCGGCGACCGACAGGCCCTCCACCAGGTCGAGTTCCTGGTAGATGGTGGCGATGCCGAGGCGCATGGCGGCGATGGGCGACCTGAGCGCGACGGGTTCGCCGCGCCAGGTGATCCGTCCGTCGTCGGGCTGGTGGGCTCCGGCGAGGACCTTGATGAGGGTGGACTTGCCTGCGCCGTTCTGGCCGAGCAGGCAGTGGACCTCGCCGGCCTGGACGTCGAGGTCGACGCCGTCGAGGGCGCGGACGCCGGGGAACGACTTGGTGATGCCGGACATCGTGAGCAGCGGTGGTGCGGACGGGTCCTGCGGTGAAGGCGGTGTGGGTGGTTCTGGCGCCATGGCGGATCCCCTCGGCGGGTGCGGCCGGTGAGCGGGCAGGGTGGAACCGGGTGCGTGGTGCCGTGGTGCGTTGCGGGCCGACCGGTCCGGGCGGATCAGGCCGGGGAGAACAGGTGGTCGCTGATGAGCCGGGCCGCGCCGATCACTCCGGCGGTGGGGCCCAGTTCGCCCAGCACGATGGGGAGGTTGCCGGTGGCCAGCGGCAGGGACTGCCGGTAGACCTGGGTACGGACGCTGGCGAGCAGGGTGTGGCCGAGCCCGGTGACACCGCCGCCGATCACGACCAGTCCGGGGTTGAAGAAGCTGACGAGTCCGGCGATGACCTGGCCGACGCGGTTGCCGCCCTCCCGGATCAGCTCGAGTGCGGTGGAGTCGCCGGCGGCGGCCGCGGTGGCGACGTCGGCGGCGGTGAGCCGGCCCACGGTCTCCAGGCGCGCGGCGAGCTCGGGCGACTGTCCGTTGCGGGCCGCCTCCTCGGCGTCGCGGGCGAGTGCCGCGCCGCTGAAGTGGGCTTCCAGGCAGCCCCTGTTGCCGCAGGCGCAGGCGCGTCCCTCGGCCTCGACCCGGATGTGGCCGATGTCGCCGGCGCTGCCGGTGGTGCCGCGGTGGACCTCGCCGCCGACGACGATGCCGCAGCCGATGCCGGTACCGATCTTGATGCAGAGGAAGTCGCCGACGGAGCGGGCCACGCCGGCGTGCTGCTCCCCCATCGCCATCAGGTTCACGTCGTTGTCGACCATGACGGGGCAGCCGAGTTCCTGGCTGAGGGCCTCTCGCACCGGGAAGCCGTCCCAGCCGGGCATGATCGGCGGTGCGACGGGGACGCCTTCGGGGTAGCGGACCGGTCCGGGTACGCCGATGCCGGCACCGTCGAAGCCTTCGGCGAGTCCGGAGACCTTCAGTTTGGCCGCCATCGCGAGGACCTGCTCGAAGACGGCGACCGGGCCCTCGCGTACGTCCATCGGCTGGTTGAGGTGGCCGAGGACCTCCAGTTCGGCGTTGGTGACGGCGACGTCGACGGAGGTGGCGCCGATGTCGACGCCGAGGAAGCGCAGGTTCGGGGCGAGCCGGATGTTGTGGGAGCGTCGGCCGCCCCGGGAGGCGGCGAGGCCGTCGGCGACGACCAGTCCGGTCTCCAGCAGCCGGTCGATCTCGACGGCGAGCTTGGAACGGGAGAGGTCGACCTGGTCGCCCAGCTGGGCGCGGGAGTTGGGGCCGCCGTCGCGCAACAGCCTGAGCAGTCGCGCCTGGTGCGCGTTGGCGGGTCGAGCCGTCATGCGTCTCACGCGCCCCTCCCCTCCTCCGGCCGTCGGCACGGGGGATCCCGGTCAGCCGTTCCGTCGGGCTTTCGAGGGGAACGTAGCAGCGCTTTCTCCGAGGGGGAAGAAGTTGGGCAGCAATCCACCACAACTTTCTCCACACCCAGGACAAAGCGCGGGCGGGGTGGCGAACGCGGCGCCGGGCTGGGCGTGGTCCGCGCGGTGCCGTCAGGGTTTGAGGTGGCTGAAGCCGACCTCGTAGCGGTCGACGGAGACGATCCGCTGGCCCTCCCGGCGGGCCGTGTCCACGCGGAGGCGGTCGGCCTTCTCCTCACTGGCCAGCATGGTCTCCTCGTCCTCCCACAGGGTCAGCGAGACGGACCTCCCCGTGGCCCGGTCGACGAACCAGTACACGCCGAGGAAGCCGGGAAGTCCCCGGACCTGCTGGACGACCGTTTCCGCGTGCGCGGACAGATCGCCCCCGGGGGGCACGGGCGACCCCTCGTACCTGCTCAGTCTCGCGAACATCGCAGCTCCCCTTCCTCCGCGGCCGAGGCCGGGCGGTCGGCAGCCCCAGGACCAGCGTGCCCCGTCCCCCGGCCGCCCGCACGCCGCGGCGCCGGACCCCGCGGGCGCCCGGGGCGCTCGGGCAGGGGCGCTCGGGCCACGCGGGGCACGGGAGCCGGTCGCGGGTGGCGGTCCCGAGGTGGGCCGGTGGCCGGACCTGCCGACGTTTCCGCGGTCGTGTGCGGAGCGGGGCCCACGGCCCTCGGCCGGACGCCGTGGGTGAGGGCCCGTCACGGGCGTCCGGGGCCGGCCAGGGTGCGGTCCGTCTCCCGCGGCGACCAGCGGGCGGTGAGCAGCAGTGCGATGTCGTCCGGGCGGTCCGTGGCCTGGCGCGCTCCCCGGATCAGCCGGTCGGCGGTGTCGGCGATCGTGATCCGGCTGACCCGGCTGAGGGTGGAGCGCAGCCGCTCGACGCCCGCGTCGATGTCGGTGCCCGCCTCCTCGATCAGCCCGTCGGTGAAGAGGGCCAGCACCGCCCCCGGGCCCAGGGTGAGTTCGGAGACCGGGTAGTGCTCCTCCGCGTCGACGCCGAGGATGAGCCCGCCGGGCAGGTCGAGCACCTCGGTCGTGCCGTCGGGCCCGCGCAGCAGCGGCTGGGGGTGCCCGGCGCGCACGGCCTGCGCGGTTCCGGTCGCCGGGTCGAGGAGTACGTAGCAGCACGTGGCGAACTGCGCCGGGTCCAGATCGATGAGGAGCCGGTTGGTCCCGCTCATCACCTCGTCGGGTTCCCGGTCGGCGAGGGCGAACGCCCGCACCGCGCTGCGCAGCTGGCCCATGATGGCGGCGGCGGGGACGCCGTGGCCCTGGACGTCGCCGATGACGAGGGCGAGGCCGCGGTCCGTGTCGATGACGTCGTACCAGTCGCCGCCGACGTCCATGCCCTGCGTACCCGGGAGGTAGCGGCCGACGGTCTCGACGTCCTTGACGACGGGCAGTCGGTGCGGCAGCAGGGCGGCCTGGAGCCCGCGGGCCAGCGCGGACTCGTTGTCGTAGCGCTGGGCGCGTTCGAGGGCCTGCGCGATGAGTCCGGCGAGGGCGGTGAGGACGGTGCGTTCCTCGGGGGTGAAACCGCGCGGGTGGTCGAAACCGAGGATGCAGGAACCGACGGGCCGGCCGGATGCGATCAGCGGCAGGAAGGCACGCGCGCCGACGGATGCGTCGATCGCGAGCCCGGGATAGGCCGCGGCCAGCTTGTCCATGGACTCGAAGAAGATCGGGCGACCGGTGGTGAGGGTTTCCACGCCGGGGATGCGGGCGTCGAGCCCGACCCCGTCGAAGGGCGCGAGGAAACCGGCCGGGAAACCGGTCTCCCAGGCCAGGTAGAGATGGCGCTCGTGGAGGACGTAGATGGCCAGCTGCCGGCCGCCGAACGCGGGCAGCAGCTCCTCCGTGACGACCGCCGAGACCTGGCGGGCGGTGACGGCCTCGGTGAGGGCGATCGCGAGGGCGACCGGCCGGTACAGGGCACTGGCGCGGTCGGCGGGCGAGGCGAAGGTGCCCAGGCCGGCGCCGGGGAAGCTGACGGAACCCGGTGTGTAGTCGGGGCGCTCGGCGGCCGCGAGGGTTCCGGTCACCCCTTCCCGGCCGGGGAAGAGGGAGACCGTGACCCAGTCGTCCTCCGCGCGGCCGGCGCGGAACTGGACGGGCGTGAGCGCGAGCAGCGCCGCCCGGTAGTGGTCCCAGTAGCCCGGGCGGTCGAGCCACGGCACGGCCTCCCACAGCACCCGGCCGACGAGCTGGTCGCGAGGCGTCCCGATGAGGTCCTCGGCGCTGTGGTTGGCGTAGGTGATGCGGCAGGAGCGGTCGAGGGAGAACAGCCCGTCCGGGAGCCGGTCGCCGGCCTCCCCGGCGACCACTCCGGTGCCGAGGTCGATGAGGGACCCGGTGACACGGCGCGCGCCGATGCCGGGGGCCGCACGGACCGGGCGGCCGGTCAGTTCCACCAGGGACGGCGGGTCGTCGTCGCGGCAGATCCGGATCCGGCGCACCACGTTGCGGCCGGTCTGGGCCGCCTCGCGGGCCACCGCCCACAACTGGTAGGCGTCCTCGGGCGTGACGTGGGCGGTGAGCCCGCCGATGGTGCCCGGGAAGCCGGCGGGGTCGACTCCGAGGATGGCGCAGAGTTCCTCGTCGGCGATGAGCGCCCCGCTGCCGAGGTCCCAGTCGAACGTACCGATGCGCACGGGACGGGCCGTCGGGTCGGGGGGCTGGACGGCGAAGGGCTCACCGTCCCAGCGGACGGGGGTGCCGTCGTGGTGGAGTTCGCCGAGGGCGGCGCCCAGCCGCTTGCCCGCGTCGGCGAAGCGCCGCCGGTCGGCCTCGGCGACCGGTTGCCCCGCGGTGGCGGGGCCCAGGGCCACCAGAACGCCGAAGCGCTCGTCGCCGCTCCTGACCGGCGCGTAGAGGGAGCTCAACGGGAACGGCAGACCGGCCATGAGCTGTGGGAAGCGTTGCATGGCCTCTTCGCCGTCGGCGAGGTGGATGAGCTGGGAGCGGCGGTGGCACTCGGCGACGGGGAAGGGCCTGTTGACGTGCATGCGCCACCACGGACGCATCAGCTCCCCGGGGAGTCCCACGACCACGGCGAGGCGCAGCAGACCGGGCGTCCCGGAGCGCAGATACACACCGCCGGCATGGCCCCCTACCGCGCCGATCGAGTGGACCGCGGCCTCGGCGAGCACCAGTCCGAGCTCGTCCAGGGGGTGGACCGCGCCGCCACTCGTCCCGCGCTCCGGCCCGCGCTCCGTGCGCGCGCCGGGCCTGGCCGCGCCGTACCGGGTCACATAGAAAGGATGCGCCAGGGCCGCGGGGGCGCGCACCTCAGGCCTCGGGCGCGGGCGGAGCGGGCGCCCGGACCCCGCCTCGCGGCCGGCCGGGCGGCGTCGGGCTCCGGCAGCGTACGGTCCGACAGCAGCTGGTCGGCCGCGATGGGCTACGGTCCGCAGACCGCCGAGCGCGTTCCTCAGGGGCAGCGGACGACCTGGCCCGCGTACGACAGGTTTCCGCCGAACCCGAAGAGGAGCGCGGGTGCTCCCGACGGGATGTCGCCGCGTTCGAGCAGCCGGGCGAGGGCCATCGGGATCGAGGCGGCCGAGGTGTTGCCGGACTCGACGACGTCACGGGCCACGACGGCGTTCACCGCACCGATCCGCTCGGCGACGGGCTCGATGATCCGCAGGTTGGCCTGGTGCAGTACGACGGCGGCGAGGTCCTCGGGCGCCACCGAGGCCCGTTCGCAGACCTGGCGGGCGATCGGCGGGAGCTGGGTGGTGGCCCAGCGGTAGACGGACTGGCCCTCCTGCGCGAAGCGGGGCGGAGTGCCCTCGATCCGAACCGCGTGCCCCATCCCGGGGACCGAGCCCCACAGCACGGGACCGATGCCCGCGTCGCGCTCGTCGCAGGCCTCCACCACCGCGGCGCCGGCCCCGTCGCCGACGAGGACGCAGGTGGTGCGGTCGGTCCAGTCGGTGACGGCGGACATCTCGTCGGCGCCGATGACGAGGGCGCGGACGGCGGAGCCGGCCCGGATCGCGTGGTCGGCGGTGGCGAGGGCATGGGTGAAGCCGGCGCAGACGACATTGAGGTCCATGACCGCCGGGGAGCCCATCCCGAGCCTGGCGGCGACGCGGGCCGCGGTGTTCGGGGAGCGGTCCGTCGCGGTCGAGGTGGCGACGAGGACGAGGTCGATGTCGGCGGGGGCGAGCCCGGCGGCGGCGAGGGCCTTCGCGGCGGCGTGGGCGGCCAGCTCGTCCACCGGCTCGTCGGGGCCCGCGATGTGGCGCGTCCGGATGCCGACCCTGCTGGTGATCCATTCGTCGCTGGTGTCGACCATCCGCGCCAGGTCCCCGTTGGTGAGTACCCGGGCGGGCCTGTGGTGCCCGAGCGCGGCGATACGAGTGCCGGTCATGCCCGGGCACCCCCTTTGTGTCGAGGTCAGGAACGATCCAGTCTCGTCGGCGACCGGCGGGTAGGAGGGCGGCCGAACCGACAGGATTCACCCGCGCGTGTTGGAGGCTCCGCCCAGTCGGCGGCAGCCGGGCGGACGCGAGGCGGGCTCAGCGCACGGGGGGTTCGTGGATCCCGAAGGGCGAGCCCTGGTCGTCGCGGCAGAACCGGAAGCGGCCGAAGCGCGTGACGCCGTCCTCCGTCTCGGCGTCGGGGCCCTCGACCGTGCCGCCCAGTTCGACGATCCGTTCGAGCGCCGACGCGAGGTCGTCGACCTTGAAGAAGACGTACGGCACGGCTTCGGCGTCGGCCCCGTGCACCCCGCCGGGGACGGTGGGCGTGGTGACCGCGAAGCCGGTGCCGCCCGGCACGTCCTCGAAGGTCCAGCCGAAGAGCCCGCCGTAGAAGGTGCGGGCCTTCCTGGGGTCCTCGACGCCGAGTTCGAAGAACGAGATCTCCCCGGCCATCAGCGGCTCCTGTCGTCCGACGAGGGATGTCGCCGTCCACGCTGCCACAGGTCCTGCCGGCGGCGACGGCACGGGACCGCGCATACGGGCACGGCCCGCGCCGGGCGCGGCGGACCGTACAGGACAATGAGATCGTCGCCGAAGCTCTCGCGCCCCCGCACGAGGCCGCACGGCGCACCGCGAACGCTCCAACGCACAGAGTCGGGACTGATCACCATGGGACGGGTCACCGAGCGCCGCCGCACCATCCGGATCAGGAACGGGTCGGTGACCGCCCGGTCGGACACCCTCGTCGCCGAGGAACCACTCGAGATCCGGCTGAACGGCCGACCGCTGGCGATCACCATGCGCACCCCGGGCGACGACTTCGCCCTCGCGGCCGGCTTCCTGGTCAGCGAGGGCGTGGTCGGCTCCGCCGCGGAACTGCGGTCGATCGTGTACTGCGCCGGCGCCAGGGACGACGGCACCAACGCCTACAACGTCGTCGACGTGCAGCTCGCGCCCGGCGTCCCCGTCCCCGACATCACGCTCGAACGCAACGTCTACACCACGTCCTCGTGCGGTCTGTGCGGCAAGGCCAGTCTCGACGCGGTGCGCACCACCGCCCGGTTCCCGATCGCCGACACCCCCCCGGTCCGGATCGGGCCCGGACTGCTCTCCGTCCTCCCCGACCGGCTGCGAGCGGCGCAACGCGTCTTCGACCGGACCGGGGGCCTGCACGCCGCCGCGCTCTTCTCCGAGGAGGGCGAGCTGCTCGACGTCCGCGAGGACGTCGGCCGGCACAACGCCGTGGACAAGCTGATCGGCCGCGCGGTGCGCGAGGACCTGCTGCCGTTGTCGCGGGCGATCCTGCTGGTGTCGGGCAGGGCGTCGTTCGAGCTGGCGCAGAAGGCGGTCATGGCGGGGATCCCGGTGCTCGCGGCGGTCTCCGCACCGTCCTCCCTGGCCGTCGACCTGGCGGCGGAGACCGGGCTTACCCTGGTCGGCTTCCTGCGCGGGCCGGACATGAACGTGTACGCGGGCGAGGAACGCGTCGCCCTTCACTCCCGGGTGTGACGGACCCGGCCCGAGGGGAACGCCGCTCGCGCCGGCCGGGTCCTCGCCCGCGGGACGGCCTCAGCTCGTGGAGACCCGGGCCGAGCCGGACCCGATGGCGGCCTCCGCCGGCCGCGGGTCCGCCGCCCGCCGCCGGGCGATGACCGCGCAGACCATCAACTGGAGCTGGTGGAACAGCATCAGCGGAAGCACGGTCAGGCTCGCCTGAGCGCCGAAGAGGACGCTCGCCATCGGAAGCCCCGCCGCCAGGCTCTTCTCGGAGCCGGCGAACTGGATGGCGATCCGGTCCGCGCGGCCGAAGCCGAGGCGCTTCGGCCCGTACCAGGTGAGCGTGAGCATCACCGCGAGGAGTGCCGCCTCGACGAGCAGCAACGCGCCCAGCCGCCCCGGGGTGACCTGGTGCCAGATGCCGGAGACCATGCCCTGGCTGAACGCGGTGTAGACGACCAGCAGGATCGAACCGCGGTCGACGATGCCCAGCAGCCGGCGCCGGCGCGCGAGGAAGCCCCCGATCCAGCGGCGCAGCAACTGCCCCGCCAGGAACGGCGCCAGCAGCTGGAGCACGATCCTCAGCAGCCCGTCCGCCGAGAGACCGCCGCTGCCGTTGCCGAGGAGCAGGGCGGCCAGCAGCGGGGTGAGCACGATCCCGGCGAGGCTTGAGAAGGATCCGGCGCAGACCGCCGCGGGGACGTTGCCGCGGGCCATCGAGGTGAAGGCGATGGAGGACTGGATCGTCGACGGCACCAGGCACAGGAAGAGCAGCCCGTCGTGGAGCGACGGGGTCAGCACCGCGGGGACGAGACCGCCCGCGGCGAGGCCCAGCAGTGGGAAGACCGCGAAGGTGGCGGCCGACACCGTCGCGTGGAGCCGCCAGTGCCGCAGCCCCGCCAGGGCCTCCCTGGCCGACAGCCGGGTTCCGTAGAGGAAGAAGAGCAGGGCGACGGCCCCGGTGGAGGCCCCGCCCGCGACGGTGGCCGCGGTTCCGGAGGCGGGGAGCAGCGCGGCGAGGAGCACGGTGCCGAGCAGCGTGAGGACGTAGGGATCGACCGGCAGCCGGAACGGCGGGCGGAGGGAGGCGCGGCGGCTCATGTGCTCCACTTGTTGCTCTCGGTGGGGACGTGCCTCTCCATGCTCCATGCCTCCCCGGCGATCGGGAATCCCGTACACCGCTCTGACTGTCATCACAAATCTCGATGAGCGGCTAGCATGGGGACGTGTACGACCCCGGCCTGCTGCGGACGTTCCTCGCCGTGGCGCAGACCCTGAGCTTCACCCGGGCGGCACGCCGGCTGGGCGTGCGGCAGTCGACCGTCAGCCAGCACGTGCGGCGGCTCGAGGAGGCGGCGGGGCGGCAGCTGTTCACCCGGGACACCCACAGCGTGGAACTCACCGAGGACGGCGAGGCGATGCTGGGCTTCGCCCGGACCATCCTGGAGGCTCACGAACGGGCGGCCGCCTTCTTCACGGGCACCCGGCTGCGGGGCCGACTCCGCTTCGGGGCCTCCGAGGACTTCGTGCTGACCCGTCTCCCCGAGATCCTGGAGTCGTTCCGCCGCGAGCATCCCGAGGTCGACCTGGAACTGACCGTCGAGCTGTCCGGCACGCTGCACGAGCTACTGGGGGCGGGCCGGCTCGACCTCGTCCTCGCCAAGCGCCGCGCCGGCGGCACCCACGGCGACCTGGTCTGGCAGGACACGCTGACCTGGATCGGCGCGCCTCGGCTGAGGCTGGACCCGGAACGTCCGGTGCCGCTGATCGTGTTCCCACCGCCCGGCATCACCCGGGCGCGGGCGCTGGAGGTACTGGAGGCGCACGGCCGGGCGTGGCGCATCGCCTGCACGAGCGGGAGCCTGAGCGGACTGGTCGCGGCGGCGCGCGCGGGGCTGGGTGTGATGGCCCATACGCGCGGGTTGATCCCGCCCGGTCTGGTCCCGGTCCCGGCCCGTGCGGGACTGCCGGAGCTGGGGGACGTGGACTTCGTCCTGTTGCACGGCCACCGGGCAGGCGCGCGCCACGGAACCCGGGAGGCGGCGGACGCGCTCGCCGCCGCGATCCTCGCCGGCGTCGACCGGCTGCACCGCCCGGCGGACGGCACGCGCTGACCCGGCGCCCTGACGGCGGCAGGCACAGGCTGCCGGCGGTCGGCAGCCACGCCCGGCGACCGACCGCGACCGCGACCACCGACGGAACCGGAGGGGCCCGGCACCGGGCGGCAACCTCCGAACTCCGTCCGCGGACACCCAAACCGGACACAGAAGGCAGACCGGGGCGTGTTTGCCCGGTACAGATTCGGTGCAGATTCGTGCGAGTGTCATTTGCTCTTCGGCCAGAACACGGCCCGCCCGTAACGGTGTTGGCCGAATTCATGCGGCTGACCAGCGTCGATGCGAAACATACCGAGTTGCTGAAGGCTCTCCCGCACGAACGCCCGGTGGGGTACCGTCACCGGCGCTGTGCGGAGCGCCACAAGGAGCAGGTCATTGCGTGAGTTCACGGTTCCCCCCTTGGCGACGGCACCCCCTGTCGGCGGGCTGGCGGATGCCGTGTTCGACCACGCCCTGACCGACCCCGGCCGGGTGGCCCTCGGCCGCAAGGACGAGGACGGCGCGTGGCACGACGTGTCGTCCGCAGCGTTCCGTGACGAGGTGCTCGCGCTCGCCAAGGGGCTGCTCGCCCAGGGGGTGAGGTTCGGCGACCGCGTCGCGATCATGTGTCGCACCCGTTACGAGTGGACGCTGTTCGACTTCGCGCTGTGGGCCGTGGGCGCCCAGTCCGTACCGGTGTACCCCACCTCGTCCGCCGAGCAGGTCCTGTGGATGATGCACGACGCCGAGGTCTCGGCCTGCATGGTCGAGCACGAGGACCACGCCATGACCGTCGGCTCGGTCATCGACCGGCTGCCGCACCTCAAGCGGCTGTGGCAGCTCGACAGGGGGGCGGTCGACGAGCTCTTCGCGGCGGGCGAGCACATCGACGACGACGTGGTGCACCGGCACCGCAGGGCCGTGACCCCGGAGTCCATCGCCACGGTGATCTACACCTCCGGCACCACCGGCCGGCCCAAGGGGTGCGTGCTCACGCACGCCAACTTCATGTACGAGACCGAGACGCTGGTCGGCCGCTGGGAGCCCGTGTTCCACTCCGAGCCGGGCGACGAGGCCGCGACGCTCCTCTTCCTGCCGCTCGCGCACGTCTTCGGCCGGATGGTGGAGGTCGCGGCGATCCTGGGACGGGTCAAGCTGGGCCACCAGCCGGTGCTCCAGGCCACCGCCCTGATCGCCGACCTCGCCTCGTTCCGGCCGACGTTCATCCTGGCCGTCCCGTACATCTTCGAGAAGGTCTTCAACGCCGCGCGGCGCAAGGCGGAGGCCGCGGGCAGGGGCGGGCCGTTCGACAAGGCCGTCGACGTGGCGGTGCGGTACGCGGAGGCCGTGGAGCACCGCGCCTTCGGCCTCGGCCCCGGCCCGTCGGCGAGCCTGCGCCTGCAGCACCAGTTCTTCGAGAAGGTCGTCTACACCAAGGTCCGGGAGGCCATGGGCGGCCGGGTGCGGCACGCGATGTCCGGCGGTTCGGCCATGGACCGCCGACTCGGGCTGTTCTTCGCGGGCGCCGGCGTCACCGTCTTCGAGGGATTCGGCCTGACGGAGTCCTCCGCCGCGGCCACCGCGAACCCCCCGGAGCGCACCAAGTACGGCACGGTCGGGCAGCCGATCCCCGGTACGACGGTGCACATCGCCGAGGACGGCGAGGTGTGGCTGCACGGACCGCAGGTCTTCTCCGGCTACCTCAACGACCCCAAGGCGACGGACGCCGTCCTCAAGGACGGCTGGCTGGCCACCGGGGATCTCGGGGCCCTGGACGAGGACGGCTATCTGACGATCACGGGCCGGAAGAAGGAGATCCTGGTGACGTCCGGCGGCAAGAGCGTGTCGCCGATCGGCCTGGAGGAGCGGGTGCGGGCGCACCCGCTGGTGGCCCAGTGCATCGTCGTCGGCAACGACCGCCCCTACATCGCGGCGCTGGTCACCGTGGATCACGAGGCCGTCGAGCACTGGCTCGCGATGCGCGGCCGGCCGGCGATGAGACCGGCGGACCTGGTGCGCGACCCGGACCTGGAGACGGAGATCCGGCGGGCGGTGGTGGCGGCCAACACGCTCGTCTCGCAGGCCGAGTCCATCCGTACCTTCCGGATACTGGCGCATCCGTTCAGCGAGGAGCACGGGCTGCTGACGCCGTCGCTGAAGCTGAAGCGCAAGGCGATCGAGACGGCGTACGCGACCGAGGTGGACGCCCTCTACCGCTGAGGTGTTCAGGGCACGGGACCGTCCGTGGCGGAGAGAGCGGCCTTGAGGACGGGACGGCTGCTCGGGGTGCCCGGCGGTGCCTCCCGGGTCACCGGGACACAAGGGGACAGAGCCGAACGCGATGTTCACATTCATGCACCACGTTCAGCAATGTGCAATAGGGTCGCGGCAGGCGGACCGCCGGTCGACGGTTGCGGTCGATCCCGCTGCGGGGGCTGCCCGGAACGCCGGACGTTCCCCTCGGGAATGCGTCCGCCCGAATGATCGTTGACCATGGAGCAACACCCGACCGACGTAAGGATCGACCGCTCGTGAGCAAGGTCCCCTCCATCACCCTCAACAACGGCGTCGCCATGCCGCAGCTCGGCTACGGCGTGTGGCAGGTGCCGGACGACGAGGCGGCGAAGGCCGTCGGCGCGGCCCTGGAGGCCGGTTACCGCAGCATCGACACGGCTGCCGTCTACGAGAACGAGAAGGGTACCGGCAAGGCCGTCGCGGCCTCCGGGATCCCCCGCGAGGAGCTGTTCGTCACCACCAAGCTCTGGAACGGCGACCAGGGCCACGACTCGACGCTCCGCGCCTTCGACGCCTCACTCTCCCGGCTCGGCCTCGATTACGTGGACCTGTACCTGATCCACTGGCCGGTGCCGTCCAAGAACGCGTACGTGGACACGTACAAGGCGTTCGAGACCATCCTCGCCGAGGGCCGCGCCAAGGCCGTCGGCGTCTCCAACTTCCTGCCCGAGCACCTGGAGCGGCTGCTCGGCGAGACCTCGGTCGTCCCGGCCGTGAACCAGATCGAGCTGCACCCCCAGCTCCAGCAGGGCGAGTCCCGGGCCTTCCACGCCAAGCACGGCATCGCCACCGAGGCGTGGTCGCCGCTGGGCTCGGGCCGCGGACTGCTGGAGGTGCCGACGATCGTCGCGGTCGCGCAGAAGCACGGGAAGACCCCGGCACAGGTCGTGCTCCGCTGGCATCTGCAGCTCGGGAACGTCGTGATCCCCAAGTCCGTGACGCCCTCGCGGATCCGGGAGAACATCGACGTCTTCGGCTTCGAGCTGGACGACGACGACCTCGCGGCGTTCGCCGCCCTCGACGAGGGCCGGCGCCTCGGCCCCGACCCGGCCACGTTCACCATGGGCGCCTGAGGCACCGGGGCGCACTCCGGAGCCGGTGCGGCCGCCGCGGAGGCGGCCGCACCGCCGTTCCTCCGAGGCGCAACGGCCGTCCGGTGCCTCGGGGGTGGTCGTCCCGTTCACGTGGAGGACGCTCATCCCGCGGCCGTCCCGTTCGCCCGCGGGCGTGGACGCGCACCCTACCCCGACCCGAACCCGCCACCGGCGACCGGCATTCGCCGCCATCGGCCACCCAAATTCTGCTTATGCTTCTGCCGTGTTCGATTCCCGGTACATCAGGACTTTCCACGAGGTGGTCAGGACCGGCTCGTACTCGGCGGCCGCCCGTTCGCTCGGCTACACCCAGCCCGCGGTCAGCCAGCAGATGAAGGCGCTGGAGCGGGATGTCGGCACCCCCCTCTTCACCCGGGTCGGGCGCGGCATCAGGCTCACCGAGGCCGGAGAGGCGCTGACCCGGCACGCCGGGACGATCCTCGACAGCCTCTCGGCGGCGCAGCAGCAGATCGACGCCATCGCCCGACTGCGCTCGGGACGCGTGCGGGTGTGCGCGTTCCCCAGCGCCTGTGCGACCCTCATCCCGGAGACCATGGCCGCCGTCGCGGCCGAACACCCGGGCATCCGCATCGAGTTGACCGAGAGCGAACCTCCCGAGTCACTGCGGCTGGTGGCCCGCGGCGATTGCGACATCGCCCTGGCCTTCAGTTATCCCGGCCACACCGCCGAGATCCCCGACGAGCTGGCCGAAGTGCCCCTGCTGGAGGACCCCCTGACGGTACTGCTGCCCACCGGCCACCCACTGTCCAGACGGCGGGCCGTACGGCTGGCGGACCTCGCCTGCGAGCGGTGGATAGCCGGCTGCCTGCGCTGTCGCGCCAACTTCCTGCACGCCTGCGCCGAGGAGGGGTTCGCACCCGACATCGCCTGCACCACGGACGACAACCTGGTGATGCAGAGCCTCGTGGCCTCGGGTGTGGGCATCGCCATGGTGCCGCAGCTCGTGCTCTCGTTCCTGTGCCACGCCAAGGTGACGGGGAGGATCGTGGAACCGCACACCCGTCGCCGGGTCGGCGCGTACGCGCTGCGGGAGCAACTGCGCATCCCCGCCACCGCGCTGGTGCTGGACCGTCTCGTCGCAGTGGCCGAGCGCAAGGCCGGCTGCTGAGCCTCCGTGCCGCCGCCCTCGGCGCCCGCTCCTGGCCGAACGCTCCCACCGGCGCCCGGGCTCCTTCTCCCCATCCATAAGCGGACGTTGAGGACCCTGCAAGCGATCGCTCCTGGACGTCTCCGGACGGCCGGGCGGACGCTGCGGGCATGACGACTGCGAACCCCGCCACCCTCACCGCTCCCGCCACGACCGCCAGGCTCCGTTCCCTGGTGACGGACATACGGGAGACCGTGAACCGCGGCCTTCCTCCCGAGCCCACGGCCTACATGGTGGCGGAGAGGCTCCTGCCGCACCTCGGCCGGCCCGATCTGCTCACGGCGGCGCAGTGCGAGGGCGACCCGGCGAACTACCGCCAGCACGTGCTGCACGCCGAGCGAGACGGCAGCTTCTCGGTGGTCGCCCTGGTCTGGCTGCCCGGACAGTGCACGCCCGTCCACGACCATGTGTCGTGGTGCGTGACGGGGGTCCACCGGGGCGAGGAGCACGAGCGACGCTACCGCCTGGTCCCGCACGGCACGACCGCCCGGCTCGTCGCCACCGGGGACGTGGTGAACCCGGCCGGGACGGTCGCCGCGTTCGCCCCGCCCGGCGACATCCATCTCGTCCGCAACTCCGGGACGGATACGGCCCTGTCCCTGCATGTGTACGGCGCCGACATCGCCCGCCTCGGCACCAGCATCCGGCGCGTCTACGACCTGCCCGCGGACCGGTGACGGCCCTCGCGGGCCCCCGCGCCCGGCGCGCCACCTCCCCGGAGCGGCCCACCGGGCCGGTTCCGGGGCTGGCGCTCGCCGCCGCCGGAGTGGCCTCGGCCTGGCTGGTGCACCGGGCCGTGCCCGCTCTGCCGATGCTCACCGCGGCCGTCGTCCTGGGCGCCGCCGCCGCACACACCCCGTGGCTGGCCACGCGGGTCCGGGGCCGCTGCCGCGGGGGCCTGACACTGGCCGCGAAACGCCTGATGCGCGCCGGGATCGTCCTGCTCGGGCTCAAGCTGGGCCTGGCGGACGTGCTGGGGCTGGGGTGGGCGACGGTGGCGATGGTGCCGGCCGTGGTGGCTGCCGCCTTCTGCGGCACGTGGTGGCTCGGGCGGCGACTGGGGCTGCCGGGCGACCAGCCGCTGCTGATCGCCGCGGGCTACTCCATCTGCGGGGCCTCCGCGATCGGGGCGGTGGGCTCCGTGCACGACAGCGACGACGAGGACATGGTCACGTCCGTCGCACTCGTGACGCTCTGCGGCACCCTCGCCATCGCCGTCCTGCCCCTGCTGCACGGACCGCTGGGACTCACCGACGTCCAGTTCGGGCGGTGGGTGGGTGCGGGCGTCCACGACGTGGGCCAGGTGGTGGCCACCGCCGGCACGGCCGGACCGGCGGCACTGGGCGAGGCCGTCCTGGTGAAGCTCCTGCGGGTGGCGCTGCTGGCACCGCTGGTCGCCGTGCTCGTCGTCGCGGCCCGCCGCCGCGGCCGGGGCACCCCCGGATCCGGGAGGCCGCCGCTCGTCCCGCTGTTCGTCGTGGGGTTCCTCGCCATGGTGGCCCTGCGCAGCACCGGTCTGCTGCCCGCGCAGGTCCTCGCCGCGGCCGGTGCGCTCCAGGAACTGCTGCTGGCCGCAGCACTGTTCGGCCTCGGCAGCGCGGTGCATCTGCCGTCCCTGTCCCGCACCGGGCCGAGGGTCGCCCTGCTCGGGCTGACCGCCTGGGCGCTGATCGCGACGGCGGCGTACGCGGGGGTGCTGCTCACCGCCTGATCCTCCGGTCCGCTCCCGGCACGCCGCGGCCCGGCCCCGGCCGGCGGCTTCGTGCGCCCCGGTTCCGGAGCCCCGGAGCCCCGGACCCCCGTCCGCCCTTTACCGGAGCGCCCGGGCCCCTGTCCGCACGGCCCGGGAGCGCCACCCGGCGCCTGTCCGCCCCGCTACCCGTCCCCCGGCTCCTATTCGCGCCGGGCCGTGTGCACGGTGCGGGCCGCCAGCATGAAGCAGTCCGGGCGGCGCATCAGTCCCTCCTCGTCGTCCGCGTCCAGCAGCCGGTCCAGCACGGCGACGTCGTCGGCGTCCAGTCGTCCCGCCAGGGCCTGGCGCTGCCACGAGAGGCCGGAGACCAGCCCCTCGCGCACGGCGTCGGTCACCGGAGCCGGCAGATCGAGGAGGAAGGAGCGGGTGAGGGCGGGCGTGAGTCCGGCGGCGGCGAGCAGGGCACGCCAGTTCTCGACCTCCGGCTTCGCACCGGGCAGGGCAGCGCGCATGTCGGCGAACCAGGTGGCCGCGGCGGCCTCGAGGCGGCTCTCCAGGCCGGGCCGCCCGATGCCGATGTCGCGCGGCAGATGGCGTGCCGGCAGTCCGCCCTCGAGGAGCGCGAGCAGCCCGCCGGGCCGGAGCAGACCGGCGAGTCCGGTGAGCGCGGCGCGCTGGTCGCCGACGTGGTGCAGGGAACCGCTCGCCCAGATCAGATCCGCCGGACCCAGCTCGGCGATGCCGTCGGGGAGTTCGGCGACGTGGGTGCCGAATCGTTCGCCGAGGCCGGCGCGGTCGGCGCGGGCCCGGGCCAGCTCCAGCAGGCCGGGGGTGGCGTCGACGGCGACCACCTCCGCCTGCGGGAAGACCTCCGCCAGCAGGACGCCGACCGCTCCGGGGCCGCTTCCGACGTCGAGGACACGGCGCACCGATCCGGCGGGGAGCACGTCCCGCACCCAGTGAGCGATCTGCTCGTACAGCGGGAGGCTGAGTGCGGCCTCGCGTTCGAGCAGCGTGGCGAACTCCTCCCAGTCGATGTGCGTCGTGTCGTGGCCGTCGCCGTGGCCGTGGTGCGCGTGGCCGGCGGGGGTTCCGTGGTCGTGAGGACTCATGGCGTCAGAGTGCGCACGGAAGGGCCGTCCTGGCGAGTCTTCTTGCCGTTCCGGCAAAACGGTGCGGTCCCCCGGCGCCGGGCGGGGGCGTACGCACCCGCCCGGACCGGTGCGGACGGACCCGCGCGGCACGGATCGCAGGTGGATCCACGAGGCCCTGGTCGGTGCGCCCGGGATGCGTGCCGACCGAGCGGAGTACCGCCCGGCCTCCGCGACACGGGCCCACCCGGTGCGCCCGGCCACGACGCCCACCGGGTCCGCGGCGGGACGGTCCGGACGGCGGACCCACCGACGAAGCACCCGGTCGGCGGGGGACGACGCCCCGGCCTGGGCGGTCCGGGTGGGCGACGCGCTCAGGGAACGGCGGCGCGGCGCAGGGCGATGACGCGATAGCGCGGCTCGGGTCGGGGTTCGTCCGGTGCGGGCAGCACACGGAGTTCCGCGGCGAGCCTCTCGGCGACCGGACCGCGGGCCGTCAGTCGGGAGGCGTACTCGCCCCGGAGCAGCGCCTGGGCAGTGCGCCGGGGCGATCTTCCCTCGCCGTGCCCGGTGAAGCGGGTCTCCCCGGCCGGGGTGAGGCCGTGCGCCGCGCCGAACGCCTCGATCCGCTCGGCCCGGTCGTAGGGTGCCATCGCCCGGTGGGGAGCGAGCACTGCCTCGATGTCGTCGCCGGGTCCGTGCGCCGCGTCCATGTCCACGGTGGTGACGAACACTCCGCCGGGGCGCAGTACCCGTGCGGCCTCCGCCACCACCGCCCGGGCGTCACGCACGAGATGCAGCAGCCACACCGAACTGACCGCGTCCACGGACGCGTCGGGCAGCGGCAGCCGGCGCGCGTCCGCGAGGACGACGCGCGGGACCCGGCCGACGGCGGCCCTGACCATGCCGGGCGCGGAATCCGCGCCCAGCAGCCGTAGTCCGGGCCGGGCGAGCCGTTCGGTCACGAGGCCGGTGCCACAGCCGACGTCGAGGAGCGAACCGGCCGGGTGGGGGACGAGGGAGAGCACCGCCGCGGCCGCCGCGGCCGCCCGGTGCACCCCGCCGCGCGCGGCGTCGTACAGGGCCGCCTCCACGTCGTGGTCGAGCAGCGCGTCACGGCCGGCGCCGGCGGATCCGGCCCTGACGCGCGGCTCGTCGTCGTGCAGCACGGTCAGCTCGCGCCGTGGCTGGGGGCGGCGCCCTCGACCCGATGGGCGAGCTCGAAATCGTGTTCGGTGATCGCGCCGCCGGCGGCGTGCGTGTTCACCGTGAGATTGACCGTGTTGTACCCGAGGAGCAGGTCGGAGTGGTGGTTCAGCTCCTCCTGGATCTGGGCGATGTGGACGACCAGCGCGGTGGCGGCGAAGTGACTGCCGAGCCGGTAGGTGCGGGCGATCCGGTCGCCTTCCTGGGACCAGCCTGGCAGTTCGCGCAGCCGGTCCTCGATCTCCTTCTGGGACAGCGGCTCTGTGGGCATGGGCGAGCTCCCTCCGGAAGTGTCTGTCGGCGACGTTACGGTTCCCTGATGACAACTGTCGCGCCCGACACGGGAGTAGGGCCACTACTCGCGGCTGGCGGGAGCGGCGCAGGCTGAGCCTGCTCCTCCGCCCGCCACGTCAGCTTCGTCGACGTCCCGGCGCCGGGGGCGGGGGCGTGGGGCCGGTCCGAGCCGCCGCCCTTGACATCGGCGCTCGGACCGGCGTCTGTTCCGCTCTCGCGGCGTTGATGGCCCGCACCAGCGGCAGGGGGCCGGTTGGACACGTACGGACACCGGTACGGGAGTCCGGAATCGGCGATCTCGACCCGGACCGCCGTGGGGACGTACGCGCGCAGCTTCGGCTCGGCGCGCCGGGGACGGCCCAGCCGGGATGCCGGGATGCCGGGACGGCCGGGATACCGGGACGGCCGGGATGCCGGGGTGCCGGGGTGCCCGGAGCCGGGCGCGGGGCGGGTGAGCCCGCGTGCCCGGCCGCGCGGGGTCAGTGGGCGTCGTGCGGCCCGGCGTCACGGCCCCGGGATTCGGCGGGTTCGGGAGGCGCGGGTTCTCGTTCGGCCGCTCCGGGGGTGTGGTGGTCGTCCGGACCGGTGCGGACGACCTCGGCACGGATGAGGGCGTTCACGGCGGCGAGGGGGTCGATGGGCATGGCTGTCTCCTTGCGCTACACGAGGTGCTCGGACTGCGGTTGAAGGTGGGCGTCCTACGGGAGCCGGCACGACGAGACGCCGGTCCCGTACGGGTCCTCAGCAGCGCAGGACCACGGACCTCGTGGCCGGGGGCGGGGGCGGCGCGGCGGACACGGCGACTCCCCGGGGATACGTGCCGGGGGCCCTTTCGCCCGCCGTCCCGTCCTCGGGCGGCGCGCAGGCCCGCGCGGTCCGCCCCTCCGACCGGGCGGGCGGTGGCTGTTCCGCGACGGAGGTGTCCATCGGTGCCTCCCCCGCCGGATCGGCGGGCACGGAGGCCGGCGGGCGATCGGCGCCCGGCGGGATGACGGCCGTGGCGCCCGCCCGGGTCCCCAGTACGGCGACGAGCGCCATCAGGACGGCGAGCACGACACGGTCGGCACAGCGCACGGGTCGGTTCACGGGCACAACCTCCTGGACATGCCAGCTGTGCCCCCGAACCGGCCCCGGCGCGCCGTCCTTGCCCGGAATCCGCCCTATCGGACCTGCCTGACTACACCCGACCGGCCGAATCCTCCGAGTCCGGCACCGTCCGGCGGTTCCGTGCCGACATCGACGGTGACGAGCACGCCCGCGGCCGGCCCGCGGCGCCGCCTGCGGGCGAAGACCGCCGGGAAGAGGCCGTCCCGCGCGGCCTCGTACGGCGTCTGGGCACTGAGCAGGGTCCAGCCGTTGAGCGCGCCGACCATGGAGACCAGCGCCATGCACGGGGGGGGGGGGTGGCGCGCCCTTCTCCGTACGAACCCGAACATGTTCGGGGACGGTCGGGCAGCCAACCGAATCAATCGGGTTCGTCCTGCGGCACCGGACCGGTCACGGGAAGAGCTTCGTCCCGGCCGTCCGGCGATCGGCGCTCCTCCACGGGCCCCAGCGGCACCTGCGGTCCGAACGGCTCGCCCCGGCACTCGTCCAGCCAGCGCTGCAGCACTGCGTGCACCTGTTCGGCCCCGGCCGGCTCGCCCCCGTCCGGGACGGGCTCCGAGAGTTCGAGCGGGGAGAGGAGGAAGGGGTGGGACTGCTCTCCGCCGAGTCCGCCGTGCGAACCGATCTGCGCCTCGAAGGCGTGCACCCGGCCCGTCGCCGGGTCGTACATCGAGTTCACCATGATGTCGGCGGCGTGCGGGAACGAGTCGGTGCGCCGGACGGCGTCGGCGGCCCCCGGCCCGAACACGGCGAGCGGGCCGGAACCGTCGAGTCCGGCAACGGGCAGTTCCACCGTGCCCGCGCCGTCCCGGGCGAGCACGACGGAACCGTGCCGTTCGCTGCGCACCAGCAGGAATCCGATGCCGGGGTGCCCGGCGAGGGTGTGCAGGAGCGCCGGGTGGCGGCGGTCGATCTCCTCCCGGCCGGCCCGGCCCGGGAGGTCCGGGAAGGAGATCAGACCCAGGTTCCCCGAGGCGAGGACGATCGGATCCGGACCGGCCGCGGGCCGCTCCCCGACCGCGTCCTCGCCCATCGGCCGGTGCAGCGCGCCGAACAGCGCGTGCCGGGCCGCGTCCCTCGCCTCCGCGCCGCTCCTCGTGCGTCCCGCGCGACGGGACACGGGCAGCCCGCACCCGGCCCTCACGAGGTCCTTCAGGGTCAGCCCGTAGGCGCCCTCGAAGGTCTCGCCGGGGCTCTGGCCGTGGTCGGACAGAAGCACGATCCGGTAGGTGCGGGGCGCGTGGTCGGCGACCTTGGCGATCAGGGCGACGGCACGGTCGATCCGCTCGAGGACCTTCGCGGCGTCACGGCTGTGCGGTCCGGAGTGGTGGGCCACCTCGTCGTAGGCGACGAGGTCGGCGTAGACGGCGGTGCGCCCGGCGAGCATGTCGCCCATCACGGCGGAGACCACCACGTCCCGTTCGACGACGGTCGCGAAGGCCCGGATGAAGGGGTAGAGCCCGCCGCGGCCGGTGCGCGGCCGGTCGCCCCGCGTCCGTGAGCGAACGGACTGCCCGATCTCGCGGACCACCTCCGCCACGAACGACACCGCGGTGCGGACGGCGTTGGCGGGATCCGAGAAATAGGCGAAGTATCCGGCCCGGGAGCGGTTGGCGCGGCCCCGGCGGGCCGCCACCGACAGCACCAGCGCGAGCTGGTCGGCACCGCCGGTGAAGAGGTTTCCGCGGCTGGCGCCGTCGAGACTGAGCAGCCCGGCGTCCTTGGTCCGCAGTACGGCCCGGCGCTGGAGCTCGGCGGCGCTCGCGGGCCTGTTGCTGACCATGATCCGGCCGGTGTCCTTCTCGTACCAGCGGAAGCCGGGCACGTCGTGGTTCGAGCCGTGCAGGATGCCGAGCTGGCTGGCCCCCGTCTGGCTGGACCAGTCGGTGCGCCAGCGGGTGAGCCGGTGCGTGGTGTCGAGCCATCGCGCGACGGTGGGCATCAACCCGTCCTTCACGGCCTGGACGAGCACGGCGTGGCCCACGCCGTCGAGTTGCAGGAACACCGTGCCGGGAGGCGCGTCGCCGTCCGCCGGTCCGCCGCGTCTGCGGCGCCGGCGGGTGGCGAGGCGGGACAGCCGCCGGCGGTAGGCGTTGTCGTCGCGGACGGCCAGGGCGGTGGAGGTGGCCGAGGCGACGGCCGACATGACGGCGGCGACCACCACGGCGGTCTCGGGCGCGGCGGCGCCGCCCCCGTCGGGGATCAGCCTCAGGGCGAGCAGCAGCAGCGAACCGTTCAGGAAGAACACCAGCACTCCCAGCACCAGCGCGGGCACCAGCAGGAAGGCGCGTACGACCAGCGGCCAGACCAGCGCGCTGAGCAGGCCGAACGCGCCAGCGCCCCAGGCCGCGGTGACCGCCGTCCTCGTGATGCTCTCGCCGTCGTCGGACCGCAGCTGGAAGTCGGGCAGGATCCCGGCGAGCGCGAGCAGCGTCAGGGTGGACACCGCCCACACCACGATCACCCGCAGCAGCGCTCCCCCGGCGGTCTGCCACCGCCCCGCACCGATCCGCGGTCCGCCCACGCACGTCACCGCCCTCTCGACTCGCCTGCGTCCAGCCTGTCACGCGGCCCGGCAGGCCGGGCTCCGGATCCCCCCATCACGGGCGCCAGGGCGCCGGGCCCGCGGACCGGTACGGGCCCGGGCGGCGTGAACCGGCCGGGGGTCCGACACCGGGACGGCGCATCGGCTCCGGATCGCGGACCGCCGGGGCCGGGGTCGCGGACCTGGAGCCCGGCGGCCGGGGTCGCGGACCAAGGGCAGGACGGCGTGAAGCGGCCGGGTCCGGAATCGTAGACCTGGAGCCCCGCGGCCGGGATCGCGGCCGGGCCCCGCGAGCCGGGCGGCGAGCCAGGACGGGGCCGGAAGCGGAACCGGAACGGACCGAGACCCGCGGGCCGGGCTGCCGGGCAGGCCCGCACCCGGGCGGGACCCGGCCGCCCGGGCGCCGTTCCCGCTCGCGGCCCGTTCGCGGCCCGGTCAGCAGCCGTCGTAGCCCGCGGTCGGCATCGAGAGCCGGCGGTGGACGCTCGCCTTCATGGCGGCGTCGTACGCGGGCTCGTCCAGACCTGCCGTGGCCAGCGGGACACCGCGGCGCTCGCATTCGGCGGAGAACTCGGGGACGGAGGTCAGGGCACGCGCCAGGACGCGCTCGTTCGGGGCGACGAAGAGGTCGACGAGGCCCGCCTCGACATCGGCCCAGAGGCCGCAGTGGTCGGGCCGCAGACCGTAGAAGAGGAGCTCGCGGGCGACGACGTACCCCTTGTCCGCCGCCCAGCGGGCGCACATCGCGTGCTGGCTGCGGGTGTCGACGAGGAAGGGGTCGATGTCGAGCTCCTCCAGCGGGGTCAGGCTCGCGATGGCCGCGACCCGCACGCCGTCGTCCCCTGCGCCTGTCATGGACCGTCCCCCTGCGTCGGCTGTCGTGGCCCGACCCTACTCGGCCACGGCCGCGCGGGGGAGGCGCACTTCGGGGCGCGCGGGAGACCGCCGGACCCCCGAGCGCCTACGCTCGTACCGGAGACGGCGGCCGGCCCGCCGAGGTCCGGAACGGCGCCGGGTCGCCGGCGAGGAGGCGGTGAGTGGCGGTCGAGGTCACCTGGTGGGGTCACGCCAGCTGCACGGTCGAGGACTCGGGGGTCCGGGTGCTCACCGACCCGCTGTTCGTCGGCAGGCTCGCGCATCTGCGCCGCCGGCGGGGGCAGCTGCCGCCGCCCGAGGCCGCGGTCGCCGACGCAGTGGTCGTCTCCCACCTGCACTCCGACCATCTGCATCTGCCGTCACTGGCCCGGCTCGCCCCCGGCACCCGGCTGATCGTGCCCCGCGGCGCCCCGCGGGCCGTCCCGGGGCTGCGCAGACTGGACCGTCTGCGGATCGTGGAGGTGGCACCGGGCGACGAGGTGGCCGTGGCGGACGTGCGCGTACGGGCCGTGCCGGCCGCCCACGACGGGCGGCGGCTGCCGATGGGGCCGCACCGCTCCCCCGCGCTGGGCTTCGTCGTCCACGGCACCGCGCGCACCTACTTCGCCGGGGACACCGGCCTGTTCGACGGCATGGCGGCCGCGGTCGGTCCGGTGGACGTGGCGCTGCTGCCGGTCGGCGGCTGGGGGCCGTTCCTCGGGCACGGCCATCTGGACCCGGACCGCGCGGCCCGCGCGCTCGCCTCGCTCGCGCCCCGCGCCGCGGTGCCGGTGCACTACGGCACGTACTGGCCGATCGGGATGGACGCGGTCAGACCGCACGAGTTCCACTCCCCGGGCGACGAGTTCGTCCGCAAGGCGGCACGTCTGGCGCCGGAGGTGGCGGTGCACCGGCTGGGGCACTGCGAGAGCGTGCGGCCGGAGGTCTCCCGGTGACGCTCCAGGACGTGGTCGGGCAGCTGCCGCCGGAGTCGACCCAGCAGGCCGTCGGCTATCCGACACTGTTCCTGCTGGTGGCGCTGGGCGCCTTGGTACCGGTGGTGCCGACGGGGGCGGTGGTGAGCACGGCCGCGGTGGTGGCCCTCCATCAGACCGAGCCGCTCTCGGTGTTCTTCGTGTTCGTGGTCGCCGCGTCGGCCGCGTTCCTCGGGGACATCACGCTGTACTGGCTCGGCAGGCGCGGCGTCGGGTCGAAGAACGGCTCGAAGTGGCTGGAGGCGCTGCGGGCGCGGGCGGCCCCTGACCGGCTGGAGCAGGCACAGCGCAGACTCGACGACCACAGCGCGACCGTGCTCGTACTCTCCCGGCTGGTACCGGCCGGACGGATTCCGGTGATGCTCGCGTGCCTGATGTCGCGGATGCCGCCGACCCGCTTCGCCCGCGGCGACGCGCCCGCCTGCCTGGCGTGGGCCGCCACGTACGGGGTGATCGGGATCCTCGGCGGCTCGCTGTTCGACGAGCCCTGGGAGGGCGTGCTGGCCGCCGTGGGCCTGACGCTGCTGCTGAGCGGGGCGCCCGCGCTGTGGCGACGGCTGCGGCGGCGGAGACTGCGCCCGCGCCGCCCGTCAGGCGGTCAGCACGCGTGAGCCGCCGACGGGCAGGTCCCACAGCTGCTCACGGGGCCGGCCCGTGTGCTCCCAGGCGGTCAGCAGCCGGCCGAGGGGCTCCATCACCGGCTCGGACGAGAGCACGAAGGTGGCCCAGTGCATCGGCGCCATGTTGCGGGCGCCGAGGTCCTCGAACGCCTGGACCGCCTCCTCCGGGTCGGTGTGCACCGAGCTGAGCCACCAGCGCGGCGCGTACGCGCCGATCGGCAGCATCGCCAGGTCGATGTCCGGGTGGCGGCGGCCGATCTCCTTGAACCAGTGGCCGTAGCCGGTGTCGCCCGAGAAGTACACCTGGCGGCCGCGCTGGTCGGTGAGGATCCAGCCGCCCCAGAGCGAGCGGCAGGTGTCCGTGAGCGTGCGCCTGGACCAGTGGTGCGCGGGCACGAACTCGAACCTGACCGACCCGACCCCGCTGCCGGCGGGCAGTTCCGCCGTCTCCCACCAGTCGAGTTCGGTGACGCGGGTGAAGCGCCTGCGCCGGAACCAGCCGCCGAGGCCCGCCGGCACGAACATCGGGGTGCGCCTCGGCAGCCGGGCGATGGTGGGCGCGTCCAGGTGGTCGTAGTGGTTGTGGCTGATGACGACGGCGTCGACGGGCGGCAGGTCCTCCCAGCGGACGCCGACGGGAGTGAGCCTGGCCGGGGTGCCGAGGATCCTGCGGGACCAGACGGGGTCCGTGAGCACCGTGAGCTCGCCGATCGCGACGACCCAGCTCGCGTGGCCCGCCCAGGTGACGGCGACGGTGCCCGGTTCGGCCTCCGGCAGGGCCCCGGGGGCGAACGGCAGCTGGGGAATGTCCCTGAGTCCGGCCGCCGCCGGCCGCAGCGCGCCCTCCCTCGCCAGCCGCGCCATGGCCCGTACCCCGGGCAGCGGCGCGGTGAGCCGGTCGGCGAAGGACCGCGGCCACCGCCGGACGAGCCCCAGCGGCCGCAGCCCGGTCACGGCCGCCGCTCCGGGCCCGGCCTCGTCGTTCACGGGCCGGTGCCGGGGCCCGCCCGGCGGCCCGTGCTGCGTCTCCGGCGGGGCGGCCGCGCCGGTCCCGGCGTACGAACCGCCTCCCGGAGCGGCGCCGTCCGCGGGCGCGGTCGGCTGGGCGGAGACCCCACCGCTCCCGCCGCCCGCACGCGTCTCCGCGTCGGCCGGGAGCGCACCGCCCGGACCCCTCGCGCCGGACGCCTCCTCCCCGCGCGCCGCCGCGGCGGCGGTCGGAACCGGGCCGTCCGGGTCTGCTCCGGCCGGCGCGTCGTGCGTCGCGCGGGTCGTCCCGGGCCGGTGGGCCGTGGCCAGGGCGGGGGCGGTTCCCGTGGTGCGGCGGGTGGGGGCCGCCGGGGAGGTGGGAGGCGGCTGCTCCGTCTGTTCCGTCATCTGCGGCTCCGTTCATCGCGGGTGGGGCTCGCGGGTCGCGGTCCCCCGGGGCTGCGTCATCGCAGTTCCCGGAAGGCCGATCCGAGGGACTTCAGCGCCTTGGCGACATGCGGCAGTGCGAGGGGGGCGTCGGACTCGAGGGCTTCGAGGCGTTCCTCCGGGCTCGTGCCCAGGAAGGGGCTGGTGTCGACACGGACGCGCAGCGCGCCGAGTTCGTCGCCGAAGCGGTGACCGCCGGGGACCGGTGTGTGCAGGCGTTCGCTGAGGTAGTCCTCCAGCTCCATCGAGTCGGTGACCCCGAGACCGGCGAGCCGGGCTCGCAACGGGCCCAGGTCCGCGTAGAGATGGCGACCCGCCTGGGGCGGCCCGGCGAGGGCGCCGGAGGTGAGGACCAGATGGTGGACCGCGTCGGCGACGGCGGCGTGCAGGGCGTTCGCCCGGGCGCGCCGGGCGGTGACCGGGCCCGGCTCCTCCAGCGCGTGCGCGGCGGCCGCCGCCACCGGACCGGCGACGAAACCCCCGAGGGCCGTGAGGATGTCGAGCACCCGGGCCCGCCGCCCGGCGCCGGGCCCCGTCGTCGGGAACCGGGCCACGGCGACGGGCCACGCGGCCGGCAGCAGGGCACCCGACAGATCGCTGATGACGGTCACGTCGTCCGGGCACATCTCGGCGGGGCTGAGCAGGGGGCGGTCGAGCGGCTCGTGCACCGTGTCGCGCCAGGTCTCGTCGCTGATGATGTGCAGCCCTTCGTCGACGGCCGCCTCGCAGGCCTCGCGGACGAGTTCGGGCGGGGCGACGGTGGCGGTGGGGTCGTCCGCGACGGACAGCAGCATCACATGCGGACTGCCCCCCTCCGCCCGGATCCTCCGCACGGTCTCCAGCAGGGCGTACGGATCGGGCACGCCGCCGCTCTCCGCGGACGTGGGCACGTGGAACGCGGGCCGTCCGAGGAGCCGGGCCTGCGGTGTCCACCACGCGGGGCAGGGCCGCGGCATGAGGACGTCGCCGCCGTGCGCGGCGAGCAGCGCGAGCAGCAGCGGCTGCGCTCCGGGCGCGGCGGCCACGTCCTCGGGACGGCTGCGCAGTCCGCGCCGCCACCAGTAGCCGGCGGCGGCCTCGCGCAGGATCGGCCCCCCGCCCGGCGGTTCGGGGGAGGTACGTCCGGCGGCGGACGCGAGCACGCCGGCGAGTTCGGGCAGCACGGGCAGGCCGGGGTCCGGTGCGGGCGGCCCGTAGCGGACCGGGCCGCGGCCTTCCGGATCGGTCCGCCGCATGCGCCCACCTCCCGTCGCCAGGGCCCGGGATTCGGCTGCCCGGCCACGAGCCCTTTATACGGAGGTTCGGGCCGGCCCGCCGCTCCGGGCGGGCCGTTCGGCAGTCCCCGGGTTCGGGGCCGGCCGGGAGCGCGGTCGTGCGCGTCGCCGGTGCGCGGCCCGCTCGCACCAGGGTCAGGGGACGGCGGACTACGGCGTCGAACACGGGGAACGCCGGGCGGGCCGACGGCGGACGGAGTCGTCACGGCACTCCTCGGAAGTGCGACGGGGGCGGTACGGGGTCCGGTGGACCGCAGGCGGCGCGACGCGGGCGGCGGCCGCTGCGGGTGAACAGCCGTGGGAAGGGTGGGAAAAGGGTGGGGACGTGAAGGGTGGTCACGGGAGCCCCGGGCGAGAATTCCCTTGCGACCGGAGCCGGTCGGGACGGTCCGGCCGCCGACCGGCTCCGGCCGGAAGGGCGCGCGCCACCGTCGCCCGTCGCCCGTCGCCCGTCCTCCGTGCGCCGGTCCGGCGCGGGCGCGCCCGTGTACCGGGCGTACCCCTGTGCCGGTGCGGCGGTTCGCGGAGCCGGCGTCAGGGACGGCGCCCCAGCAGGCAGAGCAGCCTCGTCTGCCGGTCCGCGCCCTCCGGCGGTTCCACGGCAGGCGCGAACAGGCCGCTTCCGGACAGTTCGGCGGCGTACGGCGCGACTTCCTCCGCGGCGAAGCCGACCAGTGCGTCCGGGAGGGTGTCGTCGGCGCCGATCGCCCGCGAGAGGTCCCACGCGTGCACGATCACGTCGGCCGTCATCTGCGAGCAGTAGGCGGCGACCGTGGTGTCGCCGTGCGACAGACCGACGCCCCGGTCCAGGGCTCCCGGCTCACGGAAGGCAGCCTTGGCCGCGGAGGCGGCCCGGTCCCAGGTGACGGCGGGATGCCCGCCGAGCACGTCGCCGTCGTAGGCGTCGCCCACGTCCGAGACCGAACGGCCTTCGCCGACCAGGGGCGGTACCCACAACTGCTCGGCGGTCACATGGTTGACGAGGTCCCGCACGGACCATCCGGTGCAGGGCGTCGGCGCGTCCCACTGCTCAGGGCGGACGGCGTGCACCCGGTCCGTGAAGAGCGCGAGGGCCTCGGCGTGCCGGTCCAGCAGGCGAGTGTCCATGGGCTCCACTGTGCTCCGGCGGTCCGACGCCCGCGAACGCTCACGGCGCCGCAGGGGCGCGGGGGGCGCGCGCCACGCGGGCCGTCGCCGGGGCGGCGGTGCGGCGGCGGTGGGCCCCGGAGGCACGGGCCGCGGCCACGCCCCCTGCGCCGCCCGGGTGCACGATCACCGCACCCACCCGTCCTGCACGGCCCCGGGACCCACGCCCACGCACCGGCCCCGCGCCCACGCGAGCGCGTGCACACCGCCACCCCACCGGCCCTGCACGGCCCCGGGACCCCCGCCCACCCCCACGCCCACGCACCGGCCCCGCGCCCACGCGAGCGCGTGCACACGTCCTGCGCGGCGCGGGTGGCATGTGCAGGGGGTCCGCTTGGATCGCGAGGACTCGGGGTACCCGCGTTCCATGCCGGCCTTCCACCGAGACGCAGCGCCGCGGTCCGCCGCGCACTCGCTCCCGCAGTCCTTCACGCGTGCCGTGTCCCGCGTCGTGTCCTTCCCCGAGGGGTTGCCGCAGCGTACGCCGCGCGCCCGGCGGGTCGCCTCGACCCTCACCGGGTGGGACCGCGGGGTCCTCCATGCGGTCGCGACCCGCCACTGGCCGGGGGCCGACCCGGTGCTGCCGAGGCTCAGCAGGGCCGCCGACCACGGGCTCCTGTGGTTCGGCACGGCCGCCGGGATGGCCGTCTTCGGACGCGGCGCACGGTCGCGGCGGGCCGCTGTGCGCGGCGTGGCCTCGCTGGCGCTCGCCTCCGCGACGATCAACACCGTGGCCAAGCGGTCGGTGCGCAGGTCGCGCCCGCTGCTCGACGCCGTGCCGCTCGTCAGGCAGCTGAAGCGGCAGCCGTTCACCACGTCCTTCCCCTCCGGCCATTCGGCGTCGGCGGCGGCGTTCGCCACGGGAGTGGCGATGGAGTCCAAAGGCTGGGGTGCGGTCGTGGCACCGGTCGCGGCCGCGGTCGCCCTGTCCCGCGTCTACACCGGGGTCCACTACCCGAGCGATGTCCTCGTGGGGGCCGCGCTCGGCGTCGGAGCGGCGTTCGCGGTGCGCGGGCTGGTGCCGACCCGGGACCAGCTGCCGCCGCCGGGACGGCCGCACACCCTGGCGCCCCGGCTGCCCGCCGGGAAGGACCTCGTCGTGGTCGCCAACCGCTCCTCCGGCTCCGGGACCGGACCACTTGGCGCGCTGGCCGCCGGGGACGACGCCACGGCCCTGGTCCGCGACGCGCTGCCGTTGGCGCGGATCGTCGAGTGCGCTCCGGAGGAGATCGAGAGCGCCCTGGAGGAGGCGGCCAGGAGCGGCTGTCGGGCCCTCGGCGTGCTGGGCGGTGACGGCACGGTGAACCTCGCCGCGAGCACCGCGGCCCGGCACGGGCTGCCGCTCGCCGTGTTCCCCGGAGGGACTCTGAACCACTTCGCTTACGACCTCGGTCTGGAGACCGTGCACGACACGTGCGAGGCACTGACGTCGGGTGATGCCGTACGCGTGGACCTGGGCCGGTTCACCCCGGGGCCGGACGGCGCGCGGGAGGGCCACTTCGTCAACACCTTCTCCCTCGGCGTGTACCCCGAGATGGTGCGCATCCGGGAACGGTGGTCGCCGAGGATCGGCGGCTGGCCCGCCGGTGTGCTGGCCGCGCTGCGGACCCTGCGCGGCGAGCACCCCCTGGAGGCGGAGATCGCCGGGCGCAGGAGGCCGCTGTGGCTGCTGTTCGCCGGGAACGGGAGCTACCAGCGCGTCGGCCCGACACCCGGGCGCCGTTACGACCTCGCCGACGGACTGCTCGACGTCCGGGCGGTGCACGGCGGCCGGTTCCCGGGCGTGCGGCTGCTCGCCGCGGCGCTCGCGGGTCCGCTGAGCCGGTCCCCGTTCCACGCGGCCGGCCGGCTGCGGAAGCTGCGCATCTCCGGCCTGGCGCCGGGCTCGCTGCTCGCGTACGACGGCGAGATCGCCGGGGCACCGACGGACCTGACGGTGGACAAACTGACGGAGGCACTGGTCGTCTACCGGCCCTCGCCTGCCTCACCGCTGCTCTGATCGTTGCGGGGCCCGGATCTGCACTTCCGCACCGACGGACGGCTCCCGGGCCCCGGGCCGTCCGGAGCCCGGCCTGTGCGGCGGCCCGGCACTCACCCGAGAGGCCGGCACCCGCCCGCGGAGGCCGGCGCCCGCCCGGGTCAGGTCCGCCACAACCGGCGGGCCGCGCTCCACCGCGCGTCCATATCGCAAGACGCAGGTCTCAACATCCGGATGACCGGCGTACGGTGGCCGTACCACGTCTCGAGAGGGGTAGGGCCACATGCCGAAGGAGACCGCCGTCTACACCCACGGCCACCACGAGTCGGTGCTGCGCTCGCACCGCTGGCGCACGGCGGCCAACTCGGCCGCGTACCTCGTGCCCGAACTGCGGCCCGGTGCCGACGTGCTGGACGTCGGCTGCGGCCCCGGCACGATCACGGCCGATCTGGCGGCCCTGGTCTCCCCCGGTACGGTCACGGCGGTCGACGCCGCGCCGGACGTCCTGGAGCCGGCGCGGGAGGAGGCGCGGGCACGCGGACTGGACAGCATCCGCTTCGAGGTCGCCGACGTCCACGCACTGGACTTCCCCGACGACTCCTTCGACGTCGTCCACGCCCACCAGGTGCTGCAGCACGTGGGCGACCCGGTGGCGGCGCTCCGCGAGATGCGGCGGGTGTGCAGGCCGGGCGGCGTCGTCGCCGTCCGCGACAGCGACTACGGCGCCTTCGCCTGGTTTCCCGAAGTCCCGGCGCTGGACACCTGGCTGGAGCTGTACCGCCGTGTGGCACGGGCCAACGGCGGGGAACCGGACGCCGGCCGCAGGCTGTACTCGTGGGCGCGCGCCGCCGGCTTCCCCGACGTCACGGCTACGGCCTCCGCCTGGTGCTTCACCACCCCGGACGAACGCGCGTGGTGGAGCGGTCTGTGGGCGGACCGTACGACGGCCTCGGCCTATGCGGCGCTCGCCGTCGAGGGCGGCCACGCCCGCCCGCACGAACTCGACGCCATAGCCGCGGCCTGGCGCGCTTGGGGCCGCGCTGACGACGGCTGGTTCATGGTCCCGCACGGCGAACTGATCTGCCGGGCACCCTGAGCCGTGCTCGGCCGCGGCCCGCTCCGCGGCCGACCGGCGGCAGCGCCCAGGGTTCCGGCGTCCCGTCGCCGCGCTCGGCGAGGAACCGGCCCCGCCCCGCCGGCGCAGCGCCAACGGCATCCTCGCGGTAGGCGACCGCAACGCCCCGTACTGCGGAGCGTGTCCGGGGTCCAGCCAAGGTGAGCCCAAAAGCCGCCACGGGATGATCTTGGTGTTCTGATTCCCTGCTGCCCTTCTATCACCAAGGAGCCACTCGCGTCCGGGACTCCTGGATTCTGATCTTCTCAGGTCCGCGCACTGGGGATGATCACGCGGCGCGGCGTGAGGCACCTTGAAAGCTGGGCATCGAGTGGGGGTGGGATGACCTCGATCGAGAGAACCGGATACCCAAGCGGCTGATCACCCCGCGCGAACTGCACGCGTTCTTCACTCCCAGTGAGGAGGAGCGAGTTGGTCCGAGGAGGTCACAGACTCTGGCGAGCACCAGCTCGCCCTGTTGGTGGCGCTGAAGTCTTACCAGCGGATGAGCTGCTTCCCTAAGGCATACGACGGACCAGGTGGAGGAGTTCGTGCGCCGGGCGGTGGAGCTGCCGGAGAGCACCTTGCCGGTGTACGCGTCGGCCCGGACGGCCGAGCGGTACGGGTCGTGGGTGCGTGAGCGGTGCCAGGTGCGCTACGACGGCCCGGCGGCCCGCGGGCTGGTCAAGGAGACGATGCGGATCGAGGCGGCGTCGAAGAACGATCCGGCGGACCTGATCAACATCGCGCTGGAGAAGCTGGTCGAGGCCGGGCTGGAGATCCCGCGGTTCTCCACGCTGGACGCGACGGTGTCCACTGTGCGGAGGCAGGTCAACGAGGAGATCCTGACAAGGATCCGGGTCGGATGACCGGGAATGAGTGGGGCCAGCTGCCGGGGCTGCCGGATGTGATCGGGCTGGACGGCAAGACGCTGTTCAACGCGCTCAAGCAGAGCCGGGCCGAGCGACCTGGTCGCACTTCAAGCGGCTGAAGGGCCACCTGGAGTGGGTGGACGGGTTCGGCGATCCGGGGAAGTGGCTTGAGGGGGTCGCGTCGGTGAAGGCCGCGGACTTCGCGGGCGAGGCGGAGGCGCAGGACGTCGCGACGTTGAAGGACTACACCGAGGCCGCGGGTGGGCGCTGATCGCGTGCTGATAGAGACCCACTTCAAGGACCTGATGCGGGTCACGGTCTCGGTCCGCGAGGGCACGATCTCCTCGACGCTGCTGCTCAAACGGCTGCGCCCCGGTTCCCACAAGAACGCCACCTACACCGCGTTCCGCGAGGTCGGGCGAGTGATCCGCACCGTCCAGCTGCTGCGCTACCTCTCGGACGCGCCGCTGCGCGGCCGGGTGACGCCCCGGTGTGTACTCCACCCACGAGATCGGGATCACCCCGGAGGACTACGACACCCGTCTCGACGTCGACTTCAGCACGCTGTAAGACGAGCGGGCCCCAGCCGCTTGAACCACCTGGCCGTCCGGAGCACGTGCCAGGCGCCCGGGCGGGGAGAGGGGCAGCCCAGCCCGCGGGCGCCGTACTACTTGATCACAGTTTTCATCACCGACGGCGTTGGCGGCGAACCTGCTGATGGACTCGTCGACTTCGAACTAGTGGTCCCGGTCGAGCTTCTGGTAGTTCGCCTCGAACTCGTCCTCGGGCATCGTTGCGATGCTGGTGCACAGAATCACGACGAGCTGCTCCTGCTCGTCGAAGCTCAGTGGCTTCGTGGTCATGTGTCCCCTTCGAAGGTGTCGGGCTTGCTCAAAGGGTGAGCGTAGGACCCCTCGCGGCGACGTGTGCCGCGAGCGGGCTTGTTGGGACATCGGTACAGCCGTTGACGCTGCGAACGATCACGGTCCGAGAATACCTGCGGGCATTGTGAGAAAGCATTTCTGCGAGACATCGCGTGAAGATACAAAGAGCAAATCGAACATGGTCGGGCAGGGGTTCGCAACCTCATCGGCAAGAGGGAAACTCGGGGCCAGGGAAACCCGGCCTCCTGCGCAAGCCTGCCAACATTGAAGGCCAGCGCGACGATGCCCGTCGATAGGCGATCACTTCGGTGGCGCGACCACCCCGAGGTTCAGAGCGAGGGTCATGATCACTGCAGTAAGAGCGGGCTGGCCGGCCTCGGCGAGGAACGAGGCGAAGCGTGCGAACGCGGCCCGCAGGCGTCCGGGCTCTACCGGCTCGACCGAGGCGGCTTCTTCGATTTCGGCCAATGCCGCCTGTGTTCCGGCTCGGTGCTCCTCCGCCATGGTGACAGTAGCGAGTTCGCGGGACATCATGGTGACGAAGGCACTCAGGGCCTCGCGGTCGGATGCCCGTCGGTTCGTGAGCACGTTGTTGTCGCCGGTGTTGAGCTGACCGACGGCGTTGCCGCCGACACTGATGCTGCGGGTGCCAGGGGATTCTGTCACGGCTTCCTTCCTTCAGATGCGCGAGAGAATGATCTTCACGAGTGCTTCGGCTGCCGCCATGTCGTTGATCCAGTCCCATCCCTGTTGCCTGCCGACGCGCACCTGAAGGCTGGATCCGTCATCGCGCTGCACGCGGACTTCTTTGCCGTCGGCATCCCCGGGGGTCGGAGCGGGGCAAATCCAGGACTTGTCAGTGATGTCGATCTGGCGACATTCATCCCTACCCGACCAAGTCAATGTGGGCTGGTATGACCATTCGACAGTTGCGGGGTTGTCGGTATATGGCGGCGTGTAGTATCCGCATTGTCCGAAAAACGCGGCACCGGTGTTCCCTGGGTCTGAGTTTCTACGCACTTCCAGCTCCGTGGCAATCGCCAGATATCCAGCGGTGCGCTTCAGGTCGGACGGTTTCAGGATT
The DNA here is from genome assembly GCF_027460265.1 of Streptomyces sp. WMMC940. Taxonomy (NCBI): domain Bacteria; kingdom Bacillati; phylum Actinomycetota; class Actinomycetes; order Kitasatosporales; family Streptomycetaceae; genus Streptomyces; species Streptomyces sp. WMMC940. The sequence continues at coordinate 1,101,625 of NZ_JAPZBC010000001.1, forward strand.
GAGCAGGGATCAAACGCGGGCTGCGGGGTCGCGTTCACGTCGCCCGGCGGTGACGCTGGCGAGACCGATGCCGGTGAGGTGTCGACGACGGTCGGCGTTTCCTCGCGGTAGGTGCCGCTCAGAGTCGGATCTCCGGTAATGGTGAGCGTGCGATCTCGGCTACCGATATCGCCTGCTGCGGAGAGGCTGATCGTTGCCTTCCGGCTGCTGTCCAGGTCCTGGCACGTCATCGTGATGGTGGTGCTGCTTGACGGGTCGTCCACGGTGTAGCGGCACACCGTGAGATCCTCGCGGCTCGCGGGGAGCCATCGCGCGTTGGCCCCGTCGAAGTCGAACTTTGCGCCGTCCTGCCGGGTCCACACCCCGAGAATCCGCGCCCACGGAGGTGCCGATGCCTCCTTGCCGGTGCCGCCGAGCGCGGCGCACCTGCTGCGGGCCGCTGTGTCCTTGGGGCTGGTGGTCGTGACGCATACCGAGCGCTCGGCGTCCGCTGTGACGGTGCAGGTTGCCGAAGCAGCGCCCTCGTCGCAGCCCCAGTAGACGATCTTGACGCCGGTGGGCAGGGGGCCGTCGGGCACGACCGTGACCGGTCCCTGCTCTCCCTTGGCCACCCGGACGACCTTCGTGCAGTCGCTCCGGCCGCCCTCGACACGGCAGGTTCCCTCGGTTGTGCCGGGCATCGCGCCCACCTCGAAGACGTCGGTCGCTACCTGAACGTGCAGCGGCACCGAGGGCTTGGCACCTGCTTCGCCGCCCTGCCCCAGGACCCACACGCCGCCGCCTCCGATCGCCAGCAAGGCGCCGCCGATCAGGAGCTTGGCGGTCAGCGTCAGGCCTCCTTGGGAGAGTCCTCCGCCGGGTGGCGTGTGGCCGTCGGTCCTGTGGCGGTGAGGCGGCTGGGTCGTGTCGGCAATGCCGTGGTCGACGGACCCTGGCTCCTTCGCATGTTCCGCGCCACCGGAATGGCCGTCTGCGGAACCGGGCTGGCTGTCCGCGCCGCTGTTGTATCCGTCTCCGGCATGGGACGGGTCACTCGCCTCCTTGCCGTCCGCCGAGGGGGATCCGTCCTGCGCTGCTTGCGCGCCTGAGTCCGGCTCCGGCGGCCCGGTCGTCGTGCCGTGGGGATCCGCGAGTGTCTGACCGTGCTCAGCGATGTCCGCACGGCCGTCGTCGCCCAGTGAGCGCCAGGCGGCTGCGGCCGCTGTAAAGGCTGCCACGGCGGCGATCCTCTTGCCGGTGAGCAGGGAACGGACGCCGGTCTCGTGGGTGAAGTAGGCACGGGCACGCTCGTCACCGGCTTGCTCCGCCGCTGTCAGACCCCGGGTGAGGATGCGTCCCCAGGCCCCCCACCGCAGGGAGCATGCTGTGGCAGGAGCGGCAGCCCGGGCCAGCCGGACTCCGAGATCCGGTCGGCCCGAACGGCCTGCGGCCTCGATCCAGGCGGCTATGAGCGGGCTGTGCTCGGCGACCTCTGCGGCTGATGTGACACGTGCCGTGGCCCACGCTGTCAGTCGGCCGGTGATCTCGGCGATCCGGGCCGTGTCCTGGCCAGGGCTGGCGGCGGGGGCTGCGGCGACGTCCGGGAAGAGCCTGACCTTCTCGTCGGCACGGGTGAGGAGCCCGAATGCGGCGAGCCGCCCGGCGGTCGTACTTACTGCTTCGGCAGTCGCGGAGGGCGCCAGCAGAATCGCCAGCAGGTCGATCGACACCTCGGCGGCCGGGGCCACCGACAGCAGCTCGAGGATCCCCCGTTCCACGCCGGTCGCGGCCGTGATGAGGTCGTGGAGGAGCTCAGGAACCTCGACCGGAGTGGGTAACCGCGCAAGTCCTGTGCTGCCGTCGCGCCGGGCCAGCGCGGTGGCGCGCAGCAGCTTGAAGGGGTGCCCCAGGCACGCTTCCCAGAGCAGGGACGCGCCGACTTCGTCCGCCGGGCGCAGTTCACGCCGCAGTTCCCTGGCGAACAGCTGCTGCGCCGCCGACTGCGGGAGACCGGCGAGTTCGAGCGCCTTGCCGTGTCCCCAGAGCGTGCGCTCCCCGGAGGCGACCAGTACGGTGCCGGCGGGTATCACGTCCTGAAGCCGCGCCAGATACCGGCTCGGCTCGTCGAAGTCATCGACAACCAGGCAAAGCCGGAGGTCGGCCAGCAGGGCGTGCAACTCCCCGTCGCTCGGGCGGTAGCCAGGACTGTCGTAGCAGGCCTCAAACACGCTCTGAAGCAGGTCGTCGAGGTCCTTCCCGTACCCGTCAAGGAATACCACCCCATCGCGGCCGTCGAGTTCGAGGGCGGCGTGCCGGATCAATGTGCTCTTGCCGATTCCGTCCGCGCCGTACACCTGCACGGGCTCGTTGTCCGCGATGGATCGCAGCACCAGCGCTGCTTCGTCGTCGCGCCCCAGGAGGGCGGCGGCGCCGCTGGGGAGACGCTCGATGTGTGCCCGCCGTTGCGGCTTCACACGTGGGGCAGCCTGGTGGACCTGCACCAGCGAAGCGTTGGCGGTCACGAGTACGTTGTGGTCTCCGGTGGAGAACTGTCCGATGGCGTCGCCGCCCACCGACAGCGCCCTCTCCCCAGCCGTCATTGCCCCCCCGGCCACGACATGTGCAGTGACACGGCCCAGCATCCCGGAACTTCGGCAACTCCGGCAGCGGAATGGGGAATTCCCAAATGAATTATCAGAATTGACTTACAGCCGTCCAAAATAACTCAAGATCGAACAGGCGGGTACCGAGGTAAGCTCGAAAGTCGCCAGCAGTTGATCTTCAGCGCGTACGTCGCGCAGCCGGGTCCCACTCGGCGACTTGGCGGGCATCGACGCCGAAGCGGACGGAGGCGTGCCCGGAGCGGGCCAGCAGCATCGGGGGGAGGTGCCGCCCTCGGCGTCATGGGTTCCGAACAGGACCTGATCGACGAGTTCAATGAACTCCACAGAGAAGCTCTGCCCTTCGCCAACCTCAGGAACAACGCCCGAAAGACTCCGGAGACAGACACCAGCCGCAACTAATCCTGGTCACCCTGTACCGCCCAGCGGCCGCGGCCCCTGGGCGGTACAGGGAGGCGAGCATGACCCCGCCAAGCTGCACTCCGATTCGCCATGATCATCCCGTGCCGGCTCTTGGGATCATCTTGGCTGGACCCCTGTCCGAGGTGCGGGCACCGGTGGGGCACCGCCCGCGGGCCGTTCGGCGGCGCGGCGGACGCCGCGCCGCCTCGCGCGGTCCGGTGCCCCGTCCGTCCGCCGCGCGCCCTCGACCGCCTTCCGTGCCTCGCGCGGCGGCCGTGCCCCCGCGGCGGTGCACATGGCCGCTGCCAGGCCGCGGGAACCGATCTCGTCGTCCACGGACGCCAACTACCCTCGCCGGTATGGAGATCCTCGGAACCACGCTGCGTATCTGCGTCGACGACCTGGAAGCCGCGGCCGGCTTCTACGAACGCCTGACCGGCACGCCTGCGCTCCGCTTCGAGCGCGGCGGGGTGTCGGTGGCGGCGGTGGGCTGCTTCCTGCTCATGAGCGGTCCCGAGTCGGAGCTGGAGATCCTCCGCAAGGTGTCCGCGACCCTCGCGGTCGAGGACGTGGACACGGCGTACGCGACGCTCACCGGGGTCGGCGCCGAGGTGGTGGCCGGACCGGTGCCGACGCCGGTGGGCCGCAACCTCATCGCGGTCCACCCCGACGGGTCGGTGTTCGAGTACGCCGACCGGAAGCCCGCCGCCGACGGCCCCGGCGCGCCGGGCCACTGAGCTCCTGTCGGGTCCGGCGGACCACGGCGGGGGACGCCGAGGCCCCGCCCGCCTGGCCACGCTCCGCACCCGCCGGGCCAGGGCTCGACACCGCCCGCGGCGGAGCGGCCGTCCGGCGCAGCCACGGCCTCCCCGCTGCCGGCCCGGGCCTCACGCCTCCGGGCACGGCGGCCGCATCCGGCGGTCGTGGCGCGCCGGCAGTGGTTCGCCGGTGAGCCGGGACCAGATCTCGCCGAGGACCTCTGCCTCTCGCAGGTCCGCCGCCTCGAAGCCCTCGTCGAAGACGCCCGGGCCCCGGCCGGTCGCCCTCCGCCAGGAGCAGCCGGGCCTCCCGCACCCGGAACCGGCCCGCTCGGGCAGAGCGGACGAGAGCCGGTCCACCACCGGGCGGGCGCCCGCCGTGCGGCCGGCGTCCAGCAGGGTCCCGATCGCCTCCCGGGCCAGTGCCGCCGTCGGCGCCGTCCGGGCGCCGGTGGCGCGGGCGTCGACGACGCCGCCCCGCCGGTAGCCGCGGTCGTAGCACGGCGGTACGACCACGCCGCCCTTCGGAGGCGCCGAGCCCGGCACGACGCCCTGTTCACAGGACACCCGGCAAGCGGATGCGTCCGGCACGGTGCCGGACGCGGGCGGGCGCAGACCCGGACCGCGGGGAGCGCGGATCACGACGGCGTTCCGGGTGCGGCCGCCCCGGGCGGCGCGGCTCCAACGCCGATCCGGTGCCGAGCGAACAGGCGGCCGTGTCCGTTCCGTGCAAGGGCCCGTTCGGCACCATGCGTCATATGCACCATATTGTCCGGATGCATCACTCGAATGGCTGGTTTAGGGTGAAAAAGCTTGTGCTCGTGAGCAAGCGCGTCGCGCACCGCGGCGCGAGCCGTGCGCCCGGGCCGTCCGCCCCGGGGCAGTGGGTGCCAGGTGCCCGGCTCTTCGCCGGGACGGTCCGGTCCGGGCCACCAGCCCGAAGGACGTGCCCTCCCGAGCGGGCGGGCCCCTGGGCGCCCGAGCGCAGGCCCCCGCAACCGATTACGGAGGTACCCGCATGTCATGGCCGATACGCACCCGCACGGGCGGTGACCACGCAGGTCCGGGCCGTCCCGTCCCTGATCCTGCGGTGCGCACCCGTGCGGCACGTGTCCGTACGGCCGTCCGTGCCCGTACCAGGACCCGTGCCCGGGCACGGGTCCTGGGCACCCTGGCGGCGGTGGTGGCCCTCGCCGCACCGGTGGTGTCGGCAGCACCCGCCGCGGCGGCGCCGCCCCCGCCGTGCCTGACCTCGGACCTGTCGCTGTCCTGGGCTCCGGGCGGCACGGCCGTCTCGGGCGGCACGGAGCCCGGCAGCAGCCGGACCGCCGTCGTCGCCCTGCGGAACGCGGGGGACACCACCTGTCTGCTGGACGGCTTCCCGAAGGTGACGCTCGCCCAGGGGGCCACGACGGAGAACCTCGTGGACCAGCGGTCGGTGGCGCACTCGGCCGTCACCCTCGAGCCCGGGGCGAGCGCCCGGTTCACCCTCACGTTCCGGCAGGGGCAGTCCGGCCAGGACGGGGTGATCGAGCCGGTCACCGCGATCGTGACCCCGCCGAACAACACGGCGTCCACGAACATGCGCTGGCGCTGGGGCCCGGTCGCCGAGCAGGAGTCGGCCGACCCGCCGCGCAACTTCGTGGGTCCCGTGGTGGCCGCCTGAGTCCCCCTCAGCCCCTGAGCCCCCGGCGCCACTCGGGACGCTGTTGGCGAATTCGGGGGCTCGCGTGACGTCGGCCTTCAAGACCCGGTTGTGGTCTTGAAGGCCGACGTTGTCGTATGGGGTGGGTGCGGATGTCGATGCAGCCGGGCGGGCCGAGTGAGGTCCCGGCGGAGACGGTGCGGGTGGCGCGGGCTGCGTTCCCCAGAGGCAGCTTGGCGATCCGGGTCCGAGACGAGTTGGGGCCGCTGTTCACGGATGAGGAGTTCGCGGACCTGTTCCCGGCGCGGGGCAAGCCTGCCTGGTCGCCGGGGCGGTTGGCGCTCGTGCTGGTGTTGCAGTTTGTGGAGGGGCTGACCGACCGGCAGGCCGCGGAGGCGGTGCGGGCAAGGATCGACTTCAAGTACGCCCTCGGCCTGGAACTGAGTGATCCGGGGTTCGACTTCTCGGTGCTGTCGGAGTTCCGGGACCGTCTGGTGGAGGCGGATGCGGGGCGGCGTGTTCTGGACGGCATCCTTGCCGCGGCCGGGGAGAAAGGGGCTGCTCAAGACGGCCGGCCGGGCAAGGACCGACTCCACCCACGTGCTGACAGCCGCCCGGGATGTCGTCTGGCTGGAGCGGGTCGCGGAGACCTTGCGGTCGGCGTTGAACGTTCTGGCCCAGGCGGCCCCGGACTGGCTGGTGCAGGTGGCCGAGCCGGACTGGTTCAAGCACTACGCGAGCAGGGCCGAGGACTCCCGGTTCCCCAAGGCCCGCACCCGGCGGGACGAGATGGGGCTGCGGATCGGACGGGACGGGACACGGCTGCTTCAGGCCGTCTGGTCTCGCCAGGCGCCGCCGCAACTGCGCACGCTCCACCAGGTGGAGCACCTGCGCCAGATGTGGGTGCAGAACTTTCACCAGGTCGAAGGCGAGGTGAGGCGGCGGGACCCAAAAGACCGGCCTCCCGGCACGACATGCCTGGTCAACCCCTACGACCTTGAGGCCCGCAACAGCGTCAAGCGGGATACCTCCTGGGCGGGATACAAGGTCCACTTCACCGAGACCTGCGAGCCGGACACTCCCAACCTGATCACGAACGTGGCCACCACCGGCGCCACGGTGCCCGACGTGTCGATGACCGAGTCCGTGCACGTCCAGCTCGCCGAGGCAGGCCGTCTGCCCGCCGAGCACCTGGTCGACGCCGGATACGTCGATGCACATGCGCTCGTGCGAGCCCGCCGCGAATACGGCCTCATCCTCACCGGCCCGGCCGCCTTGGCCATCAGTCCCCAGACTGCGGCAGGCGGCGGATTCACTGGCGACGATTTCGGCATCGACTGGGAAAACGGGCAGGTCACCTGCCCTGGAGGCAGGACCACGACCCGCTGGAATCCGGACCGTTCACCCGAAGGCACCCCCGTGATCCGGGTCCGTTTCAACAAGACCGACTGCCGGCCCTGTCCGGTCCGCCAGCAGTGCACCACCTCCAGCGTCGGCCGCCGCCTGACCCTTCGGCCCCGCGAGGAACACGAAGCCCTCCGCCAGGCCCGCACCGACCAGGACACCGACACCTGGAAAGAGCGCTACAAGACCCGCGCCGGTGTCGAAGGCACCATCTCCCAAGCCACCCAGCGGTGCGGCCTGCGCAGATCCCGCTACCTCGGCCTCGCGAAGACCGCCCTGCAACACCAACTCACCGGGGCCGCGATCAACCTCGCCCGCATCGACGCCCATCTCACCGAAACACCCCGAGCCCGCACCCGCACCAGCCACTTCGCAGCACTGCGCGCCCGCCCACCGCACGGCGGGCCGCCCACCGCACGGCGGGCCGCTCACCGCACGGCGGGCGGCTCGCCGTGCCACGCCGGCGGGCGGGCGCCTACGGTGCCGTGTCGTCGGGCCATGACGCGCTCCGCCTCCAACTCCGGCACGACCCGGTCCCGCACCCCCCCGCGCCTCCGTGTGGGCGGCGGGGAGCTGGAGCCGGCCGACGCGGTCGGGCATCGCGTACTCCCGCGCCACCAGCGGCTCCCGGCCCGTCGCCGCGTGGACCTCCGTCCTGCGCAGGATCTCCGTGTCCCACCGGGACCGCCGGCCGTCATAGGCGACACTTGCGGCAGTCAGTCCGGCCTGCCGGCGCCGGGGACCGCTCGTGGTACGCGGAGTTCCATCTCGGCGGTGATCGCCCAGCGCTCGTGGTCGCGCCAGGCGCCGTCGATGAGCAGGAAGTCCGGGGAGAAGCCCTCCAGCCGGAAGCCAAGCCGCCGCACCAGGGCGATGGAGGCCCGGTTGCGGGGCTGGACGTTGGCTTCGAGCCGGTGCAGTCCGAGCGGCCCGAAGGCATGGCGGACGACGAGCGAGAGACCCTCCGTCATCAGTCCCCGGCCCGCGGAGTGGGCGAACGCCCCGTAACCGAGTGCGCCGCTGAGGAAGGCGCCCTCGACGATGTTGTTGATGTTGATGAACCCGGCGATCCGGCCGTCCGTACGATCACAGACGAGGTAACCGGCCCTGGTGGGGTCGTCGAGGAGCCTGCGGGCGTAGGCGAGGTAGTCGGCCTCCGTCCGGGGCGGGAAGAGCCAGGGCCGGTGGAGCCGGGTGCTCTCCCTGGCGAGCGCCGTGTACTGCGCCGCGTCGTCGAGGCGGTAGTGGCGTACGAACGTCCTCGGGCCCACCGCGACCTCCGCGGCGGGAGCGTCGGGGGCCGCGGAACCGCCGGGGGCCCCGGAACCCGAGAGGGCCGGGGGGCCCGCCGTGGCACCGGGGCCGGAAGCGGTGCCGGCGTCGCGTGGGTCCGGAGGGGGACTCGGTGCCGGGGACATGACGCCGCGCCGGCACCGGTCATCTCCTGCGGCGGCAGGAGAGGTAGGCACCGCAAAGACCGCCGACCACCCATGTCCCCAGCAGAGCCAGGTACAGGGGGATCGTGACCACGGGAATCAGCAGTCTGATCTCGACTTTCTGGGTGTTCTCGAAGATGAAGACCAGGGTGAGGGCCGCGACCACCAGGGCGGCGATCCTCCCGGGGGTGAGTCTGCCGCGGAGGCCCTCACCGCCTCGCCCGCCGCTGCCCTTGACTCCGGTCGTCGTGTCCTTCCGGCTCATGGGACCAGGATGGACGGATCCCGGTCCCATGAGGCGCCCGGAGTGGGCCGTACGGGTGAACGGTCCTGCGCCCGCGCAGCGTCGTCCGTGGTGGCTGAGCGCCGGCAGGGACCGCTCGAACCGCTGGCCCCGCTCCCCCGCCGCGCCAGCCGGTTCCGGGCGCCGGATCAGCACGGCGATCGCGCCGCGTCTGCGAGGGTGCAGATCGTGGTGATCAGCAGCGGCAAGGCGCGGCGGGAGGCCAGGACCTCGATGTCGACCACCGGGTCGGCGGCGGACTTCCGCGAGACGACGAAGAAGACGAGAGAGGCGGCACCGCAACCCGTTCAGGATGACCGCAGCCCGAATGGGGTCTTGCAGAGGTTGTCTGACAAATACCGCCGGAACAGGCAGGGATTCACCTGCGTAGAACGTCAAGGCCCTCTGGCCGTGAATTACGGTGGGCGGCAGGATGTCTGGTGCGCCACGACCGTGGCGCACCAGGCGAAACACGGGCCGGACCGGCCACACCCGCCGACGGCGCCCGTCGTGCCCGTGCCGCGACGGGACGAGCAGCCCGGGTACGCAGCCTGACAAGTGAGCCGAGGAGGGGCCGTGGCAGTCAGCGGACAGCAGCGTAGGCCGGTCGTCGTCCTGTACGAGCGGATCGCGGACGCCATCCACGAGGGAACCTATCCGCCGGGTTGCACCCTGCCGTCCGAGCCGCGACTCGCCGCCGAACTGGGCGTGAGCCGGCCCGCCCTGCGCGAGGCGCTCCTGCTCCTCCAGGAGGACGGGCTGCTGACGGTACGGCGCGGAGTGGGCAGGACGGTCAACGACAGCCCGCCGCGCCGGGGCTTCGAGCACGTCCGGCCGCTGGAGGAGCAGCTCTCGGCGGGTACGTCGCCCCTGCGGGTGAGAGCGCTGCTGCGCACGGTCGAGGAACCGACCGACTTCACCACCCAGCACCTGCTCGCCCCCGCCCGGGCCGAGCTGCGGTTCTGGGAGTCGCTGCTGTCGGGCGAGGGCAGCGCGGCGGCGCTCAGTCAGGAGTGGGCGGCGGCGGACGACGTCCTGGTGCGGGCGCACCCGGCGTTCGCGCAGGCCCTGGACAAGGCGGGCGGCGACACCGGCACGTCGATGCTCGCGGTGCTGACCGGGGCCTCCCGGGGAGTGCCGCTGACCGCGCACTCGGGCATCACGGCGACGCTCCTCGGCAGGCGCCGGGGGGCGCAGCTGAACCGCCCGGCCGACACTCCCGCCGTGCTGGTCACCCAGGTCGTACGGTCCGCCGACGTCCCGATCCTGGCCGCAAAGCACATGCTGCCGACGGGCGCCCCGGCGCTCCCGGTCCTCCAGTCGCACTGACGGCGGCGGGCGGTCGCGGCGACGAGCGCGGACGCCGGACGCACCCGGTCGCGGCGTGGCGTACACTCCCGCTGCATGCACTTGTCTGACAACTCCGCCGCAGAGTCCCCCGCCGCCCCCGGCCCCGTCGCCGACTGGATCCGCCGCGCGCCGAAGGCCGTTCTCCACGACCATCTGGACGGCGGTCTCCGCCCCGCCACGATCATCGAGCTGGCCGAGGGATGCGGCTACGGCGATCTTCCCACCGACGACCCCGACGCACTCGGCGTCTGGTTCCGCGACGCCGCGGACTCGGGTTCGCTGGAGCGCTACCTGGAGACCTTCGCCCACACCTGCGCGGTGATGCAGACCCGCGACGCCCTCTTCCGGGTCGCTGCGGAATGCGCCGAGGACCTGGCGGCGGACGGTGTCGTGTACGCCGAGGTGCGCTACGCCCCCGAGCAGCACCAGGCGCGGGGCCTGAGCCTCGACGAGGTCGTGGACGCCGTCAACGAGGGTCTCCGTGAGGGCGAGCGGCGGGCGGGCGGGCGCATCACCGTCCGTGCCCTGCTCACCGGCATGCGGCACACCCGGCGCTCGCTGGAGATAGCCGAGCTGACCGTCGCCCACCGGGACCGCGGTGTCGCCGGCTTCGACATAGCGGGCGGCGAGATCGGCAACCCGCCGGCGAACCACCTGCCCGCGTTCCAGCACCTGAAGCGGCACAACTGCCACTTCACCATCCACGCCGGCGAGGCCGTCGGCGCGGAGTCCATCCACGAGGCGGTCCAGGTCTGCGGTGCCGAGCGCATCGGCCACGGTGTACGGATCACCGACGACATCCAGGTCCACGACGACGGCACGGCGACGCTCGGCCACCTCGCCGCCTACGTCCGCGACAACCGCATCGCGCTGGAGGTCTGCCCGACGTCGAATCTGCAGACCGGTGCCGCGAAGGACTACGCAACGCATCCGATCGACCTGCTGCGCCGTCTGGGCTTCCGGGTGACGCTCAACACCGACAACCGTCTGGTCTCCGGCACCACCATGAGCCGCGAGTTCCAGCACATGGCCGACGCGTTCGGCTACGGTCCCGAGGTCTTCGAGCACTTCACCGTCGCGGCCGTCGAGTCCGCCTTCCTGCCTCTCCCTGAGCGCCGCCGCATCATCGACGAGGTGATCCGGCCGGGTTACTCGGCACTCGGCTGACCCTGACGCGCCGTCGGTGCGCACCGGTCCGGGAGGTGTCCGGGAGGTGTCCGCTCGTGCGTCACGGGGGCCGCGCAGACACCGGACCGGCCGCTCCCCCGAGGACGGCGCGGTCCGCGCCGTCCTCCCGGTGTCAGCCCAGTGCCGGAACCTCCAGCGTCAGCGTCCCCGCGTCGGCGTCGAGGACCGCCGGCAGCCCGAGGGGCACCGTGAGATTGCCCGGGCCGTGCCCGAAGCCCAGTTCCTCGACGACCGGTACACCCAGTCCGGACAGTCGATCCAGGAGGAGCGCCCGGACCTCCTCGTAGGGCCCGCAGTCCTCCCAGGAGCCGAGGGCGACACCCGCCACTCCGTCCAGCCAGCCGGAACGCAGCAGCTGGGTGAGGACCCGGTCCAGGCGGTACGCCTCCTCCCCCACGTCCTCGATCAGCAGCAGGCCGCCGCGTGCCGAGGGCCGTGCGTGCGGGGTGCCGAGGTCGGCTGCGAGCAGACTGACGCAGCCGCCGAGGGTGACGCCGCCCGCGCGCCCCGGGACAAGCGCACCGCCGCCCGTGCCCGGTCCGAGGGTCATCACCGACTCGGGCTCGAACAGCGTGGCGCGCAGCGACTCCTGGGTGGTGGTGTCCTTGAGGAAGTTCGCCGTGGCCGGCATGGGGCCGTGCAGGGTGGACAGCCCTGTGCGGACCGCGAAGGCCTCGTGGAGGGCGGTCACGTCGCTGTAGCCGACGAAGACCTTCGGTCCGGCCGCGCGTATCGCGGTCCAGTCGACCAGGTCCACCATGCGCTGTGCGCCGTAGCCGCCGCGAGCGCAGACGACGGCGGAGACCGCCGGATCGCACCATGCCTGCTCCAGGTCCCGGGCACGGTCCTCGTCCCTGCCCGCGAGATATCCGAGATCCCGGCTCTCGTCGAGGACATGGGGCATGACGACCGGGTCCAGGCCCCAGCCGCGCAGGATGCCCAGGCCCGTTTCGAGGGCGTCGGCGGGGACGGGACCGCTCGTGGCGACGACGGCGACCCTGGCCCCGGCGGTGAGGCGCGGGGGCCGGGTGAGGGCGGTCGGGCCCGCCGTGCCGGAGTGCTGGTGCATGGCGTCACTTCTTCAGTTCGAGCGGGGGGACGTCGGTGCGCCGGATACCGAAGGTCTGGGCGTACAGCGAGAGTTCGGCTTCCAGAGCACGGATCATGGTGTCCGCGCGGCGGAAGCCATGGCTCTCTCCTTCGAAGGCGATGTACGCGTGCGATATGCCGCGCCCCGCCATCCGGGCGAGGAAACGCTCGCTCTGGACGGGCGGGCAGATCGGGTCGTCCAGCCCCTGGAGCAGCAGGAAGGGCACGGAGATCCGGTCGACGTGCTCGATCGGCGACCGCTCCCGGTAGCGGCAAGGAACTTCGGCGAGCGGACCGACCAGGGAGTCCAGGTACCGCGACTCGAAGTCGTGGGTCCCGTCGGTGGCCCAGCCCATCAGATCCAGGATCGGATAGATGATCGTGCCGCAGGCGTACACATCCGTGCCGGTGAGCGATGCCGCGGTGGTCCAGCCTCCGGCGCTGCCGCCGCGGATGGCGAGCCGGTCCGGGTCGGCGGTGCCCTCCGAGGCGAGGGCCTCGGCGACCGCCGCGCAGTCCTCCACGTCGACGACGCCCCACTGCTCGCGCAGTCGGTTGCGGTACTCACGGCCGTATCCGGTGGAGCCACCGTAGTTGACCTCGGCGACGCCGATGCCGCGTGAGGTGAAGTAGGCGATCTCCAGGTCGAGGACGAGCGGCGCGTGTCCGGTCGGTCCGCCGTGCGCCCAGACCACGAAGGGGGGCAGTTCGTCGTCGGGGGCGACCCGGTCCGGGTTGTGCGGCGGGTAGATGTGTGCGTGGATCTCGCGGCTGTCCGGCCCGGTGAAGGTGCGGATCTGGGGTTCGGGGTAGTACGCGGGGTCCACGGCGTCTACGTGCGCCGCGCCGATGACTCGCGTCCGGCCGGTACGGGTGTCGAGCTCCACGACCTCGTAGCCGGTGCGGGGGCTGGCCGCCACACCGACGACCCTGGTGCCGTGCGCCGCGAGCGTCGGGGCCCACTCCGTCCAGGGCCCCGCCGCGTCGACCAACTCGCCGGTCTCCGGGTCGAGTATCCCGAGGGCGGTGGCCCCCTTGCCGTGGATGACCGCGATCAGTCCACTGTCGAGCGGCTGGAACCACTGCAGGCCGATCTTCCACAGCGGGCCGCCGAACTCCTCGTTCCGGCCCTCGCACAGTCCGGTCGCGGTGGGCTCGGCACCGTCCAGGGCGTCCGGCCGGATACGGCGCGGCTCCCACCAGTTCCCGGGGTCGGAGACGAGGAGCAGCGAACCGTCCGGGGCCCAGTCGACCTGGGCGACCGACTCGTCGGGGCCGCCGGCGACGCAGCGCACCGCGGTGAACGGTCCCGTACCGGAGACCTCGCCGACCATGGCCTCGGTGCCGTCCCACGGCATGCGCGGATGGTCCCAGGCGATCCACGCGACCCGACTCCCGTCCGGGGACAGCCGGGGGCCGGTCACGAACCGGTGCCGGTCGTCGGTCAGTTCCCGTACGACGGCACGGTCCTCGGCCGCGGAGCCGTCCAGCGGCACGGCGGCGACGACGCGCCGCACGTCGGTGGGGGCGTCGCCGGTGAACTCCTCCAGCACGCACCAGACCTCGCCCCGGTCCGGCAGTACCACCGGGTCGACCCAGCGCAGTCCGCCCCCGGTCCCGGACACCGGGGTGAGCGGCCGCGGCTCACCCCCGCCATCCGGTTCGAACACGTACAGCCGCTGATCGGGGTGGTGGACGAAGACGACGAGCGGGCCGTCCCCGGGCCGGGCGGCGGCGGCCCACGGCCGGCCGCCGTACTCGATGACGCGGCTGCGCACGTTCCACGGGGCGGGCAGGACGGACTCCTCGGGGCCGCCCGCTCTGCGGCGCATCAGTGCCCGGCGCCCGCCCTCGGTGGGGCGCGGCGCGGTCCACCACACCTCCTCCCCGACGACGCCGGCGAATTCGGGACGGCCGTCGCGCGAGGCCGCGAGCGCGGCGTCGATCGGTGACGGCCAGGTGCCGTAGGCCCCCGTGGGTACCATGCCAACTCCCCCCTTCTTATGCGGACTTCAGGTAGTGGTCGAGGACGCGGACGCCGAAGTGCAGGGCTTCGACGGGGACACGCTCGTCGACTCCGTGGAACATCGCCGCGTAGTCGTAGCCCTCGGGCAGCTTCAGCGGTGAGAAGCCGTAGCCGGTGATGCCGAGGCGCGAGAACTGCTTGGCGTCGGTGCCGCCGGACATGCAGAACGGGACGACGTGCCCTTCGGGGGCGAAGCGTTCGATCGCCGCACGCAGCTTGGCGAAGGTCGGGGAGTCGACGGGCGCCTGCAGGGCGACCTCCCGGTGGTGGAACTCCCAGTCGACGTCGGGTCCGGTGAGCCGGTCGAGGGTCTCCCGGAACTCCTCCTCGCCACCGGGCACCATCCGCCCGTCGACGAAGGCGCTTGCGTGGCCGGGGATCACATTGACCTTGTAACCGGCGTCCAGCATCGTCGGGTTGCTGCTGTTGCGCACGACCGGTTCGACCAGCGCGGCGGCGCGGCCGAGCTTGGCCATCAGGGCGTCCACGTCGAGATCCGGCGCGTCGAGGTCGGCGGCGACGCCCTGCAGGGCCGCCAGCTCCGAGAGGGCCGCGCGCACGGTCGGGGTGAGCCGGACCGGCCAGTCGTACGCACCGATCCTGCCGATCGCCGCGGCCAGCCGAGTGACGGCGTTGGAGCGGTTGACCTTGGAGCCGTGGCCCGCCCTGCCGTGGGCGGTCAGCTTCAGCCAGGCGGTGCCGCGCTCACCGGCGCCGACCGGGTACAGCGCCATTCCGGGGCCGGCGTGGAAGGTGAAGGCCCCGGATTCGCTGATGCCTTCCGTGCAGCCCTCGAAAAGCTCGGCGTGCCGGTCGGCGAGGAAGCCCGCCCCGTCCTCCGCGCTGGCCTCCTCGTCGGCCGTGTAGGCGATGACGATGTCCCGGCGCGGCCGGACGCCCGCGCGGTGCCAGGCCCGCACGACGGACAGGACCATCGCGTCCATGTTCTTCATGTCGACCGCGCCGCGCCCCCAGACGACGCCGTCGCGGACCTCGCCGGAGAACGGGGGGACGCTCCAGTCGGCGGGCTCGGCCGGGACCACGTCGAGATGCCCGTGGACCAGGAGGGCGTCCGAGGAGGGGTCGGTGCCCTCGATCCTGGCGACCACGTTCGTACGGCCGGGAGTGCGCTCCAGCATGACGGGCTCGAGGCCGGCGGCTGCGAGCCGCTCCGCCATGTACTCCGCGGCGGGGCGCTCACGGCAGTCGCCCCCGCCGCGGTTGGTGGTGTCGATGCGGATGAGCTCGGACGTGAAGGTCACCACCTCGTCGAGGGCGGTGTCGTCGACGGGTGCTGCCGTTGTCATGTCGTGGGACCTGTCCCTGTGCCGTGTGTCGGATGGTGCGGTGGGCTCGGTGGTCCGGGTGGGGCGGCGGGTCACGTCAGCCATACTGCTCCTCCACCGCGGCGGAGACGATCGTCGTGACGGCCTTGAACGTGCGAATGGCCTCATACATGGTCTCGCTGGTGTAAACGGCGCGGCGCTCGCCGCCGCGGGCCGTGCCCGGCACGACGGTGGCGGCCGCGGCGAGGTGCTCCGCGTCGAACTCCAGCTCCACGGTGAACGGTCCGCCCCGGACCGGCTCGTGGCGGACGGCGAGTGCCGTGGCCTCCTTGGCGGCGGCGCGAATGTCGGCGGCCGTGCGCGTCGGCGTGCGGCACACCGCCGCGTACCGCGAGACATGGTCCTTGACCGCGACCTTGCGGGCCTCCGGCGCATATCCCAGGGCGTCCTCACAGGTGAGGTCGTCGCCGGTGACGAGGACCACCGGGACCCCGTACTCCGCGACCACGTGCGCGTTGAGCAGGCCCTCGCTCGCCCGGGTGCCGTTCAGCCACACGCCTGTGATCGAGTTCGCCAGGTAGGTGTGCGCGAGGACGCCCTCGGCTCCGGCGCCCGTGTGATAGCCGACGAAGGCGATGCCGTCCACGTCGCCGTGCTGCACGCCCTCCACCATGGACAGCGACTTGTGCCGCCCCGTCAGCATCTCGGCACGGTCGTCCAGGTGCTCCAGCAGAAGGTTCCGCATGCTCAAGTGCGCTTCGTTGATGAGCACCTCATCGGCACCGCCGTCGAGGAAGCCGAGCACCGCCGCGTTCACGTCCGAGGTGAAGAGGGACCGGCAGCGCTCCCACTGGGGCGTGCCCGGCAGCACGTCGGCCGGCCACGTGACACCGGTGGCACCCTCCATGTCGGCACTGATCAGGATCTTCATGCCAGGAACCGTACGCGGCGCCCGCCGGGCCGACCACCCCTGTGGACAACTCCCGCCGGTTCAGACCCGTGACCTCACTCGTTCCGCCCTCCGACCTGCTCCTTCACCGTCAGCACGGTCGACTCGGGCCGTCTCGTCGGACCTTCGCCGGGAAGGCACTCACCCGGCGCCGCCGGGTACGAAGGACCGGCACCTGGGCACGCCGCGGTCGGGCGTCGCCGGCATCCGGTCGGGGTGTTCGAACTCGATGACGGGGCAGCCCAGTTCCCGTACCCGGCCGACGACTGCGCCGGGGTCCCGTACGCCCGCGCCGGGCAGGAGCGCGGCGAGCCGGCGGACCAGTTCGCCGGAGCCGGGGAGTTCGACGTGCAGGGCGAACCCGGGCGCGACCCGCTCCCCGCCGGGCCCGTCGACGGAGCCGAACCGCCCGGAGTCCGCCGCCAGGACGAGCAGCCGCTCCGGTCCCGGGTCCGGGAGCGGGTACGCCCACCACACCACGTCGATCCGCTCCTCCCGAGGCCGGTCGCCGCCCGCGCCGAGCCGGGCGCGCCCAGCCGCCGGACAGAAGGCGGGCGTCCAGGACGGGGCGCCCGGTCCGGTGCGGCGACCGCCGCCGCCCCACGACCGGGCCGGCGCGTACGCCGAGGGCCCCGGGGACGACGAGGACACGGAGACGCCGGCCGCCGACAGGGCGCCGGTGACGGGCAGCAGGTCCGCGGCGGGCCGGCCGACGGCCGCCTCCTCGTTGTGACCGAACAGCGCCCGCGCACCCTCGGACCAGTGCGAGACACGGCCGGCGCCGTCGACGAGGACCACGGCCAGGCCCGCCGGGCCGACCGCCACCGACCGCCGCCGCAAGGCCGGCGGAACGCCACCGTCCATGACTGACAGGCTCCTTCCCGGACGCGGGATCCACGACAAGTGACTCAACAGTAGGCCCCTGCGAGCGCGACCCGCCGGTCATCGCGCGAATCGGCCGGGTACCCGCGCACCACGGGCCGGGGCGGCGCAGTCCGCACCGCTGCGCCGCCCGGCCCCACCCCGTCCGCACGGTCCCGGACCTCCGCAGGTCCCGGACCACCCAACGATCCCGGCCCCCGCCGCTTCCGGCCCTCCCCCTTCCGGACGTCCGAGCGCTTCCGGGCTCCGAGCGCTTCCGGGCTCCGAACGGCTCCTGGCATGCGCCGCTTCCGGCCGCGGACCTGAGTCGTCGGGCTCGCGAAGCCCTTCGAGGGTCCGCCCGGAGTCCGCATCGGGCCGCGCCGGGAGCATCCGCCTCGCGGTGTTCCGGAGGACGGCCCGGCGGCGGCCGGCACGTCGACCACGCCGCGGCCACCCCGGACGCCGGAGCAGGATCCCGAAGCGCTCTCCGAGCCCCGCTCACGCGAACCGGGAGGAACCCCACCACGCCCGTGATACTAATACCGGTATAAGTATTGGACAACCGCGCGGCAGGGAGTCACACGCATGGTGGAGATCAAGACCGACACGGCACTGGAGGCGATGAGAGAAGCCGGACGCGTCGTGGCCCACGCGCTTGCGGCCGCCCGCGACGCGGCCGCCGTGGGGGTACGCCCGCGCGAGCTCGACGAAGCGGCCCGCGCCGTTCTCGGCGAGGCCGGTGCCCGGTCCCCGTTCCTGGGCTACCAGCCCTCCTTCGCCCCGACCCCGTTCCCCGCCGTGATCTGCGCGTCCGTCAACGACGCCGTCTCGCACGGCATCCCCGACGACCGCCGCCTGCGCGACGGCGACCTCGTCAGCATCGACTGCGGAGCCGAACTCGACGGCTGGACCGGTGACGCCGCGATCAGCTTCATCGTCGGCACCCCTCGCCCCGCCGACCTCGAACTCATCGCCGCCACCCGGCAGGCCCTGGACGCCGGCATCGCCGCCGCCACCGTCGGCCACCGGATCGGGGACATCTCCCATGCCATCGGCACGGTCGCCCGCAGGGCCGGCTGCGGCATGCCGGCCGACTTCGGCGGCCACGGCATCGGCCGCCGGATGCACGAAGACCCCCACGTCCCCAACCACGGACGACCCGGCCGCGGATTCCCCCTGCGCCACGGCCTCACCCTCGCCATCGAACCCATGCTCATGGCCGGAGGACGCAACGCCTACCGCACCGGTCCCGACGGATGGACCCTGCGCACGATCGACGGCAGCAGAGCCGCCCACGTCGAACACACCGTCGCCATCACCGAGGACGGCCCCCGCATCCTCACCCTGCCCTGACCCCGGACCCCTCGCGCACCCTCAGGATCGGCTCCGGGCATGCGAAGAACGCCACAACGCCACGGCGTTCCCCTCCACCGGCTCCGGCCGCAGTGGATCTGCGGCCTCCGGTCAGGAGTACGGGTCCTCGTGCCCCAGCTGGAGTTCGCGCTCCGTGCGCCCCCCGGCCGCGACCTGCAGCACCGTCGCCACGGGGGGATAGCCGGCGGCGATGACGGTGTACTCGCCGGACGACAGATCGACGAAGCGGAAGCTCCCCTCGGGGCCCGTGGTGAGAGTGTCGACGACGTTCCCCGCCGCGTCGAGCAGGGTCACCCGCGCGTCCTCCACGGGCCGCCCGCCGCCCGCGCGCACCGTGCCGCGCAGGACCGCGCCGCCGGCGAGTTCGATGTCCTGGCGGGTCTCCCGCGACGCCTGCACGCTCACGGGAAGTGCGGCCGGGCGGAAGGCCGGTGCGCTCGCCGCGAGGGTGTACTCCCCCGCCACCAGTTCGCCGATCACATAGCCGCCCTCCCGGCCGCTGCGGGTGGACGCCACGACCTCGCCGCGCACATCGGTCAGCGTCACCGCGGCGTCGCGCACGGGGGTTCCGTCGGCGGTGACCACGCTCCCGGCGAGCCGGCCGGCGCCCCCGAGAACGACGTCCAGGTCGACCGGCCGCTCGCCGACGGTGACGGACACGGCCTGCGGCTGGTGCCCACCGGCCGCGGCGATGAGGACGTACGAGCCGGATCCGGGGACGCTGAGAGCGTACCGTCCGTCCTCGCCGCTCGCCCCGCGTCCGATCTGCTGCCCCCGGACGTCGATGAGGGTGAGCGCGGCCCGGGGCACCGTGCTGCCGTCGTGGTGCCGGACCGTGCCGCAGACGGGTACTCCCGCGTTGGGGGCCGCCGGCGCGGGCGCCGGGGCGGAGGGCGCCGTGCGGGCGTGGGGCACGGACGTGGGTTCGGCGGCCGTGGGGGTGTTGTGGGTCACCAACGGTTTCTCCTTGAGGAAGAAGGCGAGGATCAGGCCGAGGACGAGCACCGGCACGAGGTAGAGGAAGATCCGCGGCATCGCGTCGGCGTACGCCTGGATGTAGCCGTCCCGCAGGGCGGGCGGCATCGCGTGCACGAGCTGCGGGGTGATGGCCTCTGCCTCGGGCACGCCCTCGGGGGTCGTGGGGATGCGTCCGGCCAGGGCGTCGGCGAGCCGGTCGGCGAAGAGGGTGCCGAAGACGGCCGCGCCGACGCTGCCGCCGATCTGGCGGAAGTAGTTGTTGGCGCTGGTCGCGGTGCCGAGGTCGGCGGGCGGTACGGAGTTCTGCACCGCCAGGACCAGCACCGGCAGCACCAGGCCCACACCGATGCCGAGGACCGCCTGCCACACCGAGTACGCGAACCGGGAGGTGTCGGTCTCCAGACCCGACAGCAGCCACATGCCGACGGCCGCCAGGGCGGTACCGGCCACCGGATGGGACTTGTAGTGACCGGTGCGGCTGATGAGGTGGCCCGACACGATCGAGGCGACGACGATGCCGCCCATCATGGGCAGCATCAGCAGCCCGGACTCGGTGGCGCTGGCACCGTCGACCATCTGCAGGAACGTGGGCAGATAGCCGGCCGCGCCGAAGAGGGCGACGCCGACCACGGCTCCCACGAGACCGGTGACGTTGAAGACCGAGTCGCGGAACAGCCGCAGGGGGATCACGGGTTCGGGCGCGTGGTGCTCGACGGCGAGGAACAGCAGGGTCGTTCCGGCGGCGCCCGCGGCAAGGGCGAGGATGACGCGCGAGTTCCAGGCGTACTCGGTGCCTCCCCAACTGGTCAGCAGGACGAGGCAGGTGGAAGCCGCGGCCAGGAGCAAAGCGCCGAGGACATCGAAACGGCCCCTCGCCGGCGGCTTGGGGAGCTTCAGCACGACGGCCACCACGGCGAGGGTGACGAGGCCGAACGGAACGTTGAAGTAGAAGCACCAGCGCCATGACACGTGATCGGTGAAGAAGCCGCCGAGCAGCGGCCCGGCGACCGAGGCGAGCCCGAAGGCAGCGCCGATGAGGCCCATGAACCGGCCGCGTTCCCTGGCCGGGACGATGTCGGCGATGATCGCCTGGACGCCGATGATCAGTCCGCCGGCGCCGATGCCCTGGACGGCCCGGAAGGCGATGAGCTCGTCCATCGTCCGGGACCAGCCCGCGAGGGCGGAGCCGGCGACGAACACGACGATGGCGAACTGGAAGACGCCCTTGCGGCCGTAGAGGTCACCGAGTTTTCCGTAGACCGGCAGTCCGATGGTGGCCGTGAGCAGATAGGCGGTGATCGCCCAGGACATGCGGTCCAGACCGTGGAGTTCGCCCACGATCCTCGGCAGCGCCGTGGCGACGATCATCTGCTCCAGGGCCGCGAGCAGCAGCGCGAGCAGCAGACCGAAGAACACGAGCCGGACCCGCCGGGGGCTGAGTGCGGCCGCGTCGCCGCCTCCGGCGGCGGGGGGTGCGGGGGGTCCGTGACGACCGGTCGCCACGGCGGTCTGCCCGTCCTTCACCAGAGTGATCCCGCCCACGTACTGCTCCCCTCGTCGCGGCTGCGCGGCGCCATTCTTCGCATTGCATGCCAAGACGGATCAAGCCGGACGCTTGCGTCGAGGAGGGGCGCAGTGCGGGCGGACGGGGACCCCGGGGGCGCACAACAGCGGCTCATCAGGCGCTTTTCTGTGCACCCGGTGTGCCGGGGGGCCCACGGAACCACGGGGAAAACCACTCGAAACGGTGACCCGAACGGGGGCGCGGCGGAGGGGAGTTCACCTCCGGACCGGATGAAGGACCCTCCGGATCCGCTCCCTTGGGATCCTTGTGACTCCCTCGGGGGGAGGGACGGCGTCGCGAGCGCGGCACCGCCCCTTCGCCCCGAAGAATCACCGCCCGAAAGGATCAGCCCTCAGGAGGGCCGGCGCTCAAGAGGGCCGGCGCCCGGTCGAGCGGTGCTCGAGATGCTCACTTCTCGACTTCGGCGGCGAGGTTCGCGAGCACCTCGTCGTGGATCCGGGCCAGGCCCCTGGGCGCGAAGGTGCGCTCGAAGAACCCGCCGATGCCACCAGCGCCGTTCCAGACGGTGGTGACCACGACCCGCGAGCGGCCCTCGCCGGCGGGCGTCACGGTCCAGGTGGTGACCATCGAGGAGTTGCGGTCCTTCTCGACGAGCTGACCGTCGGTCGGTTCGGTCACCTCGAGGAGGCAGTCACGGACGCGCTTGCTGGTGGCCTGGAGCTTCCAGTGGACGAGGGTGCCCTCGCCGTCGCCGCCCTCGCGCACCTGGTACTCGCTGAAGTGCCCGGGCAGGAGCTTCGCGCGGGTGTCCTTGTAGTCGGCCAGCGCGTCGAACACGGCCTCCGCGCCCCCCGCGACGATCCGTTCCGTCGTGGCCTCGACCTGCGCCATCGCTTCTCCTCCAACACTCGTTCCCTGCAGTGCCACCCAGCCAACCACCTCCGCCCCGGCCGCCCAAATTCGGGGTTGCGGCGATCAAGGGAACACATGTTCTATTCTGTGGTCAGTGCTACCGAGGAGGCGCCCATGCGCTGGGACAATCTCGCCGAGAACGGCCGGAACGCCACGGACCCCGACGGTTCGCCCCTGGCCGGGAGCCCCGCGCTCTTCGGTACGGACGCCGTGACCACCCGGACCTTCGACACACCGGAGTTCCGGGGGATGACCTTCCACGAGGTGCGGGCCCGCTCCGTCCTTAACCGGGTGCCCGGAGCCTCCCGGATGCCGTTCGAATGGACGGTGAACCCCTACCGCGGCTGCACACACGCCTGCGTGTACTGCTTCGCCCGCAAGACCCACAGCTATCTGGACCTCGACACCGGGCACGGATTCGACAGCCAGATCGTCGTCAAGATCAACGCCCCGGAGGTGCTGCGCCGTCAGCTGGCCTCCCGGCGCTGGCAGGGCGCGCACGTCGCCATGGGCACCAATGTCGACTGCTACCAGCGAGCGGAGGGGCGCTACCGGCTGATGCCCGGCATCATCGGCGCCCTGCGCGACCACGCCAACCCCTTCTCGATCCTCACCAAGGGCACGCTGATCCTGCGCGACCTGGATCTGCTGCGCCAGGCGGCGGACGTGACCGATGTCGGCATCTCCGTGTCGGTCGGCTTCACCGACCGCGAGCTGTGGCGGTCCGTGGAACCGGGCACGCCGGCACCGGAGCGGCGGCTCAACGTGGTCCGGGCGCTCGCGGACCACGGCATCGGTTGCGCGGTGCTGATGGCGCCGGTGATTCCCTTCCTCGG
Organism: Streptomyces sp. WMMC940; assembly: GCF_027460265.1. NCBI lineage: Bacteria > Bacillati > Actinomycetota > Actinomycetes > Kitasatosporales > Streptomycetaceae > Streptomyces > Streptomyces sp. WMMC940. The sequence continues at coordinate 1,124,530 of NZ_JAPZBC010000001.1, forward strand.
GGACCACCCGGACCAGCTGCGCGCGACCGTGCGGGCGGTCGCCTCGGCCGGGGCGACGTCCGTGACCCCGCTGGTGCTGCATCTGCGGCCCGGCGCGCGTGAGTGGTTCACGGCCTGGCTGGCGCGGGAACACCCGCACCTGGTGCGCCGATACGAACGGCTCTACGCGGAGGGCGCCTACGCCCCCAGGTGGTACCAGCGGCGGATCACCCGTCATGTGCACGAGCTGGCCACGGAATTCGGCATCGGTCCGGAGCGGCGGGGCGCGCGGAGGCGCGTTCCGACCCCGGCGGAGCCCTCCCTCGCCGAGCCCGCGGCCACCCAGCTCACCCTGCTCTGACCGCCGGCCGGGACGAGGGACGCCGGCCGCGGCGTGCCGGGCCCGACGACCGTCCGGACCGCCTGAAGCCGAACAGACACTCACCAAACGGGTCTTTTCCCAAAGAAACATGCCTCGCCGGTTGATATCGGGGAAATCTGTCCCGGGGCTCTGCCGTCCGGGCGCGCCCCGCCATCCCGGGAGGACATGTGAACAGACGGGCAGGAGTGCTGGTCGCCATGGGGGCGACGGTGGCCGGACTGGTGACCGGTGCGCCGTCCGCCGCGACCGCGGGCCCCGTGGCCCCGCACGCCGCGGCGCTGGAATGGGCCGGCTGCGCGACCGAGGAGCACCCGAGGCTCGAATGCGCCTCGCTCCAGGTGCCGCTGGACCACGACGACCCGCAGGGCACGAAGATCACGCTCGCGCTGTCGCGGATCCGGCACACGGCGAAGACCTTCCAGGGACCGCTGCTGGTCAACCCGGGCGGCCCGGGCGCCTCCGGCCTGAAGACCGCCGGGTTCGTCGCCGCCTCGCTGCCCGCCGGGCTGGCGGCGCAGTACGACGTGATCGGCTTCGACCCCCGCGGTGTGGGCAGGTCACGTCCGGCGCTCGACTGCCGTCCCGGGCACTTCGCGCCGGTACGCCCCGACTCGCTGCCGCTGGACCGGAAGACCGAGCTGGTCAACCTCTCCAGGGCCCGCTCCTTCGCCCTGGGCTGTGCGACCCGGCACGCCGAGCTGCTGCCCCACATGAGCACGGTCAGCATGGCGAAGGACCTGGACCTCGTCCGGCAGGCCCTGGGGGCCGCCAGGATCAACTATCTCGGGTACTCCTACGGCACCTACCTCGGAGCCGTGTACGCCAAGCACTTCCCCGGGCGAGTGCGACGCGCCGTGCTCGACTCCGTGGTCGCCCCGGACAGGGTCTGGTACCGCGCCAACCTGGCCCAGAACCTGGGATTCGACGCGCGCCACAAGGCGTTCACCGCCTGGGTGGCGAAACACCACACGACGTACCGGCTCGGCAGCGACCCGGCGCGGGTGGAGGCCGCGTGGTACGCGATGCGCGCCTCCCTCGCCGAGGCGCCCGTGGGGGGCGAGATCGGTCCGGCCGAGCTCGAGGACACCTTCCTGCCGGGCGGCTACTACAACGGCTTCTGGCCGTACCTCGCGGACGCCTTCGCGGCATTCGCCCGCGGCCGGGACACCGGGCCGCTGCTGGAGGTGTACCGGACCTTCGCCGCGGTCGACCGGGAGGGTGAGAACGCCTACTCCGTCTACGCGGCGGTGCAGTGCAGGGACGCCGCCTGGCCCCGTGACTGGGGCACGTGGCGCCTGGACAACCGGGCGGCCCACGCCAAGGCCCCGTTCTCCACCTGGAACAACGCCTGGTACAACGCCCCGTGTCTGTTCTGGCCCGTCGCGCCGCTCGACCGGACGGACGTCACCAACGACAAGGTGCCGCCGGTGCTGATCCTCCAGGCCACGGACGACGCGGCGACCCCGTACGAGGGGGCCGTCACCGTCCACCGCGCGCTGCGGGGTTCCCGGCTCGTCGTCGAGCAGGGCGGCGGCAACCACGCCACCTCGCTGAGCGGGAACGCCTGCATGGACCGCCATGTGACGGACTATCTGGCCACCGGGAAGCTCCCTCCGGCCGCGGCCACCGGCGAGGCGGACGCGTTCTGCGCGACGGGGCGGGAGCCGCAGCCGCTGAAGCCGGGGGTGCGCACGGGCGTGCCGGATGCGGACAGGGCGGGTGCCGCGCTGCACCGGCTCCTCGGTCACCGCAACTGACGTACCGGTCGATGTGGCGCCGCCCGGTTCTCCCGCCGGCGGTGCCGGGCCCGGCGACCCAGCACCGCCGGCGGGCGGCGCGCGGTCGGTGGCGTGCGCCAGGACGAGCCCGTGAACACGCGCCTCGCGCCTCCGGCCACGGGAGCGCCCCCGGGCCGATGGGGCGGAGGAGCCGTTCGAAGTGGACGGCGTCGCCGTGCCCGAGGCGCGTCACCGCAGGCGGCTGAGCGCCGCGGAGGCGGCGGCGGACAGGCGGGGGTGGGCCAGCGCGGACTCCAGGACCGGACGGGCGCGCTCGTCGGCGAGTGCGCCGAGCCCTTCCACGCAGGCCAGGGCGACGCGCCAGTGCGGGTCGCCGGGGACGAGTCTCCGGCCGAGGGTGGTGATGAGCGCCGGGGCGGACTCGGGGGCGCGCAGGGTGGTGAGGAGCCGTACGGGGACGAGGGCGTAGGCGACGCGCACTTCGTTGGTCGCGAGGGCGGCGGCGGCCGCCGCGGTACGGGGGTCGCCGAGCCTGCTCAGGGCGTGGGAGGCGGAGAGGCAGCGCTCCGGATCGCGGTGGTTGAGCAGCAGCACGAGCGGTTCGAAGGAACGGCGGTCACCGGCGCAGCCGAGCCGGAAAGCGGCTATCTCCCGCGCCCACAGCGGCAGTCGGGTCTGGGTCAGCACGGTGGCCAGGGCGTCGGGGTCCGCGATCGCGGTCAGTCGCCTGTGCAGTTCGTCGTCCGCCGGCCCGGTCAGCTCGCGGCGGGTGCGGCGGGTCAGATCCTCGAGATCCGCGTCCATGCGAGCAGCCTAGGGCGCGCGCCCGCGGCCGGTGGGGCTCTTCGCGGATCGCCCCCGGGCGGACGCGGACGCGCGATCTCCGGGCCCGCCGGGGGAGTGACGGCCCGGCCGTGGGCCCGCTCACCCGCGCGACGCGGCCCCGCCGACGCCCGGCGCCGGACGCCCCGGCCGTGGGCCCGCTCCCTGCACGCGCCGCGGCCCGGGCGCCGTGCCCCACGGCCACCCGGCACCCCGAGCACGCCGTGCCCCCGCCCCCGCAGAGATCGGCACAGCGCACGCCGCACGCCCGGCGCGCGCCGGAACCGCGGACCGGCCCGGCTCCGGCCACCCCGCGGACGAGCCCTGTCGTTCCGACCGGCGCGGTTCACTCCGTGGCGGCGCAGATCACATCCACGCAGGGCTGGCGCGCTCGTTACCCGCGAGTTAATCTCATGTGAGCGGGCAACACCCGCTCTGCTCTCGGCGGCCTGGTGACGCAGCCGCTCGGGGGTGACTCCCAGGCCCCACGGCCGGGGAGAGCCAGTCGGTTCGGCAGTTCAGTACGGCGTGACTCCGGGACAGGGTCCGTCGCCATCCTCATCGCGACACGCACTCTGCGCGTGCCGCGCGCCCCCTCCGGTCCGCGGACGCGGACCGCCCTCGGCGCCCTGCGGCACGTACGCCCTCCCTCAGTCGTCACTCACTCCTGGAGTCCCGTGATGGACACCCCTCTCTCCACCATCGCCGTCGTCGGTCTCGGCACCATGGGCACCGGTATCGCCGAGGTGCTCGCCCGCGCCGGGCGTGAGGTCATCGGCATCGACGTCAGCGAGACCGCCGCGCGCCACGCCGTCACCGCCCTCGAAGCTTCCACCGCGCGCGCCGTGCAGCGCGAGCGCATCACCGAGGGGGAGCGGCGGAACGTCCTGGCCCGTTTCCGCACCTTCTCCGACCTCCAGGCGGCGGCCGAGGCCGACCTCGTGATCGAGGTCGTTCCCGAGTCGTACGAGCTGAAGCAGCAGGTCTTCCGGGAACTCGACGCCGTCGTCCGCCCCGGGACGATCCTCGCCACCGGCACCAACGCGCTGTCCGTGACCCGGCTCGCCGCCGACTCGGCGCACCCCGAGCGGGTTCTCGGCATGCACTTCTTCAACCCGGCCCCCGCGATGCGCCTGGTCGAGGTCGTCTCCTCGGTGCTGACCGCGCCGCAGGCGGTGGAGGCCGTCACCGCGCTCGCCCGCGACCTCGGCAAGGAGCCGGTCGCCGTCGGCGACCGCCCCGGATTCGTCGCGGACGGGCTGCTCTTCGGGTACCTCAACCAGGGCCGCCGCCATGTACGAGGCGAAGTACGCCTCCCGTGAGGACATCGACGCCGCGATGAAGCTCGGCTGCGGGCTGCCGATGGGCCCGCTGGCGCTGCTCGACCTGATCGGCATCGACACGGCCCGCACCGTCCTCGAGGCCATGTACGCCGAGTCCCACGACCGGCTGCACGCTCCCGCGCCGATCCTGAAGCAGCTCAGCGAGGCGGGGCTGACCGGCCGCAAGTCGGGCCGCGGCTTCTACACCTACGAGGCCCCGGACAGCGGCACGGTCGTCCGCGACGCCCTGACGCCGCTGGAGACCGCCCAGTCCGCCGGCGGCCGCCCCGTGCGTTCGGTCGGCGTGGCCGGTTCCGGCACGATGGCCGGCGGGATCGCGGAGGTGTTCGCGAAGGCCGGTTACGACGTGGTCCTCGCCGCTCGCAGCCAGGAGAAGGCGGAGACCGCCAAGTCCCGTATCGCCAAGTCGCTTTCGCGCTCCGTCGACAAGGGCCGGCTGACCGCCGAGGCCCGGGACGAGACGCTGGCGCGGATCACTCCGGCCGGGTCGCTGGACGCCTTCGCGGAGGTCGATCTGGCCCTGGAGGCCGTCGCGGAGGACCTCGAGGTCAAGCAGCAGCTGTTCGCGACGCTCGACAAGATCTGCAAGCCGGGCGCGGTCCTCGCCACCACGACGTCCTCACTGCCCGTCGTCGCCTGCGCCCGCGCCACCTCGCGTCCCCAGGACGTCATCGGGATGCACTTCTTCAACCCGGCCCCGGCGATGAAGCTCGTCGAGGTGGTCCGCACGGTCCTGACCTCGGACGACGTCCACGCCACGGTCCGCGGGGTGACGGCGAGGATCAAGAAGCACCCCGTCGACTGCGGTGACCGCGCCGGCTTCATCGTGAACGCCCTGCTGTTCCCGTACCTGAACAACGCGATCAAGATGGTGGAGGAGCACTACGCGACCCTCGACGACATCGACGCGGCGATGAAGCTCGGCGGCGGATACCCGATGGGGCCCTTCGAACTGCTCGACGTGGTCGGTCTCGACGTCTCCCTCGCCATCGAGAAGGTGCTGCACCGGGAGTTCCGCGACCCGGGTCTGGCCCCGGCGCCGCTGCTCGAGCACCTCGTGGCCGCGGGCTGCCTCGGCCGCAAGACGGGCCGCGGCTTCCGCGAATATGCCCGGCGCTGATTCCGGCCGCGCGAACCGAGCGGGCGGCCGACGGCGGGGAGCGTGGGTCGAGGAGCGGGTCGACGGCCCAGTCCGGCAAGGCGGAGGAGGAGAGCGCCGGCGTCCCCTCCCGTACCCGAAGGGCGATCGGGAAGGCGCTGCGCGCGACGACGCAGCCGGGCGGCAGCCATCGGCCCGCGACTCCGCGGACCCCGGCGTCGGCCGCCCGGCCTGGGGCGGGCTGCTGGACGGAGCGGGCGGCCCGCCCCTGGAGGCGCAGCCCCCTGCGCAGATGCAGTACGTTCAGGGCATGTCCCAGCCCGCTGACGCCCACCGACGCACCTCCCGGAACTCCGCCGCGCCCGCGACGTCCGACGCCCCCGAGAGCGCCGCAGGCAGCCGCGCCGCCGCCCAGCGGCTCAAGATGCGCCGGGAGCTGGCGGCGGCCGCGATGGAATTGTTCGCGACCAAGGGGTACGAGGCGACGACCGTCGACGAGATCGCCGCGGCGGCCGGGGTCGCCCGGCGCACCTTCTTCCGGCACTTCCGCTCCAAGGAAGAGGCGATCTTCCCCGACCACGACGACACGCTCGTGCGGGCCGAGGCCGTGCTGAACGCCGCTCCGGCCCATGAGCACCCGCTCGACACGGTGTGCCGGGGCATCAAGGAAGTCATGAGGATGTACGCGGCGTCCCCGGCGGTGTCCGTCGAGCGGTACCGACTGACCCGCGAGGTACCGACGCTGCGGGAGCGGGAGATCGCCTCGGTGGCCCGCTACGAGCGGCTTTTCACCCGCTATCTGCTGGGCCACTTCGACGAGCGCGACCACCACGCCGGCAACGACGATCCGCTGCTGGCCGAAGTCGCGGCGTCCGCGGTGGTCACCGCGCACAACCATGTGCTGAGGCGCTGGCTGCGGGCGGGCGGCCAGGGCGACGTGGAGGCTCAGCTCGACCACGCCTTCGCCATCGTCCGCGAGACGTTCGGCTCCGGTATCGGCGCGGGCCGCGCCGGGGCGGAACGCGCCCCCGCCCCCGCCGCCGCGCAGGTGCGGACGGGCGACGAGGTCCTGGTCGCGGTGGCCCGCACGGACGCCCCGCTGCCCGAGGTGATGCGCACGATCGAGGAAGCGCTGCGCCGCCGCTGACGGCGTCATGCCGGGCGGCCCGCCGGACGACGTCGACCGAGCGGACGGGCCGCCCGGCGGAGCCGTTGCGCTCCGGAGCGTGGGGTTCCGCCGGCTCAGGGACGTCAGCCCCCTCGCCTTGGCTCGAACCCCGCCCTCCGGACGGGGGCGGCGAACCCGGCTCCGCACCTGACCACAGGCCGAGGGCGGCGGACCCGGCTCCGGCAATCTGATCACAGGCCGGGCACGGCCCGGCACGCTCAGGCCGCGCGGGAACCGGGACACGGCGCCGGCCGCGCGGGGGCTCGCCGGTGCGAACCGGCCGGAGGCCCGCCCGGCCGTGGCACGGGGGCGGCGTGGCACGCGGGGCGGGACCGCCGGCCCCTCCCTCCCCACGAACACGGCTGCGAGCGGCACGAGTTCCGCTGCCCGACGGGCCCGAGGCCGTCCCCGGGCTCGTATCACCGCCGGTGCGCTGCCCGGCCGCCCGGCCGCGGAGCGCACCGACGGACACGCGAAGCCGGGTGGCCGTCCATCGCCGGGCAGACCCCGGCGGTGACCGATGCGGGTCCGGCCGGGAGCGCGAGGACGGCACCGAGGCCAGGGGTGCGTCCATGACATAGACCACAACGCGATCACCGAACGGACACGGGTGGGCACTCCGCGCAGGCCCAGCCCCTCCCAGCGGGTCGTTTGCGCAGGTCAGACCTTAAATTCGATCGATCATCGCTCATGCGTGACGCGGAGATTGCATGTGAGTGAAATTGTTGGCACGCAGTGTCTTGCGGGCTGGCACGGCGTGCCATACGTTGAAGTTGTCCGGGCGGCCGGCGTGCAGAGAACTCTCGTACGCCGGCTGTCCCCGCAAGCCACCCGGCTCGCGCGCCCGGACGCCTGCGTCACAGGCAACCTCCCGCGCACACCAGCGCTGCCGGCACCACCCGCCGAACCGACGGCACACCTCCACAGAAGCAGCACTCCCCGACGTTCCCCTCAGCGCTCTCGTCCGCGAGACGCCTCCCCCGCCCCCGGGCCGGGGAGACACCATTCGCCGGAGGCACACCGTGAAGGAAATCCTGGACGCGATCCAGTCGCCGGACTCCACGTCCGCCGACTTCGCCGCACTGCCGCTCCCCGAGTCGTACCGGGCGGTCACCGTGCACAAGGACGAGACCGAGATGTTCGCGGGACTCACCACGCGCGAGAAGGACCCGCGCAAGTCCCTGCACCTCGACGAGGTCCCGGTCCCCGAGCTCGGGCCCGGCGAGGCCCTGGTGGCCGTCATGGCCAGCTCGGTGAACTACAACTCCGTGTGGACCTCGATCTTCGAGCCGCTGTCGACCTTCGGCTTCCTGGAGCGCTACGGCCGGCTCTCCGAGCTCACCAAGCGCCACGACCTGCCGTACCACATCATCGGCTCCGACCTCGCGGGCGTGGTGCTGCGCACCGGCCCGGGCGTCAACGCCTGGAACCCGGGCGACGAGGTCGTCGCGCACTGCCTCTCCGTCGAGCTGGAGTCGTCGGACGGCCACAACGACACGATGCTCGACCCCGAGCAGCGCATCTGGGGCTTCGAGACCAACTTCGGCGGACTCGCCGAGATCGCACTGGTGAAGTCCAACCAGCTGATGCCGAAGCCCAAGCACCTCAGCTGGGAGGAGGCCGCGGCCCCCGGCCTGGTCAACTCCACCGCCTACCGCCAGCTCGTCTCGCGGAACGGCGCGGCGATGAAGCAGGGCGACAACGTCCTGATCTGGGGCGCCAGCGGCGGTCTCGGCTCGTACGCCACCCAGTTCGCGCTGGCCGGCGGCGCCAACCCGATCTGTGTCGTCTCCAGCGAGCAGAAGGCCGACATCTGCCGGTCCATGGGCGCCGAGGCGATCATCGACCGCAGCGCCGAGGGCTACAAGTTCTGGAAGGACGAGCGGACCCAGGACCCGAAGGAGTGGAAGCGCTTCGGCAAGCGCATCCGCGAGTTCACCGGCGGCGAGGACATCGACATCGTCTTCGAGCACCCGGGACGCGAGACCTTCGGCGCGAGCGTCTACGTCACCCGCAAGGGCGGCACCATCACCACCTGCGCCTCGACCTCGGGCTACATGCACGAGTACGACAACCGCTACCTGTGGATGTCGCTGAAGCGCATCATCGGCTCCCACTTCGCCAACTACCGCGAGGCCTGGGAGGCCAACCGCCTCATCGCCAAGGGCAAGATCCACCCCACCCTGTCGAAGACGTACTCGCTGGAGGACACGGGTCAGGCAGCCCACGACGTCCACCGCAACGTGCACCAGGGCAAGGTCGGCGTGCTCTGCCTGGCGCCCGAGGAGGGCCTGGGCGTGCGCGACGAGGAGATGCGCGCCAGGCACCTCGACGCCATCAACCGCTTCCGGAACATCTGAGTCAGAGGTCCATCAGATGACAGAGCGTCAGAAGGACCGGCCGTGGCTCATGCGCACGTACGCCGGTCACTCCACGGCCGAGGCGTCCAACGAGCTGTACCGGCGCAACCTCGCCAAGGGCCAGACCGGTCTGTCGGTCGCGTTCGACCTGCCGACGCAGACCGGCTACGACCCCGACCACGTCCTCGCCCGCGGCGAGGTCGGCCGGGTCGGGGTGCCGGTCTCGCACCTCGGTGACATGCGGCGGCTGTTCCAGGACATCCCCCTGGAGCAGATGAACACCTCGATGACCATCAACGCCACCGCCATGTGGCTGCTGGCGCTCTACCAGGTGGTCGCGGAGGAGCAGGGCGCCGACGTCACCAGGCTCCAGGGGACGACGCAGAACGACATCGTCAAGGAGTACCTGTCGCGCGGGACGCACGTCTTCCCGCCCGGTCCGTCGCTGCGTCTGACCACCGACATGATCACCTACACGGTGGCGAACATCCCCAAGTGGAACCCGATCAACATCTGCAGCTACCACCTGCAGGAGGCCGGGGCCACACCCGTCCAGGAGATCGCCTACGCGATGTCCACGGCGATAGCCGTCCTGGACGCGGTGCGCGACTCCGGCCAGGTGCCGCAGGAGAAGTTCGGCGACGTCGTCGCCCGGATCTCCTTCTTCGTGAACGCGGGCGTCCGCTTCATCGAGGAGATGTGCAAGATGCGCGCCTTCGGCCGTATCTGGGAGAAGATCACGAGCGAGCGCTACGGCATCGAGAACGCCAAGCAGCGGCGCTTCCGCTACGGCGTCCAGGTCAACTCGCTCGGCCTGACCGAGGCCCAGCCGGAGAACAACGTGCAGCGCATCGTCCTCGAGATGCTGGCCGTGACGCTCTCCAAGGACGCCCGCGCCCGCGCGGTCCAGCTCCCGGCCTGGAACGAGGCCCTCGGCCTGCCCCGCCCCTGGGACCAGCAGTGGTCGCTGCGCATCCAGCAGGTCCTCGCCCACGAGAGCGACCTGCTGGAGTACGAGGACATCTTCGCCGGCTCGCACGTGATCGAGGCCAAGGTGGACGCCCTCGTGGCGGACTCGCTCGCCGAGATCGAGCGCATCCAGGAGATGGGCGGCGCCATGGCGGCCGTCGAGTCCGGCTACCTGAAGTCGCAGCTGGTGTCCTCGCACGCCGAGCGGCGGGCCCGGATCGAGGCCGGCGACGAGAAGATCGTCGGCGTCAACGTCTTCGAGACGACCGAGCCCAACCCGCTCACCGCGGACCTCGACACCGCGATCATGACGGTGGACCCCGCGAACGAGGCCCGGGTCGTGGCCAAGCTCCACGAGTGGCGCGACAACCGGGACGAGAGCCGCGCCCAGAACGCCCTGGCCGCGCTCAAGGCCGCGGCCGCGGGCGACGCCAACCTGATGGCCGCCACGGTCGAGTGCGCCCGCGCCGGCGTCACCACCGGCGAGTGGGCCTGGGCACTGCGGGACGTCTTCGGCGAGTTCCGTGCCCCGACCGGGGTGTCCTCGGCCCCGGTGGCCGTCGCCGCCGAGGCGGGAACACCGCTCGCCCTGGTCCGGGAGAAGGTGTCCCGAACCGCCGACGAGCTCGGCTCGGGCCGGCTGCGGCTGCTGGTCGGCAAGCCGGGTCTGGACGGGCACTCCAACGGCGCGGAGCAGATCGCCGTACGCGCGCGCGACGCGGGCTTCGAGGTGGTCTACCAGGGCATCCGGCTCACGCCCGAGCAGATCGTCGGCGCCGCCCTCGCCGAGGACGTGCACTGCGTGGGCCTGTCGATCCTGTCCGGCTCGCACGCCGAGCTCGTGCCGGACGTGCTGGAGCGTCTGCGTGAGGCGGGCGCCGCCGACATCCCGGTGGTCGTCGGCGGGATCATCCCGAACGGCGACGCCGAGGAACTGAGGCGTGCGGGTGTGGCCGCCGTCTTCACCCCGAAGGACTTCGGCATCACGGAGATCATCGGCCGTATCGTCGACGAGATCCGCCAAGCGAACAAGCTCGACCCCCTGGAGGTCCCCGCATGACAAGCCCCGTCAACCGGCTGCGCCCGCGCCGCTCCTGCCTCGCGGTGCCCGGTTCGAACCCGCGCTTCCTGGAGAAGGCCCAGGGGCTGCCTGCCGACCAGGTCTTCCTGGACCTCGAGGACGCCTGTGCCCCGCTCGCCAAGCCGGAGGCCCGGCACACCATCGTCAAGTTCCTCAACGAGGGCGACTGGACGGGCAAGACCCGCGTCGTGCGGGTGAACGACTGGACGACCCAGTGGACCTACCGGGACGTCGTCACGGTCGTCGAGGGCGCCGGGCAGAACCTCGACTGCATCATGCTGCCGAAGGTCCAGGACGCCCAGCAGGTCGTCGCCCTCGACCTGCTGCTGACGCAGATCGAGAAGACGATGGGCTTCGAGGTCGGCAAGATCGGCATCGAGGCGCAGATCGAGAACGCCCAGGGCCTCAACAACGTCAACGCGATCGCCCAGGCGTCGCCGCGCGTCGAGACGATCATCTTCGGCCCGGCCGACTTCATGGCCTCGATCAACATGAAGTCCCTGGTCGTCGGCGAGCAGCCGCCCGGCTACCCGGCGGACGCCTACCACTACATCCTGATGAAGATCCTCATGGCCGCCCGCGCCAACAATCTGCAGGCGATCGACGGCCCCTACCTGCAGATCCGCAACATCGACGGATACCGCGAGGTCGCGCAGCGCGCCGCCGCGCTGGGCTTCGACGGCAAGTGGGTGCTGCACCCGGGCCAGGTGGAGGCGTCCAACGAGATCTTCTCCCCCTCCCAGGAGGACTACGACCACGCCGAGCTGATCCTGGACGCGTACGAGTACTACACGTCCGAGGCCGGCGGGAAGAAGGGCTCGGCGATGCTCGGCGACGAGATGATCGACGAGGCCAGCCGCAAGATGGCCCTGGTCATCTCCGGCAAGGGCCGCGCGGCCGGCATGGCCCGTACCTCGAAGTTCGAAGCCCCGGAGGCGTGAGCACCATGCAGTTCGGACGCACGTACGAGGAGTTCGAGGTCGGGGCGGTCTACAAGCACTGGCCCGGGAAGACGGTCACGGAGTACGACGACCACCTCTTCTGTCTTCTGACGATGAACCACCACCCCCTCCACATGGACACGAACTATGCGGAGAAGACGACGGATTTCGGGAAGAACGTCGTCGTGGGCAACTACATCTACTCGCTGCTGCTCGGCATGTCCGTGCCGGACGTGTCGGGCAAGGCCATCGCCAACCTGGAGATCGAGTCGCTGCGGCACGTGGCGCCGACCTTCCACGGCGACACGATCTACGGCGAGACGACCGTCCTCGACAAGACCCCGTCCAGGTCGAAGAACGACCGCGGGATCGTCCACGTCGAGACCAAGGGCTACAAGCAGGACGGCACGCTCGTGTGCGTGTTCCGCCGCAAGGTGATGGTCCCCACCGAGACGTACATCAAGGAGCGCGGCGGCGAGCAGCCCGGCCGGCCGGAGCTGATCGAGCCCCCGAAGAAGGCGGAGAAGTAGAAATGGCCCGACTCGCCCAGACCGCCGGTCTGACCGACGTCCAGCAGGAGATCCTCTCGACGGTCCGCGACTTCGTCGACAAGGAGATCATCCCGGTCGCCACCGAGCTGGAGCACCGCGACGAGTACCCGCAGCAGATCGTCGACGGCCTCAAGGAGCTGGGGCTCTTCGGTCTGATGATCCCCGAGGAGTACGGGGGCCTGGGCGAGTCCCTGCTCACGTACGCGCTGTGCGTGGAGGAGATCGCCCGCGGCTGGATGTCCGTCTCGGGCATCATCAACACGCACTTCATCGTGGCGTACATGCTCAAGCAGCACGGCACCCAGGAGCAGAAGGACCACTTCCTGCCCCGGATGGCGGCCGGCGAGGTGCGGGGCGCGTTCTCCATGTCCGAGCCGGGGCTCGGCTCGGATGTGTCGGCCATCACGTCGAAGGCGGTGAAGGACGGCGACGAGTACGTCCTGAACGGCCAGAAGATGTGGCTGACGAACGGCGGAACGTCGACGCTCGTGGCCGTTCTGGTCCGGAGTGACGAAGGACACCCGGAGGGTACGGCCCCGCACAAGTCGATGACGACCTTCCTCGTCGAGAAGGAGCCCGGCTTCGGGGAGGTGCGGCCCGGCCTCACCATCCCCGGCAAGATCGACAAGATGGGCTACAAGGGCGTCGACACGACCGAGCTCATCATGGACGGACTGCGCATTCCGGCCAATCGCGTCCTCGGCGGCACCACCGGCCGGGGGTTTTACCAAATGATGGACGGAGTCGAGGTCGGCCGCGTCAATGTGGCGGCACGTGGCTGCGGCGTCGCTCAGCGTGCCTTCGAACTGGGTGTCGGGTACGCCCAGCAACGTCACACTTTCGGCAAGCCGATCGCCCAGCACCAGGCCATCCAGTTCAAGCTCGCGGAGATGGCTACCAAGGTCGAGGCGGCCCATGCGATGATGGTCAACGCAGCCCGCAAAAAGGACTCCGGGGAGCGAAACGACCTGGAGGCCGGGATGGCGAAGTACCTCGCCTCCGAGTACTGCAAGGAAGTCGTCGAGGACGCCTTCCGGATCCACGGCGGTTACGGCTTCTCCAAGGAGTACGAGATCGAGCGCCTCTACCGGGAGGCCCCGATGCTGCTGATCGGCGAGGGTACCGCCGAGATCCAGAAAATGATCATCGGGCGCCGACTGCTCGAGGAATACCGCTTCCAGGGCTGAATGGGGCTTTTGAGTCGGTTCGGCCGCGAAGAAGATCACAATCCGGCAGCCTTTGCCGAAGGCTTCCGGCCGACCGACTCGGCTTCTGGCTTTCCCAGTTGCGGCCCGTAACCGATAACATCGCCAGAAAGCCGCCGTCCCCCTTGTTGCCAGCGCGGCATCATCCGCTACGAAGGTCATCCATGCCCCACAGCCAAACCTCTGCACCTCGCGGCCGCGTCCGCCTCGCGCGCGGAGCATCGCCGTGGCTCCTCCCGACCGTCGCGACCGCGGCACTCAGCCTGGCGCGTGCGCGCCGGTCGAGGCGTGCCGCGGCCATCGCCGTGCCCACCACCGCACTCGCGGCGGGCATGCTGTGGTTCTTCCGCGACCCCGAGCGTGAGATCGCCCAGGGACGGGTCATCTCCCCGGCCGACGGCGTGGTGCAGAGCATCATGCCGTGGAAGGACGGGCGCACCCGTGTCGCCATCTTCATGAGCCCGCTGAACGTCCACGTCAACCGTGCCCCGCTCGCCGGCACGGTCACCTCCGTCGAGCACGTGCCCGGCGGTTTCGTTCCGGCGTTCAACAAGGAGAGCGAGAACAACGAGCGCGTCGTCTGGCACTTCGACACCGAACTCGGTGACATCGAGATGATCCAGATCGCCGGCGCCGTGGCGCGCCGCATCGTTCCTTACGTCCCGCAGGGCACCAAGGTCGAGCAGGGTGAGCGCATCGGCCTCATCCGCTTCGGCTCGCGCGTCGACATCTACCTCCCGGAGGGTGTCGAGGCCGGGGTCGAAGTCGGTCAGGTCACGACCGCGGGGGTGACTCGCATTGACCGTGATTGATCCCGACACACAGGCGGGCTGGGTCGACGGGACCGAGCCCGGCTCGGGGACGGCGGACGACGCGGAGGAGATGCCCCTCTCGCTGCGGCTGTCGATAGCCGACACCCTCACTCTCGGTAACGCCACGTGCGGTTTCATGGCGGTGTACTTCACCACCACCGGAATCCTGATCCCGCACCTCGTCGGCAGCGGCGAGAGCGGCATGGCGCGGCACTCCGCCGCGACCGCGGTGATCCTCATGCTGTGCGCCGCCGTCTTCGACCTGTTCGACGGTCTCGTGGCGCGCAAGCTGCGCAGCAGCCCCATGGGCGCCGAGCTGGACAACCTCTCGGACCTGATCAGCTTCGGACTGGCCCCGGCGTACTTCGTCCTTGTCTACGGCATGGTCGCCGACGACGCCCACCAGAAGGTCTCGGCGGTGGCCGCGATCGTGGTGCTGCTGGCGGTCGTGCTGCGTCTGGCCAGATTCTCGTGCGTGACGATGAAGGACGGCATGTTCCAGGGCATGCCGAGCCCCTTCGGCGCGCTGACGGTCGTGTCGATCGTGCTGCTCGAGCTGCCGTTCATCCCGACGCTGCTCGCGATCATCGGCGCGGCCTGGCTGATGGTGAGCCGGGTCGAGTACCCGAAGCCGCGGGGCAAGCTGGCGGTCGCGATGCTCAGCTGGATCGTGGGGGCGATGGGCCTGCTCGCGGCGTGGGCGTTCGACGCGCCGGGAGGCCAGCTGCTGCTGCAGACCGGCTGTGCGCTGCAGATCGTGCTGGCGGCGACGATCCCGCTGTTCGCGACGGCACGGCGGGTGAACACCTTCCGGGACAACCGGCGCGAGGCGCGGGCCTCGGCACAGCTTCCGTAGCGGTTCCTCCAAGGGCGTGGCACAGGGCCCGGGGCGTATGCCCCGGGCCCTGTGCCGCGTGCGCAGGGGCCCTGTGCCGTGTGCAGGGGCCGTGCGCGGGGCCGGGGGCGGCTCGCGGCCGACGGGGCGCCCGGGGTGCGGGGCGTCCCGGGGGACCCGGTGCAGACGCAAGGGCGCTCGGCGCCGGCTCGTCGCGCGGGTGCCGAGCGGAACTCCGGGGAGGGCCCAGGCACGGGGGCGGAGGACGCGGAGCGCTGCGAGCGCGCGGCACGACGGCACCTCTCCACTCCCCGTCCGACCGCGAGGCGCCCCGCGCGGCGCGGCCCGGGAGCAGTCGGGGATCAGCCCCTGCCGGGCAGGGCCAGGCTCGCCCACACCGTCTTGCCCCTGGGTTCGGTGAGGGACCAGGACCAGCTCTCGCTCAGCGCGCCGATGAGTTCGAGACCGCGACCGTCGACGTCCGAGGCATCGGCGTCGCGCTGCCTGGGCGGTTCCGAGCTCGGGTCCGCGACGGAGCAGACGACGTGTCCCGGGTGGCGGACGAGCCCCAGCCACAACGGGTACTCCGGCGTCGTCTCCTGCGGTTCGGCGACGAGCGCGTGCCGGACGGCGTTGGTCACCAATTCGCTGACGACCAGCGACATGTCCCCCACGAGGGCGGGCAGTTCCCAGCAGTGCAGGGTGTGGGCGACGAACCGCCGGGCCTGGCACGGATTCCGCGGGCCGCCGTCCAGCCCGCAGGCGGCGAACCCGCCGAGTGGCGGGAGCCCCTCCAGGACGGGGTCCCGGGGTGTGGCACGAGGGTTCTCGGGCAGCGGTTTCGGGCCGAACTGCTCTGTTGCGCGCCGATCACCGTGCCCGGCCGTCGTGGTGGAGATGGTTGACACGTGAATCGTCACTGGTCATGTCCCCCTGCAGGCCTGGGTGTTCGACGCTGCGGCAGCCGGTGTGGACCGAGTATTGTCGAGCCGCCCCTGGAAATGCAATTGCATCTGGGATTGCACTGACCAGATACGGGGCGAACGAACGTGCGAACAAAGAGGGGTTGTTGGGCATGGAGTTCATCAATGGCATGCCGGCGGGGGAGCTGAGCCCGGTGGTGTGGATCAAGAGCAGCCACAGCAATGCCACCGGCAACTGCGTGGAGCTGGCAGCACTCCCCGACGGACAGGTCGCCGTGCGCAACTCCCGGGATCCGCAGGGGCCCGCCCTCGTCTACACGCGGGACGAGGTGGAGGCCTTCGTCGCAGGAGCGCGCGGCGGTGAATTCGATGACGTGATTGGCTGAAAGCAAGCACCCCACCGTCCAGTTCGCCGTGGCTCACACACGGATGTACGGGATAGTGTCGACGTCTTCTCAATAGTCCGCAGGAGCGCACGATGGCTGCAGTAGAACCGAGCCCGTCGTTGTTCGCCGGGCCACTGGGAGCGGTCGAGAGCAACCCGACCGCCCTGAAGGTGATCCTGGGTGGCAAGCTGCGCGAACTGCGCACGGCCGCCGGGCTCGACCCCTCCGCCGTCGACGTCCGCCTCGGCTTCTCCCGTTCCAAGACCAGCCGCATCGAGCTGGGCCGGCACGGCTGCAAGCCGGCCGACGCCGTCGCCCTGCTGGAGCTCTACGGGGTGAGCGGGGAGGAGAGCGTCGCCGAGTTCCTGCGACTCGTGGAGCAGTCACGGCGCAGCGACTGGTGGCGCAGCTACAGCGACGTGCTGTCGGACTTCTTCGCCCCGCTGGTCGCCCTGGAGGGCGCTGCGGCCACCATCCGCACGTACGAACCCTTCTACGTGCCCGGCTTGTTGCAGACCTCCGCGTACGCTCGCGCGGTCGTCGAGTCCGGGCCCGCGCGGCTCTACGCCCACGACGTCGACCGGCGGGTCGAACTGCGGCAGGAACGGCAGCGCCAGCTCGACCAGCCGGACGCGCCCCGGCTGTGGGCGGTGATCGACGAGTCCGTGCTGATGCGCACGGTCGGCGGGCCGAAGGTGATGCGCGCGCAGCTCGAGCACCTGATCGCGATGATGCGGGAGCCCCGGATCACGTTGCAGATCGCCCCGCTGGACGTGACGGCCTCGGTCGGGGTCGGCACGGGAGTGACCTATCTGCGCTTCGCGCTGAACGACCTCAAGGACGCCGTCTACATCGAGCACCTGACCGACAGCACGTTCAGTCAGAAGCCCCAGGTCGTGGAGCAGTACCGGGACATGCTTGACCGGCTCGGCGCCTGCGCGCTCACCCCGAGGAACTCGCTGGCCCTCATCGAGGAGCGGCTGTCCCGTCTGTAGTGCCGGGCACCAGGGTCTCTCCGGCTCCGGCGCGGGGACGGAGACACCCTGGTGCGGGGCCGACGACCCGACGGGTCCCCGCCCGTACGCCCGTGCTCGGCAGGCGGCCGCTCGGATCCGCCCTCCGGCCCGGCCGCCCGCGGTGTCCGAGGGCTGTCAGACCAATCGGCCGACGCCGCCCCACTCGATCCACTCGTCGGTCTGCTGCACCGGGGCGAGTTCGGTGTCCGGCCGCCAGGTCGAGACCTCGACCAGACCCGGCTCCAGGATCTGGAGCCCGTCGAAGTACTCCGTCACCTCGTGCTCCTCCCGGACGCGGCCCCAGTGCCCGCCGGTGGCCTCGGCCATGAAGTCCGTGACGAACCTCCGGATCTCGGGGCGGTCGCTGACGAGCTGACAGACCACCAGAAAGCTTCCGGGCACGAGGCGTTCGGCGACGCGGCGGACGAGAGCCGCCGGGTCGTCCTCGTCCGGTATGCAGTGCATCACCGACACGAACAGGGCGGCGACCGGCTTGCCGAAGTCGATCAGCCGGGTGGTCTCCTCGTGGCCGAAGATGCCGTCGGTGTCCCTCATGTCGGCCTGGATGACCGCGGTGCGGTCGTTCTCCTCCAGCAGCGCCCGGCCATGGGCCAGCACGATCGGGTCGTTGTCGACGTACACCACCCTTGACTCCGGGTCGACGGCCTGGGCGACCTGGTGGACGTTGTTCTGGGTCGGCAGACCGGAGCCGTGGTCGACGAACTGCCGTATGCCGTAGTCCTCGGCGAGGGTACGGACGACGCGCTGCAGGAAGCGGCGGTTGTTGACGGCGAGCACCTTGGTGCTGGGCACCTGCTTCAGCAGCTGCTCGCAGGCGTCGCGGTCGGACTGGTAGTTGTCGTCGCCCCCCAGGAAGAAGTCGTACATACGCGCCACACTGGGCACCTTGGTGTCGATGGCGTCCGGGCTCCACGACTCGTTCTGCATCCAGTCCTCATTCGCGTCAATGGGAAATCGGGTCGGGTAGGACGCACATGCTAGGGAGCGGTGGGGAGCGGGTACAGGTCGGGCGACCGGCCCGGGTCCCCAAGGGCTGTCTTTCGGCCATTCGTCGAGCGCTCCCCGGCACCCGGAGGGCCCTCCCCCACCCTCCCCCGTGACCCGTGACACCGCCGGAACGGCTGCCGGACCCGGAACGCCCGCTCCGCCCCGGAACGCTCGCCGTCACCTCCCGTGCGCCCGCGAGCTCTCCCGTCCGCGCACACGGGGAGCCCCCCGGGGACGGCCCGGGGGGCTCATGGCCGGGGACACCGGACGCGCCGTCAGGAGGCGGTCAGGAGAGGAAGTCCCTCGCGACCGACTCCGCGACCCGCTCCAGCAGCGGACCGGCCTGGGCCATGCAGGCCGCAGGATCGGGCTCCAGCTCCAGGAGCGCGTAGGCACGTCGGATGCCCGCGCCGGCGAGCGCGTCCCGTTCGAGCGCGAGCCGGCCGCAGACCGCGACGACGTCGATGCCCTTCGCGCGGGCGGCCGCGGCGACGCCGGCCGGGGCCTTGCCGTGAAGGGTCTGCTCGTCGAGGGAGCCCTCGCCGGTGACGACCAGGGTCGCCCGGGACAGCGCGTCGGCGAATCCGAGGATGTCGAGCATCACCTCGATACCCGGCCGGAAGCCCGCCCCCAGGGCGACCAGCGCGCCGTAGCCGATGCCGCCGGCCGCGCCGGCGCCGGGCCGTTCGGCCTGCCCGGGGCCCAGGAGCGACGCGTAGTGGGCGAGTGCCGCGTCCAGGACGGCGACGTCCTCGGGCGACGCGCCCTTCTGCGGGCCGAAGACGGCGGGCGCCCCCTTGGGACCGGTCAGCGGGTTGTCGACATCGCTGGCGAGAACCAGCTCCACGTCCTCGAAGCGGGCGTCCAGCCCGGACAGGTCCGCGGTCGACACGTCGATCAGCGCACCCCCGCCGGGGCCGACGGGCTCGCCGTCCGTGTCCAGGAAACGCGCGCCGAGCGCGGCCAGCATCCCCGCACCGCCGTCGGTGGTGGCGCTGCCGCCGACGCCGAAGACGATCGTCCGCGCGCCCGCGTCGAGGGCCGCGCGCAGCAGCTCGCCGGAGCCGTACGTGGTCGCCGTGAGCGGCGCGAAGACGCCGTCGGGCAGGTGCTGGAGTCCGGACGCCTCGGCCATCTCCACCACCGCGGTGGTGCCGCGCAGGGCGTACGCCGCCGTCACGGGCTCGCCGAGCGGGCCGGTCACCTCGACCTGACGGCGTTCGAACCCGGCCGCCACGGCCGCGGCCACCGTACCGTCGCCGCCGTCGGCGACCGGCAGGGTCTCCACCGCGAGGTCCGGGACGACGCGCCGGAGTCCGGCGGTCACCCGCTCCGCGACCTGCACGGCCGTGAGCGAGCCCTTGAACTTGTCCGCCGCCACGAGCACCCGTGCGGCAGTAACTGCTCCGTCCGCCACCATCAATCCCTTGCTTTCGAACAGGCAGTCGCGCCGACCCGACCCTATCCGCAGCCGCCCCTTTTTTAAAGCGGACGGAATCCGTCCTATACGGCCCCCGGCCTGCGACGCAGTGGGAACACGGTGGAGCCCGGAGCCCCGCCCCCTGAACCCCGGGCGGCGGGTATCGGCCAGGGAGGCAGGACCTGCCGCGAGGACGCACCGCCGTCGGCTTCGGGTCGGCCGGCCTCGGCGCGGCCGAGCAGCGGCGCACCGAGCCGACGGGACCACGAGCGCGGGTCCGGGATCGCCGACGACCGCTTCGCCCCGCGGGACCCCACGCACGGCGCGGGCGGCGGGTCGTCCTCCGGCGCGTCGGCGATGCCGACGATCCCGTGGGGAGGCCGGGCATGCTGCCGTCGCGGGGCGGCGGCGGCACGGGCGGCGGGGCCGCCACGGCCATGCGGCCGGCCGGCGCCGCCCCGAGGAGCGCCCGGCGCCCACGGTGAGGGCTGCGTCACCGTGTCCGCCGTGGGGCACGTTCGGCCGGGACAGCGACATCCGCCGCTTCGCCGACGAGTGCCGGGCCGGTTCGTCCCCGGTCTCACGCACGACCGGCGCCGCCCGCTGTCCTGCGGACGGGCCTCCCCCGTTCCCGAGCCGCGACGGGGTACACCCGAGTCATGACGCATCCAGCCACGCCCCAGGGCCCGACGACCGCCGACCGGATCCTCGGCGGCTGGCTGGGCCGGATCGCGGGCAACATGCTCGGCAAGCCCGTCGAGCGCGGCGACTACTGGACGCGTGACCGGATCGACCGCTATCTGCGGGCCGCCGGCGCGCTGCCGCTCACGGACTACCTCCCCGAACCGCCCCCCGGCACGGCCTCCGACTTCGAATTGCGCCCCGACTGGCGCGCGTGCGTGCGCGGCCGGATCCACGGCAGCTGCCGGGACGACGACGTGGACTACGCGATCCTCGGACTGCATCTGCTGGAGACCCACGGTTTCGCGTTCACGACCGAGCAGGTCGGCGAACTGTGGCTGCTGCGCCTGCCGTTCCTGCAGACCTTCACGGCCGAGCGGGCCGCGTACCGCAATCTCACCGCCGGGCTGAAGCCGCCGCTGACGGCCACGTACGACAACCCGTACCAGGAGTGGATCGGCGCGCTGATCCGCGCCGACGTCTTCGGCTGGACGAGCCCCGGCGACCCGGTGCGGGCCGCGTCGCTCGCCCGCCGGGACGCGGTGCTGTCGCACACCGGCAACGGGGTGTACGGGGCGATGTGGGCCGCCGCGCTGATCGCCGCGGCGTTCACGGCCGCCGATGCCCGGGAGGCGATCGGGAAGGCCCTCGCAAGGATCCCGGCGGGCAGCAGGTTCTCCCGGGCCGTCCGCCGTACGACGGCGCTGTACGACGCCGGCGTGCCCTGGGCCGCCGCACTCGACGAACTCGACAGGGAGACCGGCCGCCTCGGCTGGATCCACGCCGTCCCGAACGCCGGTGTCATCACGGCCGGACTGCTGTACGGCGAGGGGGATTTCACCTCCACCATCGCGCTGACCGTGCGCGGCGGACTGGACACCGACTCCAACGGGGCGACGGCGGGCTCGGTGGCCGGGGTGCTGTGCGGTGCCGCCGGCATTCCGCCGCAGTGGACCCGGCCGCTGGAGGACCGTGTGCGCAGCGCCGTGTTCGGCTTCGACGGCACACGAATCGGTGAACTCGCGGCCCGAACCGCTCGTTTGGCCGCAGCCTGACCGGAAAATACCTCCCCACGTCCGTGCCGACCGGGAGAATGACCGGGTGCCCGAGTACATGGATGTTGCACTGACTGATGGTTCGCAGGTGCGGATGGAGCTGTCCGGGGCCGGTGAGGCACTGGCCGTGCCCCCGGGGCCCGCCGGACCCGGCGATCTCCCGGAGGGTTTCGGCACCGTGGTTCCCGTGGCCCGCGGCGGCGGGGAGGGACGGGCCGCGGCCCGTGCGACCGAGGCGCTGCGGACGGCGCTGCGCCCCATGGGCCCGCTGCTGGACGAGATCCACTCCGCGGTGGCGGGGGCCGGCAACCCCCCGTCCGAGATCACGGTCGCGTTCGGGGTGGAAATCGGCCAGGACCTCAAGCTGGGCATCGTCGGGGCGAACGGCAAGGCCACCATGACCGTGTCGGCGACCTGGCAGCCCGGGGAGCGGCAGAACTGATCCATGGGCTGGTTCACACGGCCGTCCGCCCCGGCCACCCGCCTCTCGGTGCTGTACGCCGACGGGCGCACGGCCGCGGGCGGAGCGGCGCTGCTGTCCCCGCACCGGGTGCTGACCTGCGCCCATGTGGTGAACGACGCGCTCGGGCGGGACCTTTACGAGAGCGGGCCGCCCGAGGCGGCCGAACTGACCGTCGCCCTGCACGGCTCGGGGGACCGCGGGCCCGGCCCCCAGCACCGGGCGGCCAGGGTCTCGGTGTGGGTGCCGCCCCGGCCCGCCGCGTCCACGACGGTGTGGCGGGGAGACCTCGCGGTCCTCGAACTGACCGAGCCGGCCCCGCCGGGGCCGCGTCCGGTGGTCTGGCGCGACATGGCCGAGGGCCAGGAGCTGCGTGCCTGGCACGGCGGCGGGGCCGCGATCACCTTCGCGGACACCCGGGTCAAGCTTCAGGAGGACGCCGTCGGCTATCTCGACGGCGAGCTGTCCGGCGGGGCGATCGGCCCCGGGTTCAGCGGCGGTCCGCTGTGGTCGCTGTCCGACGAGACCGTGGTCGGACTGGTCGTGGCGCACGTGCTGCCGGAACGTGGGCGTCCGCTGGGCGCCCAGGACCCGGTGCGGCGCAGCTGGGCGGTGCCGTGGCGGACGGTGCGGGAGGAACTGCGGCGGGCGGGCGCGGCGGAGGTGCTGGAGGACTGCGCGGTGCACCGCCGGGCGGGCCGTGACGACCCCGTACCGGGCGCGCTGGCCGCCGAACTGTGGCGGCTCCTGGGCGATCCGGCACTCCGGGCCCAGCACGCGCGGACGCTCGCGGCGGCACTGGGGTACGAGCCCCCGGCCGGAGACTCCGCCCCGTCCGTGGAGGAGCTGACGGCGGTGCTGGCGGCCGAGGAGCGGGCGCTGGCGACACTCAGCGAGTCGCTCGCGGCCGCGGCCGCGCCGGGGACGGGCCGCGACAGCCTGGACCGGCTGCTGATCGCCGGCCAGCTGGCCGGGGCACGGCTGCTGTCGGTGGACGAACACCGACTGCTCGTAGCCGAGTTGGCGGACCTCGTGGCCGCCGACGCGACGCTGCTGCCGCGCGCCGCGCGGGAGGCCCTGCGCTACACGCCGCTGCCCGAGCCGCTGGCCGCGCCCCGGCTCTCCGCGGACGACATCGGCCCGGTCGTGACCGACCTCGAGTCCTATCGCGACGGGGGCGCCCTCCCGGACGGCACCGCGCCGGTCCCGGCCCTGCTGAAGCTGGTCGAGTACGCGGCGGCGGGTGCGTCCGCCAGGTCCTCCCGGGCGCTGACCGCGTGGTCGGACCGGGTCGCCGGGCGGCTCGGCGTGCACCGGGCCGCGCTCTCGCAGCGCCGGGGCGACGCCGCGGCCTGGGCCGCGCACCGCCCCTCCCCCGTCGTGCGACTCGTGGCGGAACTCAGGGGTGCGCCGGCCGACGACGAGGGACGGTTCCGGTGCGAGGTGTGGGAGGTGCGGGGCGACGGCACGGCCGCCCGGCTCGTCGCGGCGGACCGGCCCCGGAGTCCCACGGAGATCGGCCGGCTGATCCGCGAGTCCGCGGAACGCGCGGCGGACGGCGGCCCTCCCGTGGAGCAGATCGACGTCGTCGTCGGCCGGGACGGCCTCGAACTCGACGTGGACGAGTGGGACGCGGGCAGCCCGCTCGACTTCCTGCGGGGGGTGCCGCTGGGTGTGACGTACCGGGTCGCCATGCGGTGCCCCGAGGTGAGCGCCCGCGCCCCGCGGCGCGAGGCCGAACTGCGGCGGCGCTGGGAGAGCGGGCGCGCCGGTCCGCTGGTCGTGGACGAGCGGACCTCCTCTCCCGAGCGGGTGTACGCGCTGCTCGCCAGCACCCACCGGGACACCGCCCAGGTCGTGGTGCACGGCCCGCCCGGGGACCGCGAACGGCTGGTGCAGCTGTGCCTGGCCGTGGGCGTGCCCGTGGTGCTGTGGGACCGGCAGGCGGAGGGGCACCAGCACGCCCACCGCCTCGACGCGGTCACGCCCGCCGGTCCGCTGCACCAGCTCCCCGAACGCGTACGGCACTTCCGGGCGGAGCGCTACGGCGCCCCGTCCCCCGGCGGCGCACGTCCTTCGCTGGTGTGGGAGGACACCGAACTCCCGCTTCCCGGCGGGCTCGAACTGCTGGACCCCGCGGAAGGAGCGGACATCCGATGACAGGGCGTCAGGGCGAGGTGGGGGACGGCTGGCGGCTGTTCCGGGGCGACGGCCGGGACCGGGAAGTGGCGTTCCCCGAACCTCCGCCGTGGCGGCGCTTCGACGGCGCGGCGGGGGGCGCGCGGGACACCGGCGCGCCGCGGCCTCTGCCGTATCTGATCGGCGACGCCGAGGCCGACGTCGTCAACGCCGCGCTGCATCTGCGCCGGCCGCTGCTGGTGACCGGCCGCCCCGGAACCGGCAAGTCGTCCCTCGCGTACGCCGTCGCCCATGAGCTGAGGCTCGGCCGGGTGCTGAGCTGGCACGTCAACAGCCGCGCCACGCTCCAGGACGCCCTCTACCGCTACGACGCGATCGGCCGGCTGCGCGAGACCAATCTGCGCCGTGACCGCGGTGAGGGGGCCGGTGAGCCGGACATCGGCTCCTATGTGCGCCTCGGGCCGCTGGGCACGGCGCTCGTTCCCGGACACCGGCCCCGTGTGCTGCTGGTCGACGAGCTCGACAAGGGCGACGTGGACCTGCCGAACGATCTGCTCGGCGTCTTCGAGGAGGGCGAGTTCGAGATCCCGGAACTCGCGCGGCTGCCCGAGGAGCAGGCCGCCGTCGAGGTGCTGACCGCCGATCCCCGGACACGGACCGAGGTGGTGCGTGGCCGGGTGCGCTGCTCGGAGTTCCCCGTCGTCGTCATCACCAGTAACGGCGAGCGGGACTTCCCGCCCGCGTTCCTGCGCCGCTGCGTCCGGCTCGACCTCCCCGAGCCGGACGAGGAGCGGCTGGTGGAGATCGTCCGGGCCCATCTGGGCGACGGGTCCGCGCCGGACGGCGCGGACGAGCTGCTGCACGCGTTCCTGGCCCGGCGCGGGCGCGGGGAGCTCGCCACCGACCAGCTGCTGAACGCGGTGTTCCTGCGCAGGGGCGGGGTCGACCTGGACGCCGACGGGCTGCTGGACGCCGTACTGCACCGGCTCGGCGGGACGGTGTAGCCGGTGTGGCGGGAGCTGCGGCGGGTCCTCGGGGACAGCGGGATCGAGCTGGCCCACGAGGAGTTGCTGGACGCGGTGTGGCTGGCGCAGCGGCTGCCGCCCGGCGCGTCGTCGGCACTCGGCGCCGCCGCGGCCGGATCCGCGCCGCAGCCGCCGGTGGCTCCCCCCGACGACAGCGGGGCCGGGGTGCCCGGCGGGGCGCCGCGCTCGCGCGGGACGTCGCCCGCCGGACCGCCGGAGGCCGGGCCGGCCGTCTCCCCCGGCGGGGGAGTCGGCCCCCGTCCCGGCCGCCCGGCGGGCCCTCCCCCGGGCACCGGACTGTACGGGGCGCCGGACGCCCGCAGCACCCTCCCGCGCGGCTCGGCCCTCTCCACGCCGGTGGCGCAGCGTCCCGCCGTGCCGGTGCGTGCCCCGGAGGCCCGGGCGCTTGCCTCGGCGGAGCTGCGTCTGGGCCGGGCGCTCCGGCCCCTGAAGCAGCTACGTCCGGACGGGCGGGCCCAGGAGCTGGACGAGCCGGCCACGGTGGCCGCAATGGCCGAGACCGGACTGCCGGACGTGGTGCTGCGTCCCGCCCGGACCCGCTGGCTCGACCTGGCCCTGGTCGTGGACGACGGGGTGTCGATGCTGCTGTGGCAGCGGCTCGCGGCCGAGACCCGGCGACTGCTGGAGCGCAGCGGCGCGTTCCGCGACGTCCGGGTGTACTCGCTCGACAGCAGAAGCCCCGGTGCTCCGGCGCTGGGCCACCGCCCCTTCGTCCAGGACCCGGCGCCACTCCCGCTCACCGCGGTCGCGGACCCGTGCGGGCACACCCTGCTGCTCGTCGTCA
Source organism: Streptomyces sp. WMMC940 (assembly GCF_027460265.1). NCBI lineage: Bacteria > Bacillati > Actinomycetota > Actinomycetes > Kitasatosporales > Streptomycetaceae > Streptomyces > Streptomyces sp. WMMC940. The sequence goes on from NZ_JAPZBC010000001.1 coordinate 1,150,734, forward strand.
GCGACGGTGTGGGGCCGGCCTGGCGGGACGGCCGGATGCGCCGCGCGCTGGACCGGGCGGCCGCGCTCGGCCCGACGGCCGTACTCCACGCCCTGCCTCATCGGCTCTGGGACGGCTCGGGCATCCGCGCCGAACCGTGGCGGGTGACCACCCTGCGGCGCGGCGCGGCGAACCGCACCTGGAGGGTCGCCGACCCGGTGCTGCCGCCCGAACTCGCCCCGTACGCCGGGGTTCCCGTGCCGGTGCTGGCTCCGGATCCCGATTCGGTGGGGGCCTGGGCGCGGCTCGTCGGCTCGTCCGGCACCTCCGTGGTGCTTCCGCTGCTGGCGCCGCGCGCCCCGGCTCGTCACTACGCCGCGACGCGCACGGGCGGCGGCGACGGTCTGCTGGGGTTCCGGAACGCATCGTCCCCCCAGGCCTACCGGCTGGCGGCGCATCTGGCGGCGGTGGCGCCGGTGTCGGTGCCCGTGATGCGCCTGGTCCAGGACGCGCTGGGGCCCGACGTCGACACGGGCCATCTGGCGGAGGTCTTCCTCGGCGGGCTGATGCGCGGGGCCGACGGGCCGGAACGGGACCTGCTGCCGCAGCACCGCGCGTTCGACTTCGCCGAGGACGCCCGGCGCATCCTGCTCGACACGGTCCCGCCCTCGGATCTGGTGCGCACCACCCGGGCCGTCACCCTGCGCATGGCCGAACTCGTCGACGGGACGGCCGGATTCCCGGCATGGCTGCCGCACCCCTCGGGCCGGGACACGGTGGCCGGGGGCGCGCAGCCGTTCGGCTGGGTGGACGCGCGACTGCTGCGACGGCTGGGCATGCCGGCCCCGGCCGGCACGGAGTCGGCCGGCACCAAGCCGGCAGGCTCAGGACCGGGTCGCACGGATCCGGTTCGCACGGACCCCGCCGGCCCGGATCCGGGTCGCACGGATGCCGTTCGCAGGGATCCGGCCTCTCCCGCCGCGGGCCCGACGCACGCCCGGGAGGCGGACGGTCCGGGTGCCGGGACGCCGGCGCCCGGGAAGCGGGCTCCGCAGCCGGGGCCGGCGGCGCGGACGGAGGCGACGCCACGTGCGCCGGAAGCGCCGAGTGCCGGGAAGGCTCCGCCCGCCCCCATGCCGTCGTTCGTCGACCGGCCCGGTGGTGCCTGGGTGTCGCGACACCCCGCGGAGGAACCGCGCACCGCCGGCCCGTACCGGCTCGTCGCCCGCAGACTCGGCGGTTGGCCGCGGATCGGCGTCTTCCTCGGCACGTCCGGCAGCCACGCCTCGTACGTCCTGCTCCGGGTCCCCGAGTCGCTGGACCGGGACACGGCCGTGGACCTGCTGACCACCGAGGCCGAGGCGCTGATCCGGCTCGGCGCCCCGCACGCACCGCGGCTGCTCGGCGTGAGCACCCGCAGCGGGACGGGCTGGCTGGCCGGCGAGTGCCTGGCGGACCCCGTGACGGGCGAGCCCGCCGACAACCTGCTCACCCTGCGCGCCCGCGACGGCGCCCTCGCCCCCGAGCGGTTCCTCTCCGTGGGACGGCGGTTCGCCGCGGCCATGGCGAAGGCCCACAGCGAGGACCTGGTCCACGGCACGCTGCTGCCCAGCTCGGTTCTGATCGCGGGCGACGACGTCCGCGTCACGGGCTGGATGACCGCGTCGGTGGACGGCAGGCCAAGCCCGCACCGGCGGATGTTCGTCCAGCCGGTCGAGTACGAGGCGCCCGAGCTCACCGGCTCCCCCGAAGGGCCCACCAGGGCCTCGGACATGTACGCGGTCGGATCGATCCTCCTCGCGGCCGTGACCGGCCAGTGGGGAACGTCCTTCTCCAGCACGGCCGTTCCACCCGTTCCGGGCGTGCCCGCGGAGGTGTCCGCGCTCCTCGCCGACTGCGTCGCCCAGGAACCCTCGGCCCGCCCGTCGGCGGACGAGCTGCTGTGGGCGTTCGCCCCGGAGAGCCGCCCGGCTCTCCCCGCGCTCCCCGCCGTCCCGATCGGCCGGGACGACGCGGGGCGGCCGGTCCCGCTCGACGTCAACGGACCGGAGCACGGCGGCCTCGGACCACACGGCCTCGTGCGGGGCGGGGCGGACGCCGAGCGCCGGGACCTGCTCACCGGCATCGTGCAGGGGCTCGCCGAGTCCTGCCCGTCCGACACCCTCACGGTCGTCTGCGCGGGCCGCGACGGCGCCCTGCCCGGCTCCCGACTCGCCGCGCTGCCGCAGGTGGTGTGGTGCGACACCGTCGTCGGCCGCCCCGAGCGGCTGCGCGAGCTGACGGGACTGCTGCTCAAGGAGCGCCGGCGACGGGGGACGACGTCCAAGTCGGCGGGCCTGCCCCGGCTGCTCGTCGTCCTCGACGACTTCGACCGGATCGCGGGCGCCGAGGAGTCGTTCTTCGCCCTCGCCGACGAGCTCAGGGCCCTCAGCGGGTGCCCGGGCGTCCATGTCCTCGTGGCACGGCGCTCCGGACGCAGCCCGCTCGTGGACCTGATCGCCCCCTCGTACACGGTCGAACTCGCCGCGCCCCGTGCCCGGCTCCACCACGGCGCGGGCGCACCCGTGCCCTTCACCCCGGTGCGCGCCCGAAGCGGGCCCGCCCATGGGTGGGACCACGGCGAGCGGCACGCCCACGGGGTGACGCTGCTGCGCGAGGGACGCGCCGAACTCGCCCTGCGGCTGCTCGGTGACGCCCTGACCGCGCGGGAGGAGGCCCTGGGCGACGGGCACGAGGCCACCCTGGACTCCCGTCACGAGCACGCCTCCGCCCTGCTGGCACTCGGCAGGAACGCGGAGGCCCTCGACGAGTACCGGCACGTCGCCCGCGTCCGGGCGCGGGTGCTCGGCACCGACCACAGGGGCACGCTGGACGCCCGCCAGCAGGCGGCCGGCGCGCTCGGGCTGCTGGGCCGCCACAGCGAGGCACTGACGCTGTACCTCGACGTGCTCTCCAAACGCGAGCGGGTGCAGGGCCCGACGCACGCGGACACGATGCGGTGCCGGCACGGCGTCGCCGCCACGCTGGGGTCGCTGGGCCGGCTCACCGAGGCGTACCAGGTGGCGCGCGAGACCCACCGCGCCCGCACGGGAGAACTGGGCGAACTCCACGCCGAAACCCTCGTCACCCTGCGTGAACTGGCGCATACGGCGGCCCGGATGGAGCGCTGGGAGGAGGCCGCCGAGCTGTACGGGACGCTGGCGGCGGGCTGGACCCGCACCCTGGGCGCCGGCCATGCCGACACCGTGGCGGCCGTACGGGACAGCGCGTCGGCGCGGCGGCGGGCGCACGGTGGGAGGACCCCGCCCGGGCCACCGGAGGGCCGTTCCTAGACCGTGCCGGGACGGGTCACCGGGGAGCGGTCCTCCGCGTGAATTCCGGCTCCTCCCGGGCAGGTTGCCCGGTGGCCTCGGTACCCGATGCCCAGCACGCCGCCGGCTGGGGCGCCGGGCACCGCCGCTCCCCCGCGAGCGCCGACCCGCCCTCGACCACCGCTCCCCCGCGACCGCCGACCCGCCCTCGACCGCCGTTCGCCGGCGACCGCCGACCCGCCCTCGACCGCCGTTCGCCGGCGATGCGTGGTCGTGACCCGGTCCCGCAGCTCCACGGTCACCGGCTCTCGTGCGCCGACTACGCTCCGGGGGTGACCACCGACGCATACGCCGCCTACATCGCCGCCCTCCCCCGCGTGCTCTCCGGGGCCGCGACCCTCTTCCGGGACGCCGCCGGACGGGCCCTGCTCGTGGAACCCAACTACCGTGCGGGGTGGGCGCTTCCGGGCGGGACGATCGAGTCCGACGCCGGGGAGACGCCCCGGGAGGCCGCACGGCGGGAGACGCTGGAGGAGATCGGCCTGGACGTCGAGCCGGGCCGACTGCTCGTCGTCGACTGGGTCCGGGGACCGGGGCGACCGCCTGTCGTCGCGTACGTCTACGACGGCGGGGTGCTCGACGACGAGCGGTTCTCGGCGATCAGGCTCCAGGAGGAGGAGCTGGTGTCGTGGAAGCTCGTGCCGAGGGAGGACATCACCCGGTATCTGCTCGGCTCGCTCGGTCCGCGGGTGCTCGCCGCACTGGACGCCCTGGCGGCGGACACGGCTCCGGTCGAACTGGTCGACGGCCGCCCGGTGACCTGACCGGCGGCGGGACGGGCGGCCCGGACCCGGGCGCGACCCCGGCGGGGCGGCGCGCGATCCGGCGGGGCGAGCGAATTCCGGTCGCCCGCGCCGCGGTCCGCTGCGTACGCTCGCGGCATGACCATGGTCGCGATTCTCAGCGGAGCCGGTATCTCCACGGACTCCGGCATCCCCGACTACCGCGGGCCCAACGGGCTGTGGCGGCGCGACCCGGAGGCCGAGAAGCTGGTCACCTACGAGCACTACATGGCCGATCCGGACATCCGCCGCCGCTCGTGGCGCATGCGTCTCGACGGCCCCGTCCTGCACGCCGAGCCGAACGCCGCGCATGTCGCCATCGCCGAGTTCGAACGCAGCGGGCACGCGCTCCGGGTGATCACGCAGAACGTGGACGGACTGCACCAGATGGCCGGGGTGTCGCACCGCAAGGTGCTCGAACTGCACGGCACCGCGCGGACGGTGGTGTGCACCGGCTGCCACGCCCGCTCGTCCATGGAGGACGCGCTGGAGCGGGTGAAGGCCGGCGAGGCCGATCCGGCGTGCGCCTCCTGCGGGGGGATCCTGAAGTCGGCGACGGTCATGTTCGGCCAGCGTCTCGACCCCGTGGTGCTCGGGGAGGCGATGGGTATCGCCAAGGCCTGTGAGGTCTTCATCGCGGTGGGCTCCAGCCTCCAGGTGCAGCCCGCGGCCTCGCTGGCCGGGATCGCGGCGGAGCACGGGGCCCGGCTGATCATCGTGAACGCGGAGCCGACGCCGTACGACGAACTCGCCGACGAGGTCGTGCGCGAGCCGATCGGCTCGGCACTCCCGGAGCTGCTGCGGCGCCTGCGCCGAGGGGCGGCGCCGGGCGGTCCGCCTCCCGGCCGGGGCTGACGGGCCGCCCGGGCCGGCCCTGCTGCCTGCGGGGCCTCGGGCCGGGGCGGTCGCCGGGGCGGGGGCACGATCGCGAAGGTGGGGTGCACGACCGCCGGGGCGCGGCGGCACGATTCGCGAGGACGGGACGACACGACCGCCGGGGCGGGCGTCAGAACAGCCCGTCGCCGGGCACCCCCCGCTCGAAGGCCAGCAGCCGCTGCTTGCGGTCCAGCCCGCCGCCGTACCCGGTCAGACTGCCGGAGGCTCCGATCACCCGGTGGCAGGGGACGATGATCCCGATCGGGTTCTTCCCGTTGGCGAGGCCGACGGCGCGGGAGGCACCGGGATTGCCGAGTGCCCCGGCGAGCTCGCCGTAGGTGCGGGTCTCGCCGTACGGGATCAGCAGCAGCTGTTCCCAGACGGTGCGCTGGAAGGGCGTGCCCGCGAGATGCATCGGCAGGTCGAAGTCCTTCAGCTCACCGGCGAAGTAGGCGTCGAGTTGCCTCACCACCTCGCGGAAGGGCCGGGGATCGGGCTCCCCGAAGTCCTCCTCGCCGGGGCGGTGACGCTGCTCGGTCATGTACAGCCCGCTGAGGACGGAGTCGGTGGCGACGAGGGTGAGCGGGCCGTACGGGCTGTCGGTGACGGTGTGGGTGCGGCTCATGGGACCTTCTCTGCTTCCTCAGACGGGGAGACGGTTGATCGGGTGGTCGCCGGTTGCCCAGAGGTACTGGACGGCGTAGGCGCGCCAGGGCCGCCAGGCGGCGGCGCGGCGGGTGAGCGCGGCGGGCGTCGGGGGCAGCCCCAGGGCGGCTGCCGCGTGGCGGATACCGAGGTCGGTGGCCGGGAACGCGTCCGGGTCGCCGAGCGCCCGCATCGCGATGGCTTCCACGGTCCAGGGGCCGAAGCCGGGCAGCGCGGAGAGCCGCGCCCGGGCCTCGTCCCAGTCGCTGTCGGGGCCGAGGCGGAGCGTGCCGTCGGCGAGGGCGCCGAACAGCGTGGTGAGGGTGGTGCGCCGGCTGCGCGGGAACGCTAGCGTCTCCGGGTCGACGTCGGCCAGGGCCCCGGGAGCGGGGAAGAGACGGGTGAGGCCGCCCTCGGGGTCCTGTACGGGTGCGCCGTGGGCCGTGACCAGCCGGGCGGCGTGGGTGCGGGCGGCCGCGGTGGAGACCTGCTGGCCGAGGACGGCCCGCACCGCGAACTCGGCGGCGTCGACGGTGCGCGGCACGCGGCGCCCCGGCGCCTTGTCCACGAGCGGCGCGAGCAGCGGGTCCGTGCGGAGCTGGTCGTCCACGGCGACGGGGTCGGCGTCGAGGTCGAGCATCCGGCGGCAGACGCTGATGGCGAAGGTCAGGTCGCGGTGGTCGGTGAGCGACAGCCGGCACGCGATGTGGTCCGGGCGTGGGGACAGGGAGACGATGCCGTGCCCGTTCGGGAGCGTGAGCGTGCGGCGGTAGGCGCCGTCGCGCCACTCCTCCACGCCGGGGACGGCGGTCGCGGCCAGATGCCCGAAGAGGTTGTCGGGGTTGAGGGGCGCTCGGAACGGGAGCCGGAGCGTGAGCACGCCTGGTGGGGCCGGGAGCGGCGCCCCGCCGCGCCGGGTCGTGGCGCGGGTCCGCAGCTCGCCCGGGGCGAGCGCGAACACCTCGCGGACGGTGTCGTTGAAGGTCCGGATCGACGAGAAGCCGGCGGCGAACGCCACCTCGGCCATCGGCAGCGAGGTCGTCTCCACGAGGAGCCGCGCGGTCTGTGCGCGCTGGGCCCGGGCCAGCGCCAGCGGACCCGCGCCGACCTCGGCGAGCAACTGCCGCTCGACCTGCCGGGTCGAGTACCCCAGCCTGGCCGCGAGTCCGGTCACGCCCTCCCGGTCCACGACCCCGTCCTGGATCAGGCGCATCGCACGGGCGACGGCGTCGGCGCGGGCGTTCCACTCCGGCGATCCGGGGCTGGTGTCCGGGCGGCACCGCTTGCAGGCCCGGAACCCGGCCTGCTGGCAGGCGGCGGCGCTGGGGTGGAAGGTCATGTTCTCGGCCTTGGGCGGCACGGCGGGGCAGCTCGGCCGGCAGTAGATCCGGGTCGTCAGCACGGCGGTGAAGAACCACCCGTCGAACCGCGCGTCCCGGGACCGCACGGCCCGTACGCAGCGCTCGGTGTCGGTGTGCATGGACGTGTGCACGTCGGAAGGCATGGATCCAGCATCGTCCATGGTGAGGGGGGACGCTGGCGAAAAAACGACATCACTGGGGAGGGGGCCGGGAGGACCCGCGACGCCCGAGAGCGCGCCGGGGCAGCCGTGCCCGCCCCGAGTGATCAGGCCACGGGCGCCGTGGGATAGCGGGCGGCAGTCCGGCCTGGCCGGAGGGTTCCGGACTGTGCTCGCCGTGGGGTACCGGGCAGCAGTCCGGGGCGAGGGCGCGTCTGCCGCGCTACGACGTCGGGGACGGCGAGCCGGCACAGCGGAGCCGGTCCGCGGTGACGGGCGCGCCCTCGGCCGCGTTGCGGTCGTAGGTGACCGTCCTGACCACGACGGGCTCGGAGCCGACGGCGACGTCGAGGATCCCTTCGGGGCGGGTGACCTCCCGGAGGCGGGCCCCGGGGAGGGCGGCGGCGAGGGTGTTCGCGTCGGCTTTCCGCCCGGCCGGGAAGGTGATCACCGGCGGTCCCGCGGGACGCTCGGCGGGGGCGGACGCCGAGGTGTCCGTCACCACGAACCCGCTGCGCCGCAGCGCCGTGGCGGCGTTCGCGTCGTCGACGCGCACCTTGATCCGGGCGGGGTCGGTCTCGGCACGGGTCTCGGGAACGGGCATGATGCGGGTGTCCCCGGTGATCGGGCGGTCGGCGCGCAGGGCCTCCCACAGCGCCCGGGAGCGCGACTCGTGCCAGAGGAGCGTGGAACCCACGCCGGGCACTCGGTGGTCGAAGTGGGCGATCGGCACCGTGGCGAACTCGATGCGGTCCGCGGGCAGCCGCCCCAGCGTCCAGCCGATGCCGATGAGGTCGTTCATGCCCGTACGGGCGTCGGTGCGCACCGACCTGAGCAGCCGGCGTGCCGTGTCCGCCGTCGTGACGGGGTCGGCCAGCGCACCGCGGACGGTCAGCCCGTCGAGCAGGTCGGCGAGCATGCGCTGCTGGCGGCGGACCCGGCCGAGGTCCCCCGGAGGGTCGAGGTGCCGTGCCCGGGCGTAGCCGAGTGCCCTGTTCCCGTCGAGGTGGTGTGTGCCCGCGGTGATGTCGAGGCCGGAGTTCGCGTCCTTGAGCGGCTTGTCCGTGCACACGGTGGCGCCACCGAGGTCGTTGACGGCCTGTTCGAATCCGGTGAAGCCCGTCTCCAGGTAGTGGTCGACGCTGAGGCCCGTCACCTTCTCGACGGTGCGCACCGCCAGCGGACCGCGGCCGATCTTGAAGGCTCCGTTGATCTTCCCGCGCGGGGCCGCCCCGGTCGTGCCCTCGGGAGCGGCGTACTCGACGTAGCTGTCCCGGGGGACGGAGACGACGCTCGCCCGCCGCCGGTCCTCGGAGAGGTGAACGAGCATCATCACGTCGGTGCAGTCGCATCCTTCGCCGCCGACGTGCAGGCGTCGCTTCTCGTCGGCCGACAGACCGGTGCGGCTGTCGATGCCGACGATCAGGATGTTGGTGCCACGGCCGGTGTCCCGCGCGGCGGGACCGTCCGCGGCGGGGGCGGTCTGCGCACCGAGCCAGGGCCAGGAGGCCAGTCCGGCCAGCACGGTGAGTCCTGCGGTCAGACGGCGCATCGGACACCCCCGGGAGGATCGTCGTTCGATACGCGTGACGTTAACCGGACGATCGGCACGGCCGGTGCCAGGCGGCGAGGGGCGCGCCGTCCCGGCGGGCGGCGGTCACCCGCGTTGACCAACGGACGGAACTGCCGGGACGCGGTCCTGGCGGCCGGGGCGGGGTCCCGGCGGCCGGGGCGGGATCCTGGCTCAGGGGTACTGCCCCAAGACGTCGGGCTCAGGGGTACTGCCTCCGGGGTCCGGTCCGTGGTGCCCTGCGACGGTGGACGCTGCACGCCCCGCGGCGTGCCGAGCCGTGCCGCGTCGCCCCGGACGCGAGGGGCACCGCGCCGCGCGGACGCGGGGACGAACCGCACCGTGCCGGCGCGGGATCAGCCCGTGTGCGCCGCGAACGCCTCGTACGCCGGTTCGTCGAACAGGACGAAGAGGACCTCCTCCACCGAGGTCGTCGTCGTGTTGCGCACCGTCTCGGTCGCGATCCGGGCGCCGTCGTCCATGGGCCAGCCGTAGATGCCGGTGGAGATGGCGGGGAACGCGACCGTACGGGCACCGAGTTCGTCCGCCACGCGGAGGGATTCGCGGTAGCAGGAGGCCAGCTGCCCGGAGCGGTCCTCGGAGCGGCTGTGGACCGGGCCGACGGTGTGGACCACCCAGCGGGCCGGGAGCCGCCCGGCGGTGGTCGCGACCGCCTGGCCGGTCGGCAGGCCCTTGCCGTAGTGGGAGGCCCGCAGTCTCCGGCACTCCTCCAGGATCTCCGGCCCACCGCGCCGGTGGATCGCCCCGTCGACCCCTCCGCCGCCGAGGAGGGAGGAGTTCGCGGCGTTGACGACGGCGTCGACGTCCTGCTCGGTGATGTCACCGCGGACGAGTCTGATCGTGGGGTGACCGGTCATGGTCCCATCATGCCGCCGTCCGCCATGTCCCGTCGATCGACGACTGCGGGGACGGCGGGGACCGGCTCAGCGGCCGCCGCCGCGCAGATGCCGCCACACTTCCTTGGCGGCGTTGTGTCCGGACATTCCGTGGACGCCCGGGCCCGGCGGGGTCGCCGACGAGCACAGGAAGACCGCGGGGTGCGGTGTCCGGTGCGGGAACAGCGTCGGCTTGGGGCGCAGCAGCAGCTGGAGGCCGCTCGCCGCTCCGCACGCGATGTCGCCGCCGACGTAGTTGGCGTTGCGCGCGGCCAGCTGCGGCGGCCCGGCGACGGCGCGGGCGAGCACCAGATCGCGGAAGCCCGGGGCGAAGCGCTCGATCTGGCGCTCCATCGCGTCCGTGAGGTCGCCCTCCCAGCCGTTCGGGACGTGCCCGTAGGCCCAGAAGACGTGCTTGCCCTCGGGCGCCCGGGTGGGGTCGACCAGGGTGGGCTGCGCGGTGATCAGGAACGGTGTCCCCGGGACGCGGCCGCCGGAGGCCTGGCGAAGCGCCGTGTCGATCTCGCCGCTGCTGGGACCGATCTGGACGGTCCCGGCGCGGCGCGGTGCCTCGGCGGTCCACGGGACCGGCCCGTCCAGCGCGTAATCGATCTTGAAGACGCTCGCCCCGTACCGGTAGCCGTCGTAGACCCGGCCCAGGCCCGCGATCCGGGCGAGCGCGGTGGGAGAGGTGTCGAAGACGTAGGAGCGGGCGGGCGGGAGATCGTCCAGGCGCTTGATCTCGGTCCCGGTGTGGATCGTGCCACCGCAGTCGCGTACGTACGCGGCGAGGGCGTCGGAGATCGACTGCGAGCCGCCGCGTGGCAGAGGCCAGCCGACGGCGTGCGCGGCGAGCGCGAAGACGAGGCCGACGGCGCCCGTGCCGATGCCGCTGAGCGGGCCGATCACATGGGCGACGAGCCCGGCGAACAGGGCACGGGCGCGGTCGTCGCGGAACCGGCGCATCAGCCACGTGGAGGGAGGAATTCCGTCGAGGCCGAAGCGGGCCAGGGTCAGCGGATCGCGCGGCAGGGCGCTGAGCGGCAGGGACATGAAGTCCCGGACCAGGGTCTCCCACCTGCCGAGGTACGGAGCGACCAGACGGCGGTACGCCCCCGCGTCACGGGGCCCGAACGAGGCGGCGGTCTCCGAGACGGAGCGGGAGAGGACGGCGGCGGTGCCGTCGTCGAACGGGTGGGCCATGGGCAGTGGCGGCTGGAGCCACTCCAGCCCGTACCGCGCGAGGGGCATGGCGTCGAACGCGGGCGAGCCCGCGCCCAGCGGGTGCACCGCGGAGCAGGGGTCGTGGCGGAAGCCCGGGAGAGTGAGCTCCTCGGTCCTGGCGCCGCCGCCGACGGTGTCCAGGGCCTCGAACACGGAGACCGAGAACCCCCGGCGTGCCAACTCGGCGGCTGCGGTCAGTCCGTTGGGCCCCGCCCCCACGACGACGGCATCGAGCATCGACGGCACCTTGGGACTCCTTCGTCAGCCGGTGGCCAAGGTATCCATGATATTCGCCCGCACCGACAACGCCGCCGGGGGTAGCGTCCCGGCGATGGACGATGTGATCGCGACGATGGCCGCCCGGCTCGTGGAGGTGCGGGGCGTACGAGCCGTCGTCCTCGGAGGCAGCCGGGCCCGCGGGGCGCACCGGCCCGGCTCGGACTGGGACCTGGGCGTGTACTACCGCGGCGGTGTCGATGTGGCGGGCCTCGTCCGGCTGGCCGGGGAGCTGACCGGCGCGCCCGTGGAGGTCGCCGGACCCGGTGGGTGGGGGCCGTGGGTGGACGGCGGCGCCTGGCTGACCGTGGACGGGGTCGGCGTCGACTGGATCCTGCGCGATCTGGACCGGGTGGAGCGGGTCTGGGCGGACTGCCGGGCAGGGCGCTACGAGGTCGGTGTGCAGGCCGGGCACCCGCTGGGGTTCTGGTCGCCCGCGTATCCCGGCGAGGTGGCGCTGTGCCGGGTTCTCGCCGACCCCGCGGGCGAGGTGACGGCGCTTCGGGCGGAGACGGCGGCGTACCCGGAACCACTGCGCGAGGCCCTGGTCGGGGCGGCGTGGGAGGCCGACTTCTCGGTGGCCGCCGCGGCGAAGTCCGCGCCGGGCGGGGACGTCCTGCACGTCGGGCTGTGCCTGTCGAGGGCCTTCGGCGTGCTCGTGCAGTCCCTCCACGCGTACCACCGTGTCTGGTGCCTCAACGAGAAGGGGGCGCTGGGCACCGCGGCCGACCTGCCCGGGGCCCCGCAGGACCTCGCCCACCGGATCGGTACGGCGCTGCGCGGCCTCGACCCCGAGGCGGTCGCCTCGGCCGCGGACCTGACGGCGGAGATCCGCGGGGCCCTGGTCCTGCCGTGACCGGCGGGCCAGGACGGGAACGGCACCCGGCGCGTACGGGATCGTCTGCCTCACGCCCTCGGCAACGGCACCCGGGACACGCGTGACCACCCGACCTCACGCCCTCGGCATCCTCCTGCTCCCTACTCCGCGCCGGAGACGAGGAGTTCGTGGACGAACCGTGCCGTCGTCGCGTCCCGCGCCGCCGTGAACGGCAGCGCGTTGCCGCCCGTGACGCGGAACCGGTCGCCGGTCAGCGTCAGGTCCGTACCGCCGGCCTCCTCCACGAGCAGCAGCCCCGCCGCGTGGTCCCACGCGTTCTCCCAGGAGAAGGCGACCGCGTCGAGCTCGCCGCGCGCCACCGCGAGGTACTCCAGGCCGGCGGAGCCGCACGGCCGGGAGTGGACGCCCTCGTTCCGGAGCGCGAGGAGGGCACGCTTCTCCCGGGGCGTCGTGAAGTCCGGGTGGGACATGGCCACCTGGAGGACCTGGCCTGGCTCCGGCGCGCCCGACCGTATCCCCGTGCCGTCGACGCGGGCGCCGTGGCCGCGGACCGCGACCGCCATCTCGTCGAGCGCCGGCGCGTACGTCCACGACGCCAGCACCTCGCCGTGCCGGGCCAGCGCGACGAGCGTGCAGAAACCCGGGTCGCCGTGGACGAACTGACGGGTGCCGTCGACGGGGTCGACGATCCACACCGGCGCGTCGCCCCGGAGCGCCTCGTACACCGTCGGGTCCGCGTGGACCGCCTCCTCGCCCACGACGACCGAACCGGGCAGCAGGGCCGTCAGGGACGCCGTCAGGTGTTCCTCGGCGCTGCGGTCGGCGACGGTCACCAGGTCGTGCGGGCCGTTCTTCTCGACGATCTCGTGGACGGCGAGCTGGCGGAAGCGCGGCATGATCTCGGAGGCGGCCGCCTTGCGCACCGCCTCCTCGACCAGGGCGAGGTTCGCGGACTCCCAGGGGTCTCCGGTCGTCCCGGACAGAAACTCTTCGGTCATACGTCCAGCTAAGCACGCCGGACCGACATTCCCGCCGCCGCCCGATGACCGGTCGGCGGACACCTGGCCGACTCCCGGCGACGCCGGGGTGAACGCCCTGCCGGCTCGGCGGCCCACCGCACAGCCCTGCATGCCGCGCGGGTTGGCCTCGGCGGACGGCGCACCGGTCCCCGGGTCCCGTGCCACCGCGCACAGCCCGCCCTCCGACCGGGGCCGGCCGACCGTGATGTGTGGCCGTGGCGGCGCAGATCCGCCACGGTCTCCGGGTCCGTCCGGGACTCCACGGTGACGGACCCCGGGCGCGTGCCGCGCGGATAAAACGAGCCGGGGAAGCTGTCGTTGTGCCAGTCGGGGTGTCGATCGCGCTCTGCGGGTCGAGCCCGCCCCGAACCCCGGCGCGCAGCGCCGCGGTGCCGGCGCGCGGTTCCCGCACGCCCCGGGCGGCGTACGCAGCCGCGCATCGCCTCGCGCGGGCCGGCGCCGGCCGGACGATGCCTCCGTGCGGCAGGGGGCGGCGGCCGCCCGGAGTTCCGGATGGTCAGGTGGCCTTCGGCACGCGGTCGGCCGTCCCGCGCCGCGTCCTCGCCCGGTGCGGCCCGTCCTCGCTCAGTGCCCCGCGTCCTCGCTCAGCGCGCCCCGGACGAGCAGGAGCAGGGCGTCGGTGAGCTCCTCGGCCGGCGAGCCGGTGGCCAGGCGGCGGAGCTGGAGTCCGGTGACGAGGGCGACGGTGTGGGCGGCGAGGCGCTGGGGTTCGGGCACGCCGAGGGCCGTGAGGATCTGGACGGCGAGGCGGTCGTACGCGCCGAAGCACTCGGCCGCGGCCTCGCGCAGCCGTTCGTCCCGGCCCGCCTGGATGTAGAGCTCGAAGGGCGCGATGTGCTCGCTGTCGAAGACCGTGCCGTCCGCGACCTGGGCGGCCAGCGCGGCCGCGCCGTCGATGTCCACGCCCTCCGCCTCGCCCGCGTCGGCGAGTTCCGTGAAGCGACGCGTTTCCTCGTGGACGAAGTACAGCAGCGACTCGCGCAGCAGTTCGTGCTGGCTGGAGAAGTGGTACGTGACCGAGCCGAGGGAGACCCCGGCCTCCTTGGCGATCCGCCGGTTGGTGACCGCGGCGATGCCGTCCTGGCCGATGATGCGCAGGACGGCGCGAATGATGCGCTGCCGGGTCGGGGGTATGGCGGGTGCGGCGGGCTCCGCGGAGGCGCTGGTCTGGCTGGGCATGCGGGTCATTGTTCCACCGGGGCGCTCCTCGTCCTCAGCGGGTCGGGGCAGTGCTCGTACCATCGCCGGTCGGCCTCCAGCTGGGCGGCGAGCGCGATCAGCGGTTCCTCCGTGCCCTCCGGTCCGAGCAGTTGCGCGCCGACGGGCAGACCGTCGGAGGTGAAGCCCGCGGGGACGTTGACGCCCGGCCAGCCGAGGACGTTCCAGGGCCAGGCGTACGGGCAGACGGCGGCCATGGCGGCGTTGGTGCGCCAGGCGCTGAGGCCGTCGAAGGCGCCGATGCGCGGCGGGGGTGCGGCGGTGGTCGGGGTCAGCAGCACGTCGTAGGTGTCGAACAGCGCGCCGATACGGCGGTGCTGGCGTGCCTCGCGAGCGCGGGCGGCGCGGACGATCGGCCCGCCGAGCAGCCTGCCGTTGCGCAGTGCCGTGCGGGTGCGCGGGTCGAGCAGCGCCGGTTCGGGGTGGAGGGCGGCGTACTCGGCGACGCCCGCGGTGCCCCGGGAGACGAAACCGAGGCCCATCAGCCCGTAGCGGGGCCGCGCCTCCTCGACGTGGTGGCCGAGCCGGGCGAGGGCCTCGGCGAGGTCGGAGACGGCGCGCCGCACCTCGGGGTGGGGCCGGGCGCCGCTGAGGGTGAACGGCGGCCGCCAGGCGAGGGCGACGCGCAACCGGCCGGGTTCGCGGCGGGCGGCCGCAGAGGCGTCGACGGCGTCGGGCCGGTGCAGGTCCTCGGGGTGGGAGCCCTGGACGGCGTCGAGCAGCAGCGCGGCGTCGGCGACGGTACGGGCCAACGGGCCGTTGACCGTGAGTCCGTGGAAGGCGTCGCTGTGGGGGTGCAGTGAGACTCGGCCGCGCTGCGGCTTGATGCCGACGAGATGGGTCCAGGCGGCCGGGATGCGGATGGAGCCGCCGCCGTCCGAGCCGAGGGCCGCGGGCACCAGGCCCGCCGCGACGGCGGCCGCGGAGCCGCCCGAGGACCCGCCGGGGGTGTGGTCCGTGGACCAGGGGTTGCGGGTGGCGCCGAAGGCGGGACCCTCCGTGAACGGCCACTGCCCGAGCTCGCAGGAGTTGGTCTTGCCGACGATCACGGCGCCGGCCGCGCGCAGCCTCCGTACGGCCTCGCCGTCGGCGACCGCGGGGGCCCGCTCGCCCCGGCAGCCGAAGTGGGTGGGCAGCCCGGCCACGTCCGTGTCGTCCTTCACGGCGAGGGGCACGCCGAGCAGCGGTGCCCGCTCTCCCACCGCCAGGCGCCGGTCGGCGTCCTCGGCCTCGGCGAGGGCGGCCTCGGCGCGGACGTGCCGGAAGGCGTTGAGGGTGGGCTGACTGGACTCGATGCGCCCGAGCGCAGCCCTGACCAGTTCCACCGAGGTGGTCTGGCCTTCCCTCAGTTTCCGGGCCTGCTCGGCGAGGCCGGAGAAATCCGCTGTGGACATGACCACCCTGCGCTCCTTATCGTTCGTTCGAACGAACAGAACTGGAGGGTAACCAGATGCGCATCAACGGATCAACCGTTCTCCTCACCGGTGTCACCGGCGGTATCGGCACCGCGCTGGCCGCGGAACTCTCCAGGCGGGGCGCCCGGTTGATCCTGACGGGGCGCCGTCGCGACGCCGTCGAGCCGCTGGCGAAGGAGTACGGTGCGCGTGCCGTCGTCGCCGATCTGGCCGACCCCGAGGACGTGGAGCGCCTCGCCGCCGAAGCGGCGGGGACGGAGATCCTGCTGGCCAACGCCGCGCTGCCGTCCAGCGGCGAACTGCTCGACTACGCCCCCGGCCAGATCGACCGCGCCCTGGCGGTCAACCTCCGCGCGCCGGCCATGCTGGCCCGGCTGCTCGCCCCGGCCATGGTCGAGGCGCGCCGGGGCCATCTCGTGTTCGTGGGCTCCATCTCGGGCAAGACGGCGACCAGGCATTCCGCGCTCTACAACGCGACCAAGTTCGGTCTGCGGGGCTTCGCGCTCGGGCTGCGGCAGGACCTGCACGAGCACGGGGTCGGGGTGTCGCTCGTGCAGCCCGGATTCGTCCGGGACGCGGGGATGTTCGCCGCGACCGGCGCCGAGCCGCCCGCGGGAATGCGGACCGTCTCGCCCCGTCAGGTCGTCACTGGGGTGGTGCGCGCCATCGAGCGCAACCGGGCCGAAGTGAACGTCGCACCGCCGGAGATGAGGATCCTGAGCGCGATCGGCGGACAGTTCCCCGGCTTCTCCGAGCGCGTCCAGCGCCGTTCGGGGGGAGCCGAGCGCACGGTCCGCACGATCGTGGCGGCCCAGCGCGACAAGCGCTGAGGCCGCCGCCGGCCCGCCCCGTACACCACCCCCGTACGGGGCGGGCGTTGCCGACGCCCGGGGGCCCGGACCGCTGGGGAGCGGTCCGGGCCCCCGGGTCACGTCCTCAGCGGTGCCTTTCGCGTTCCGGCAGCATCAGCAGCGTGTACAGCAGCAGCGAGGCGGCGAGTCCCACCGCCCAACCGTAGTCCGCGAGCGGCTTCAGGAACGGGATCAGCCCCTCCTCGGGGAACGGGCCCTTCCCGGGGGCGGAGTGGGAGCCGCCGACGGCCAGGATCCCGCCGACGGCGAACGCCGCGACGGCGCGCCAGTTCCAGCCGGACGAGTACCAGTAGCGGCCCTCCGGGCGGTAGAGGTCCGCCAGCTCCAGGCGGGTGCGGCGGACGATCCAGTAGTCGGCGATCAGGATGCCGGCGACCGTGCCGAGCAGCCCGCCCACCAGACCGAGCCAGGTGAAGATGTAGAGCTCGGGCGTCTCGGTCAGCTTCCACGGCATGATGACCACGCCGACCACACCCGTGATCAGCGCCCCGGTGCGGAAGTTGATGAACCGCGGGGCGAGGTTCGCCAGGTCGTACGCGGGGGACACGACGTTCGCCGCGATGTTGACGGAGATCGTCGCGATCAGCACGGTCACCAGGGCGAACAGCAGGCCGAAGACGTTGTCCGTCTTGGCAGCGAGCTGCACCGGGTCCCAGATCGGCACGCCGTAGACGGCCTGGGACCCGGAGGTGACGAACACCGAGAGCAGCGCGAACAGCGTCATGGTCGTGGGCAGTCCCAGCGTCTGGCCCCAGACCTGGGCGCGCTGGCCGGCGCCGAAGCGGGTGAAGTCCGGGATGTTCAGGGACAGGGTGGACCAGAAGGCGATCATGCCCATGAGGGAGGGGAAGAACACCGGCCAGAAGTCCTCGCCCCAGCCGAGCTCGGAGGGCTGGTCGAGCAGCGGGCCGAAGCCGCCGGCCTTCATCGCGATCCAGACCAGCAGCACCAGCGCGCCGACGATGACGAACGGAGCCGCCCAGTTCTCGAAGCGGCGCAGCGTCTCCATGCCCCGGTAGATGATGGCGAGTTCCACCGCCCAGAAGACGACGAAGCAGAGCCACAGCGTCCAGGGCTGGCCCGCGATCTCGGCCACCTCGGCCCAACCGCCGAAGATGGTGCCGAGCAGGACGAAGATGCCCTGCCCGCCGATCCAGGTCTGGATGCCGAACCAGGCGCAGGCGACGGCGGCCCTGGTCAGTGCGGGGAGGTTGGCACCGCGCAGCCCGAAGGAGGCGCGGGCGAGCACCGGGAAGGGGATGCCGTACTTCGGACCGGCGTGGCCGGTGAGGAGCATCGGGAACAGCACGATCACGTTCGCCAGCGCGATGGTGAACACGGCTTGTTTCCAGTCCATGCCGAGCGCCACGAGCCCGGAGGCCAGCAGCCAGGACGGGATGTTGTGGGCCATCCCGATCCACAGCGCGGCGAAGTTGTACGTGGTCCAGTGGCGGTTGGCGAGGGGTACGGGAAGCAGGTCGTCGTTGACGAAGCGGCCTCCGGCGGGGACCGCCCCGGGTGCGAGTTCGACCCGGCCCTGGGAGTCGGTGACCGGGCCGGAGTCGGAAGGCGGAGGGGAGGGCGCCGGGGGAACGGTCGCGGTCATGGCCTTGACCCTTCAGCAGAGGTCGGGCGGTCGCGTGGGGGGGGTCGGTGCCCGTCAGCGGTCGAGTGCGGGGATGATCTCCGCGCCGTAGGCGTCGATCGTCGATTCCTTCGCGTCGTGCATGTTGTAGACGGCGAACTGGTCGACGCCCAGGTCCCTCAGATGCCTCAGCTTCTCGATGTGTGCCTCCGCGGGGCCGAGGAGGCAGAACCGGTCGACGATCTCGTCGGGCACGAAGTCCGTGGACGGGTTCCCGGCCCGGCCGTGGTGGCTGTAGTCGTATCCCTGCCGCTCCTTGATGTACGCGGTCAGGGCCTCCGGCACCATGTCCGAGTGCTCCCCGTAGCGCGAGACCAGATCGGCGACGTGGTTGCCGACCATCCCGCCGAACCAGCGGCACTGGTCGCGGGCGTGTTGGAGGTCGTCGCCCACGTACGCCGGGGCGGCCACGCAGACGGTGATCGCGTCCGGGTCGCGGCCGGCGTCGACGGCCGCCTCCC
The DNA here is from genome assembly GCF_027460265.1 of Streptomyces sp. WMMC940. NCBI lineage: Bacteria > Bacillati > Actinomycetota > Actinomycetes > Kitasatosporales > Streptomycetaceae > Streptomyces > Streptomyces sp. WMMC940. The sequence continues at coordinate 1,169,361 of NZ_JAPZBC010000001.1, forward strand.
GTACCGCCTTGACCATCCACTCGGTGAGGTAGAGGTCGGCGAGCTGGAGGATGAAGCCGTCGGCCTTCTGTCCGGCGAGGGCGAGCGCCTTCGGCCCGTACGCCGCCATCCACACGGGCAGCCGGCCGTCCCGCACCCACGGGATGCGTACGGGCTGCCCGTCGACGACCGCCTCGCGCCCCTCGGCGAGGTCGCGGATGACGTCGATCGCCTCGCCCAGCCGGGCCAGGGTGTTGGGCTTGCGGCCGGCCACCCGCATCGCGGAGTCACCGCGGCCGATGCCGCAGACGGTGCGGTTGCCGAACATGTCGTTCAGGGTGGCGAAGGTGGAGGCCGTCACCTCCCAGGTCCGGGTCCCGGGGTTGGTGACCATCGGGCCCACGTGCATCTTCTGTGTGTGTTCCAGGATCTGGCTGTAGACGACGAACGGCTCCTGCCACAACACCGCCGAGTCGAACGTCCAGCCGTAGCGGAAGCCGTTGCGTTCCGCGCGCCGCATCAGACCGACGACCGCCGAAGCGGGCGGGTCCGTCTGCAGGACGAGTCCGAAGTCCACCGGGACCTCCTGGGTCGGGTTCCGCTAGTTCAGGTACTGGCAGGTCGAGCGGGGGGTGAACGCGCCGTGGCCGGCCCGTCCGACGAACTCCCGCCGCTCGATGACGAGTTCGCCCCGCGAGAGCACGGTCTCGACCCGGCCGGTGATCCGCTTGCCCTCGTAGGCCGAGTAGTCGACGTTCATGTGGTGGGTCCCGGCCGAGATGACCTGCTCCGCGTGCGGGTCGTACACGACGATGTCGGCGTCGGCGCCCGGCGCGATGGTGCCCTTCTTCGGGTAGAGGCCGAACATCCGGGCGGGCGCGGCGCAGGCGATCTCGATCCAGCGGCGCCGTGAGATATGGCCGTCGAGGACCGCCTGGTGCAGCAGGTCCATCCGGTTCTCCACGCCCGGCAGCCCGTTGGGGATCTTGGAGAAGTCGCCGCGGCCGAGGTCCTTCTGCCCGGAGAAGCAGAACGGGCAGTGGTCGGTGGAGACCACCTGGAGGTCGTCGGTCCGCAGCCCGCGCCAGAGCGCGGCCTGGTGCTCCTTCGGCCGCAGTGGAGTGCTGCAGACGTACTTGGCGCCCTCGAAGTCCGGTTCGGCGAGGTTGTCGGTGGACAGGAACAGGTACTGCGGGCAGGTCTCGCCGAAGACCGGCAGGCCCTTGTCCCGGGCGGCGGCGAGTTCGGCCACGGCCTCCTCGGCGGAGACGTGGACGACGTACAGCGGCGCGCCGGCGACCCGGGCGAGCTGGACGGCCCGGTGCGTGGCCTCGGCCTCCAGCAGCACCTTGCGGACCTCGCCGTGGTGGCGGGGGTCGGTCTCGCCGCGGGCCAGGGCCTGTTCGACGAGGACGTCGATCGCGATGCCGTTCTCCGCGTGCATCATGATCAGCCCGCCGTTGGCGGTGCCGCGCTGCATGGCGCGCAGGATCTGCCCGTCGTCGCTGTAGAAGACGCCGGGGTAGGCCATGAACAGCTTGAAGGAGGTGACGCCCTCCTCGACGAGCAGGTCCATCTCCTTCAGCGACGACTCGTCGACGTCGGAGAGGATCATGTGGAAGCCGTAGTCGATCGCGCAGTTGCCGTCGGCCTTGGCGTACCAGGCGTCGAGTCCCTCGCGCAGGGTCTGGCCCTTGGCCTGGACGGCGAAGTCCACGATGGTGGTGGTGCCGCCCCAGGCGGCGGCCCGGGTACCGGTCTCGAAGGTGTCGGACGCGAAGGTGCCGCCGAACGGCAGCTCCATGTGGGTGTGCGCGTCGACCCCGCCCGGGATGACGTACTTCCCGGTGGCGTCGACGGTGCGGTCGGCGGTCCAGCTCTCGGCGGCGGTGGACCCGTGGGCCGCGAGCGCGGCGACGCGGCCGTCCTCGACCAGGACATCGGCGTGGGTCTCGTCGGCGGCCGTGAGGACGAGTCCGCCGCGGATCAGTGTGCGGTTGCTCATGGTCTTCCCCTCGCGTGGACTAGAGGCTGCGCAGGGTGCGTTCGAGGATCGAGGCGCCTTCCTCCGCCTCGGCGACGGTGAGGGACATCGGCGGCGCGATCCGCAGCACGCTGGTGTTGTGGGCGCCGCCCTTGCCGATGAGCAGTCCGCCTTCGCGCGCCGCTTCGAGCGCGGCGGCGGCCGCCTCCGGGGACGCCTCGTCGGTGCCGGCCTTGACCAGTTCGATGCCGATCATCAGTCCGCGTCCACGCACCTCGCGCACGGCGGGTACGCCGGCGGTGATGGCGCGGAGCCGTTCGATGAGCAGTCCGCCGACGCGCCGCGCGTTGCCCTGCAGATCGTGCTCCAGCAGGTACGAGAGGTTCGCCAGGCCCGCGGCCGCGGTGACGGGTGAACCCCCGAACGTGGAGATGGAGTTGGCGTCGATGCAGTTCATCACCTCGGCCCGGGCCACCACACCGCCCAGCGACATGCCGTTGCCGATGCCCTTGGCGAAGGTGAGGACGTCCGGCGGGCCGTTCTCCGCGTGTGCCTGCCAGCCCCAGAAGTGTTCCCCGGTCCTGCCCCAACCGGTCTGCACCTCGTCGGCGATCCACAGGATCCCGTGCCGGTCGAGGACCTCGCGGAACGCGGCGTACAGCCCGTCCGGCGGGGAGGTGAAGCCGCCGACGCCCTGGATCGGCTCGGCGATCAGCGCGGCCACGTCGTGGGTGTGGCCGAGCAGGTCCTCCAGGTCGGCGACGCACGCTTCGACGAACTGCGCGTCGGAGAGCCCCGCGTAGGGACCGCGGGTGCGCACGCCCCCGTGCACGTACAGGGTCTGCACCGGGGAGAGCGTCGTCGGCGACCACGAGCGGTTGCCGGTGACGGAGACGGCCGAGAAGGAACGGCCGTGGTAGCTGTTGCGCATGGCCAGGATCTGGCCGGACCTGCGGTACGCGGTGGCCAGCAGCAGTGCGGTGTCGTTGGCCTCGGTGCCGGAGGTGGTGAAGAAGACCCGGGCGTCGGGGATGCCGGACAGGGCGGCGATGCGCTCGGCCAGCTCCACCATGGGGCGGTTGAGGTAGAGCGTCGAGGAGTGGATGATCCGCCCGGCCTGCTCGCTGACGGCCTTGGTGACCTCGGGGAGGGCGTGGGCGGTCATGGTGGTGAGGATGCCGCCGAAGAAGTCCAGGTAGCGGTTGCCGTCCGCGTCCCAGACGTGCCGGCCCTCGCCGTGGGTGATCTCCATGGGCCGCCGGTAGTACAGCGCGGCCCAGTCGGGGATGACGGCGCGGTGCCGCTCGTACAGGTCGCTCACGGCCGGACCAGCCCCTCGTACGCGTCCGGCCGGCGGTCGCGGTAGAAGGCCCACTGCTGCCGCACTTCGTCGATCAGGTCGAAGTCGAGGTCCCTGACGATCAGTTCCTCCTCCTTGTCGCTGGCGACGTCGCCGACGAACTGGCCGCGCGGGTCGACGAAGTAGCTCGTGCCGTAGAAGTCGTTGTCGCCGTACTCCTCCTGGCCGACCCGGTTGATGGCGGCGATGAAGTACTCGTTGGCGACGGCAGCCGCGGGCTGCTCCAGCTGCCAGAGGTACGCGGAGAGCCCCCGGGAGGTGGCCGACGGGTTGTAGACCAACTGGGCTCCACCGAGACCCAGTTGACGCCAGCCTTCCGGGAAGTGGCGGTCGTAGCAGATGTAGACGCCGACCCTGCCGACGGCGGTGTCGAAGACCGGCCAGCCGGCGTTTCCGGGCCTGAAGTAGTACTTCTCCCAGAATCCCTTGACCTGGGGGATGTGGTGCTTGCGGTACTTGCCGAGATAGCCGCCGTCGGCGTCGATCACCGCGGCGGTGTTGTAGTAGAAGCCGGAATCCTCGACCTCGAAGACGGGGACGACGACCACCATCCCGGTCTCGCGGGCGAGGTCCCGCATGCGCTGCACCGTGGGGCCGTCCGGGACGGGCTCCGCCCAGCGGTAGTGCTCGGGCTCCTGCACCTGGCAGAAGTACGGGGCGTTGAAGACCTCCTGGAACCCGATGACCTTGGCGCCCTGCCGGGCCGCCTCACGGGCGTGCTCCTCATGCTTGGCGATCATGGATTCGGTGTCGCCGGTCCAGGTGGCCTGGACGAGTGCGGCGCGTACGACGTTGGTCATGAGCTGCTCCTTCGACAAGACGTCAGAGCCTCTACGCACGTAGACGCGATGCGTAGGAGGAGAACCTAAGCCCCGCCACACACTGGGGCAAGACCATCGTCGTCAACCCGCAGTGTCGATCATGTTTCGCACCCGAGCGGTCGACATACAGCGTATACCGTACTTTTTCAGGCACTCAGCAGACCGGCAACGCGCAGCGCATGCACCAGATCGCGCTCGCGGCCGGGCGACACCGCACGGGCGGCGGAGAGCAGTTGCGGGACGAGGCGGTGGGGGTCGGCGGCGGCGATCCGCGCGCCTTCCTCCGGGGTGCGGACCCGGAGGAAGGCCGCGAGCAGCGCGTCCGCCTCGCGGCGGCCGCCCGCGTCGCCGAGCGCGAGGACGGCGTCGGCGATCTCGCCGGCCGGGCGGGCGACGCCCTGGCGCAGCAGCCGGCCGCAGTCCTCGTCGCGGCCCGCCCCGGCGAGGGCGCCGGCGGCCTCGGCCAGCCGCTCCGGCGGCAGCGAGGCCACCTCCCAGAGGAGAGTGGGCCAGTCGGCGCCGAGCCCGCAGCGGTGCAGCTCGGCGGCGAGCAACGGCAGCCGGGCCGCGGGCCCCGACGCCGCCTCGCACAACAGGACGTGGGCCTCCCCGCCCCGGCCGGCGGCACGCAGCCGCCCCAGCGTGGCGACGGTCGCCAGCGCGGCGCGGCGGTCCTCCTCGCCGGCGGGCGCGGTCGCCTTCCGGCCGGCCGGAGCGGCCGGTTCCGCGTCCGCAGCCCCGCGGAACCGCGCTCCGCGCGGCCGCACCGCGGTGACGGGCTGCTCCGGCAGGCCGGGCACGGGTTCGGCCCCGGCCTCCTCCGCCTCCTCGTCCAGCCAGGCGTACCGGGCCCCGCGCGGTCGCCGTCTGCCCCCTCGGCGCGCCTCGCGCCCGGGGGCACGTCCGGCATCGGGCGCGCCTCCTCCGGGGGCCTGCGGCGCCTCGTCGACGCTCTCCCCGGATGCGTCCCGGCCACCCTGAGTACCGGGTGAGGAAGGCACTCTCCCCCAACCCTCCGCCGCACCGGCGTCCGCCACGGGACGCGCCCACGCCCCGGTACCACCGGCCCCGGACGACGTCCCACCCGAATCCCGCCCGGCAGCGCCGCCGTCCGCGCCCCCCGCCCCGGCAGGGGCCTGTGTTCCGAGCGGCGCCGGGCCTCGGAGGTGTCCGGCCCACGGCCGCGACCCACCCTCCGCGGCGCCCGGTTCCGCGGTCGGTACCGCGCTCCGGGCCGCGTCAGGGCCGGGGTCCGGTGCCGAGGGGTTCGCGCCGAACACCCGGGCAGATGCTGCCGGATCGCGGGAGCCGGGCACCGGGGCCCGGCCCAGGTCGTACGGTGCCCGACCCGAGGGGGGTCCCGGAGGCTGCGCGAGCGCGGCGATGCGGGTGGCGAGTTCGGCGCAGCGCGAGGTCGCCCGGGTGTGGTCGTCGTTGGCCCAGGAGAGATCGTGGGCGAGGTCCCGGTACGCGGGGCTGCCCTCGGGGACGGAGGACAGCCGGCGCAGCAGCTCTCGGCCGCGCTCGGCCGCGTGGGCCTGTTCGCGGCGCATCAGTTCCAGCCGCTCCCGGAGTGCTTCGCCGCCACCCGGGCGGCGGTCGTGCGCGGTCGCCGCGGCGGCGTGCAGGCCACGGGCGTGCAGCATCTCCTCGTCGTCCGCCGCGAGATCGTGGAGGAGCGACTCCACCACGTCCCACGGCGGGACCTCCGCGCCCCGCAGACACGCCGTCAGCCCGTCGGGGTCGCGGCGCCAGAAGACCCCGCACCAGCCGCTCTCCGCGTCGAGCCGCCCCGTCACCGTCCTGAAGTAGCGCGCGAAGTCGCCCACCTGGTGGGGGAGTTGATGCTCCGCCATTGCCTGCCCGCCCTCCGCCTCGGGTTCGCAGGCATTCGACCCCAGTCGTGTTACGGGACGGCTACGCGCAGTTTTCGCGGACGGTGCGGATCGCTCAACGTGTCCGGAGCGTCACCGCGATACCGGTGTGCGGCCGCTTCCCCAGCCGTACGACCGCGGCGGGCACGTCCACGAGCCAGAACTGCCAGGTGTACTTGCGGCTCAGCAGCTTCCTGACCTTCCTGAGGTCGGCGCCGTCGAGCAGCCGCGCCGCGCCCTCCACGGTCTCGGCGCCTTCCTCGACCCTGCCGCGCACGTCGCACGCGGCCACCACGACCCGGGCGTCCCGACGCAGGCGCTTGACCTTCCACGAGTCGGAGCGGGTCCAGACGTACAGTTCACCGTCCTCGACGGCGAACCACACGGGCGTGGCGACGCCCGTGCCGTCCTTCCGGAAGGTCGTGAGGCTGATGTACTTCGCGCGGTCGAGCTGCTGGAGGTCCACGGGCGCGAGACTACGCCCAGGAGCACCGTCGGGGAATCGCGGACCGGCGGGGAACGGACCCCCTGCGAACGGATCGGCGGCGATCAGGGCGGGCCGCCGCCGGGGCCCTTGCCGAGAGCTCGCGGGCCGCGGGCCCGCCGGTCCCTCACACGGGGGCGAGGGTCCTCACACGGGGGGCTCCTCACACGGGGGCGAGCGCGCAGCGCGTCACGAGGTCGTCCATGGACAGTCCGAGGGCGCCGGCCAGGGCCGCCACGGTGAAGAACGCGGGGGTCGGGGCGCGGCCCGTCTCGATCTTGCGCAGCGTCTCGGCGGAGATTCCCGCGGTCGCGGCGATCTCCACCATGCTCCGCGGGCCGCGGGCCTCGCGCAGCAACCGCCCGAGGCGCTCGCCGCGTTCGCGCTCTGCGGGGGTGAGGGGCGTACGAACCATGGCGTCATTCTAATACCAGTGCAACCGGTAGGGTATTTGGTGCGACGGAGATCGGGGCAGCTGCCTCACCGGACGCCGGACGCGCCCCCGGTCCCGTCGTGGTCCGGGCCCTCGCGCACGCCGGCGAGGGCCCGGGCCACGACGGGCGTCACTGCGCGCCCCGAACCGGACCGCCTCACGGCCTGATGTCGTCGCACGCGATCGGCAGATGGCGGGGACCGCGCAGCACCGCGTTCTGGCGGTACTCGGGCGGGTCCTCCAGCAGCCGGGGGTTGACCAGCCTGCGGGCGAGTTCGCTCAGCGCGAGCTGCGCCTCCTGCCGGGCGAGGGGCGCGCCGAAGCAGCTGTGGATGCCGCTGCCGAAGCCCAGGTGCTCGATGTCCTTGCGGTCCGGATCGAAACGGTCGGGGTCCTCGAAGCGCAGCGGGTCGCGATTGCCCGCCGCCACCACCAGCCACAGCGAGGCGCCCTTCGGGATGGTGACCCCGGCGATCCCGATGTCCGCGAGGGTCGTGCGGTTCGGCACCAGCTGCACCGGCGGTTCGAAGCGCAGGAGTTCCTCCACGATCGGGACGGACAGGCCCGGGTCCTCCCGCAACCGGTCGAGCACGTCCGGGTTCCGCAGCAGCGTCAGCATGCCGTTGGTGATCAGGTTCACCGTCGTCTCGTGACCGGCGATCAGCAGCAGCGCGGCGGTGCTGAGCAGTTCCATCGTCGTCATCGAACCGTCCGGCCCCTTGAGGGTGGCCAGTTCGGACAGCATGTCCCGCTGCGGGTTCTTGCGCCGTTCCTCGATCAGCCCGGCCAGATACATGCCCAGCTCCGTACGGGCCTTCGCAGCGATCCTGTTCCGCTCGGTCGGGTCCTCCCCGGGCATCGGGTCCAGGCTGGCCGCCAGGGTGTCGGCCCAGCCGTGGAAGCGCGACTCGTCCTCGCGCGGGACACCGAGCAGCCGGCAGATCACGGTCACGGGGAACGGGTACGAGAACTGCTCGACCAGGTCGATACGGTCCGTGCCGCCGATGCCGGCGATGAGGTCCGAGACGATCCCGCCGAGTTCGCCGCGCATCTCGTGGACCCGGCGCGGCTCGTGGGGCGGCCCGAAGGAGGTGTTGGTCATGCGGCGCAGCCGGTCGTGCTCCGGGGGGTCGAGCCGGATGAAGCTGGGCGGCAGGGCTGTCTCCTCCTCCTGCTGCTGCAGGTCGGGACCGGCGGCCTGGGTCATGTTGCGGGCGTCGGAGCTGACCCGGGGGTCGTGCAGGAGGCTCAGGATCTCGTGGTAGGTGCTGACGACGTACGCGCCGTCGCCGTCGTCGAGCACCGGCGTCTTCCGGAGCTCCGCGTACAGGGGGTACGGGTCGTGGCGGTTCTCGTACTCGAGGACCTGCCGCAGGAGGCTTCCTTGGGTCATGTCGGGTCCTTGTGCTCGCTCGCGGCGTCAGTGCCGGCCGGGGGTGAAGGTCATGCGCCGGTCGGCCGGCGAATAGCCGCTGAGGGTGACGGTGGGGCCGTGGGTGGGCACCGACGGGTCCGGGAAGTCGGCCGGAACCGGCCGTGCTCCCTCGGGGCGGCGGTCCACCGTCGGGAACGGCGGCGGGAAGGGCGCCGTCGTCTCGATCAGATGCTCGTAGAACGGCAGCCAGCGCGCCTGGTCGAACGTGACGGCGCCGATGACCCGGTCCTGGTAGCCGTACACCCCGACGAACCTGCGTTCGGCCAGCGACCCCTGGGAGATCAGGAGCTCCGTGCCCATGGACGGCACGCCCACCGACTTGATGTTCACACCGAACTGGGAGGACCAGAAGGCCGGGACCCACATGTGGGGACGGCGGTCGACGCTCTCGCAGAGCATGTTGTGCGCAGCGGTCTCGGCCTGGCTGACGGCGTTGCCCCAGTGCTCCAGGGACAGGAACTGGTACCCGAACAGCGGGTGCGGCGACCGCGCCACGTCACCGGCGACGAAGATGTCGTCGGTGACGATGCCCCGGATGTCGAACGCCCGGCAGCCGGCGTCGCAGGCGATGCCCCGGGGGCCCGCTCCGAGCCCCGATCCGGCGAGCCACTCCGTGTTGCGCGTCGCGCCGAGCGAGACGACCACGACGTCGGTCTCGACGGAGGAGCCGTCGGAGAGATGGGCGGCGCGCACCCGCCCCGCCGAGTCGTCCTCCAGCCCGGTCACCATCACGCCCGTGCGCAGGTCCACCCCGTGCTCGCGCTGGAGCTGTGCGGCCACCTCGCCCACGACCCCGCCGAGCGCGCCCACGAGAGGCGCGGCACCGCGTTCGGCGACGGTCACCGCGATCTCCCGCTCACGGCAGGCGGAGGCGATCTCCGATCCGGTGAAACCCGCACCGATGACGAAGACCCGGCGGGGCCCGTCCGCGAGCCGCTTCTGCAGCGCGGTCGCGTCGTCGCGGGTCCGCAGGACGAAGACCCCGTCGAGCTCGGCCTCGCGTTCGTGCGGCCACGGCCGGGCGCGGACCCCGGTGGCGATCAGCAGCCGGTCGTACTCCAGCTCCTCGCCGTCGGCCAGCCGTACGCGCTTGGCCGCCATGTCGAGTCCGGTGGCGGCGACTCCGAGCCGCCAGTCGGCGTCGAGGGCCCGGCGCCGGGGCAGCGCGGTGTGGTCCGCCGTGGTCCTGCTGAGCAGAACGCCCTTGGACAGCGGGGGGCGGTCGTACGGCTCGTAGGGCTCGTCGCCGACCATCGTCAGGGTGCCGGCGAAGCCCTCGTCCCGCAGGGTCTCGGCCGCCCTGAGGCCGGCGAGGGACGCGCCGACGACGACGATGCGCCCCTCGCGCTTGAGGCGTTCGAGGTATCCGTCAGCGGGCATCGGACGCCTCCCCGGCGGTCACGGTCTCGTCGGACCGGTCCAGGAGGATGGCCTGGACGGGGCAGGCCGTCACGGCCCGGACCACGTCGTCCCGTTGCGCCTCGTCAGGCCGGGGCTTGTACAGCAGCGCTTCCTCGCCGTGCATCTCGAAGACGTCCGGAGCGAGGAAGGCACACTGCGCGTACCCCTGGCACCGGTTGAGATCGACAACAACTCTCACCACGGATCAGCCCTTCCCGTGCCTCGTCACTCCCCCGGGACCAGCATGCGAGCGCCGACGCGGTACCGCTCGCCGTGGCGCGCCGAACGAGTGAGCGGGCGGAGGCGGAGCGGGGTCCCGGACGGACCGGGCGCGCCGGACCGGGCAGGCGGTCCGGGGTGGCCCCGGGGCGGGCCGGACCGGGCCGCGCGTCGGAAGGCCGGGGCGGCCGGACGCGACGGGTTCAGGCCACGTCCGCCGGCTGCGGCCGGGATCTCATCCGGACCCGGAGCAGATGGACGCTGATCAGCACGGACCAGACCGGGAAGACCAGTTCCGACCACGGGAAGCCGGGCCCCGCGAACAGCAGCACCAGGCCGGCCGCGTACCCGATGAGGACCATCGGGCGGGGGATCATGCCGAGCCGGTGGCCGATGGTCGAGGTCGCGAAGATGAAGACGGCGGCCATCCGCATCGAGTAGGTGGTCAGCAGCGTGTAGGCGAAGTTGCGTCCGAAATCCGAGGGCTGCTGGTCGTCGAGGATGCTGCCCGCGGCCGACGCGGCACCGAACATCGTCGCCACGAACACCAGACCGCTGCCGAGGAACACCGTCGCGACGAACTTGTCCTCCCGCTCCCCGACCTGGGCGCGCAGGGCGCCCATGAACCACAGGAAGAAGATCCCGGCGAACGGGACCAGTTCCAGGGCCGTGCGCACGGCGCGCCGGCGGTCGGGGCTCAGGGCGTCGCCACCCGTGCCGGCGGCGCCCTCGGGGATCGCCAGCCGCATCAGCACGATCGCGGCGGCCAGCAGCACCGCGAACACGATCCCGGCCAGTCCCGCGGCGCGGGGGGTGCGCAGTCGCTCCCGGTTCGGCTCCATGGGCTGCTCGCTTTCTGTCCCTACCAGCAAGCAGCGGGAGGGCGGCGGCGCGCCACCGGGGCCGCCCGTGAGAGTGACCCCGGCACCGGCGCCGGGGTCACTCGCTGGGCACCGCTCTGCGGGGTGCCCGACGGGCGGATCTACGGGGTGCCCGACGGGCGGACGACCATCGCCGAGCCGCCGCCCCGGCGTTCCCTCTCCGCCGCGGCCAGCCAGCGGCCGTCCGGAAGCCGCTGCACCCCGGTCACGGCGCCGATCTCCGGGTTCTGGCGGAAGGCGTGGCCCAGGGCCTGGAGCTCGGACCTGAGCGGGCTGTTCCACAGCCCGGGTTCGAGTTCGGTGGTGGGCTGGTTGCGCTGGCTGGCGCGCGGCGCGGCGATCGCGTCGACCAGGGGCAGACCGCGATCGACGACGCCGGTGAGCGTCTGCAGGACGGTGGTGATGATCGTCGCGCCGCCCGGGGAGCCGAGGGCCAGCACGGGACGGGCGCGCTCGTCCAGGACGATCGTCGGGGACATCGAGGACCGCGGCCGCTTGCCGGGGCCGGGGAGGTTCGGGTCGTGGACGGCCGGATCGGCGGGGGCGAAGGAGAAGTCCGTCAGCTCGTTGTTCAGGAGGAAGCCCCGGCCGGGCACGGTGATACCGCTGCCGCCGGTCGACTCGATCGTCAGGGTGTAGGCGACGACGTTGCCCCACCTGTCGGCGACGGTGAGATGGGTGGTGTTCTCGCCCTCGTACGTCGTCGGCGCTGCCCTGCCCCCGGACGCGCACGGCCTCGGGTCGCGCGGGTCGCCGGGCGCGAGCGGGCTGGTGAGGACGGCGTCGTCGCGGACGAGGCAGGCCCGGCTGTCGGCGTACCGCTGGGAGAGCAGCTCGCGCACCGGGACGTCCTCGAACGCCGGGTCGCCGACCCAGCGCCCCCGGTCGGCGAAGGCGATCCGGCTCGACTCGATGAAGCGGTGCAGGTACTTCGCCTCGGACAGGCCGGAGAGGTCGGTGCCCTCCAGGATGTTGAGCGCTTCGCCGACGCCGGTGCCGCCGGACGACGAGGGGGCCATGCCGTAGACGTCGAGCCCCCGGTACGACACCCTCGTCGGGTACCTGCGCACCGTCTCGTACGAGGCGAGGTCGCGCAGGGTGAGGTCACCGGGCCGTACGACGCGGGTGGCGCCCTCGCGCACCTCCGGGGCACGCACGGTGTCGACGATGTCGCGGGCGACGGCGCCCCGGTAGAGGACTCCGGTGCCCTTGCGGCCGATCTCCGCGTAGGTACGGGCGAGATCGGGGTTCTTGAAGACCGAGCCCGGCTCCGGCAGCCGGCCGCCGGGCAGGAACAGCTCGGCGCTGGCCGGGAAGTCCCGGAACCGGGCCTCGTTCGCCCGCGTCTGGCTGCGGAAGGTCTCGTCGACGACGAAGCCTTTCCTCGCCAGCCGCTCCGCGGGCTTCAGCAACTGCGCGAGCGGGCGGCTGCCCCAGGCGGCGAGCGCCGCGTCCCAGGTCGCGGGTGTGCCGGGGGTGCCGACGCCGAGACCACTGGTGACGCCCTCCTCGAACGGGATGGGCTTGCCGTTCTCCTGGAACAGGGCGGCGTCCGCCGAACGCGGTGCGGTCTCGCGCCCGTCGATGGTGTGGACCCTGCGCTGCTCGGCGTCGTAGTGGACGAAGTAGCCGCCACCGCCGATGCCGGCCGAGTACGGCTCGGTGACCCCGAGCGCCGCGGCCGTGGCGACGGCCGCGTCCACGGCGTTCCCGCCGCGTCTGAGCACCTCGACGCCGACCGCGGACGCGTCCGGGTCGACGCTCGCGACCGCGCCCCCGTAGCCGGCGGCCACGGGCTCCTTCACCGGTGTGGGCGCCCGGTCTAGTGCCTGCTGCGTCGGCGGTGCGGCCGCACCGGCCGTGAGCACGGCCAGGGCGACGGCGACGGTGACCGGAGCGTGACGGACGACTCTGCGACGCATGCGTACCTCCATCCGGCGGACGTCCGCGCAGCGTAACGTCACCACGCGCTCGCCGTCAGGAACACATCAGGACCACATCGGGACTGCTTCGGACCACATCGAACATTGTTCCGCCCGGACCGCTAGCATGCGCGCCCATGAATGAAGACCTGCGCAACATCGTGCTCGGAGTCGTGGCCGCCGGCGTCAGCGCCTTCCTCGGCTGGACGGTCCGGACCTACCTGTGGCGCCGCAAGCTCCGGCGCAAGCAGGCCTTCTTCGGTCTTCCCGGGAACTCCGAGTGCCTGCTCGTGGTCAACCGCGACGCCGGCTCGGACGGCGCCGTGCACCGCTTCGACGTGTTCGCGCTGCTGGAGCTCTCCGCGCTCATCAAGGACTGCGGGGCGAACGCTCAGATACTCCAGCACGACGTCGCCCAGCAGGGTTTCGGCGAGCGCACCGAGTTCTGCGTCGGGGGGCCGGGCTCCAACCGCCGGATGGCCGCCCATCTGAGCAGTCTGCTGCCCGGGGTGAAGGTCAACACGGACATGGAGGCGGGGCCGGACCGCGGTGCCTTCCGGATCGGTTCCGAGTGCCACCGGCTGGAGTCGGGCACCACCGAGTACGTGCTCCTCGCCCGGCTGACCGCGGGTGAGGGCGGCCGGCCGGTGTTCCTCTTCTGCGGCCAGCGCGCCATCACCAACCAGGCGGCGACCCGCTATCTGGCCCGGCACCACGAGAAGCTCGCCCGCAAGCACGGCGCGAACTCCTTCGTCCTGCTGCTGAAGGTCGTCAACACCCAGGCGTACGGTCCGGATGTCGTCGAGCTGGTCGCCGATGTGACCCGTGCGGCCCAGTCCCCGGCCCCTGCGGCCGCGCCGGACCCCGCTCCGGCGCCATCGCCGTCGCCGTCGCCGTCGCGCAGGTCCCACCGGGCGAAGAGCCAGTAGGGCAAGTTCTGCCCGCCCGGGCGGACGTCCGATGCCGTACCGGCGGGCGCCGCGGTTCGGCGCGGGCGGGGGTGAGCCCGTGGCCCCGCGTCACCCCTGGGTACCCGCCAGGGCCAGCGGCAGCGACTTCAGCCCGTTGATGAAGTTGGACACCAGCCGCCGGGGCACCCCGGCCGTGGCGTAGGGCGGCAGCAGGGCCCTCGCCTCCTCGTGCAGCACCCGGAGCTGGAGGCGCGCGAAGTGGGCGCCGAGGCAGACGTGCGGGCCGTCGCCGAAGGAGACGTGGGGGTTGGGGGTGCGGGTCAGGTCCAGGCTGTAGGGGGATCCGAAGACGCGGTCGTCGTAGTTGGCCGAGGCGTGGAGGACGACGACCTTGTCGCCGGCGCGGACGTCCTGGCCGGCGAGGGTCGTGTCGTGGGTCGCCGTGCGGCGGAACGAGAGCACGGGCGGGTGCCAGCGCAGCAGTTCCTCGACCGCGGTGTCCGGTGCCGCCTCGCCGGAGCGGAGGCGCCGCTGCTGGTCCGGGTGTTCGGCGAGGGCGAGGAAGCCACCGGGCGCGGCGCTGCGGACGGTGTCGTTGCCGGCGACGGTCAGCAGGAAGAAGAACATCTCCAGCTCGCCGTCGTGGAGTCCGCCTGTGGCGAGCGCGGTCATGACGTCGTCACCGGGCTTGCGGCGCTTGTACGCCGCGAGTTCGCGGGCGTAGTCGAACATCTCCTTGAGCATCGCGGGCGAGCGCGGGTCGACGGGTCTGCCGTCCGCGTCGAGTACGGGCGGCTCGTCCGGGTCCTGGTAGCCGATGACGCGCTCCGTCCACGTCAGCAGCAGCCCCCGGTCGCCCTCCGGGACGCCCAGCAGATCCGCGAGGTTGAGGAGGGCGTAGTCGTCGGTGACGGCTGTGACGAGGTCGACGACGGGGCCGGCCGCGCGGGCCGCGCCCAGCAGTTCCCGGGCCCGGGTGCGGGCGGCGGAGGTGAAGCGGTCGACCCGGCCGGGGGTGAAGGCCCGGCTGACGAGCCGCCGCAGCCGGCCGTGGTCGGGACGGCCCTCCCCCGCCGCGCCGGCGACCGGCCCCGGTCCGGCCGTGCGGCGGGGGCACGGGTCCTGGTTGAGCATCATGCGGCGGATGAAGGGCAGATCGGCCGGATCGGGGTCGCGGATCTGGGTGGCGCCGGTCCAGGACGAGTACGTCCGGGGCTCCTTGAGGACGTGCACGACGTCGGCGTGCCGGGCGACGGCCCAGAAGCCGGGCCCCGGGGGCCAGCCCAGCACCTCGTACTCGTCCTGCCAGGAGACGGGGTGACGGTCGCGCAGCTCGCGGAAGGCGGCGTGCGGCAGCCCGGACGCGTACTGGCGCGGGTCGAAGACGTCCGGGACGGGCGCGGTGCTCATGCGTCGGCCCGGAGGAAGTCCTCGACGATCCGGATCAGTTGCAGCGGCGTCTCGTCCATGGCGTAGTGCCCGGCGTGGGCCAGTTCGGCGAGTTCGCCGTGCGGGAACGAGCGCATCCAGGTGTCCCGCATCAGCCGGGCGTTGACGGCCGGGTCGAGGGCACCGGTGACGGCGAGCGCGGGGACGGCGGAGCCGTCCACCTCGGTGTGGAAGTCCTCGACGGCCCATGAGTCCAGCCAGACGCGGAAGGCCTTGGGATCGCTGCGCTCCACGGAACGGCGGACCATGCGGTCCAGCCAGGCGGCGGGCCGCACCGAGCCGGTGGTGAGGTCGATGATGGCCCGGCGGTTCTCCGGGCGTTCGGCGGCGTCGGCGAAGAGCCCCCACTGCTCGGGGGGCATCGGCAGCCCGTTGGCCGGGACCGGGGAGATGCCGACGATCCGCCGTACCCGGTCCGGCGCGAGGGCGGCGGCGCGCTGCGCCACGGCCCCGCCCATGGAGTGCCCGACGAGCGAGAAGCGGTCCCAGCCGAGGCGTCCGGCGAGGGCGAGGACGTCGGCGGCGCCCTCGGTCGTGGTGTAACCGCCCGGTGTGTCCATGGCCTCGCCGTAGCCGCGCAGGTCGACGACGGCGTAGGTGAACGACTCCAGGTCCAGGTCGGGGCGCACGGTGGCGTAGGCGTCGCGGTCCGCGAGCCAGCCGTGGACGGCGACGACCCGGTGCGGGCCGTCGCCGAGGAGCGTGTGCGGGAGCACGAAGGGTGTCAAGTCTTCTCCGTTCGCGGGTCAGCGGGCGCGGGCCGTACACCACCACGGTGTACCGGTGTGTGCCGAACCGCCAGGGTGCAGAACCGGCGCACTGCCGGACATGTCACACCCAGGGGGGACGGAAATCCCCTTATGTACGCAACCGGCGCGCCCGCTCGTTGCTCTCTACCGGGAAGAGAGATCGTCACGGAGGTTTTTGAGTTGAGCCGCAGCCGCGTCCACCCGCACCCGAGCGCCCCGCTCGTCCGGTCGCGTCACCACCGGGGCCGGCGGGCGGCCGCGACCGCCGGCGCCGTGGCCCTGGCGGTGGCGCTGGCCGGCTGTTCCGGCGCCGCCCCGGAGGAATCGGAGGCGGACGGCAAGGGCCGGTCCCGGACGAGCATCACGGTGAGTCCGCGGGGCGAGCAGGCCGAACCGGGTGAACCCGTGCGGGTGACGCTGGAGTCGGGGCGGTTGGACCGCGTGACGGTCACCGGCTCCGGCGGTGAGAAGCTCGACGGCACGGTGTCCGCCGACGGGCGGAGCTGGACCTCGTCCCGGGTCGCCGCGCCGGGCACGGCGTACGCGGTCGAGGCGCGGGACGAAGAAGGCGGCACGGCCCGGGCGGAGTTCGCCACGGCCGCGGCGGAGAGGGTCAACAAGCTGGCGCTGGTGCCCGGCAGGGACTCCACCGTGGGCGTCGCCCAGCCGCTGTCGATCGTCTTCGACCACCCGGTGCGGAACAAGGCCGCCGTGGAGCGGCAGCTCAAGGTCACCACGTCGGACGACACCCAGGGCTCGTGGGGCTGGATGCGGGACTGGTCCGGCAAGGACCGGGTGGACTGGCGGCCGAGGGAGTACTGGAAGCCGGGCACGAAGGTGACGCTCGACGCCCGGCTGAACGGTGTCGACTCGGGCGCCGACGGCGGCTGGTTCGTCCGGGACTACACGACCGGATTCACCGTGGGCAGGCAGCAGGTGGTGAAGGTCGACCTCGACGGCCACCGGCTGCGACTCTACCGCGACGGCGTCCAGGTCAAGGACGTGCCCATGTCCGCGGGCACGCCGGGCGGCGAGAAGGCGTCCTGGCGCGGCACGGCGGTGCTGATGGCCAAGGAGGGCACGATCAACATGCGTTCGGAGACGGTCGGCCTCGGTGACGCCTACGACAAGATGGTCGACTACTCGATGCGGCTGACCTGGTCCGGGATGTACGCGCACGCGGCCCCCTGGAACGCCGCCCACTTCGGCAGCGCCAACCGGAGTTCGGGCTGCGTGGGCATGAGCGACGCGGACGCCGCCGCGGTCTACGCGGAGGTCCTGGTCGGCGACCCGTTCGAGATCACCGGCGGCGACGCCAAGGGCACCGTGGCGGTCAACAACGGCTACGGCGCGTGGAATCTCGACTGGACGGAGTGGCGGGCGATGAGCGCACTGCGCTGACGCCCCGTCAGTGGACGTTCCGACCGCACGCGCTCACCGACGTCATGTCCAACAATCGTTACGCTCGCGTAACTTACTGACCAGTTACCAGAGGTAAGGGCAGGAGGTTACCGTCGGGTCACTTTCAGACCGGCACGAGTCGGCCGGCACGATTCAGGAGTGAGCGATGGGACACCCCCACAAAGCCCTGCGCACCTCGACGACCGGCGCCGTGTCGGCGGCGCTGCTCGCCGGGGCGGCCTTCGGGCTCGCCCCGGCGACTCCCGCGGCGGCCACCGAGGTTTCGGCCGCCCCGGGTATACGATTCGTCGACATCCACGGTGACGGCGGCACCGTCCTCAAGGCCAATGTCGTCACCCCGGCCGGCGCCGGCGGCTCCCGCAGGTACCCGGTGGTCGTCCTCCCCACCAGCTGGGCCACACCCCAGGTCGAGTACCTCGCGCAGGCCAGGAAGCTCGCCGACTCCGGCTATGTGGTGCTCACCTACAACGTCCGCGGCTTCTGGCAGTCCGGCGGGAACATCGAGGTGGCGGGGCCGCCGGACATCGCCGACGCGCGCAAGGTGATCGACTGGGCGCTGGCCAACACCCCGGCCGACCCGTCCAGGGTGGGCATGGCGGGCATGTCGTACGCGGCCGGCATCAGTCTCCTCGCCGCCGCCCACGACGACCGGATCAAGGCCGTGGCGGCACTCAGCGGCTGGGCCGATCTCAATGACTCGATCTACAGCGGGCGCACCCAGCACCTCCAGGCCACCGGGCTGCTCATCGGCGCCGGCTACCTCACCGGCCGCCCCAGCCCCGAGCTCCGCCGGTTCACCGAGGACTTCCTCGGCTCTCACCTGGACAAGGAGGACGAGATGATCGCCTGGGGGGAGAAGCGCTCCCCCTCCGCCCACGTCGACCGGATCAATCGGAACGGCGCGGCCGTCATGCTGGGCAACGCCTGGGGCGACAGCGTCTTCCCGCCGAACCAGTACGCCGAGTTCTACGAGCGGCTGACCGTGCCCAAGCGGCTGGAGTTCCGCCCCGGCGACCACGCGACCGCCGAGGCGACGGGTCTGCTCGGCCTGCCCAACGACACCTGGACCAGCACCCGCCGCTGGCTCGACCACCATCTCAAGGGCGTGGACAACGGAGTGGACCGCGAACCGCCCGTGCGCATCAAGTCGCGCTCCGGCGGGCCCTACGAGACCTACCCGGACTGGAAGTCGGTCGGCGCCGACGCCCGCAAGATCACCCTGGACGGCACGAAGAGGATCCGCGCGAACATCGACTCGGGCGCCAACGGCGGCATCGTGATGCTCTCCAACACCGTCGACCAGTTCCTGGGACTGCCCCCGGTCGCCTCGATCCCGCTGCTCCCCCGGCGCTTCGCCGCGGTCTGGCAGTCGGAGCGCCATCGTTCCCCGCAGCGGGTCAGGGGGACGGCCAAGCTCCACACCACGGTCACCAGCACCAAGGAGAGCGGCACCCTCGTCGCGTACCTCTACGACGTGGGGCCGCTCGGCCTCGGCAAGCTGGTCAGCCATGCGCCGTACACGTTCCACGACCGGACGCCGGGCGAGCCGTTCCCCGTAGACCTGGAGCTGTTCTCCACCGCCTACGACGTCCCGGCCGGCCACCGTCTGGCCCTGGTCGTCGACACAGTCGACCCGCTCTACATCGAGCACAACCCGTCCGGCGCGCAGCTGACCTTCTCCTCGCCCGCGACCGACCCCTCGTACGTGTCGGTCCCGTTGCGCGAGCAGTGATCTCCGGCCGACGCCGAGCCGGGCACGGCCCTACGAGCTACTGCCCGGTTCCGGGGAACGCGCCTCGCACACGCGGTCCTTGTCGACGTCACTCAACTCGATCAGCAGATCGACGGCCATACGCTGCTCTGCCCCAATCTCGGCGGTGTCGAGGTCAGCGCAAACTATCCAGCCCGGCAAGGCACTTCCCGTCCCGACACGCACCGAGTAGGACATAAGCGGTAATAGCCATCTAAAGGGACGGGAGCCGGTCAGGCCTCGGCGGCCTCCGCGTACACCTGGGACAGCTCGGGCGAGCCGTGCATCGCCCAGTCGAGTCCCGCCTCCACCACGTTGACCTCACGCCCGGAGGCGAGCCGCACGACGGGGTGGCCGCCCGGCCAGACGTGCCAGGCGGCACCCCGCACCGTGCGGACGATCACGGTACCCAGATACAGCCCCGCGTCGTTCCCCAGCCAGGGCAGCTCCTCCGGGTCGTCCCGCCAGCGCGGGGGCAACTGGTCGAGCGCCTCCAACGAGGCGGGGCTGTCGTCCAGTTCGAGCCCCTGCTGCCCCACCCGCGCCCGCAGCAGCTCGCACTCGGACAGCAGCTCCGCCACACCCTCCGGATCGCCCCCGACGGCGGACGTCAGCGGCTGACTCCGCGCACTGTCGTGCCGTTTGCGCCAGTTGTCCAAGAAAGGGATGTTCATATCGATCAGCCTCGCATTCCCGTGGACGGGCGCACCACTGGGCGCGCGGGCACCGGCCGGAGAGCGCGGCCCCGGGCCGGGGATCGGTCAGAGATCGAGGTCGACCACGACGGGGGCATGGTCCGAGGCGCCCTTGCCCTTGCGCTCCTCGCGGTCGACGTAGCCGTCCTTGACGGCCCGGGCGAACGGCTCGTTGCCGTACACCAGGTCGATGCGCATCCCCCGGTTCTTGGGGAAGCACAGCTGACGGTAGTCCCAGTACGTGAACGGGTGGTCGTACTTCAGCGGGCGCGGCACCACGTCGGCGAGGCCCGCCTCGCGCAGTCCGGCCAGGGCGGCGCGCTCCGGCTCGGTCACATGGGTCATACCCTCGAAGAAGGCCGGATCCCATACGTCGTCGTCGGTCGGCGCGATGTTGTAGTCGCCGAGCACCGCGAACGGGCGGCCCCCCGCCGCGTCCTGGGCGACCGCGGCCTTCAGCGCCTCCAGCCAGGCCAGCTTGTACACGTAGTGCTCATGGGTGACCTCCCGGCCGTTCGGCACGTACACCGACCAGACGCGGACCGGGCCGCAGGTGGCGCTCAGCGCGCGCGGCTCCTGCACGCCGCCGTACTCCGGGCCGCCGGGCAGGCCCTTCACGACGTCGTCCAGGCCCACCCGGGAGACCACCGCCACGCCGTTCCACCTGCCGTCGGCGTTGACCGCGGACTCGTAGCCGAGCTCCTTCAGGGCGTCCGCGGGGAACTGCTCGGCGGTGCACTTGGTCTCCTGGATGCACAGCACGTCCGTGCCGCTGCTCTCCAGCCAGGCGAGCAGCCGCGGGAGCCGGGCGGTGATCGAATTGACGTTGAAGGTGGCGATGCGCATGCCGCCAAGCGTAACCGCGGGGTCGGACGGTCACGGGCGGACCGGGGCGTTCGCCGGGGCCGGCCGTGGCCGGGCGGGTGACGCCGGCGGCGGGGCGGGGCCCGTCGGCCGTCCGGCGGAGGGACGGGGTCGCCCTCAGAGCTCGGTGGACTCCCCCGGGGCGAGTCGGCGGTGCTCGGCGCCGCCCAGGTTCCCGATGTGGGCGTCGTAGAGGGGGCGGGCGAGATCGGTGAGCAGGGCGTCGTGGATGTCGATCGCCCGGTGCGGCTTGACCGCGCGTACGTAATCGATGACCTCCGCGACCTTGTTCCACGGGGCCATCACGGGGAGCATCAGCGTCTCCACCTGCTCGCCCGGGACGGTGAGCGCGTCACCGGGGTGGAAGACCGAACCGTCCACGAGGTAGCCGACATTGGTGATCCTCGGCAGGTCCGGGTGGATCACTGCGTGCAGTTCGCCGTGCACCTGCACGTCGAAACCGGCCGCGGTGAAGGTGTCGCCGTCGCCGACGGTGTGCACCCGGCCGGGGAAGCCGCCCGAGAGCTGCTCGGCGACGCTGCGGAGGGACCACACCTCGGCGGCGGGGTCGGCGTCGAGCGCGACGCGGAGCCGTTCCTCACTGAAGTGGTCCGGGTGCTCGTGCGTGACGAGCAGCGCGTCGGCCCCGGCGGCCGCGTCGACCTCGCTGAAGACGCCGGGATCGACGACGAGAGTCCGGCCGGCCTTCTCGAGGCGGATGCAGGCGTGCGACTTCTTGGTGAGCTTCACGGGGATGACCTTCCTCTCCCATCCGGGCCCCGCACGACGCGGCGCACCCCGTCCCCGAACGGATCTTTCCCCGACCGGCCCCCTCCCGAACGAGGAGCGGCCGCCCTGGCCCGTCCCCCGGCGGGCCGCCCCGGGTACCGGGAGGGGCGCGGAGTGCACCGCCTCAGTCGCGGGGGGTCGTCTCCTCGCGGATCACCGACTGGGCGACCCGGAAGGCGGAGTTCGCCGCCGGAACGCCGCAGTAGACGCCCGCGTGGATGAGGATCTCCCGGATCTCCGTGGGGGTGAGACCGTTGCGGAGGGCTGCCCGGGTGTGGAAGGCCAGTTCGTCCAGGTGACCGCCCGCGACCAGGGCCGTGAGGGTGACCGCGCTGCGGGTCCTGCGGTCCAGCCCCTCCCGGGTCCAGACCTCGCCCCACGCGTAGCGCGTGATCAGCTCCTGGAAGTCGGCGGTGAACTCGTCCGCCGCCGCCGTCGCCCGGTCGACGTGCGCGTCGCCCAGCACCGCGCGCCGGACCTTCATCCCCGCCTCGTACGGGTCGGGCCGCACCGCGCCCGACGGGTGCGGCTGCTCGGCGGCCGGGGCGATCTCGGCGACGGGGGCCACCGGCGCGGAGACGGAAGGGACGGAGGGGACGGACGGCGGCGCGGGAATCGCGTGGAGGGTGTCCTGCCAGGCCAGGGAGAAATGGCGTACCAGCAGGTCGGTCACCGCCGCCGGCTGCTCCACGGGCGCGAGGTGCGAGGCGCCGGGAACCAGGGCGAGCCGCGCGTCCGGTATCCCCGCGACCAGCGTGCGCGCCTCGGCCGGCCCGGTCAGCTGGTCGTCGGAGCCCACCAGGACCAGTGTCGGCACGCCGACCCTGCCCAGGTCGGCCCGTACGTCGAAGGCCGCCAGCGCCTCGCAGGCGGCGATGTAGCAGCCGGGATCGGTGGTGCGCACCATCTGCACGGCCCACTCGACGATCGCCGGCTGCGCGGCCGCGAAGCCCGGGGTGAACCAGTGCTCGGGCGCCGTGCGCGCCATCGGGTCCAGACCGTTCGTACGGACGATCACCCCGCGCTGCCGGAACTCGTCCGCGGTGCCGAACCTCGGAGAGGAGGCGACCAGGGCGAGCGAGGCGACCCGGTGCGGGACCCGCAGCGCCAGGTCGATGCCGACCGCGCCGCCGACGGAGCAGCCCGCGTAGCCGAAGCGCTGGACGCCGAGGTCGTCGAGCGTGGCGACGAGGCGGTCGGCGAGTTCGGTCACCGACCCGGCCGGGTGGGCGGGTGCGCCGCCGTGGCCCGGCAGGTCGAAGCGCAGCACCCGCCACTGCCGTGACAGCTCAGGCACCTGCCGGTCCCACATGTGCCAGGTCGTGCCGAGCGACGGCCCGAGGATGAGGACGGGCGCGTCGTCCGGACCGTCGATCCGGTACTGCAGGGTCTTCGGGGGCGTCTGCGTCTGCTCACTCACCCGCTCCACAGTAGTGAACGGAAGGAGTGGTTCCGGATCAGGGGGTCGCGGTCGAGACCACAAACACCATGGGTGCGGACGGATCGGTCAGATCCACGGCGATGTCCTGGCTGGGACGCGGATCACGCTGCTTGTGCGCGGTTCCGGCCCACGCGGCCTCGGGCCGGAAGACCCATCCGACGGTGTCCGCGTCGCGCTCGCCGATGGTGACGTCGCCGGTCTCCAGCCGCGCACGACTGGTACCGACGCCGTTGAGGAAGGCGTCGAGCCCGCCGGCGGTCGTACGGAACTTGACGTACAGCCGGCTCGACTTCCAGTTGCTGGTCTCGTAGTAGGCGACCTCGGTGGAGCGGGCCGGGATCGGCACCTCGAAGACGCGGCGCTTCATCTTGGACGGCCAGTTCTCGCGCAGCCCGGTCGCCGACGACTCGGCCTCCTTGTCCCGGCCGCTGTCCCTGCTCTGCTCCGCGGAGATCACCAGGTAGCCGGCGGGGATGCCGATGAGCAGCACGATGACGACCGCGGTCAGCACACGGCGCCAGATCATGTGCCGCCGGTCCTCGGGGGGACGCACGTTCTCCTCCACGGGCGGGGTCTGTCGGTGCAGGGTCTTCACTCGGGGTCCTGGGGGGTGGGGCGGGCACTGTCACCGGTGTCGCCGAGCCCTCCGGCGCTGCGGAGCACCTGGGCGTAGCGCTCGTATCTCTCGTACCGCTCGACACGGCGCCGCTTGGCGCGCCGGAACCGGCGGGCGACGAGCCGCGCGAGGTCTGCCGCGCCGACCATACCCGCCTCGGGGCCGAGCTGGGCCTTGGCGATACGGGCCTCGGGCCGGTAGCCGCGCCCGGTGAGATGGCGCCGGAAGGCGTCCCGGGCGGGCCCGATCAGCAGGTCGTCGGCGGCGCTGACGCCACCGCCGATGACGAAGCACGACGGGTCGAGGGCGGCGGCGAGATTGGCGATGCCGACGCCGAGCCACTGCCCGATGTCCTGGAGGAGCTCGACGCACATGGCGTCGCCCTCCCGGGCCAGCTCGGTGATCAGCGGGCCGGTGATGTCGGGGACATTGCCCTTGACCCGCTCGATGATGTTGTACGCGACCGGCGAGTCCGCGGCTGCGAGCTCGCGCGCCTCGCGGACCAGGGCGTTGCCGGAGCTGTACTGCTCCCAGCAGCCGCGGTTGCCGCACGGGCAGCGGTGCCCTCCGGGCACGACCTGCATATGGCCGAACTCGCCGGCGACGCCGTACTTGCCGCGCTTGACCCGGCCGTCCTCCAGGATCGCACCGCCGATGCCGGTGCCGAGCGTGATCATGACGAGATGGTCCTCGCCGCGGCCGGCACCGAAGCGCCACTCGGCCCAGGCGGCGGTGTTGGCGTCGTTGTCGACCATGACCGGGACGGCCAGACGGTTCTGCAGCGAGTCCCGCAGCGGCTCGTTGCGCCAGGCCAGGTGGGGGGCGAAGAGCACCTTGGAGCGGTCGGCGTCCACCCAGCCGGCCGCGCCGATGCCGACGGCGTGCACGTCGTGCCGGTCGGAGAGGTCGAGGACCAGCTCCACGATGGTGTCCTCGACGACCTTGGGGCTCTTGGACTTGTCCGGGGTCTCCGTGCGGACCTTCTCCAGGATGACCCCCTCGGCGTCGACGACACCGGCCATCACCTTCGTGCCGCCGATGTCGATGCCCACGGTGGGCACGCGGGGCGCGGTGAGGTGCGAGCGCCGCTCCCGGGTCCCGACGGTCCGCAGGACGGTGGCGCGGGCGGAGCCCCGGTGGGCGAAGTCGCGGTACGTGCTCAAGGCGTCCCTGCGGGTCGTGGGGGCGGGTCCGGGTCACCGGAGGCGGGCGGCGCCCGCCGTGCCCGATTGTGCCATCCGGGGGCCGCCCCGGCCCTGAGCGCTCGCGGCGCGGGCCGCCCGCCCCGGCCGCCCGGCGCTGGGCCGCAGGCGTGTCGCCCGGGACGGGAGGCGTGCGTGATGTCACATCACGGGCACCGGACGTGACCGCCCTGGTCCGGCGACCGGCGGCCCGCCGGGATCCTGGCCGTCCTCGTCGCCCCGGCCCCGGAGCCCCCGGCCCTACTGCCACGCCCCGGCCGCGGAGCTCGTACCGTCCCGGCGCGCCCCGGTCAGAGCGGCCGTCCGACGCCTCCCCCGATGCCCTGGCGGTCGGGGGTCAGCGCGGCGGCCCGGCGGACCGGGTCGGGGTACGCGCGGTCGACCGCCTCGTCGAGGAGGCGCAGCTCGGTGCGTACCGCCGTCCGGTGCCGATCGGGCAGTCCGACGTCCAGGAGTCCGTAGAACAGCGCCCGAAGTCGCCGGCAGATCTGCAGGGAGCCGGCGCCGTACTCACGGATCTCCGTGACCGCGAGCTGCAGGAAGTCCTCCCAGGAGCGGCCGGGGACCTCGAGCCGGGGCACGCCGCGGGCGTCGTGGAGGGTGTAGCGCCCGCTGAGTTCCGCACGGCCGATGGTGTGCAGGAACGCCTCGATGTGGTTCAGGACCTGCACCGCCGTGGTGGGGTCGTTCACCGCCGGGGACAACGCCCTGATGGCGATGTCCACCAGGATGCGCATCCCGAAGGCGGGATCCTGTTCGATGGTCCGTTCGACGCCGAGCGCGACCAGCCCGGTCAGCTCGCGGGGCGGGGGCGGCGAAGCGCCGTGCAGCACGAAGAGCGTCGCGCCGGGCGGCACGAAGTCGCCCACCGGGTGGGTGAGCACCACGAAGCAGTCGTACCGTTCGGCGAGGGCCGCCAGCCGCTCCGGGTGGAACCCCTGGAGCGCCCCGCCCCCCGCGCAGGGCACCGACGTCACCGGGCCTTCGGGAGGTGCCCTTCTCGCGTCCGCCGCCCGCAGGGTGCCGCTCGCGGCGAGCAGCGTCCCCCGGTCGAGCACCCGCCGTCCGGCCCGCGCGACCAGCGCCGCGATGGCGACGGGCCGCAGGTTGTGGATGAAGCGGTTCAGATACATGAGCAGCAGCACCAGGCTCACGGCGACCGCCGCCCCCGCGAGGGTGACACCGATGTCCGGCACGAAGTTCGTCTCGATGCTGCGCAGCAGTGAGAAGGAGAAGGCGAACGTCCCGGAGAACGTCGAGAGCACCGCCTTCTGGAGCCGGTCCCGGTACCACAGCCGCATGTAGCGCGGCGACAGCGTCCCGGTGGCCTGCTGGACCACGAGGATGCCGATGGTCACGACGAAGCCGAGCAGGGCGACCATCGCGCCGACGATGGAGCTGAGGACGCTGCTGGCGGTGGAGGTGGAGTACCGCCACTCCTGCGGCACCCGGACGGCTCCGTCGAGCGTCACGGCGGCCTCCGCGAGCAGCGAGCCCAGGACGATCCCGATGAGCGGCGCGATCCAGAGGCTCGCCATGACGTACTGGCGCAGCGCGAACGCCGTCGCCCAGGACAGGGGCGCGCGGGCCCGGCGGCTCGTCTCCCGGTGCTCGGTTGTCGCCTCCACGCTGGAGCCCTTCCCCCGCACCCCGGGGACTCCTCCCGAAAAGCCCGTAATGCACCTATTACCTAAGCTGATGGGGCGGCATCCGCTCGCGACCCAGGGCGAAAGGGGCTCGGGATGGGCGACTACCCCCTCATCGAGGACCACGGGCTGATCGGTGACCTGCAGACCGCGGCACTGGTCAGCACGCAAGGGACGATCGACTGGTACTGCACCCCGCGCTTCGACTCACCGAGCGTCTTCGGCTCGCTGCTGGACAGCGAGAAGGGCGGGTACTTCAAGGTCGCTCCGGTGGACCGGACGTACGCCACCAAACAGCTGTACCTTCCCGACACCGCGGTCCTGGTCACCCGCTTCATGACCGAGGCGGGCGCGGGCGAGGTCGTCGACCTCATGCCGGTCACGGGCTCCACGGCCACCCAGCGGCACCGCCTGGTGCGGATGCTGCGCTGCGTCCGCGGCAGCCTCACCTTCAAGGTCGACATCGTTCCGCGGTTCGACTACGGCCGGTCCCCGCACAAGCTGCACTACACCGAGCGCGGGGCGGTGTTCGTCGCCGACGGCCTGGAGCTGACGGTCCACGCGGTCCGCGAACCGGGGGACGTCCGGCTGGCCCCCCTCGACCTGGGCGACAACGACATGCACTTCACCCTCACCCTGGAGGCCGGCCAGGAGCGCGGGGTGGTGCTGGAGACCTTCGCCGACGGCCCGCCGCGGCACGTCCACCACGCCGAGTTCATGCAGCTCTTCGACGACACCGTGCGGTTCTGGCGCGACTGGCTCAGCCAGTCCCGCTACTCGGGCCGCTGGCGGGAGGCGGTCGAGCGGTCGGCGATCACGCTGAAACTGATGACGTACGCCCCGAGCGGGGCGATCGTGGCGGCCCCGACGGCCGGGCTCCCCGAGCAACTCGGCGGCGAGCGGAACTGGGACTACCGGTTCACCTGGATCCGCGACGCGTCGTTCTCCGTGTACGCCCTGCTGGGCCTCGGCTTCACCGACGAGGCCCAGGCCTTCATCGGCTGGCTGCGCGACCGCGTCCACGAGAAGGCGGGCCGCGACGGCGACTCGGGGCCGCTGAACATCATGTACCGGGTCGACGGCTCCTCCGACCTGGAGGAGGAGATCCTCCACGACTGGGAGGGCTACCAGGGCTCCAGCCCCGTCCGGATCGGGAACGGCGCCGCGTCCCAGCTCCAGCTCGACATCTACGGCGAGGCGCTGGACAGCATCTTCTTCGCGCACGAGCGGGGCATCCAGCTCGACCACCGCGGCTGGACCTCGCTGCGGACGCTCCTCGACTGGCTCAGCGACCACTGGGACCAGCCCGACGAGGGGCTCTGGGAGACCCGGGGCGGGCGCAAGGACTTCACCTACGGACGTCTGATGTCGTGGGTCGCCTTCGACCGGGCGCTGCGGCTGGCGGCGGCGAGCGGCCGGCCGGCCTCGCTCGCGCGCTGGGCCGGTGAGCGGGACAAGCTCTACGACCAGATCCTCGCCCGCGGATGGAACCACCAACGGCAGGCGTTCGTGCAGCACTACGACACCGACGTGCTCGACTCGTCGCTGGTACGGATGTCCACGGTGGGGTTCATCACCCCCGACGACCCGATGTGGACCGCCACGCTCGACGCCATGGACCGCGAACTGGTGAACGACAGTCTCGTCTACCGCTACAACCCCGAGGCCTCCCCCGACGGCCTGGCCGGCTCCGAGGGCACCTTCTCGCTGTGCACGTTCATGTACGTCGACGCGCTGGCGCGGGCGGGCAGGCTGAACCAGTCGAGGCTCGTACTGGAGAAGATGCTCACGTACGCCAACCACCTCGGCCTGTACTCCGAGGAGATCGCCCTGACCGGACGCCAGCTGGGCAACTTCCCGCAGGCGTTCACCCATCTGGCGTTCATCGACACCGCGATCACACTGGACCGGGAGCTCAACCGCGTACAAGGGGAGGCCCGCACGCGGACCGCCCCGGCGGAGTCCAACCTCTGAACGGCCCCGACGCTCACCGGCTCCCGGCGGGCGAGCCCTTCGCGGGCCGCCCGTCCGGTCCGGGGCCCAGCAGCACGACCCGGTCCCCCGGGCCGGGCCGCGCGGGCCGTTCCTCGGTGACCGGGTCCAGACGGCCGTCGGCCCGCAGGACGAACAGCGCGTCGTGACCGGGCGTCGGGGCTTCGCCCGGCGCGCCCACCGTGAACCGGTCGCCCCGCGCGTGGCGGGCCGCCAGCACGTCCCGCCCCAGGCCCGGACCGAAGAGCACGTCCGGGCCGGTGCGGGTCGCGACCGCGCCCGTCCCGTCCGGCGGCGGGCCGACGCGGTGCACCGGTCCGTCGACGCTGTCCTGTGCGACGACGGAGACGAGCGCGTTGAAGTCGTCGTCGTCGGTGAGCAGGAGGACGGCGGTGACGCCCTCGATGCGCCCGGACGGGTCGGTGGCCGCGGCCAGGAGGTCACCCGGCGCCGGCTCGATCCCGGCCTGCCGGACGCGCTGCCGCTGTTCCTCCGTCGCGGTCCACATCGCGACGTCCAGCCCGGCGGACTTCAGGCACCGGGCCAGTGCGACCGACCAGGGCCGCCCGCCCACGAGCAGCGGCCGGGCGCGGGCCGACCGGTTGACGCCCAGCGCGGCGGCGACCGGTGCCGCGGTCAGCCCGTAGACCAGGACGGTCCCCACGATCACCAGGAACGTGACCGGGAGGATCTTGTCCGTGCCGGACAGCCCCGAGCCGGCCAGGGTGGCGGCGAAGGCGGACGCCGTGGAGGCGGCGACGATGCCGCGCGGCGCCATCCAGGCGATGAACGCGCGCTCCCCGTACGGCAGTCCGCGCCCCTGGGTGGAGAGCCAGGCGACCAGCGGCCGGACCACCAGGACGAGCGCGCCGATCAGGCCGAGCGCGGGCAGCAGGACGGGACGGACGGACGCCGGGGTCACCCCCGCCGAGATGGTCACGAACAGCAGCCCGATGATGAGCTGTACCAGGGTCTCGAAGAAGGGGCGCCGCGCCGGCATGCCCAGGCCGGGGAGGTTGGCGACGGCGAGCCCGGCGACGACCGCGGCGATCAGCCCCGTGTCGTCGCGCACGACGTCGCAGCCCGCCGACACCGCGACCACCGTGGCGAGTTGGGCCAGCGTGCCCAGCGTCTCGCCGAGCCGGAGCCGGTGGAGGAGGAACCACAGCACCGCGGCACCCACCGCGCCGCCCGCCAGCCCGACCAGCCAGCTGAGCAGGAACTCACCCGGGTGGAAACCCCTGTCGAGCCGGAAGTCGCCGGCGAGCAGCGAGTGCAGGACGAGCGCGCCGAGGATGGCCCCGACGGGATCGACGAGCGTCCCCTCCCAGACCAGGATGCGCCGCACCCCGTCCGGAGGCCGCACGTGGTCGAGCAGCGGCCCCACCACCGTCGGCCCGGAGACGACGAGGACGGCGCCCAGCAGCACGGCCACGGGGAAGGGCACGCCGAACAGCGCGGGGGCGAGAGCCGTGACGGACGCCCAGGTGGCCAGGACGCCGAGGAGCAGGAGCCGGCGCACCACCGAGCGGGTGGCGCCCCGCAGCTGACGCAGCCGCAGGCCCAGCCCGGCGTCGTAGAGGATCACCGCGACGGACAGCGAGACGATGGACGAGAAGTTGTCCGGCGCCAGCTTCTCCGGGTGGACGACGTCGGTGAGGGCGCCGGCCGTGAAGCCGGCGGGCAGCAGCAGGATCAGCGCCGGAATGCGCAGCCTGCTCGCGACGATCTGGGAGCCGACCGCGAGCAGCACGGTCAGGGCGATGCCCAGGAGGAACTGGTCGGGGGGCAGCACGACGGGGCCGTCACTCGCTCCCGGCGGGGCCGGCGCCCCCGCCCTGCCGGAGATCGGACTCGGACAGGGACTCCAGCTCTCCGTGGGTGTCGAGCCAGTAGAGCAGGACGAGGGCCGGCCCGACGAGGAGCACCGCGACGAGGGTGACGATCAGCAGCCACACCAGCGTCGAGGGAGCGCCCGCCGCGTCCTCGACGGTCAGCGAGGTCGGGATGAGGTAGGGACGCTGGGCGACGCCCCAGGCGAGGACGGAAGCGGCGACCACGCCCACGGCGGTGAAACGGGACCAGCGGGCGTGTCCCCGCAGGAGCATCACCGCCGTCGCCACCGTGCAGGCCACGGCCACGAGGGCGAACACGAGCCCGGCTCCCCGGGTGAGCCCGCTCCACAGGTGGGGGGCGTCGCTCGGGACGACGAAGAGGGCGGCCACGCCGAGCAGCGCGGCGACGGCCAGGGAGGCCAGCGCCCGGCGCCGGAAGTAGCCGACGAGGTCGGGGGCGTCCCAGCGTTCGGCGTCGCAGGAGAGGAACACCGCGCCGAGGAAGGCGGTGGCCGTCACCGTGAGCAGCCCGAAGAAGAAGGACGTCGGGTTGGCCCAGGCGTCCGCCGACGCGGTGGTGCCGGGCGCGACCCGGCCGGAGGCGACGCCGCCGACGGCGGCGCCGAGGAAGTACGGGGTGAGCAGCGAGGAGACGGCGAACATCGCGCCGTACAGCCGCCGCCCGGCCACCCGCTTGATCGGCTTGCGCAGGGCGAAGCCGGCGCCCCGCAGGACCAGGCCGACCACGGCGAGGGCCAGCGGCAGCCACATCGACGAGAACACCGTCTGGAACAGCACCGGGAATCCGGTCCACATGATGACGAGGACGAAGATCAGCCAGACGTTGTTGACCTCCCACACGGGTGCCATGGCGTGGTCGATCAGCCACCGCGGCCGCTTGCCCCGCTCGGCGCCGCCCGCGGTGAGGTCCCAGAACCCGGCGCCGTAGTCGGTGCCTCCGGCGCAGGCGTAGGCGGCGACGGCGAGCAGCAGCACCAGGGCGACGATGCCTGCGGTCGTCATGGCGTACCGCCCTCGCCCGCCCGGGCCCCGGCGCCGGCGGCCGCGTCCGGCACGTCACCGCGAGGGCCGTAGGGCGTACCGGTCTCCGGGGCCTCGGCCGGGGGGCCCGTCCCCGCCGCCGCGTCCGCGAGCCGCCACCGGGTGCGCATCTTGAGCAGCACCGCGAGGAAGGAGCCGAAGATGAAGACGTACACGACGATCACGACGCCGAACATGATCCAGAGGGTGGAGGAACGGGTCGCCGTGACCGCCTCGGCGACCCGCATGTTCTGGTACACGATCCAGGGCTGTCGCCCCACCTCGGTGGTGATCCAGCCGCACTCGACGGCGATGACGGAGGCGACCCCGGCACAGGCCGCGCTGCGGTAGAACCACCGGGAATCCGGGAGCCGTTCGGCCGCGGGACGCTTCCGTCTGCGCCACACCACCCACGCGTACCAGAGCACGAGGAGCATCATCAGCGAGCCGATGACGACCATGATGTCGAAGGCCCAGTGGGCGATCGTGGCCTGGGTGGGGTTGGGCCGGTCGGAGGCGGGCACGGAGGTGAGGCCGGTGACCTCGGTGTCGGGCCGGAACCCCGCGAGGATGGAGTCGAGTTGGGGGATCTTGATGCCGCCGGTGACGGTGCCGTCCGGGTGCAGCCGGCCGAAGATGTACTCGGGCACGTGGGTGTCGGTCTCCCACACCAGTTCCATCGCGGCGAACTTCACCGGCTGCTCGTGGAACACGGAGCGGGCGATGGAGTCGCCGAGCACGAACTGGACGGGCGTGAGGACCGCGGCGACGGTGAACGGGACCGCGAATCCGAGGCGGTGGTAGCGGTCCCTGCGGCCCTTCAGGATCCCCACGGCGTAGACCCCCGCGACGACGTACCCGGCCGTCAGGAACATCGCCACGACGAAGTGCCAGTACTGCGGCCCGAACATCGGCGTGAAGATCGCCTTCCAGACGTCGACGTCCACGGGGTTGCCCGCGGAGTCGAGCCGGAAGCCGCGGGGGGTGTTCATCCAGGAGTTGGCCGCCAGGATCCCGAAGGCCCCCAGCAGGGCGGTGGCCGGCAGCGGCACCCCGAGGAGGAAGTGCGTCCGCGCCGGCAGCCGTCGCCAGCCGTAGAGGTAGACGGCGATGAGGACGGCCTCCAGGAAGAACGCCCATGCCTCCACGCCGAACCCGATGCCGAAGACGTCCCCCCAGCGGCCCATGAGCCCCGGCCAGAGCAGCCCGAACTCGAAGGAGAGCACGGTGCCGGTGACCACGCCGACGGCGAACTGGACGGCCATGACGGCCGACCACCGCCGGGCGAGCAGCAGGGCGGTGGGGTCGTTCCGGCGCAGCCCGCGGTAGTGCATGATCAGTGTGATCAGCGGCAGCGCCACTCCCATGGGCACCAGGATGATGTGGGAGGCGAGCGTGAACGCCATCAGCTCCCGGGCCGGGAGCAGCTGGGCGGGTGCCTCCGCGAGCAGCAGGTGCGCCCCGGCCGGCAGGGATACCGGATTGTGCATGTGTGCCTTCGGTCGTCGGAGCCCTTGAGGTCGGTCGCGGCGTCAGCCGCCGGTGGCGAACCCGGGGAAGAGGGTCATGCCTCCGTCGACGTACAGCGTGGTGCCCACCACGTAGTCCATGAGGTCGGACGCGAGGACGGCGACGGCGTGCGCGATGTCGTCGGGCTCCCCGACGCGGGCGTACGGGATGAGCGTGAGGAGGTCCCGTTCGGCGTCGGGCGTGTCCCAGGCGTCGGTGTTGATCGGGGTCTTGATGGCGCCCGGCGCGACGGCGTTGACCCGGATCTTCTTCGGCGCGAGCTCCTGGGCGAGGGTCTCCATCATCATCTGCACGCCGCCCTTGGAGGAGGCGTAGTTGACGTGGCCGGCCCAGGGGATGATCTGGTGGACCGAGCTCATGCAGACGATCTTCCCGGCGGCGCGCGACACCTCGGGGACGACGCCGCGCCGCAGGAACTCCTTGACCGCCTCCCGGGCGCACAGGAACTGGCCGGTGAGGTTGACGTCGATGACCTTCTGCCACTGGGCGAGCGTCATCTCGGTGAGCGCGGCGTCCCGCTGGAGGCCGGCGTTGGCGACGAGGATGTCGATGGTGCCGAACTCCTCGACCATCCGCCGCGTCATCGCGACGACCTGCTCCTCGTCGGAGACGTCGGCCTCGTGGGCGTAGGCGCGCACTCCGGCGGCGGTGATCTCCTTGACGACCGCGTCGGCCGCCTCCTGACCGGCCACGAAGTTGACGACGACGTCCGCGCCGGCCCGGCCGAGGGCGATCGCCGTCGCCTTCCCGATGCCCGAGTTGGCGCCGGTGACCAGCGCCTTCTGACCCTTCAGCAGCTGCGGAACCGGGTACGGTGCCGCTCCGGCCTGGGAATTCACGATGCCTCCTGGGACGTGCCTGCCTACGGCCCGGGGCCGAGGCGGCGACGGACGGAACCCGCGCGCAACGGAACCACCGGCGCGGGCCGCCGGGCGGACAGCGCACGGCCGCGTGGGCCGTTGGATGGCCGATGTTCGCCCGGTCGGCTCAGCCGCGGAGCCGCTCGGCCAGATGGTCCCCGACGCGCAGGGCGTTGGCGATGGCGGTGAGCGACGGGTTCACCGCGCCGATGCTCGGGAAGAAGCTCGTGTCGACCACGTAGAGGTTGTCGAGGTCGTGGGCCTTGCAGTTGACGTCCAGGGCGGAGCTCGTCGGGTCGTTGCCGAAGCGGACGGTGCCGGCCTGGTGGGCGGTCGCCCCGATGGGCATGCCCTTGTGCAGGTAGATGCTGTGCGGCAGCAGATGGTGCTCGTGCATTCCCAGCCGGCCGAGCATGCCCTGGAGTTTGTGGCGGAGCCGGTTGAGCGCGGTGATGTTGTTCTTCTCGTCGAGCGCGAGGTGGATGCCGCCGTCCCGGTCCAGGGTGACGCGGTTGCCGGGGTCGGGCAGATCCTCGCCGCACAGCCAGAAGTCGACGGCGTGGTGGGCCAGCACCTCGAAGGGCATCCCGGGCGTCACGGCGCCGGCCCAGCGCGGTGCCTCGCCGTGGATCTGCTCGGCGTCGGACTTGCCGAGCATCTGGATGCCGCCGAGGGGGTACTCCCAGTCGTCCGCGCCCAGGTACCAGTCGTGCAGGGCGAGGGTCTTCTGGAAGCGGGTGTCGTTGGGCTCCTTCGACACCGCCATCAGCGCCATGTTGTTGTGCCGCATGTAGTGACGGCCCACCACGCCGGAGCTGTTGGCGAGCCCGTCCGGGTGCCGGTCGCCGGCCGAGGCCAGCAGCAGGGCCGCGGTGTTGACGGCGCCGCAGGCGACGGCGACGAGGTGGGAGGAGAACCGGGCCTCGGTTCCGTCGGAGAGCTCCGCGACGACCGTGGTGACGCTGCGGCCCGTGGCGTCGGTCTCCAGCCCGGTCACGCGGGCGTCGGTGATCAGCTCCACGTTGGGGTGCTCCAGGGCGGGCTCCACACAGATGACCTGGGCGTCGGACTTGCCGCGCACCAGGCAGGGGAAGCCGTCGACCCGGTCGCACCGGATGCAGACGCTGGAGTGGGTGGCCCGGCCGTCGCGGTCCTGGACGAGGTTGACCCCGATGGGCAGGTGGAAGGGGTGCAGCCCCAGCTTCTCCAGGTCGTCGCTCAACCGCTGGATGCGGGGCTCGTGCGCGACGGGCGGGTGGAGGTACTGGCCGCTCACCATGCCCTCGGTGGGGTCCTCGCCGTGGTTGCCGTGCACGAGGTAGAGGTGCTCGGCCTGGGTGTAGTACGGCTCCAGGTCCTCGTAGCTCAGCGGCCACGCCGGGGACACGCCGCCGTGGTGGCGCAGTACGCCGAAGTCCTCCGGGCGCAGCCGGAAGAGGGCCGCTCCGTAGAACTTGGTGTTGCCGCCGACGTAGTAGTTGACCTCCGGCGGGAAGGTGTTGCCGTACTTGTCGTACCAGAACTCGGGCGCGCGGTACTTGCCCTTGACGAAGACGGCGGTGGAGTCCCAGTTGTCGCGTTCCCGGGGGAGGTAGCCGCCGCGTTCCAGCAGGAGGACGCGGCGCCCCGTGGGGGCGAGCCGATGGGCGAGCGTGCCGCCGCCGGCTCCGGTGCCGATGACGATGACGTCGTAGTGCGGGGATTCGGTCATGGCAGCCACCGTTCTCGCGGGTCCGGGCCTGGGACCGGGGTTCCGGCCCGGATGCGGGGGTCTCGGGATCGGCGTCGGGGGGTGGGGGCCGGGGGCGGCGTCGGGGGTCTGCTCCACTGGCTCCCGGCCGGGGACCGGCTTCGCTGAGGCGGCGTCACGGGACGGGGATTCACAGGACGGCGACCGGGTTGACGGGCGAGCCGGTGGCCCCCGGCAGCCGCAGCGGCGCGACCGCGCAGAGGAAGCTCCAGCGGCCCTCCTGCTCGCAGACCGGTGCCAGCTCCTCGAACTGCAGATAGTCCATGATGTGCATCCCGAGGGCGTGGACGGTCAGGACGTGGACGGGGAAGTCGACTCCTTCCACGGTGCTCGGTGCCGTGTCGCTGTTGCCGTCGCTGCCGAGCATCGCGACGCGCCGGTCGACGAGGAACTCGACGGCCTCCGGGTGGAGTCCGGCGCGTGCCTCCGCGGCGTTCCAGGGACCGAGTTCCCGGCGTCTGAGCCGGTGGCCCACCCGGACCAGCAGGACGTCCCCGGGTCCGGTGTGCACCCCCTGGGCGGCCTCGGCGGCTGCCAGATCGGCGGCGGTGACCTGGTCCCCCGGCTCCAGCCAGGACACTCCCCGAAGCCGGGGGATGTCCAGGAGCACTCCTCGGCCCACGACGCCGTCGCGTACGACGTCGACACCGAGCTCGGTGGCGCCCTCCGGGGTCACACTGCCGGCCGGCACGCCGTTGTACAGCGTTCCGTCGAACAGCACGTGGCACAGCGCGTCGAGGTGGCTGTCGGCGTCCCCGTGCACGTTCATCGCGAAGCGGTCGAGGGCGAAGGCCAGCCCTGCGGACGGCTGCCGACCGGGGCCGGGCGCCGTCATCCGGTGCCGGGCCGGCTCCGGGTTGTCGGGGCCGGGCCGGGTGTCCACGGGTGCGGAGAGCGAGACCGTCCGCCCGGTCATGACCTCGCGGGTCGCCGCCACCACCCGGGCGGGGGTGAGGTGGCCCAGGGTGCCGCGCCGGTCGTCGGGGCCGCGCCTCGTCCGCTCGCGGACCCGCTCGCAGAGGGCCCGGAACGCCTCGGCGCTCATGCTCCCGCTCACGACGCTCCCCGGGCCGCGCCGGCCGAGGTCGCCGGAGCCGACTCCGGTGGCGGCGCCCCGTGGGCCCCCGGCAACAGTTCGGTGGTGGTGATCGCGACCACCGCAGCCAGGATCACCACCGGCGTCATCGAGATGCTGCCGAGCAGCAGGGCCACGAGCACCACGCTGCTGACGGGCAGGCGCAGTGCGGCGCCGGCCGAGGCGGCCATGCCGGCCGCCATGCCCGGGATCACGCCGAGACCGGGCAGGGGCGCCAGCAGGACGCCGGTCGCGGCCCCCAGGAACAGCGCCGGGAAGATGGGACCACCGCGGAGGCTGCCCAGGCACAGCGCGTACGCGAGGCCCTTGAAGGCGAGGACGGCGACGAGCGCCCCGATCCCCCAGGAGGCCGGGTCGGACGCCAGTTGCACCATCGTGCTCTGGCCGGACGAGGCGACGTCGGCCGGGGTCCGGCCGGTGATCCCGGTGTAGAGGGCCGCGCAGACGCCCGCGCCCAGGGCGCAGAGGACGGTGAAGGGCACGGGCCGGGTGCGGACGAGACCGGCCGCCAGCCTTCCGCCGACCTGGATCCCGTGCACCAACACCCCGACGACCGCGCCGATGAGCAGGGTCCAGCCCACGTCCCCGGCGTCGAGATGCGGGAAGCCCCCGGACAACGGCAGCCGGAGGCTGCCCGTCTGCAGCCCGGTCCAGCGGCCGAAGCCGGTGAACACCAGTGAGCCGACGCCGCTCGACAGCAGCGCCGGGAGCATGACCGCGACCAGTCGGGGACCGCCCACGCCGATGATCTCCATCAGCAGTACGGCGGCGATCACCGGGTTGCCGAGCACGACGGCGATGGCCGCCCCGGCACCGGCGGCGCCCAGCAGTGCGGTGTTCTGCGACGTCGCATTGCCGCGGGCGAGGTTGCGGAACAGCAGCGCGAGACCGCCGCCGAGGGCGATGAGCGGTGCCTCGGGGCCGAGGGTGGCGCCGAGCGGCAGACTCGCGGTGGCGGCGATGACCACGCCGGGCAGGGCCTTGGCCGAGGCACCGCCGGGCTGGAGCCCGTAGGCGGGGACGTGGCCGCCCGCGCCGGGCAGCCGGGTCACGACCAGGCCGACGATCAGTCCCGCGACCGGGAGCAGCACCAGCGGCCACCACCACGGCGGGACCGGGCTCCCGAAGAGCGCCTTCGGCACGTGGTCCCACATCAGGTGCTCGAGCTGGTGCAGCGCGACGAGGAACCAGAACGCGATCAGCGAGATCGGGATCCCGATGAGCGCGGAGAACAGCAGAACCCGGCGGTAGGAGGCGCTGAGCAGAAGACCGCGCAGCACGTCGGGCTCCGGCCGGGGGCTCCCGGGCGCGGCGTTCTCCCGCTCCGGCCCGGCCTGCGGCTGCGTCATCGGCGGCGGCCCTCAGCCGAGGACCTTCTGCTTCTCGGCCGCGAACTCCTGCTCGGTGAGCAGGCCCTGGGCCTTGAGTTCGCCGAGTTCCTTGAGCCTGTCGATCTTCCGGCCCATGTCGTCGTCGGGCGGCATCGGCGGGGGTACGGCCGCCTGGGACGTGCCCGGGGCCGCCGCCCCACCCGGGGCCTGGGCCTGCTGCTGTTGCTGGTCCTGCTGTTGCTGGTCCTGCTGGGCCCAGCGGCCCGACTGCCGGCGCGACACGCGGTTGGACACCGCCGTGGCGGTGCCGGCGATGGCGGCGGTGCGGACCACGCTGCGGATGAGGCGGGGCATGTCGTCCTCCCGTTCGGGTGAGGCGAGGTCTCCGGTGTGTGTGACGGCGGCGCTGCGACGGAACCGCCCAGGGGCGGAGTGCGTCCGGCGCCGGCCGTCCGGTGCTCAGGCCGCCGACGTTCCCCGGCCGGACCCGCCCTCGACCTCGTCCAGCGCGGAGAGCAGGGCCTGGACGGGAATCCGCCCTCCCGCCACCAGCTGCGCCCCGCTGCGCCGCATGGCGCGGGCGAGCGGCGCGGCCCAGCTGTTCTCGTACACGAGGACGGCGGCGGAGTTGCCCGGCTCGACGGCCGCCGCGGCCTCTTCGACGTCGTCCTGGCCGAGCAGGCCGGAGGATGCTCCTTCGAAGACGGTCAGGTCCAGCGTGCCGTCGCCGTCCAGGTCGGCGAGTTCCAGGGCCGTGACGGTGCCGTCGGCGTCCTTGCGGACGAACAGCAGGTCGAGGATGCGGATGATCTTCCGGTCGACGAGGTCGACGAGCAGCGGAAGGCCCTCGCCCGTCATGCGGTTGCCCGGGAATTCGACCACCAGGTAGTCGACGGGTCCCATTTCTTCGAAGTCATCGCTCATGACCACTCCTTGCGAGCGCATCAGCGGTCCGGGGCGGCTCGCCTGCCGAACGCTCGGCGCGCCCTCGGGGCGCGTCCCGTAAGCCATTGGAGCACTCGCCCGAATGCTTCGCACCTCCGGCCGGGTGGCCGCCGTGGCCCGCGCCCCGGCCGGTACGAGGGGCGTTCGGCCGGCTCCCGCGACCGGGTCCGGTCCGGACGTGCCGAGCTCCTGCCGGCGGCCACGGCACCGGGTCTCCGCGGCCGAGGGCTCCCCTCAGGCGGTGAGCTGGTAGATGCTGTTGCCCGTCAGCCACAGGCCCATCACCAGGCAGCCGACGATGATGGCGGGCTCCTGGTGCTCCTGCAGCCAGCTCCGGAGCCGCCTCAGCCGCACCCCCGCCGCCTCGGGCGCGAACACCGTGTACAGCTCGGCCGTGAGCAGACTGGCGGTGGCGAGGAGGCAGAACCCGAACAGGGCCGCGTAGGACGCGAAGTGGGAGAGGTCCGCACGCACCACGACGGTCGCGGCGGCCGCGACCAGGCCCCAGGGCTGGAGGAAGACGGCGAGGGCGGCAGCCGACCAGGGCGAGATCCGGCCCGAACCGCCGTGCGGGTCGGCCGCGTGCCTGGCCCGGCCCTGTGGCTCGGCGGCCACGGGGGGTTCCCGGCGCTTGCGCCGGCGGTACTCGCCGTACCCGACCAGCCCGACGCCGATCGCGAGCTTGGCCGCGAGGGCGACCGTGGAGGGCGGCGACCTGGGCGGCGGCGGCTGACCGCCGGTGAACAGCAGCACCATGGCGATCACGGCGACGAGACAGGCCAGCCAGGCCAGGATGAAGACCAGTCCCCGCCACACGCCCCGGTATGCGGAGAGCACCAGCACGAAGGCCATGATGGGCAGCGGGTCGAGGGTGATGGCGACGGCGATGAGCAGCAAGTCGAGGACCATGACGCTCCCTCCGGCGGGTTCCCACGCCGTGCGGGCCGCTCGCGGGCCGGGACCGTGCCGCCGGCCGCCCCGCTCGAACGCGGGCCGTTTCCGGCCCGCTCCGTCCATGGTCACCTCCGGTGATGTCCGCCCGCAAACAGAGCGCCGCGCTCCCCCGGGCGGCAGGCGAGCGCTCCGTCCCGAGATGCCGGTGCGGTCCGGCTCCCGCACTCTTGGTGGCAGGGAAGGAGCAGGCCATGACCACGCGGCGCCGGGCTCCGGCCTTCCTCCGCCCGTCGTGGTGGTCGGGACGCTTCACGTCGTGGGGGGCCTCCGCGCGGTCGGCGGCCGAACGCACCGAGACCCGCTTCCCCGTCGTCACCCATCTGACGGCCCGTATGATCTCGGTCAACATCTTCGACTCCGCCACCCGGCTTGCCGCGCAGTGCTTCCTCACCGCCGTGCCGCTGCTGTTCGTGGTCGGGTCGTTCGCCCCCGAGGCGGTACGCGATCAGCTGGTCAGCTCGGTGTCGGCGATCTTCGGACTCACCGGGGCCTCGAAGGACCTGCTCGAACAGGTGTACAGGGCCACGGACGACAACCTCCGCGAGGCCACCGGCCTGATCGGTGCGCTGATGGTGCTGCTGTCCGCCACGGCCTGCAGCCGGGCGATGCAGCGGCTGTGCAAGCGGGCCTGGCTCGTCCCGAGGTCCGGGGTGCGGATCGCTCCCTGGCGCTGGCTGGCGTGGATCGGGGTGTGGCTGTCCGTGCTGCTGATCCAGGGGCCGGTGCGCGAGGGCTTCGGACTCGGGCTGTGGCTGGCCGTCCCGGTCACCATGTTGTCGCAGATCCTGTTGTGGTGGTGGTCCCAGCATCTGCTGCTGGGCGGGCTCGTCGGGTGGCGGCCGCTACTGCCCGGTGCGGTGCTTACGGGCTTCGCCGTGACGGCGTTGTTCATCGGCAGCAAGTACTACATGCCCCGCGCCATCGACAAGAGCCTGTCCGAGTACGGGACGGTCGGCACGGTCTTCACCCTGCTGTCGTGGCTGATCGTGCTGTGTGTCGCCATCGCGCTCGGTGTCACGACCGGGGCGGTCCTGGCGAGGGAGCCGTGGCTCGCGCGAAGACTCGGTGACACCGGCCCGAGCTGGACCGCGGCCGACGCCGGGTGGCGGCGCGGAAGGGCGGGCGGGGAGGACTGACCGCGGGCAGGCACGGGCGCCGGGCCGCGCGGAAAGGCGAACGGCCCGAAAGGGCGAGCCGCGCGGAGAGGCGAACGGGGACGAGTGACCGCGGGCAGGCACGGGCGCCGAGCCGCGCGGAAAGGCGGTCGGCGACCGCACCCGGCCGCGCGGGAGTGGGGCGGGGCGGTGGGGGACGGCCGGGCCGGGGGCCGGTGCCCCCCGTCCCGTCAGTGCCCCAGGTCGTGCCCTCCGACGTGCCGGGGAGCGGGGGCGCGCTCCAGTTCGTGGCGCAGGTCCTCCAGCTCGCTGCCGCCCGCCATCTGCCGGGTCAGCTCGTCCAGGGTGATCTCCGACTTCTTGTGACTCCCGGCCATCACCCCCCGCTTGAGCAGGACGAACCGGTCGCCGACGAGATACGCGTGGTGCGGGTTGTGGGTGATCAGGACCACCCCGAGCCCGGCGTCGCGCGCCGCCGCCACGTACTTCAGCACGACCCCGGACTGCTTGACGCCGAGCGCGGCCGTCGGCTCGTCGAGGACGAGGACCTTGGCGCCGAAGTAGACGGCACGGGCGATCGCCACGCACTGACGCTCGCCGCCGGACAGGGTGCCGATGGGCTGGTCGACGTCCCGCAGGTCGATGCCCATGCGCAACAGCTCGGCGCGGGTGGTCTCGCGCATGGTGCGGACGTCGAGCCGCCGGAAGGGCCCTCTGCCCCTGGTCGGCTCCGAGCCGAGGAAGAAGTTCCGCCAGACGGGCATCAGCGGGACGACCGCGAGGTCCTGGTAGACCGTGGCGATCCCGCGGTCGAGGGCCTCGCGCGGGGAGCCCAGCGAGGTCTCCTCGCCGTCGATGGCGAAGGTGCCGGAGTCGTGCCGGTGCAGCCCGGCGACGATCTTGATCAGGGTGGACTTGCCGGCGCCGTTGTCGCCGAGGACGCAGGTGATCCCGCCCGCGTGGACCTCCAGTGACACGCCTTCCAGCGCACGGATGTTGCCGTAGTACTTGCTGACGTCGTCGAGTTCCACGAGGGCCGTCATGTCGTCGCCTCCGCGCGCTTGCGGACCCATGCGTTCAGCAGGGTCGCCAGGAGCAGCATGGCTCCGAGGAAGAACTTGAACCAGTCCGGGTTCCACTCCGCGTACACGATGCCCTTGCTGGTCATGCCGAAGATGAAGGCACCGACCGCGGAGCCGATAGCCGAACCGTAGCCGCCGGTGATCAGACAGCCGCCGATGACGGCCGCGATGATGTAGATCAGCTCGTTGCCGACGCCCTCGCCGGACTGGACGACGTCGAACGAGAACAGCAGGTGCTGGCCGGAGATCCAGGCGCAGAAGGCCACGCCCATGTAGAGCAGGATCTTGGTCCTGGCGACCGGGACGCCGACGGCCCGCGCCGCGTCCGCGCCGCCGCCGACGGCGAAGATCCAGTTGCCGAAGCGGGTGCGCAGCAGGATCCAGGTGGCGAGGGCGACGAGGGCGATCCACCACAGGATGGTCGTCTTGACGTCGACGCCGCCGGCGGTGAACGAGGCGAAGACCTTCTTGGCCGCGGGGAAGCCCTCCATGTCGGCGATGGTCTTCGTCGACACCGTGCCGCTGACCAGCTTGGTGAAGCCGAGGTTCATGCCGGTGAGCATCAGGAACGTGCCGAGCGTGATGATGAAGCTCGGCAGTTTCGTGCGCACCAGCATGACGCCGTTGAAGGCGCCGATCGCGAGGGTGACCAGGAGCGACACCAGGGCGCCGACCCACACGTTCGCCGTCATCTGGTAGCTGAACATCGAGGAGACCAGCGCGGAGCTGGTCACCAGCACACCGGCGGAGAGGTCGAACTCACCGCCGATCATCAGCAGGGCGACCGGCACGGCCATGATGCCGATGGTGGACGCCGCGTACAGCACGGTGCTCAGGCTGGACGCGCGCAGGAAGGTGTCGGCCACGATCGAGAAGAAGAGGAACACGGCGGCCGCGCCGACGACCGAGCCCAACTCGGGGCGGCCGAGCAGCTTCTTCCACGACGAGGTGCGCAGCAGCCGCTCGTCGGACGGGCCGGTGCTGTCGTGGGCCGGTGGTGCGGTCGCGGTCATCGGGTCCCCCGCTCCGTGTAGTCCTGCAGTTCGGCGGCGTCCTTCTCGGTGATGATCTGCGGGCCGGTGAGGACGGGCCGTCCGCCGCCGAGCACATCGGCGTTGTAGCGGTAGAGCCACAGCAGGTCCACTGCCTCGTAGCCCTGGAGGTAAGGCTGCTGGTCGACGGCGAAGCCGAGGTCGCCGGCCTTGAGCCCGGCGGCGACCTTGGCGTTCAGGTCGAAGGTGTCGATCTCGGCCTCGCTGCCCGCGGTCCGCTTCGCCTGGACGGCGGCGTCGGCGAACGGAGCGCCGAGGGTGACGACCGCGTCGATGGACGGATCGGTCTGGAG
Organism: Streptomyces sp. WMMC940; assembly: GCF_027460265.1. Classification (NCBI taxonomy): domain Bacteria; kingdom Bacillati; phylum Actinomycetota; class Actinomycetes; order Kitasatosporales; family Streptomycetaceae; genus Streptomyces; species Streptomyces sp. WMMC940. Next base: position 1,212,564 of record NZ_JAPZBC010000001.1, read on the forward strand.
CTTGGCCTCGATCGCCGCCTGGACGTCGGGCATGTTGGTGCCGTCGACGTAGAGGTTCTGCAGCGCGCCGTCGAAGGTCTTCCCCGCCCCCGAGCAGCGCTGCTCGTGGCCGACGTTGCCCTGCTCGTGCAGGACGCAGAGCGCCTTCTTCCGCCCGCGCCGGTCGAGCTCCTCGCCGACGGCCTCCCCGGCGACGGTCTCGTCCTGGCCGATGTGGGTCAGGGCCCCGTACGCCTTGGACTCGGCCGAGCCGGAGTTCACGGTGATCACCGGGATACCGGCCCTGTTGGCCTTGGCGACGACGTCCTTCATGGCGTCGGGCTTGGCGAGCGTGACGATCAGCCCGTCGACCTTCTGGTCGATGTACGTCTGGACCAGCTGGGCCTGCTGCTGCGCCTCGTCGCTGTGGGCGTACAGGAACTTGACGTTGTCCTTCACCGCGGCCTGCTTGGCGCCCTTCTGGACGATGTCCCAGAAGGTGTCGCCGTCTCCCGAGTGGGTGACCATCGCGAACGTCCAGCGCGGGGTGTCGACCGCCGCCCGGCCCTGCGCCTCCGCCGCCCTGCGGGCGTCCTCGGCGCGTTTGCCGCCGGTGGCGCTGCACCCCGCGAGGGAGGCCCCGAGCACCGCCGCCAGCACCGCGCCGATCGCACGTACCCCTGTCCGAACCCTTGCCACGACGCCGTGCCCCTCTTGCTCCGCCTGCTGTACTCCGGCGCAAGTATCCCCGAGCACGACCGCCGGGGCGGCCCGGTGGGTGGTGGTGAGGCAGGTCATCGGGTGCCGTCGGCCGTGAGCTTCTCCAGTGCGGGGACGTCCTTCTCCGTCACCAGAGCGGGTCCCGTGAGCACCGGCTTGCCGCCGCCGATGACGTTGCCGTTGGTCTTGTTGAGCCACAGTTCGTCGACGGCGAGGTAGCCCTGGAGGTAGGGCTGCTGGTCGACGGCGAAGCCGACCTCCTTGGCCTTGAGCCGCTTGACGACCTCGGCGTTCAGGTCGAAGGTGTCGATCTCGGCCTCGCTGCCGGCGCTCTCCTTCGCCTGCACGGAGGCGGCCGCGAACGGGGCCCCCAGGGTGACGACCGCGTCGATGTCCTGCCCGCTCTGCAGCTTCGCCTCGATCGAGGAGGTGGAGGCGGGCATGTTGGTACCGTCCACGTTGAGGTTCTCGACGGTGCCCGCGAAGGTCTTCCCGACGCCCGCGCAGCGCTCCTCCAGCGAGACGTTGCCCTGCTCGTGGATGACGCAGACGGCCTTCTTCCTGCCGCGCTTGTTCAGCTCCTCGCCGACGGCCTCGCCGGCGACCGACTCGTCCTGGCCGATGTGGCTGAGCGCGCCGACCTCCTGGGAGAACCGGCCTCCGGAGTTGATCGTGACGACGGGTATCCCGGCGGCGACCGCCTTCTTGACGACGTCCTTGACCGCCTCGGGTTTGGCGAGGGTGACGACGAGGCCGTCGACCTTCTGGTCGATGTACGTCTGGACCAGCTGGGCCTGCTCCTTGCCCTCCTTGTTCGCGGCGTACAGGAACTCGACGTTGTCCTTGGCGGCCGCGTCCTTCGCTCCGCGCTGGACGATGTCCCAGAAGGTGTCGCCCTCGCCGGAGTGGGTCACCATGGCGATCTTCAGCCGCTCGGTGGTCGCGGGCTTGCCGCCCGTGCCGCCTTCGGCCTTCTCCTCGGAGCCCTTGCCGCCGGAGCTGCTGCATCCGGCCACGGCGAGTGCGAGTGCGGCGAGCAGGACTGCTGCCGTGCGGGGTGTGCGCATGGTGGGGTCCGCCTTCTCTCCCGGCCGCCCGGTTGCGGCTGGTGAGTTTCTACGGGGGCGGCGCCACCCCGTCAATACTTTGTCCGAACATTCTTACGCGGGGTCGCGGCGGCGGAACGGGCCGGCCGCGCGCGGGTACGTCCGGCCGCGCCGCACGCCGCACCTGCCCGGCCGGGCGTCTCCGGCGGGGTCCGCCCGTACGGCACGGAACGTGGACGAGGCGCCGGTGCCGGGCGTCGTGACGGGGCGGACGTCGACCGACGCGGCACTACGGACGGACGAGGAGCTGGAACTCGAAGGCGTACCGCGAGGCCCGGTAGACGTGCGAGCCGAACTCGACGGCCCGCCCGGTGTCGTCGAACGTCGTCCGCTGCATCGTCAGCAGCGGGGCGCCGGGCTCCTCGCCGAGCAGCCCGGCCTCGTCGCCGGTGGCGGCGCGCGCCCCGACCGACTGCCGGGCGCTGTGCAGGGTGATGCCCGCGTTGCGCATCATCCGGTAGAGCCCCGTGGACTCCAACTGCTCGGTGTCCAGCGGCAGCAGTCCCGCCGGCAGATGGTTGCTCAGACGGGCCATCGGCTCGCCGTGCGCCGAGCGCAGCCGCTCCACCAGGTGGACGTCGCTGCCCTCCGGCACCCCGAGGGCGGCCGCGACCTCGGCGGTCGCCGGTTCGACGAGGTTGCGCAGGACCCGGGTGGCGGGCCGCTGCCCCGCCGCCTCCAGGTCGTCGTAGAGACTGCTCAGCTCCAGCGGGCGCCTGACCTGGCTGTGCACGACCTGGGTGCCCACGCCCCGGCGGCGCACCAGAAGCCCCTTGTCGACGAGCGACTGGATGGCCTGGCGGACGGTGGGCCGGGACAGGCCGAGCCGGCCCGCCAGCTCGATCTCGTTGCCGAGGAGGCTGCCGGGCGTGAGGGTGCCGTGCTCAATGGCCGCCTCCAGCTGCTGCGACAGCTGGAAGTACAGCGGGACCGGGCTGGCGCGGTCCACGCTGAGCTGGAGCGGAGCGGTGGCGTCCGTCGTGTCTCTCGGCTGCTTGGGCACGCTGCGAGGGTAGTCGCAGGGCCTGATGACGGGAAGTTGTGTCGTTCGATTGTCAGGACAAATGCTTGACAGGGCCCTTGGGCGGCCTCCAACTTTGGTCCATGCGCATCGGACTCATCGGAACCGGACGTATCGGCGCCTTCCACGCGGGCGTCCTCAGCCGTCATCGCGACGTCGGCGCCCTGGTGGTCGCGGACACCGACGCCCAGCGGGCCCGCGAGGTCGCGGCCCGGATCGACGCCACCGCCGCCCCTTCCGTCGACGAGGTCTTCAAGTGGGGCGTGGACGCCGTCGTCATCGCCTCGGCCACCGCCGCCCACGCCGATCTGATCGGCCGGGCCGCACGTGCCGGACTCCCCGCCTTCTGCGAGAAGCCGATAGCGCTGGACCTGCCGGGGACCCTGGAGGCGCTGCGCGAGGTCGACAGCGCCGGGACCGAACTCCAGCTCGGCTTCATGCGGCGCTTCGACGCCGGGTACGCCAAGGCCCGTGAGCTGGTGCGCTCCGGCCGGCTCGGCCGGCTGCACACGGTACGGGCCGTCACGGCGGACCCGGCCCCGCCGCCCGCCGCGTACCTGCCGCTGTCGGGCGGGCTCTACCGGGACTGCCTCGTCCACGACTTCGACATCCTGCGCTGGATCACCGGACGGGAGGTCGTCGAGGTGTACGCCACCGGCTCCGACGCGGGGCACGCGATGTTCCGCGAGGCGGGCGACGTCGACACCGCGGCGGCCGTGCTGACGCTCGACGACGGAACGCTGGCGTCGGCCACGGCCACGCGCTGCAACGGCGCCGGCTACGACGTCCGCATGGAGCTGTGCGGCGAGGACGACACGGTCGCCGTCGGCCTGGACGACCGTACGCCGATCACCTCCACCGAGCCCCAGGGACCGCCGCCCGCCGACAAGCCGTGGCCCGGCTTCCTGGAGCGCTTCGCCCCCGCCTACGAGGCCGAACTGGACGCCTTCGTCCGGGTCGCGACCGGCGAGCTGGACAACCCGTGCGACGGCCGGGAGGCGCTGGAGGCACTGCGCGTCGCCGAGGCGTGCGAGCTGTCCCGGCGGGAGCACCGCCCGGTGCGCCTGGAGGAGATCCCGGGGTTGTGAGCGCATCTGCGCCGGCTGCCCGTCGCCGGACGACGGGCAGCCGGCGCACACCTCGGATCAGCAGGCCGGGGAGCCGGTCGAGGCCTCCCGCCGGGCCGGCGGAGCGCCCAGGCAGTGGTGGATGCCGTGACCGGAGGCGAGACGGCCCGGGCCGCCCGCCGTCGCGGTGCGGCGGACGCCGAAGCGGTCGGACCCGGGGAAGCGGGCGGGATCCCGGTCCGGGGCCGCGGGCCGGACCAGGACGCGGGTGCCCTCACACGAGGCGCGACGCCGCGCTCGCGATCAGCATGTCCAGCGCCGCCGGATACGCGCTGACGTTCATCTCGGCGACGAGATACCGCGCCGCCGGGGCGATGTGCGGGTGCGTCTCCGCGGGCAGCCGCGCGTACGTGGCCTGCCACACCGCCTCGTCCGCCCGGCGCGCCGCCTCCGGGAGGGCGAGTGCCGCCGCGTCCAGCGCGGCGAAGGCGAGCGTCTGGTCGATGAAGCAGTGGTAGATCCGGACGGCCTCGGGCACCGGGAAGCCCGCGCGGTGCAGCACGCCGAGGACGGCCTCGTCCGCGGCGATCTCGTGAGCCCGCCCCGAGACGCGGCTGGCCGTGAGCACCGCCGCCTGCGGATGGGCCAGGTACGCGGCATGGATGCGCAGCCCCAGCTCACGCAGGTCCGCGGCCCAGTCGTCGGTGGCGCTCCAACCCCTGAGCGCCCGGCCGATCAGCTCGTCGCCGACGGCGAGGGTCAGTTCGTCCATGCCGCGGAAGTAGCGGTACAGGGTGCTCGGGTCGGCGCCGAGCGCCGCGCCGAGCCGGCGAGCGGTGAGCCCCTCGCCGCCGTGCTCGCGCAGCATCCGCAGCGCCGTCGTCACGATCAGCTGCTCCGAAAGGACCACACCGGTCTTCGTGGGGCGACGGCGCCTGCGCGCCCCTTCCGGAACCACTTTCTTCGGCAACGCACTGCCCCTTCCGCGCGGTTGGCGCCCGCAGGCCCGGACCGGGGCGCTTATGCCAACGCCATTGACGCTATCAGGGGGCGGTGAGTTTCATCAGGGCCCGGAAGAGTCCTGGTGAAGAGGGAAAGGAAGAGGTCATGCGCATCTTGCTGGTCGGCGCCGGCGGAGTGGGGACAGCAGTCACCCGGATCGCCGCTCGCCGCGATTTCTTCGAGCACATGGTCGTCGCGGACTACGACGAGGCCCGGGCCCGGGCCGCCGTGGCCGGTGTCCCACGGGCGGGCCGTGGGGCCTCGGCCGGGACGGGCGACGGCGCCGAGGCCGCCGACGGCCGGTTCACGGCCGCCCGGATCGACGCCTCGGACGAGGCCGCCGTCAGGGAGCTCCTGGAGCGGGAGCGCTGCGACGTGCTGCTCAACGCGACGGACCCCCGGTTCGTGATGCCGCTGTTCCGGGCCTCGCTCGCCGCGGGCGCGAACTACCTCGACATGGCGATGTCCCTGTCGCGGCCGCATCCGCAGCGACCGTACGAGGAGTGCGGCGTGAAGCTCGGCGACGAGCAGTTCTCCCTGGGCGAGGACTGGTCGGCGTCCGGCCGGCTCGCCCTCGTCGGCATGGGGGTGGAGCCCGGACTGTCGGACGTCTTCGCCCGGCACGCGGCGGATGAGCTCTTCGACTCGATCGAGGAGATCGGCGTCCGGGACGGCGCGAACCTCACGGTGGACGGCTACGACTTCGCGCCCTCGTTCAGCATCTGGACCACGATCGAGGAATGCCTGAACCCCCCGGTGGTCTTCGAGACCGGTCGCGGATGGTTCACCACACCGCCGTTCAGCGAGCCGGAGGTGTTCGACTTCCCCGAGGGGATCGGCCCGGTGGAGTGCGTGAACGTGGAGCACGAGGAGGTGCTGCTCATTCCGCGCTGGGTCGACGCCGACCGCGTCACGTTCAAGTACGGCCTCGGCTCCGACTTCATCAACACCCTGCGGGTCCTGCACCAGATCGGCCTGGACCGTACGGAACAGGTCGCCGTGCGCAGCGCCGGCGGCCCGGTGCAGGTGTCGCCGCGTGACGTCGTCGCGGCCTGTCTGCCCGACCCGGCCACGCTCGGCGACCGGATGCGGGGCAAGACGTGCGCGGGTACGTGGGTGAAGGGCGTCAAGGACGGGCGGCCGCGCGAGGTGTACCTGTACCACGTCGTCGACAACGAGTGGTCGATGAAGGAGTACGGCAGCCAGGCCGTGGTGTGGCAGACGGCGGTCAACCCGGTCGTCGCCCTGGAACTGCTGGCGACGGGTGCGTGGTCCGGAACGGGCATCCTGGGCCCCGAGGCCTTCGAGGCGCGCCCCTTCCTGGATCTGCTGGAGGACTACGGCTCTCCCTGGGGCATGCGCGAGCAGTGACCGGCGTCGCGGGCGGCGGGAGAGCGGCGCGGCCGGGCCACGGGGCACCGGTCGCGCCGCCTCCGGCTCAGGCGAGCACCTTCAGCGCGCCCGGCTGCACCCGCACCGTCACCGGCAGCGTCGCGTCGACCTCGCCGTCAGCGCCGTACGGGAGGCTGCGGTCGGCCTCGATGCGGATCTCCCTGCCGCGCAGGACCTCCACCTCGGGGCGCTCCAGGTGCGCGCCCGTCTTGAGCTCGTTCATCATCGCGAAGAACAGCCGCTTGGGCGCGTGCCGGATGACGACGACGTCGAGCACGCCGTCGTCGAGGCTGGCCCCGGGGGCGATGTTGCGGCCGAAGCCGTAGTAGCCGGAGTTGGCCGCGACGACGGTGTAGCCGCGCAGCTCGTGGAGCGAACCGTCCACGGTGATGCGGTACTCGGCCGGCCGCCACGCGGCCACGGCCCGCAGCCCGCCCGCGTAGTAGGAGGCCGCTCCGCGCAGCAGCCTCGACGTGTTGGCGTGCCGGTTGGCGACGGCGTCGACACCCGCGTAGACGCTGCCGAGGACGGACACCCCGGCGTGGACGGACGACTCGACCCGGATGGTGTCGACCGCCCGCGGTGATCCCGCGAGCAGTACGGCGGCGAGGGCGGCGGCGTCGGTGGGCAGGCCCAGCGCCCGGGCGAAGTCGTTGCCGCGCCCGGCGGGTACGAGGCCGAGGACCGTGTCGGTGCCGCTGAGCGCGCCTCCGACGCCGCCCGCCATCCCGTCGCCGCCGACGGCGAGCACGATGTGCCCCTTGCGTCCGGCTTCCCGCGCCAGCTCCTGGGCGTGTTCCAGGTCGCGGCTGTACCGGGTGTCGAGCCCGGCTCCGGCCTCCCTCAGCAGGCGGGCCAGCGGGAGCAGGGCCGCCGTACCGCTGGAGCCGCCCGCGGTGGGGTTGACGACGGCGGTGAACTGTCGCATGGATGCGCCTTTCGGAAGGCAGGGGCCGGTCAGCGGACGGGGATGAGCACACCGGGGTTGAGGATCCCGGAGGGGTCGAGCTCGGCCTTGACGGCCTGCAGCACGCGGACGCCGACGGGGCCGACCTCCCGGGTGAACCAGTCGCGGTGGTCGGTGCCGACGCCGTGATGATGGCTGATGGTGCCGCCTGCCGCCAGGATCGCGTCGTTGGCCGCCCGCTTCACCGGCGCCCAGTGGGCGACGGGGTCCTCGCCCTGGGCGGAGACGACGGTGAAGTAGAGCGAGGCGCCGTTCTCGTACACGTGCGAGATGTGGCACATGACCAGCGGTGGGGTGCCCGCCTCGGTGAGCGCGGCGGTGAGTGCCTGGCGCACCGCGTCGTAGAGACCGGGCAGGGCCGACCAGAAGGCGGCGGTCTCCAGGGTCTCGGCGAAGGCGCCGGCGTCGAGGAGCGCGTCGCGCAGGTACGGCGCGTCGTAGCGGCCGTGGGCCCAGCGCTCGCCCGGCTCCTCGCCGACGAACTCGCCGCCGCAGGCGAGAAGGACCTCGCGGGCACGGGCGCGCCGGTCGGCGGTGTCCTCGGCGGTGCCCTCGTAACCGGCGATCGCCATGCACCCGGTGGCCTGCGGGGCGCCCTCCCCGCCGATCCGGTCGGGCTGGGCGAGTCCGATGAAGGACTCCGTCTCGTCGGACAGCCGGAGCACGGTCGGGCGGGGGCCGTCCTGGGCGAGCCTGCGGAGCGCGGCGGCGCCTGCCTCGAAGGAGGCGAAACGCCAGCCCTCGTAGACCCGGGTCTGCGGGAGGGGGCGGATCCGGACGGTGACCGAGGTGATCACGCCGAGCGCGCCCTCGGAGCCGAGGACCAGCTGGCGCAGGTCCGGGCCGGCCGCCGAGCGGGGGGCGCGGCCGGCCTCCAGGGTGCCCTCGGGGGTGGCGACGGTGACGCCGAGGACCATCTCGTCGAAGCGCCCGTAGCCGGCCGAGGCCTGGCCGCTGGAGCGGGCGGCGGCGAACCCGCCGATCGAGGCCCACTCGTAGGACTGGGGGAAGTGGCCCAGGGTGAAGCCCCGTTCGTTGAGCAGGGCCTCGGCGTGCGGCGCGCGCAGTCCGGGCTGGAGCACGGCGGTGCGGGAGACCTCGTCGAGGGCGAGGAGTCCGTCGAGTCGGCGCAGGTCCAGGGCGACGAATCCCTGCTCGGCCTCGGGGGCGAGACCGCCGACGACGGAGGTGCCGCCGCCGAACGGCACGACGGCCAGGCCGTGTCCGGCGCAGGCCCGCAGCACGGCCAGCACCTCGTCGTGGCTCGCGGGGAGCACGACGGCCGCTGGGAGGTCGTCGACCTCGCCGGCGCGGATGCGCAGGAGGTCCGGGGTGGACTTGCCGCGCGTGTGGCGGATCCGGGTCTCCGCGTCGGTGCGTACGTGCGCGGTGTCACCGACGGCGGCGGTGAGCGCGTCGCGGGCGGCTCCGGTCAGCGCGGAATCGGGGACGGGGATGTCGCCGAGGTCCGCGGGGCCGCTCTCGCGGGGGGTGACGCCGAGCAGATCGCGCAGCAGACCGATCACCGAGTCGGGCAGCGGGGCCGCCTTGGCCGGGTCGCCCCAGCCGCTCCACAACATGTCCACTTCGCCTGTCCTTCACCGTCGGTTTCGCGGGGCGCGGTGCCGCGCGGCCTGCACTGGCATTACACTGTGACAGATGACGCCTATTCGTCACAACCATGCGGACGGAGATGCCGTGCTCGACGCGGCACGAGACTGCGTCCTCGCCGTCGGCGTACGCCGGACCACCCTGACCGACGTGGCCCGGCGCGCCGGTGTGTCACGCATGACCCTGTACCGCCGCTGGCCGGACGTGCGGACCCTCGTCGGTGATCTGATGACCCGGGAATGGATCGCGCTCGCCGTGGGCGCCATGCCCCCGGCCGACCCTGACCGCCCGACCCGGACCCGGCTGGTCGACGGACTCGTCGGCGGGGTCGCGGCCTTCCGGTCGCACCCGCTGTTCCACAAGATCGTCGACGTCGATCCGGAACTGCTGCTGCCGTATGTGCTCGACCGCCGCGGCGCCAGCCAGGACGCGCTCCTCGGGCTGATCACCGGCGCCCTCGCGGAGGGCCACGCCGACGGCTCCGTCCGGCAGCTGCACCCCGACCTGCAGGCCCGGTCGCTGCTGCTGGTCGCGCAGTCCTTCGCCATGTCGCTGCGCACGATGACCGAACCGGACGACCCCGAGCTCACCGACGCGGCCTTCCTCGAAGAGCTGCGGACCCTTCTGGAGAGGACCCTCACGCCATGAGCACTCCGAGTCCCGCCTCCTCCCTGAACGCGGCGCGCCGCGCGCGGGAGCTCGCCGCACTCTCCGACGGCGCCGAGGTCGACGTGCTCGTCGTCGGCCTCGGCGCGACGGGCGCCGGAGCGGCCCTCGACGCCGCTGCGCGGGGACTGTCGGTCGCCGCGATCGACGCCCACGACCTCGCCTTCGGCACCTCCCGGTGGAGCTCCAAGCTCATCCACGGCGGACTGCGCTACCTGGCGAGCGCGCAACTGGACGTCGCCCACGAGAGCGCCGTCGAGCGCGGCATCCTCATGGAGCGCACCGCCCCGCATCTGGTGCATGCCCAGCCGTTCGTCCTGCCGCTGACGCCGCTGGTCCCGCGCGCCCAGGCCGCGCTGGCCCGGGCCGGCTTCCGGGCGGGCGACCTGCTGCGGGTCTCCGCCCGCACCTCGCGGACGACCCTGCCCGCGCCGCGCACCCTGTCCGCGGTGGAGACCCGCCACATGGCGCCCGCGCTGCGCCCGACCGGGCTGCGCGGCGGGCTGCTGTCCTGGGACGGCCGGCTGACCGACGACGCCCGGCTGGTGACCGCCGTCGCCAGGACCGCCGCCGCGCACGGCGCCCGGATCCTCACCCGGGTGCGCGCGCTCTCCCTCGGCGGCTGGGGCGCCGCCGTACGCGACGAACTCACCGGCGAGGAACTGCAGATCCGGGCCCGCACGGTGATCAACGCCACCGGCGTCTGGGCGGGCGGGCTCGTCGACGACGTACGGCTGCGGCCCTCCCGGGGCACCCATCTGGTGCTCCGCTCCGAGGTCCTCGGCGGTCTGTCGGCCGGACTGCACATCCCGATCCCCGGCGAGACCAACCGCTTCGTCCTCGTCCTGCCCCAGGGCGACGGCCGGGTCTACGTGGGCCTGACCGACGAGCCGGTCGACGGCGACGTACCCGACGTGCCGGAGGTGCCCGAGACCGACATCGGCTTCCTCCTCGACGTCCTCGGCTCCGCGCTCGACGTGTCCGTGGGCCGTGCGGACGTGGTCGGGGCGTTCGCCGGGCTGCGCCCGCTGCTGGACACCTCCGGCGCCGGCGGTCCGGGCCGCACCGCGGACATCTCGCGCAGGCACGCCGTCCTCACCTCGGGGGACGGTGTGATCACCGTCGTCGGCGGCAAGCTCACCACCTACCGGCGAATGGCCCAGGACGCGGTGGACGCCGCGGTCACGGCACGCGGACTGCCCGCCGGGGGGTGCCGCACGGCCTCGCTGCCGCTGGTCGGCGCAGCCCGTCCGGACGCGCTCGCCGCACTGGACGCGCCCCGCCGGCTGGTGCGCCGCTACGGGACCGAGGCCCCTGCCGTCCACGCCCTCGGCCTCGCCGACCCCGAGCTGGCCCGGCCGGTCGTCCCCGGCCATCCCGTCACCGGCGCCGAACTCCTGTGGGCGGTACGGCACGAAGGGGCCCTGGACGAGTCCGACCTCCTCGACCGCCGTACCCGGATCGGTCTGGTGCCGCACGACCGGAAGACCGCGCTGGAGGCCGCGCGCGGGGCACTGGCGACCCGGGTCGGCTGAACGGCCCCTCGCCCTCCGGAGCGCTCGGGCCGGCCCGAACCGCCCGTCGGTTCGGCAGCGTCCGGGTACTCACTCGGCGAGCCCGCACGCGCCGCACTCGGGGTCGCGGGTGCCGGGGGCGTAGCCGGCACGTCCACCTCTACATCCTTCGGTGTAGCGGGGATTCGTCACCCGCCAGGACGAATCGCCGCGTGACGGCGCGGACGATGAGGACATGACCAAGACTCTGTCCACCCCGGTCGGCGCGCCGGGCGCCTCGGGCGGCCGGCTGGCCCTGCTCGACGTACTGCGCGGCACGGCGATCCTCGGCACGCTGATGACGAACGTGTGGGTCTTCACGACGCCCGGCGCGGAATGGGGGAGCCTCACGGGCGCCGGCGGCATGCCGGGGTTCACCTCCCTGCCCGACGGCGCCGAGACCCTCTTCCGGCTCGTGGCGGACGGCAAGTTCCTTGCCATGCTGACGATCCTCTTCGGTGTCGGGCTCGCCATCCAGTTCGACTCCGCCGCCCGGCGCGGGCTGCCCTGGCCGGCCACCTACCGGGGACGGGCGCTGTTCCTCCTCGCCGAGGGCACCGTCCACTTCGTCCTGGTCTTCGCGTGGGACGTCCTCATGGGGTACGCGGTCACGGCGCTGCTCGTCGCCCGGTTGCTGGCCCGCTCGGACCGGGCCCGCCGCCGGGTGATGTGGTGGGCGGGCGGTCTGCACCTGCTGCTGATGGGCGGGCTGACGGCGGCCCTGGCCACGGCCGGGGACGACGGCGGCACGGGGTCCGGCGGGGACGTCCCGCGCGAGGTCGTCGACCTGTACGCGCACGGCGGTTACGCGGACCAGATCGCGTTCCGCCTGGACAACGCGGTCGCCCTGCGTCTGGAGCCGGTGCTGACGTTCGGTCTCCTGGTCTTCCTGTTCCTGCTGGGCGTACGGCTGTACCGGGCGGGGGCGTTCGGCGCCGAGGCCGCCGGCCGGCGCATACGCATCCGGATGCTCGGCTGGGGGCTGGGACTCGGCGTACCGCTGACCGGCCTGTCCGTGCTCGCAGGGCCCGACGGCTTCCTGCTCGAGCGCTACTGCGTCGCCCCCCTGGTGGCGGTCGGCTACATCGGCCTGATCGGCACCGTCGTGGACCGGGTCCGCCGCGAGGGCCGGTTCACGAAGGGGCTGGCCTCGGTCGGGCGGACGGCCCTGTCTGCCTATGTGCTGCAGAACGTCCTGTGCGTGCTCGTCTCGTACGGCATCGGTCTCGGCCTCGCGGAACGGCTCGGCGAGTCGGGCCGGCCCTGGTGGGTGATGGGACTGTGGGCGGCGGTGTGCGCGCTGCTGACGGCGGGCTCCACGGTGTGGCTGCGGCGGTTCCCCAAGGGGCCGCTGGAGTCCGTGCAGAGCCGGGTCCTGCGACGCTGAGAGCCGCTCACCACCGGCGTCGGCGCCGGACGGCGCGGGAGGCCGCCCATCACCGCGGGCCCGGCACCGTGGCGGCGGGCTGGGACGCGCCGGTGCCGTAGGAACCGGTGCGTCCCGGGCGGGGCGGTGCCGTAGGAACCGGTGCGTCCCGGGCGGGCCGATGCCGCGGCCGCCCGTGCGGAAGGTTCCGTCAGCCGCCGAGCTCCCGGTGCCGGGCCGCCAGAGCCGCCGAGCCCTGCTCGGTGAGCGAGCCGAGGAGCCGCAGCCGGGAGAAGCCCCCGTCCGGGAAGATGTCGATGCGGACGTGGGTGCCGACCGCCGGGGCGTCGAGCACGAAGCGGTGGTTGGTGTCGGGCTGCAGGCGGGTGCGCGGCAGGAACTCGGTCCACTCGCCGTCCTCGCCCGTCCTGACGGACAGGGCGGCCCAGCCGGCGGAGTTGCCCTTGAGGTACGCGGTGTCGATCTCGACGGCGCGGATCTCGGACTCGGCCACCAGCCGGTACCGGATCCAGTCGTTGCCCCGGTCGCGGCGGCGCGCGGTCTCCCAGCCGTCGTCCATCTTGCGGGAGCGGCCCGGGGTGATGGTGTTGGCGGGCGGCGAGTAGAAGCGGTTCGAGGCGTCCTGCACGGCGCCGCCGTTCTCCAGCGCCACGACGTCGAACGTGCCGAGCGTGGCGAGCCACTTCGGGTCCGGGACGACCTCCCCGTACACGCGCAGCCGTGCGATGCCGCCGTCGGGGTGCTGGTTGACGCGCAGATGTGTGAAGCGCTGCTCGGCGGTGACCTCGAAGCCGTTGGCGGCGTGACCGCCCACGGGGGTACGCGGCACGAGGGTCGTCCACTTCACGCCCTCGGAGAGCAGTTCCTCCGGGGTGGGCGCGCCCTCGGCCCCTTCCCAGGTGGTGCCCTCGACGGACACGGCCTGCGGCATGTTGCCGCGGAAGTGCGCGGTGTCGACCACGATCCCGCGGATCACGCCGGGCGCACCGAGGCGGATCAGCGCCCAGTCGTGGGCGTCGGCCGCGGGCCAGGGCTGCTCGGCCGAGACACCGCGGCGGCGCCGCGTCTCCCAGCCGTCCATGATCTTGCCCTTGTGGCCGAAGTGCTCGGGGTCGAACTCGGCGGGCTCGGGCACCAGCAGGTTCTCCCGCTGGGCGAAGAACTCGTCGTTCGCGGCGATCACACCCGCGCCGAGCCGACGGTCGGCGAGGTTCGCGAGACCGGTGAACGGGAAGTCCGCGGTGCGGTAGTCGGCGTACGGGTCTCCGCCCCCGTACGGGTGCGCGTTGCCGGTGAAGGACGGTATCGCCACGGTGTCAGTCGTTCCTTTCGAGCAGCCGGCCGGTGGGCTCGGCGACGGTGCCGTTCTCCACGATCCGCGTGCCGCGCAGCCATGTCGACTTGACGACACCGTGCAGGGTCCTGCCCGCGTAGGCGGTGACCCGGTTGCGGTGGTGGAGTTCGGCGGGGTCGACGGTGAAGGTCTCGTCGGGGGCGAGTACGGCGAAGTCGGCGTCGCGCCCGGCCTCGACCGCCCCCTTCTGCGTGAGGCCGGCGAGTTCCGCCGGGGCGGCGGACATCCAGCGGGCGACGTCCTCCAGGGTGTGGCCGCGCCTGCGGGCCTCGGTCCAGATCGCGGGCAGTCCCAGCTGGAGCGAGGAGATCCCGCCCCAGGCGGAGGCGAAGTCCGGGGTCTTCAGGTCGCCGGTGCAGGGCGAGTGGTCGGAGACGACGCAGTCGATCGTGCCGTCGGCGAGCCCCTGCCAGAGCACGTCCTGGTTCCGCGCCTCGCGGATCGGCGGGCAGCACTTGAACTCGGTGGCGCCGTCTGGCACTTCCTCGGCGGTGAGGGTGAGGAAGTGCGGGCAGGACTCGACGGTGATCCGTACGCCCTCGGCCTTGGCGGCGGCGATCAGCGGCAGCGCGTCGGCGGAGGACAGGTGCAGCACGTGCACCCGTGCGTTCAGACGCCGGGCCTGCGCGATCAGGTTCGCGATCGCCGTGTTCTCCGCGTCGCGGGGGCGGGAGGCGAGGAAGTCGGCGTACCGGGGGCCCGGCCGCTGGGGCGCGGCCGCCAGGTGGTGCGGGTCCTCGGCGTGGACGATCAGCAGTCCGCCGAAGCCGGCGATCTCGGCCAGGGACCGGGCGAGCTGCTCCTGGTCGAGCTCGGGGAACTCCTCGACGCCGGACGGCGACAGGAAGCACTTGAAGCCGAAGACGCCGGCGTCGTACAGCGGCCGCAGGTCCTTGACGTTGCCGGGGAGCGCTCCGCCCCAGAACCCGGTGTCCACATGCGCCTTGGGCCGCGCCACGTCCTGCTTGACGCGCAGGTTGCCGACCGTGGTCGTGGGCGGGAGGGAGTTCAGCGGCATGTCCAGCAGCGTGGTGATGCCGCCCGCGGCGGCGGCGCGGGTGGCGGTCCAGAAGCCCTCCCACTCGGTGCGGCCGGGATCGTTGACGTGGACGTGGGTGTCGACGAGGCCGGGCAGGACGACGTGGTGGCCGACGTCCTCGAGCCGGGCGCCGGCCGGCACCTCGGCGTCGTGCGGAAGCACCGCCGCGATCCTTCCGGCGGCGACGGCGATCGACGCGGGGCGCGTGCCGCCGGGGGTGACGACCCGTGTCGAGCGCAGCACCAGGTCCACGTCCGTGACGTGCGTGTCGGACACTCTGCCCCTCACTTCCGTACCGCGGTACTTCCGCACGGCGAAATTCAACGAACTGTTGAAGAAGTCTTCCCCTCCACCTCCGGACAGTCAAGACCTCACGGGACCCTCTCGAGTGCGTTCGCAACGATCAGACGTTTCCACAAAGTGGAACTATAATTTCGACAAGCAGAACCTAGTGATGCGCATGGGCAGCACCGCGGGACCATCGGGGACGACCGGCCAGACATGGACAAACACGCCCTGACCCGCATCGACGCCCCCGCGCGAGCGGTGTGCGCCGCGACACCGCCCGGTAGGCTGCTGCCTTGCCCGCCCGCCTGAAAGGACCGTTGACGTGCCGACGTCCAGCGCCAGCGCCACCGACGCCGCAAAGCCCGCCGCGAACAGCGGCGGTGTGCAGTCCCTCGAGCGCGCCTTCGACCTGCTCGAGCGGATGGCCGATGCCGGGGGCGAGGTCGGGCTGAGCGAACTCTCCGCGAGCAGCGGGCTCCCGCTGCCCACGATCCACCGGCTCATGCGCACCCTGGTCGTCTGCGGCTACGTCCGCCAGCAGCCGAACCGCCGCTACGCCCTCGGCCCCCGCCTGATCCGCCTCGGCGAGAGCGCCTCCCGGCTGCTCGGCACCTGGGCCCGCCCGTACCTCGCCCGCCTCGTCGAGGAGACCGGCGAGACCGCGAACATGGCGCTGCTCGACGGTGACGAGATCGTCTACGTGGCGCAGGTGCCGTCCAAGCACTCGATGCGGATGTTCACCGAGGTCGGGCGCCGGGTGCTGCCGCATTCGACCGGCGTGGGCAAGGCGCTCCTCGCCCACTTCCCGGCGGACGAGGTGCGAGCGCTGCTCGCCCGCACCGGCATGCCGGCCGCGACGGAGAAGACCATCACCACGCCCGAGGGCTTCCTGGAGGCACTGCAGCAGGTCCGCCGCGCGGGCTACGCCGTCGACGACAACGAGCAGGAGATCGGGGTGCGCTGCCTCGCCGTCCCGGTGCCCGACTCCCCCACGGCCGCGGCGATCTCCATCTCGGGCCCGGCGGGCCGGGTGACGGAGGCCGCGACGGAGAAGATCGTCCCGGTCCTCCTGACGGTGGCGAAGGAACTCTCGGAGGCCCTGGCGAACACGTCGGCGCCACGGGATTAGCGACCGCACGCGCCCACCCGCGACACGGGAGCAGGCACCGCACGCGCTCACCGGGGGCCGCTCCGGCAGACGCCGCGGAAGCGGGTGGCGCACACCAGCAGCCGCCGCACGCGCCGCGGCCGGACCGGCCGCCGCCTACTCCGCCACGATGCGCTCGACCGCGGCCGTCACCAGTTGCTCCCGCTCCGCCTCCGTGAAGACGTCCGGCAGGGTGAGCTGTTCGACGATCAGCCAGTTAAGGGCGAGGATCAGCAGCTTCACGGCCATCGCGTCGCCGGGAAGGCCCGATGCCTCGTGGTAGGCGAGGTTGGCGTCGACATCGGCCCGGACCCGCTCGGTGAGGACCTCGCGCAGCGCGGGCCGGCGAGTGGCCTCCAGACGGAGTTCGAGCAGCGCCAGGTACCCGGTGCGGAAGGCGGCGACGCGGCCGACGAGTTCGCGCATCAGCTCCGCGTACGTCTCGCGGTCGCGTCCGGCCGACCGCTGGCGGGCGATCGTGGCCTCGTCGGGCTGGAGCCGCTCGTAGACCCGGGCTCCTGCCTGCGTGAGCAGCTCGTCGCGGCCGGCGAAGTAGTTGGACGCGGTGCCCGCGGGGACGGCGGCCTCGCCGTCCACCGCCCGGAACGTCAGACCCCGCGCGCCTTCCCTGGCCAGCACCTCGATCGCGGCGTCGACGAGGGCCGCGCGCCGTTGGTCGTTCCGCCTCACCATCGGCACACCACTCCGTCCGCAGCACCCGCACTCAGACCACTTCAGTCATAGTACTACGCGCTGAGTTGGACGGGGCCCGGTGCGGCACCGGGCCCCGTCCAGGGCGCCTTCCGCGAGGAGACCGAGGGCGCGGGATGCACGCCGGGCCGCTCACCCCCGGTGCCGGGCCACCACCATCGCGCAGCGCGGGGCACCGTCGGAGCGTCGTCCGAGTCCTTCGAGAGGGACCAACTCCACGTCGAAGCCGACCAGTCGGAGCTCCGCGAGCACCTCACCGATCGGGAACGTGCGGTAGTACATGACGAAGGCGGGCCGCCACACCCGGTTTCGTACGCGCATCACGGCGTCGAAGCCGAGCATCGCCCAGTACGGCAAGGTCCCGAAGCGCGGCGGCGCTCCGACGGGGAACGCGAAGACACCGCCCGGGCGGAGGGCGGAGTGCACCTGGGCGAAGAGTCCGGAACGTTCGCGCGGCAGGAAGTGCCCGAAGGCGCCGAAGCTCACCGCGAGGTCGAAGACCGGGCGGAACGGCAGGGCGCGGGCGTCGGCGCGGACCCAGTCCGCCGCGGGATGGGCCCGGCGGGCCTCGCGCAGCATCCCGGAACTGAAGTCGACACCGACGACCCGCTCCTCGCAGAGTCCGCGCAGCACTCGCACGCCCGCCCCCGTGCCGCAGCAGACGTCCAGCCCGTCGTGGAACGGACCGAAGTCCCGCAGCGCACCGGCGGTCTCGTCGAGGATGCGGTCCGGGGTGCGGAACGGGGTCAGGTCGAACTTGGGCGCGAGCAGGTCGTATCCGCGCTCGACCGACGACAGCGCCTGCACGGCGAGTTCGCGGAGGGTGGGGCCCTGGGAGGTGAACATCGGCTCCCAGCGTAGTCAGCGCGGGCGCGGGAGGTCTCGGGCGCGGGAAAGTCAGGCGCGGGAAAGCCGGGCGTGGAAAGGCCGCCGGCTCGTGGGCACGGGCGCGGGAAAGTCAGGCGCGGGAAGACCGCGCACAGGAAGGCCGCCGGCTCGTGGGCACGGGCGCGGGAAAGTCAGGCGCGGGAAGACCGCGCACAGGAAGGCCGCCGGCTCGTGGGCACGGGCGCGGGAAGGCCGCAGGCGCCGGGACAGTGCCGTGCGTGTGGACACGGTGCCGGCCGTCCGCGCGCGCTCAGCCCTTCGGCTCGCCGAACAGCTCCACCGCGTTCCGTACGTTCGTCAGTCCGGCCGCCAGTGCGCTGACCGAGCCGACCGCTCCGGCGATCAGCAGCAGGGACCGGCGGAGCCGCCGGATCTCCGGCACGCCGCTCAGCGCCATCGCGTCCATGGCCGCGAGTTCGTCCTCCGCGATGCCGCGGTCGGCGAACTCGGCCGGATGTGCGGCGAGTTCGCGTCGGAGCCGGGCGACGGCGGCACGCAGCTCCGTCACCCTCGGGTCCTCGCCGCTCCGTTTCTCCCGTGTCCGCCCCACACTCCGCAACACAAGCCCTCCCCTTCGCACGTCGTCGTGCTGCCCGGTGAACGATCCGCCGGACGGTGGTCGAACTCCTGGGGTCGCGGGCCAGTCAACGCCATTCCGTAGGCACTCCGCCACTCCGTGGTACGAAATCCAGCTCGACGTGTCCACTTTTCCCGCGACTCGGACCCGCAGGGCGCGGCACCGGCTGCCCGTGCGGCCCGCCCGCCGGCGCCGCGGGGCGAGGCGGGACCGTCCGCCGGGCCGGGTCGTCACGCCACGGCGTCGCCTGATGGGGTAAGCAGGGTGCATGGCTCACACTTCAGACAAACCGCAGGTCGCGGGACTGGTGCTGGCAGCAGGCGGCGGACGCCGGCTGGGCGGGCGCCCGAAGGCGATGCTGGAGCACCGAGGACGCCCCCTGGTGGAGAACGCGGTGCGGGTCCTGCGGGCGGGCGGCTGCCGATCCGTGCACGTGGTGCTGGGCGCGGCGGCGGAGGAGGTGACGAGACGGGCCGACCTGGCCGGCTGCGTCGTGGCCGTGAACCCGGACTGGGAGGAGGGGATGGGCTCCTCGTTGCGCGTGGGCCTGGCGTCGCTCGCCGCGGGGGGCGGGGGGCAGGACGCGGCCCTGGTGTCGCTCGTGGACCAGCCCGGCATCGGGGCGGCGGCCGTGGCCCGGGTCGTGGCGGCGTGCGACTCGCCGTCCGCGCTGGTGTCGGCGGCGTACGACGGACGCCGGGGCCATCCGGTGCTGTTCGGCGCCCGGCGCTGGGAGGCGGTGGCGGCGCGCGCCTCGGGCGACCGCGGCGCCAGGGACTATCTGGCGGAGCACGAGGCGGAGATCGCGCTCGTCGAGTGCGGGGACGTGGCGGAGGCGTACGACATCGACACGCCGGAGGATCTGGCGCACCTCGATTGAGCCGGAGGGCGTCGGGCACCCGGGACGCGGCACGCCGCCACCGTCCCGCCGCCTCGCGGGCGGCGCAATCCGGAGCACGCGCCCCGGCGCGGGACCCGGCGCGGCGGCGTCGCGTCATGTGAGGAGCCTGGCACCGAGCGCCACGATATGTCGACCAGAAGAATCTCGACATCAACAAACCATTGAACTTCCACCATGCGGTAACTACTATCCACTGATCAGAAGCGCCCGACCCGCGAACGGCGCCCCCGGCAGCACCGCAGCAGCCCTGGCACCGAGTGCCACCCCACTGTGCTCCGCAGCCACCCGCCCGTGAAGCTCGCTGAAGGAAGTGACAGCTCATGTCCGCACCAGCGCCGTCCCCGCTGGCCGTCGTCGAAGCCGAACCACTGCCCCGGCAGGAGGAGGTGCTGACCGACGCGGCACTCGCCTTCGTGGCGGAGCTGCACCGGCGGTTCACCCCCCGGCGTGACGAGCTCCTGGCCCGCCGCGCCGAACGCCGCGCCGAGATCGCCCGTACCAGCACCCTCGACTTCCTCCCGGAGACGGCGCGGATCCGTGAGGACGAGGACTGGAAGGTCGCGCCGGCCCCGGCGGCGCTCGACGACCGCCGCGTGGAGATCACCGGGCCGACCGACCGCAAGATGACCATCAACGCCCTGAACTCCGGGGCGAAGGTCTGGCTCGCCGACTTCGAGGACGCGTCGGCACCCACCTGGGAGAACGTGGTTCTCGGCCAGCTCAACCTCATCGACGCCTACGAGCGCCGCATCGACTTCACGGACCCGCGCTCGGGCAAGTCGTACGCGCTACGGCCGGCGGAGGAGCTCGCCACGGTCGTGATGCGTCCCCGCGGCTGGCACCTTGACGAGCGCCACGTGCTGGTGGACGGGCGCCCGGTCCCCGGCGCACTGGTGGACTTCGGCCTGTACTTCTTCCACAACGCCCAGCGGCTCATCGACCTCGGCAAGGGACCGTACTTCTACCTGCCGAAGACGGAGTCGCACCTGGAGGCCCGGCTCTGGAACGACGTCTTCGTCTTCGCCCAGGACCACGTCGGCATCCCCCAGGGCACCGTCCGCGCCACCGTCCTGATCGAGACGATCACGGCCGCGTACGAGATGGAGGAGATCCTCTACGAGCTCCGCGACCACGCGGCGGGCCTCAACGCCGGCCGCTGGGACTACCTCTTCTCGATCGTCAAGAACTTCCGCGACGGCGGGACCAAGTTCGTCCTCCCGGACCGCAACGCGGTCACGATGACCGCGCCGTTCATGCGCGCGTACACCGAACTGCTGGTCCGTACGTGCCACAAGCGCGGCGCGCACGCCATCGGAGGCATGGCGGCCTTCATCCCGTCCCGCAAGGACGCCGAGGTCAACAAGGTCGCCTTCGAGAAGGTCAAGGCGGACAAGGACCGCGAGGCCGGTGACGGCTTCGACGGCTCCTGGGTCGCCCACCCGGACCTGGTGCCCATCGCCATGGCCTCCTTCGACGCGGTGCTGGGCGAGCGACCCAACCAGAAGGACCGCCTCCGCGAGGACGTGCACGTCACGGCCGCCGACCTCATCGACATCGCGTCGCTGGACGCGCACCCCACGTACGAGGGCCTGCGCAACGCCGTCCAGGTCGGGATCCGCTACATCGAGGCCTGGCTGCGGGGCCTCGGCGCCGTGGCGATCTTCAACCTGATGGAGGACGCGGCCACGGCCGAGATCTCCCGCTCGCAGATCTGGCAGTGGATCAACGCGGGCGTCGTGTTCGAGAACGGCGAGACGGCGACCCCCGAGCTGGCCCGCAGGGTCGCCGCCGAGGAACTGGCCGCGATCCGCGCCGAGATCGGCGAGGACGCCTTCGCGGCGGGCAAGTGGCGGCAGGCCCACGACCTGCTGCTGCACGTCGCGCTGGACGCGGACTACGCCGACTTCCTGACCCTCCCCGCGTACGAGCAGCTGGTCGGCTGACCGCGCGTCGTTCACGGCCCGCCGCCCCCGGCACCGCACAGCGCCGGGGTCGGCGGGCCGTCGGCGTCGCGTTCCCGTCGCCCGCCGCAGCGGTGACGACGGCGTGACCGGAACCACACCGTACGCCGGACAAGGCCCGGAACACTCCCCAAGGGTTGGCCGGTCACCTATGCGTGGTATCGGAGGGGCAGTGTCCCCGGGCCCCACCCATCCCCGGGGAAGAGCGTTCGGCTGAAGCCCCACGGAGCCCCCACCGAGAGGCGACCACCCTCCGCAGCCCCCGGACGGCCCCGGTCGGTCCCCCCGCCTGCCGGGGCCTTTCCCCGGACCGGCACCTGCGGCCGATCGCCCGGGACGGGACGCGGGCCCGCCGCACGGCGACGCGCCCGGCCGCACCTCCGCCGCGCCCGGCGAGGCGCACCCCGGGCGGACACGACCGGCACGATAATTCCGCTGTGCTCCCTTCCCCTTCCGCGCCGGCCCCGGAACGGGTGGTCCGGCCCTTTCGCGTGCTCGTCGTCTGCACGGGCAATCTGCACCGCTCGCCGCTGGCGGAACGCCTGCTGAGAGCCAGACTCGCCGCCTCGCCCGGGATGTTCGAGGTGAGCAGCGCCGGCACCGCCGGCACCACCGGCACCCCCATGGACCCCTTCGCCGCGTCCCTCCTGGCCGAGCTCGGCGGCGATCCGCGCGACGCCTTCGCCCGCCGGCTGACCACGGCCCATGTGGAGGACTCCGACCTCGTCCTGGGCGCCGCCGCGGAGCATCGCGAGGCGGTCGTGCGGCTCTCCCCGCTGTGGGCACTCCAGCGTGCCTTCACCCTGCGGGAGTTCGCCCGGCTACTGAGGCCGGAGGACGCCGCGGGCGTCGCGGATCCCGCCGTGCGGGCCGCCGCGCTGGTCGGCGGAGCCGCGGCACGGCGGGGGAACACGGGCGGGGCGGACGACGACGACGTGGCCGATCCGCACGGGGCTCCCCCGGAGACGGCCCGGGAGGTGGCCCGGCGGATCGCCGAGCCGGTGGAACGCATCGCCGCGGCCGTGCTGGCCGCGCCGCGCTGAGCGGGAGCACCCGCGCCGGCCGCCCGCCGCGGGTGGTCCCTCCCGCACACCGGCGTCCGTGCCCGCCGGGCCGCGGACTGCATCAGCCCGACCACGCGCGAGTGCGGTGGACTGCCCGCGCCCCGGGAGGACCGGCGGCTCAGCCTCCGCAGGGACGGGGTGGCCGCGCCGTGACCCGCAGGGGCTGGACGAGCCGCTGGTGCAACAGCGTCGGGGGACGGTCCGAGGGACGTTCCACGAGTTCCAGGACGAGGGTGCGCGTGGCGCCGCGGGGCAGCTCCATGTCGACGGTGTAGACCGGGTGGCCGCGTTCGGTCAGCTGGTTCAGCATGGCCGGCCGGCCGTCCACGGTCGCCCTTTCCAGCCGTGCCCCCTCGGTCGCGTAGTACGAGACCAGCAGCCGGTTGTCGCCGGGCCGGGTCCTGTAGGGCGGGCTGTCCACCCGCTGGGTGACGTAGGCGGGCAGACCCGAGCCAGGCGCCCTGTTCGTCAGCGACGCGGTCACGGTCACCTCGCGTCCGGCCTCCGTGCACCGTCCGGCGGTCCAGTCCAGGCGCCGGTCCAGGTAGTAGTCGAGTTTGGTACCGGCCGCATTGTTGACGACCAGTCCGGCGAACGGGGCGGGGCCGTCGGGCAGGACGCCCCCGAAGGGGTGCGCCGCCAGCTCGCGCTGCTCGGCCGGATGGGCACTCCACACCTTGACCCGCCCCTCCCGCAGCTGGCCCCGCAGCGCCGCGAAGAGCGCGGAGCGTCGCGCCGGGTCGCCGGCACCGCCCAGGAGCACCTCGGAGGTGGCGCGGGCGACGTCGAGGAAGTACGCCTTCCGCTCGGCGGTGTCGGGGAAGGCCGCGTAGCTGGTCCGCTCGGTCAGGTCCACCACGTTGGCGGCGGTGACGGCGGTCCCGTCGGGGAGCCTGGCGGGGCCCGCGGCGGCGAGCAGCCCCGCCAGCGCGCCGGGGTCGAGGGCGAACGCGCCGTCCAGCCGCCGGCCGCTGTGCTCCCGCCACATGGCGGTCCAGATCCGTGCCGCGTACGGGAAGTGCGGACTGACGTTGGAGTTGACCCAGACACCGGTGGGCGCGTGGCGGCCGTACATCGCGGTGTACTCGGCGCCCAGGTCGACGGACGCACGGACCTCCGCCAACTCGCTGTCGTTGCCGAAGCGTTCGAATCCCAGACGGCCGCGGTCCGCGGTGAGGATCGCGAAGGCGCCGGGCAGTCCGCCGGTGCCGCGCGCCTCCGCCGTGTTCTCGAAGACCACCAGGTACCGTCGCGGGCTCTTCTCGCCGAGCATGGACGGCATCACCCGCGCCGCGGCCGCGGCCTCGACCGTGGCGGGGACGAGGCGGTCGAGCTGATCGGCGAGCAGGGCCCTGGCCCGGTCGGCGGCCGGCAGCCAGGTGCTGCGGGGCAGCCCGGCCACGTCGGCGCGCACGTCGGAGGCGCTGCGCGCCGCCTCGTGGAGGGCGGGAGCGGCACGGCGCAGTGCGGAGAGATCGAGATGACCGCCGTCCGCCCCGGCGCCGGCGACGAGTTCGCCGGCGGTGTCCGCGAGGGGCGAGAGCACGTCGCGGGTCAGCCGGTCGGCCGCCTCCGCCGCGCCGCGTACGGTGCGGACGGGACCACCGAGGACGGGCAGGTGCGCCGCGGCGTACCAGGCCGGCCCGGTGGTGAGGCGGTGCGCCCCGGCCGCCCGGTCGGCGGCCTCGCGCACGGCGCCCTCCGGGGTGCTCGTCGTCGGCGCGCCCGCCGCGGCCGGGCCGCGCAGTGATTCCAGGCTCCGCTGGGCGGCCAGCAGTTCGTGGCGGGCGAGCACGCCGGTGACGGCGATCCAGACGGCGCCGGCCAGAAGCAGCCCCGCGGCGGCGCACATCGAGGCCGCGGCGGGCCGGCGGCGGCACCAGCGCACCGCCCTGTCCGCGACGCGGGTCGCGAAGCCTTGTTCCGGACGCGGCATGCGCGTCTCCCTCCGTCGGGCAGCGGTGCGTCGCACGCCGCGTCAGTAGGCGCCGTCGCCGCGCGCGACGGCGGGCAGCGTGCGCACGAGGATCTTCAGGTCCATGCGGATCGACCAGGCACGCACGTACTCCAGGTCGAGGCGGAGGGCCTCCTCCCAGCCGAGGTCGGACCGTCCGCCGATCTGCCACAGGCCGGTGAGGCCCGGCCGGACCAGCAGCCGGCGCCGGGCCTCCTCGGTGAACGCGGAGTCCCGGACCGGCAACGGCCGTGGACCGACCAGCGACATCTGGCCCATCAGCACGTTGACCAGTTGCGGCAGTTCGTCCAGGGACCAGCGGCGCAGCCAGCGGCCTGTCGTGGTGACCCGGGGGTCCTCGCGGATCTTGAACAGATGTCCGTCGGACTCGTTCCGGGCGTCGAGCCCGGCCCTCATCCGTTCCGCCCCGACGTGCATGGTGCGGAGCTTCAGCACCTCGAACTCCCTGCCGTGCCGGCCCGTGCGCTTCTGCCGGAACAGGACCGGACCCGGGGAGTCCGCCTTCACCGCGACGGCCGCCGCGAGGAGCAGCGGCGCGAGCAGGAGGAGCAGGGCGGCGGCCCCCACGAGGTCGATGGTCCGCTTGACGGCGAGACGTCCGCGCCTCGGCCGAGCGGGACCGTGCCCGGCCGTCACTGCGACGGGCGAGGCCACCCCACCGTCCTCTTCAACTGAACGAGGGAAAGTTGCCCATCGCGGAGGCATATTCAGTCACCTAACGTCTCGAATAGTCGATAACCGACAAATAGATGCAAACACGATGTCGGGGCAGGCCTCGGCAATGACACATCACCTTGCCGCCGTCGACCCGCGACGCGGCGGTCGAGAGGACCTTCATGCGTGCTGTAGTGACGGGTGGGGCCGGGTTCATCGGCTCCCATCTGTGCGAGCGCCTGCTCGCCGCAGACCACTCCGTGCTGTGCGTGGACAATCTCGTGACGTCCAGCGAGGACACCGTCGCCCATCTGATGGGAGACCCGCGCTTCCGGTTCGACTGCCGGGACGTCACCGCGGGCCTGAGCGTGAGCGGACCGGTGGACGCCGTGTTCCACCTGGCCTCGCCCGCCTCGCCCGCGGACTACCTGAGGCTGCCCCTGGAGACGCTGCGCGTGGGGTCGGCCGGCACATGGCACGCACTCGACCTGGCCGCCGCCAAGGGCGCCCGGTTCCTGCTGACCTCCACCTCGGAGTCGTACGGAGACCCCCGGGTGCACCCGCAGCCGGAGAGCTACTGGGGCAACGTCAACCCGGTGGGCCCGCGCTCGGTGTACGACGAGGCGAAGCGCTTCGGCGAGGCCCTGACGATGGCGTACCGCAGGGACCGCGGCGTCGACGCCAAGATCGTGCGCATCTTCAACACCTTCGGGCCCAGGATGCGCCCGGACGACGGCCGGGCGATCCCCACGTTCATCCGCCAGGCACTGCGGGGAGAGCCGATCACGGTCACCGGGGACGGCAGCCAGACCCGGTCGCTGTGCTACGTGGACGACCTGGTCGAAGGGCTGATGCGGATGATCGGGAGCAGCCACGGGGGCCCGGTCAACCTCGGCAACCCGCACGAGATCACGATGCTCGAACTGGCCCAGTGGATCAGCAAGCTCACCGAGTCCCCGTCCGAGATCGTGCTGGTCCCCCGGCCGCAGGACGACCCCGGCAAGCGCCGTCCGGCCATCGACCTGGCCCGCGAACTGCTGGACTGGAATCCCACGACACCGGTGGAGCACGGGCTCCGGGAGACCATCAAGGACTTCCGCCGCCGGATCGACTACGACGACTTCGGCACCGCCCCCCGCCGGCATCCCGTCACCGTGCTGAACGGCACGGCCCGCCGATGACGCCGGTCGGCGGCCGGACCGCCACCGGCACAACGGCCGTTCCCGTGGTCTCGTGCCTCGGCGTTCCCGTCACGGCGCACACCCCTGAGGGCGCGGCCCGCCGGGTGGTGCACCGCGCCCTGCACCTCCGCGACGCCCGCGAGGCGCACCGGACGGGAGATGCCGGGGGAACCGCCGCCCCCGGGGGGAGCGACGTGCACCTGTGCAACGCCTACACCCTCGCCCTCGGCGACAGGGACCCGGACCTGCTCAGGACCCTCCGCCAGGCGTTCCTCAACCTCGCCGACGGGCAGCCGGTGGTCTGGGCGAACCAGCTCCTCCACCGGGGCACGGCGCTGCCACGCAGACGCGTGTACGGACCGGACCTCATGCTGGACGTCCTCTCCATGAGCCAGGGCACCGGGCTGCGGCACTATCTGCTGGGCTCCACACCGGAGGTGCTGGCCGCGTTGCAGCGCGAGGTGCGGCGGCGCTTCCCCCGTGTCCTGATCGCCGGCGCCTGTTCCCCGCCGTTCCGGTCGCTGACCGCCCAGGAGCTGCGGGAACAGGAGGAGGACATCCGCGCCCGCAGGGCCGACATCGTCTGGGTGGGTCTCGGCACCCCCCTGCAGGACCACCGGGCGGCCGAACTCAGTGCCGCGCTGCCCGTGGTGACGGTGGCGGTGGGCGCGGCGTTCGACTTCATCGCGGGCAACAAGCGGCAGGCACCGGCCTGGATGCAGAACGGCGGTCTGGAGTGGATGTTCCGGCTGGCCTGCGAGCCGCGCCGGCTGTGGCGGCGCTATCTGTTCGGCAACGCCCGGTTCGTCGGGGGCGTCGTCCGGCAGGCGGCCCTCCGGACGGCTCCGGAGGCTTCCGCCGCGACCGGGCGGCCGTCGAACGGCGGAACGGCGCTCGTCAGCGGGCGGGAGAGGACGCGTTGACGGCTCCGACCGGTGAGGCCCCGGACGTGGACCGCGGGCACGGCGTCCGCCCGCCCGCCCGCGCGCTGCGCATCGTCCTGGCCTGGGCGGCAGCGCGCCGAGCTGCTGTACGAGGCCGCTGTGAACCGTCGCTGAACCGCCGACGGCCCCGTGCCCCCCGGCCGGTGATCCGCCACGCCCCGCCCGCCCGCTACGGAAGAGAGCAGCAGAGCGCATGCCCGCACAACAGGCACCCCGTCTCCGGACGGGCAGTCCCCCGAGGAACCCGGCGGCCTACCGCGTGGCGCTGGTGCACAGCTTCTACTCCTCCCGCCGGCCGAGCGGCGAGAACGCCGCCGTGCTCGACCAGGCGGAGGCGCTGCGTGCCGCCGGGCACGACGTCACGCTGGTCGCCGCCCACACCGACGCGCTGGAGAGCGAGCGCGGCTACACCCTGCGCGCGGCGGTCAGGGTCGCCACGGGCCGCGGCCGGTCGCCGCTGACGGAACTGCGCCGGCTCGGCCCCGATGTGGTGCACGTGCACAACCTCTTCCCCAACTTCGCCACCGACTGGCTGGACCGCTGGCCCGGCGCCGTGGTCGCCACGCTGCACAACTACCGTCCTGTGTGCGCCGCAGCCACGCTCTTCCGCGACGGGAGGACGTGCACGGCCTGCCCCGACGGCGACCGTTGGACCGGACTGCGGCACGGGTGCTACCGGGGGCGCCGCGGCGCGACGCTCCCCCTCGCCTGGGCCGGCCGGCGCGGCGCGGCGGCCCATCCCCTTCTGCGGCGCGCCCAGCGGCTGGTGACGCTCTCCGAGCGCAGCCGGGACCTGTACCTCAGGTTCGGCGCACCGCCGGAGAAGCTCGCCCTGGTACCCAACTTCGTCGGCTTCGGCGGTCCGGCCGCCCCGGAGGACCGCACCACGACGGCGTCCCGGGCGGACCGGGCGACGGCCCCGGGGGCGGCGGCGCGGTGGGTGTACGCGGGCCGGCTGAGCGAGGAGAAGGGCATCCTGCCGCTGCTCCGGAGCTGGCCGGAGTACGAACCCCTCGACGTGATCGGTTCGGGCCCCCTGGAGTCCGCCTGCCGAGAGGCCGCGCCCGGCGGCGTCCGGCTGCTCGGGGCCCTGCCGCGCCGGGAGATCACCGCCCGGCTGCCGCGGTACACGGGTCTCGTCTTCCCCAGTGTCTGCCCCGAGTCCGCCACCGCCCTGGTCTGCCAGGAGGCGCTGGCGGCAGGAGTGCCCGTGCTCGCCCTCGCCGGATCGGCGGCGGCGGACAGTGTCCGCGGGGACGGTACGGGCGCGGTCTACGCCGGCCCCGACGAACTGCCGCACGCCCTCGCGACGGCACGCGAGCGCTTCCCCCGGCTGCGTGAGCACTGCCGCCGGGTGCACGCCGAGCGGTACAGCGCCCGGTCCTGGACGGCCGCCATGGAGTCCGTCTACGCACAGGCCCTGGCGCACGCGCCGGGCCACCGGCCGGCGGGCGTCGCGGAGCGGGCGTGCTGACCGGCGGAGGCGCCCGGCGCCGCGTGGCCGTGGTGCAGCCGTACGTCCCCGGCTATCGCACGTCCTTCTTCGACCAACTGCACGCCCGGCTGGCCTCCGAGGGCGTGGACCTGGAAGTGCTCCACGGCCCGGCGTCCCCGCACCAGGCCGCACGAGGTGACGCCGCCTCCTGCTCCTGCGCGCGCGAGGTCCCCGTCCGGCGCCTGTCCCTGCCCGGCGGACGGTCGCTGCACTGGCGCCGGGTGCGGCGCCGGGCAGCTTCCGCCGACCTCGTCGTACTGGAGCAGGCGCTGCACAACCTGGAGTCGTACCCCCTACTGCTGCGGTCGGCGGGACGGCCGGCCGACAGCGCCCCCAGAGTGGCCTTCTGGGGACACGGCCGGACCTACACCAAGCCGCCGAACCGTCTGGAGGCCGTGGCGAAGAGCGCGCTGACCCGGCTGGGATCCTGGTTCTTCGCCTACACCGAGGGCGGGGCGGCGCACGTCGCCTCGCGCGGCTTCCCCCGCGACCGGATCACCGTGGTACGCAACTCCGTCGACACCGGGGAGCTCGCGGCCGCGCGCGCCCGCGCCGCGCTGCCGGGGACGGCGGAGTCGGCCGAGGCCGCGCTGCTGCGGAGACGGTACGACCTGACAGGGGGACGCACCGCGCTGTACCTCGGCGGGCTGGACGCGCCCAAGCGGATCCCGTTCCTGCTGGACTGCGCCGACCGCATCGCCGCCGCACTCCCGGGCTTCAGGCTGCTGGTGGCGGGCGACGGCGCGGACCGGCACCTGGTCGACGCCGCCGCCTCCCGACCCGGCAGCCCGGTGATCGCGGTGGGTCACACGGGCGGAACGGGCACCGCCCCGCTCGGAGCGGTCAGCGACGTCATGCTGATGCCGGGGCGGGTCGGACTCTGCGCGGTGGACTCCTTCGCCCTGCGCACGCCCGTCGTCACGACGGACTGGCCCTGGCACGCTCCCGAGTTCGAGTACCTGGTCGACGGCCGCAACGCGCTGGTCACGCCCGACGATCCCGCGGCGTACGCCGGCGCCGTGACCGCGCTGCTGCGCGACCCCGCACGACTGGAGGCCCTCCGAACCGCGTGCGGGGACGACCTTCCCGCGTACACGACGGAGGGCATGGCGGCGCGTTTCTGCGACGGGCTGCTGAAGGCGATGGAACGACACCAAAGGAATCCGCATGCAGGTACATGAAGCCGACCTCCTCGGCCGTACCGCCAAGGCCGCGGCACCCCGGCTGTGCCGGCTGGCGAGCAGCCGGCGAATCCGGCAGGGGACCCGTCTGCTGGAGATCTACCTGGAGATCCTCCAGGGACGGGGCGCCGGGACCGGCTGGGACCTTCACGGCGAGATCGTCGCGGCGCGGCGCTGCCTCCGGGGGGTCGAAGCCCCGGTGATCTTCGACGTCGGGGCGAACCACGGTCAATGGTCGACGGGGCTGCACTCGGCACTCGGCACACGGAACGGCCGCTCTTCCTCTTCGAACCACAGCCGGCCTGCAGGCCGGCACTCGCCAGGGCCCGGGTGCCGAACCAGGTGGTCGTTCCCGCGGCCGTGAGCGACGAGGAGGGCTCCGCGACGATCTTCGCCGACACCCCGGGCTCGTGCGTGGCGTCCGTCCACCGGCGCCGCGACTCCTACTTCGGTGACATGACGGCACACCAGGAGAAGGTGCCGGTCATCACTGCTCGAGCACTTCCGCGGGGTGAGCAACTATCTCGCGTCTCTGGGGACGCCGGAGTCCCGCACGCCGCGCAGGCCCGCCGACAGGAAACCGACGGCGTCCGTCGCCGGGTGAGCTCCGGCCGGGTCCGCGGGAAATCCGCTGCGCACCACGTCACTGGTGCCGAGGAGTGAAGCGGCGGGCAACAACACCGACACTTCGGCGTTGGCCGCGGATCTCCGCGGCCGCTGCCGTACGTTGAGCCGCGTGACAGTGCACGACACCTTGCGTAGCGCCCGCGATTCGCTGTTCCGGTTCCCCGGTGTGCAACGGGCCGTCCGACTCGCCACGATGCGCGGCTGCGTGCCGAACGCCGTCTGGAAGCGCCTGCACCCCACCGGCGTGTGGACGCTGCGCGCTCCGGACGGCAGCGGGTTCCACTACGCCAGCGATGCCGACGACATCCTGGCCCGCAGCCTCATCTGGACGAACATGCGCCACTGGGAGGAGACCACCCACCCGGTCTTCTTCGACCTCGCCCGCAGTGCCAGGGGGTTCGTGGACGTCGGCGCCTTCTCCGGCATCTACACCCTGCTGGCCTGCCGGGCCAACCCACGGCTCCGCGCGGTCGCCGTCGAACCCAACCCCGCCGCGATGCGCAAGCTGCGCCGCAACATCGAGGTCAACCGCCTCCAGGACCGGGTCGTCCTGGTCGAGAAGGCGCTCTCCGGCGCACCCGGCCGGGCGCTCCTCGGGATCCCGTCCGACACCACGGCCGCCTCCCTGCTCGCGGCTGAACCCGCGCAGGACACGGTGGAGGTCGAGGTCACCACCGGGGACGACGCGATCGGGGACGTCCCCGTCGACCTGGTGAAGATCGACGTGGAGGGGCTGGAACCCGAGGTGCTGGGCGGCATGAGCCGCACGATCTCGGCCCACCGTCCGACGATCATCGCCGAGTGTCTCGACGGAGCCGCCCTGGAGAGGCTGCGCGGAGCGGTCCTCGAACTCGGCTACCGCCGGATCCGGCACCTCGGGAAGCACGGGGTGGCGCCGGCCCCGCCCGGGTTCGTCCCACCGCCCCGCTACGCCAACTTCCTTGTCGACTGACGTTTCCGGGCCGGCCGAGGAGCCCTCGGAGACCCGGGGCGGCACTGGGCCGGGACGCGAGGAGCAGCAGTGAGTGCACCGGTGGTACTGCACCTCAACAACGAGCCCGAGCTGACCCGGCGCAGCCGGTTCACCGGCGCCTTCCGGAGGCTGCAGGCCGAGGGGCGCCTCGGACACGTGCCCGTCGCGCCACGGGCCGCGCTGCTCCGCGGCGGACGCCGGGCCGCCCTCGACGCGCTGGAGAGAGCGGTCCTCGACTCCCGCCCCGACGTGGTCTTCGTCCAGTCCCCGCACGGATTTCCCTTCTCCTACGAGGAGATCGCCCGGCTGCTGCGGCTGGCGGGCTCGCCACCGGTCGTCTACCAGGAGGGCGACGCGTGGGGCGGCAACAAGCGGCTGCCCGAGTCCAGCCGCTCGTGGCTCCGTGTGGCGGACGCCGTGTTCAGTGTCGCCGGAGGCGCGCAGCTGGCCATGCTCCAGCGCATCGCGCGGAAGCCGGTGCGCTACGCGCCGCACACACTGCCGCTGGACTGCTTTCCCGAGCAGGACCGGCCGGCTCCCCCGGGCGACGCCGCCGTCTTCGACGTGGTGACCATCGGCAACAGCGTGGTGCGGGCCCGGGTCATCCCCCGGCTGCCGGGCGCCGGTGAGCGGGCCCGGGTCGTCCGCGGGCTGGGACGACTGGGCTGCCGACTCGGTGTGTTCGGATCGGGGTGGCACGGCCCAAACGCCCTGGGTCCGTTGCCCTTCGAACGGCAGATCGCCGTCCTCCGCTGCGCGCGGATGAGCGTGGGATGGGACCACTACGGGCGCTACCCCGGGTACTTCTCCGACCGGCTGCCGATCTCCGGGGCCGCGGGACGCGTCCACGTCAGCCAGAGCAGACCGGGCATGGAATGGCTGCCCGGCCCGCAGGACGGCCTCCATCTCATGCGCACCCCCCGGGGCGTCGTGGACCGGGTGGCGCAGTTGCTGCACGAGGAACAGCACGAGCTGGACTCCGCCGGGGAAAGGCTTCGCCGCTGGGTGCACTCGCACCTGACCGACCTCCACTCCGTCCAGTTCATGCTGGGTGCGTTCCTGCCTCTGCCGTCGCCCCCCGCCGACCCGTGGCAGCGGATCGCCGCAGGGGAGGGCGACCGGAGGTGAGTACCGGCGGCGATCCGGCGGGAGGGGCACGGACGGGGAAGGAGGCCGCCATCCCCGGTGAGCGCCCGCACTCCCACCCGGTCGTCACCGGGACGCTGTGGAACTACGCGGCGGCCGTCGTGGCGGCCATCCTCCAGCTCGGCTACACGGCCTACACCGGACGGACCGTCAGCGCCGCCGCTTTCGGGGCCCTCGCCTCCGCCCTGTCCATCACCCAGCTGCTGGGCTACTTCGCCAACGCCGGACTCGCCACGACCGTGCTGTGTTCGCGCGAGCTGACGCGCGGCCTGCTCGTGGCGACGGTCCGCCTGGGCCTGCTGAGCGGCCTGCTGTGCTTCGCCGTGGTGGAAGCGACGGCCCCGCTCTGGGCGGAGCTGTGGAACGCCCCCGAGACGACGGGGCTGTTGCGCGTGCTGGGCCTCCAGTTCCTGTTCCTCCCCGTGGGGGCGGTGAGCGCGGCCGGCCTGCGGAGGCTGCAGGCCCAACGGGCCGCGGTCCTGGTCGAGACCGGGGCGCTGGCGGCGGGGCTGCTCGCGGGAACCCTGATCCTGGCGGCCGGCTGGAACCCGCTGGGCCTCGCCGTCACCTCGGTGACCACCCAGCTGGGCATCGCGGTCCTCGCCGGCGTCCTGGTCACCCGGCGGCTGCCGCCGGCGTCCGGCGGGTCCGCCGAACGGCCGGTCAGGTATCGCGAACTCGTCGGCTCCTCGGGATTCCTCGCCGGACACCAGCTCGCCCAGTACACGACGAACACCGTGCCGCTGTGGGCGGCCGGTACGATCCTCGGTCCGGTGGCGGCCGGCTACTACTCGCGGGCGACACTGTTCACCGGGCTGCTCCTCACCACGCTCGCGGCCGGCCTGACCCGGGTCACGACCCCGGCCCTCACCAAGGTGCGTGCGCAGGCGCCGGAGCCGGCGACGGCGCCGTCGCCGTCGCCGGACGCGCGCCCGCCCGAAGGCCGGGAGGAACCCGCTGTCCGCAGTGCGGCGACCGACATCCTGCTCGCGGCCTCCGCGCTGTCCTTCCTGCCGTTCGGGTTCCTGGCCGGGACCGGGCCCGGCGCGCTGCAACTGCTCCTGGGACCGGGCTGGAGCGAGGCGGCCCGGCTGGTGCCCCCGCTCTGCGTCTTCTCCGCCGTCGCCGTCGTGTACGCGGTCGGGCTCTCCGTGGACACGGTGTGCGGCTCCCACCGCCGGATGACGGCCGCCCAGGCCGCGGCGGCGGTCGCGACCCTCGCCGGGGCGGTGGTGGCCATCGCCGGAGACAGCCTCGCCACGCTGGCCCTGGCCGCCCTGGCCGGTCAGGTGAGCGGTCTCGTGGTGCAGATGTGGAAGTGGCGGCGTGGCGGCGTGGTCGAGGCACGTCGCCTGTTGAGCGGCTACGCGGTGCACGCGGCCCTGGGGCTCGCGGCGTACGCGGCAGGAGTCGCCCTGTCCCGGATGGCCGACGGCCGCCCCTCCCCGGCCGTCATCCTGGTACCGCCGGCCGTCGGGCTCGTCGTGGTGTTCTGCCGTCCCCTGCGCACCCGGCTGCCGCTCTACCGGGTGGCGGCCGGCCGTGGTCTGCTCCCCCTGCGGCTGCCCTTTCGGGTACGGGGCCCTCGGCGCCGGGGAATCACCCGGCCGCAGGCACAGTGATCAGTCCCGGGTGCCGGTCGGGCCGGATCGCGTCGCGGGTTCGCGGAGGAACACCGCGTCGCACTGGAGCATCTGGCCGGTCCTGAGATCGGTGAACCCCGGCACCACCGCCATGAGGGTCAGGCCGTAGCGCCGCTGTGCCGTGCCCACCACCTCGTGCAGCAGCGGGCCACCCTCGTACAGGGGGACGCAGGACGCCTCCAACTGCAGACCGCAGCAACGGCGCGCGAGGTCCTCGGCTCCTCGCAGCACGGCTTCCTCGTACCCCTGGACGTCCAGCTTGACGAAGACGCGGTCGTCGGGGCCCACCAGTTGCGGCCACAGGTCGTCCAGGCGGTACTGCTCGGCCTCCTGGCGGCCCACGTAGCGCGAGTCCGGGCACGCTTCGGCATGTCGGGACAGCATCGGCAGTACGGAGCTGCTCAGTCCATTGTTTCCGGCCACGTTCAGGGTGACGGTTGCCCGCCTGTCGCCGAGGGCGTGCGGGAGCGCGGTCCACAGGGGGTCCGCGTCCGCTCGGCTGCGAAGGGCCTCGAACGCCGCGCGCAGCGGCTCGAAGGACACGATGCGCCCCCGGTACCCGAACCGCCGCAGGCCGAGTCCGTACTGACCGCGGTTCGCTCCCACGTCGAGCACCACGTCGGCGCCGGAATGACGCAGCAACTGCACAGCGCGGTAGTCGTGGGAGCACTCCGGAAACCGATTCACGTCGAAGCCGAGGCGCTGGACGCCTTTCCGGGCCCGGTGGAGAAGAGTCACCCGCCCATTGTGGGCGGATCATGTCGGATTTGTCACCGATGGCGGCGTTCTACACGCCGTGCCCTTTCGGACGCCCGCCGGTCTTCGACAGGGTGCCGTCCTCCCGCTCCCTGACGACGGGTCGGGCCGAAGGCACTGGAGTAGGCATGGGTGCCGCGGGGTCGGGAACGCCGGGCGACGGCGTTCCCGGGGGCCCGCCGGCCGTTCGGACCCGCGCCTGCCACAGGCAGAACCCGAGCAGCACCGCCTGCTCGGAAAAGGCCGAGTAGGACACGAACAGCACCAACTGGCCGACCATCACGACACGGAGCGCCACGGTCGCGGCGCCGGCGCGCGCGAGCCGTCGCCAGGTCTGGAAGTAGACGACGAGCAGCGCCAGCAGGCCCACCAGTCCGAGGCGCAGCATGATGTGCAGGTAGTAGTCGTGCGGGGACACCGTCACGAGCCCGCCCCCGATGAACCGCTCGTAGCCGGACCCGAATGGCGCGCCGACCAGCCACTGGACGAGCGTTCGCGGCGCGTCCAGCAGGTCCTGCCAGCCGAGCACCCGCCAGGCGAAGGTGCTGCGGGTTCCTTGTGTCTCCTTGAACGAGTCCGCGAGAGAACCGCCGATCGCGCCGAAGGCGCCGACGGCGTAGAGCAGGGCCGTGAGGGAGAGCACGAGCGCTCCCGCCCCGGCCGACACGAAGCGCTGTCCGCCGCGCGCGGGCCGCAGCACCCACCAGGCCAGCCCCATCATCGCGGTGGCCACCCAGACGGTCCGGTGCTGGAGAAGCAGCACAAGAAGGAGGAACAGCAAGGCCGCCAGGTGTCTGCCGTTCACTCGCGGTCCGCCCGAGGGGCCACCGCGGTCCGTCACATCGGGTGCCGGCGCGGCGGGTGCGCGCGGAGCCAGCAGCAGCATCGCGGCCTGGGCCAGGACCAGCGCCGCGGCAGCGGGCACCGGCCGGGAGTCCACCGTCACGCCGTCGACGGCGAGATATGCGTTCGCCGCATGCACTCCGCGGTCCGCCCAGCCGGCCGCAGTGAGCAGCGCGTACGCAGCCGCGGTGGCCAGCCAGACCCGGGGAACGACCCGGCTCAGCGGGGAGCTCAGCGGCGCGGTGGCCAGATACAGGGTGATGGCGAGGAAGTGCCAGAAATAGACCCGGGAGTCGTTGCCCGCGGCCTGCAGTCCGAAGGCGGCCGCCCCCCGGAGGGTGGACCAGGCGGTGAGAACGACCATGGCGAGCAGGGCCGCCGACCCGGCGTGGGCGGTCAGGTTGCGGCGGGGCACACGCGCCATGGCGACACAGATCGCGCACAGACCCAGGACGTCGGTCGGGTACACGGAAACGCCGATTTCCAGAACCGCTGTCTGCCCACCCATGGCGACGGCCCAGACCTGGGCGCCCAGCAGCAGCCCGATCGCGATCCCGCAGTGCCGGGCGAAGACCCACAGCAGCAGCCCCACGAGCGGAAGCGCCGTGAGCAGCATCAGCAGGGTCTGCGGGTCAACGGGAAGGAGTCGCACCGTGATCCGTTCTGGGATGTGGGAATGCGCTGGGGGGTGGACCGGGTCCCTGCGGCAGGCGGCACGGTCGGCCGTCCGCCGGGCTAGGCCGCCCGACTGCCGCGTTGCCGGTCGTTCAGGGGTCCGCGCGGAGGGACGTGTGCCGGCGCCGCGGCAGGGCTCCCGGCCGGCGCACGGTGGACCTCAGGACGGTCTTCACGTACGGGGAGCAGAAGACCAGCGGGGCCCAGGGGCCGAGGTGCCGGCGGCAGTACCGCCACCAGGGCGCCGGCGGCTGCTCCCGTACCGAGGCGAGCCGCCGCAGCGCGGTGCGCGCGTCGAGGCCGGGTTCGGCCGAGGTTCCCCCGACGGCACCGGAGTTGTCGTCGCAGGTGCCCACGTGACCCGGTGCCAGCAGCAGCGGGATGCCGGCCCGGCGGGCACGGAGCCCGTAGTCGTGGTCGCCCATGCGGTGCGGGAAGGCGGGGTCGAGGTCGCCCAGCACACGCCGGGCCGGGGCCGTGACCAGCACCGCGTTGCCGTTGCAGGTGTCGCACGGCGTGGCCTGCCGGGCGTCGGGTTCGACGCGTTCCAGGGCCGGGGGGCGCAGGGGTGGCCGGACGAGGCGGTAGCCGCTGTAGGTGGTGCGGGTTCCGTCGCCGGAGCGCGTGGCGCCGACGGCCACGGCCGGGCGGTCGAGGGGTGCGGCGGTGCGCAGCAGCGCGGCGAGGGCTCCCCGGTCGAGGACCACGTCGTCGTTGAGCCACAGCACATGGGCCGCGGGGTCGGCACGGGTGGCGGCGATCCTGGTGCCGGTGCCCCAGAAGACGTCCGGCCCGACCGTCACCACATCGGTGCCGGGGAAGGCGGCCCGCACCTCGTCGGCGGTGCCGTCGGCGCTGCCGGCGTCGACGAGGTGGACGGTGCAGCGGGTGCCGGCCGGAAGGCCGGTCTGGGCGTGCACCGAGGAGATGGCCGCGAGCGTACCGTCCCGGCGGTTGTGACAGGTCATCAGCACGGCGACGCCGCGCGGGGCGCCCCCGGGTGGAACGCGATCGGCGTGCACCGGGTCACCGCGCGGCCGGAGCGGGGACGGCGGAGGGCACGGCCCGGTCTCCCGGAGCGAGGCCGTTCCTGAGGACGTCGAGCTCCGCCTCGACCATCAGACGGGCCAGTTCGGGTGCGCGCACGGTGGCCCGCCATCCGAGCCGCGTCTCCGCCTTGGAGGCGTCGCCGATCAGATGGTCGACCTCGGTCGGGCGCAGATAGCGCTCGTCGAAACGCACGTGGTCGCGCCAGTCGAGTCCGACGTGCGCGAAGCACTGGTCGACGAACTCGCGCACGCTGTGGCTGGCACCGGTGGCGATCACGTAGTCGTCGGGCTGGTCCTGCTGCAGCATCAGCCACATGGCCTCGACGTACTCGGCGGCGTAGCCCCAGTCCCGGCGGGCGTCGAGGTTGCCGAGGTGGACCACGTCCTGCAGGCCGGCCTTGATCCGGGCGGCGGCCACGGCCACCTTGCGGGTGACGAAGGTCGGGCCGCGGCGCGGGGACTCGTGGTTGAACAGGATGCCGTTGACGGCGTACAGACCGTACGCCTCGCGGTAGTTGCGGGTGATCCAGTACGCGTACACCTTCGCCGCCCCGTAGGGCGAGCGCGGATGGAAGGTTGTGCTCTCGTCCTGCGGCGGAGGGGCCGCGCCGAACATCTCCGAGCTGGAGGCCTGGTAGAACCGGCAGGGCAGGCCCGTCCTCCTGATGGCCTCCAGCAGCCGGGTGGTGCCCAGCCCCGTGGTGTCACCGGTGAATTCGGGCTCGTCGAACGACACCCGCACATGTGACTGGGCGGCGAGGTGGTAGACCTCGTCCGGCTGCACCTGCTCCAGCAGGCCCGTCATCCGCGTTCCGTCGGTGAGGTCGCCGTAGTGCAGGAAGAGGCGCGCTTCCGGGTCGTGCGGATCGCGGTAGAGGTGCTCGATGCGCTCGGTGTTGAAGGTGGAGGCGCGGCGGACGATCCCGTGCACCCGGTAGCCCTTGTCCAGCAGCAGTTCGGCGAGATAGGAGCCGTCCTGGCCCGTGATGCCGGTGATGAGTGCCGTTCTGGCGGTCACACGCGCTCCTTGGCTGATGAGGTTTCACGAGGCGGCGGAAGGTCCCTTGCAGGTGGGCACCCCGGCACCGCACCAGTGTAGGGAACAATTACTGCATTTCTTATGCAATGTGGCGTTATGTCGTATTTCGCCCCTTTCGCCGTAAGGTGGGGCACCACCCCACCCAGCCCTTCACCGGATCCGATCGGGGACGGACACCTTGGACCTTCGCGACTACCTACGAGTCCTCTCACGCCGCTGGCGCGCCATCACCGCGCTGACCCTCCTCGGCACGGCGGCCGGCGTGCTCCTCACGTACACGGCCATCCCCGAATACCGGGCCACCGCCAAGCTCTTCGTCTCGCTGCAGGGCGGCACCGACGCCGACACCGCGCAGCTCGCCCAGGGCAATCTCTTCACCCAGGCCCGTGTGCGTTCGTACGCCGAGGTGGCGACGAGCCCCCTGGTGACCCGGCACGTCGTGAAGCAGCTGAGGCTGAAGATGACACCGGCCGAGCTGAGCAGCAAGATCAGCGCGACCGCCCAGCCCGACACGGTGCTGCTCCAGCTCACCGTCACCGACACCGAGGCGGCACGGGCGGCACGCATCAGCAATGCCGTCGCCGAACGGTTCACCGAGGTGATCCGCGGTCTCGAGCGCCCGATCGACGCCGAGTCGTCGCCGGTGCGGCTGAGCGTCACCGAGCCGGCCTCCGTGCCCGGCGCGCCCTTCTCGCCGCGGCCGGCCGTCAACGTCGCACTCGGGCTCCTGGCCGGGCTGGTCCTCGGGGCCGGCTTCGCCCTGGCCAGGGAGACCCTGGACTCGTCGGTCCGCACGTCCAAGGCACTGACCGACGCCCTGGCCGGCTTCGGCGGACCGCCCGTGCTCGGCAGCATCGTGCACGATCCCCAGGCGACCAGCCGGCCGCTGGCGCTCCGCGACGACATGCACGGGCTGCGCGCCGAGGGCTTCCGGCGGCTGCGCACCTGTCTGCAGTTCGTGGACGTGGACCGGCCGCCGAAGGTGATCGCGGTGACCAGCCCGCTGTCCGGCGAGGGGAAGACCAGTGTCGCGGTGAACCTCGCCGCGACCCTGGCCGAGACCGGTGCCTCGGTGTGCCTGGTCGACACCGACCTGCGCCGCCCCTCCACCGCCCGCACCCTGGGCCTGATCCGGGACGCCGGGCTCACCACCGCGCTCATCGGCCGGGCCGAGGTGCAGCAACTGCTCCAGTCCGCGGGGTCCTTCTCCGTACTGACCAGCGGCGCGGTGCCGCCGAACCCCACCGAGCTGCTCGGCAGCGCCCAGCTGAAGTCCGTACTCCGCGGTCTCGCCGAGAAGTTCGACCACGTCGTCGTGGACACCGCTCCGGTGCTCCCCGTGGCGGACGCCTCCGTGATCGCCTCCGAGGTGGACGGCTACCTCCTGGTCGTCCGGGCGTCCCGGACCAGCCGCGACCAGATCTCGGAGGCCCTGCGCGCCCTGCGGCACGTGGGCGCCTCCGTGGTCGGCACGGTCCTCAACATGGCCTCGCCGAAGGAGGACCGCGGCGCCCACGGGTACGCCTACGAATACCGGCCGCAGAGCCACACGATCGGCAGGTTCGCCCGTCTGTCCCGGCTCGCCCGCATCTCCCGTCCGGGCCGGCGCCACGGGGAGGCCGGGCGCCTGTCCGGCCTGGTCAGAATCGCGCGGGCGGTCGGACGCAGGCGGCCCGCCGGTACCGCCCCGGCCCTGCCGACTCCCGGCGGCGGGCCGGACGCCCGGCCCGCCGCCCCGGTGAAGGCACTCGCCGATGAGGCGCCGCGCCCGGTGGCCGCCGAACGGAGCGTGCAGTCGTGACCGCCGTGCTGTCGGAGCCGTACGGGGCCGTCCGCCGCCCCCTTGACCGCTCGGCCCGGGTGCTCGTGGCCGGACGCCGTGGACTCGTCGGTTCGGCGGTGTGGCGGCATCTGTCGAGGGAGGGCTTCACCTGCCTGATGGGGCCCGGTTCCGCGGAACTGGACCTGCGCGAGCGCCGCCAGGTCTTCGACTGGTTCGCCGCCGCCCGACCGGACGTGGTGGTACTGGCCGCCGCCCGCGTGGGCGGGATCAGGGCCAACGCCACCCGGCCCGCCGACTTCATCTCCGACAACCTGCGGATCCAGGTCAATGTGCTGGACGCCGCGCTGGAGCACGGGGTCGAGCGGCTGCTGTTCCTGGGGTCCAGCTGCATCTACCCCAAGTTCGCCGACCAGCCCATCCGGGAGGACG
The DNA here is from genome assembly GCF_027460265.1 of Streptomyces sp. WMMC940. Classification (NCBI taxonomy): domain Bacteria; kingdom Bacillati; phylum Actinomycetota; class Actinomycetes; order Kitasatosporales; family Streptomycetaceae; genus Streptomyces; species Streptomyces sp. WMMC940. The sequence continues at coordinate 1,253,358 of NZ_JAPZBC010000001.1, forward strand.
CGCTCCTCACCGGCCCGCTGGAGCCGACCAACGACGCCTACGCCATCGCCAAGATCGCCGGAATCCACCAGGTCCGGTCGGTACGGCGCCAGCACGGCCTGCCGTGGATCTGCGCCATGCCGACCAATCTGTACGGCCCCGGGGACAACTTCCACCCCGAGCACTCCCATGTGCTGCCGTCGCTGATCCGTCGCTTCGACGAGGCCCGCAGGAACGGAGCACCACGGGTGGTGAACTGGGGCTCCGGAACGCCGCGCCGGGAGTTCCTGCACGTGGACGACCTGGCCCGGGCCTGCCTCCACCTGCTGGAGCACTACGACGCGGACGACCCGGTCAACGTCGGCACCGGCACGGACCTCACCATCCGGGAGGCCGCGGAGCAGGTGGCGGAGGTCGTCGGCTACCGCGGAACCCTCGAATGGGACCCGGGGCAGCCGGACGGAACCCCGCGCAAGCTGCTGGACATCTCCCGGATCACCGCGCTCGGCTGGAAACCGGGGATCGGCCTGCGGGACGGCCTCGCCGACACCTACGCCTGGTACGCGGACCACCTCGACTCCGGCGCGCTGCGACTCTGATCGACCACGACGAGTCCGGTTCCGCCGGCCCCGGCGGGGCCGGACGTTCGCTCCCGGGCCCACGTCCCCGGGCTCGGACTTCCCCTCCAACGGCCCTGCGCGCACGTCGTGGACGCACGCCGCCGAGGCGCGTTCCCGGGTTCGGGGCTCCTGGCACACGGCCATGGCCCCGGGCACTCGAACGCACGCCTCCGCCCGTGACGGCGACCTTTCAGGTCCATCCGAGTGCTGCTCGTACACCGTCCTGCCGAACACCGTGGTGCGCCTGTTTCGGACGGGCCGGTTCATGTCTACGGATCGAAGCGCTTGATCTTCTCGAACGGTCTGACGGAGTACGACCACGAGTGCCGGTGGAGGCGGTGCGGAGGGCACGCGAGTGTCTGCTTTTGACATACCCATGCGAACGAAATGACGGCGAGCAGAAGGTGCCGGAGTTCCGGAGCCGCACACAGGCCCGGTCCGGTGCCGCTGGGCGCCCGGTGGTCGGGCACAGCGGTCGCCTCCCTCGTGGTCGTCCCCCGGCTGCCGTCGCAGTGGCCACGGCCCGCCGCGGGTGCGGCAAACAACCTGTCCTGCAAAGCGGTTCGAACCTCTCTTTCGAAAAAGCAATAACGATCACCACTCGTCAAGCGTCTTCCACTAAGGAGCCCGAAACCATGCCCAGACGCTCCGTACGGCGACTCGTCGTGGCCGCCGCTGCCGCAAGCCTCGTTGCCGCAGCCCCGTTGATCGCGGCCCAGCCGGCATTCGCGCAGTACCCGCCCGCCCCCAATCTGACCGTCGAGGACGTTGACCTCGTCCTCGAGGTCGGCCAGGTGGTCGACTTCCTCGGGCGGGGTTTCCGGCCGCTCGAGCAGACCACCGGTCGTCTCGTGCCGGTCGGCGGCGGAGGCGGCGCCGGCGGACCTGGCGGTGCTGCCGCGCTGGGCCGCTCCGCGGCGGTCCCGCAGTCCTTCACGGCGGCCGACCCCAAGCCCAGCCCGTCCACGACCCCCACCATGTCGGTCGGCGGCGGCGACGACCGGCCCGTCGTGACGGTCGGGACGTGGACCGCCGACGGGAGCGGCGTCGTGGACTCGACGTTCACCGTCCCCGCGGGAACTGCGGAGGGCGCCTACTACTTCCAGCTGACCGGCGCGCAGTCCGAGCTCGTCCTCACCGTTCGGGTGACCATCGACGCAGACGGCGACGGCGACGGCGACGGCGACGACGGTGACGGCGACGACGGTGACGGTGACGGGGACCACGGACGCCCCGGTGACGGGGACGGCGACCACGGACGCCCCGGCGGCGGTGACGACGACCACGGACGCCCCGGCCGCGGTGACGACGACCACGGCCACAACGGCAGCGACGACCACGACGGCCGCGACGGCCGCGGTCACGACGACCACGACGACGACGGGGACGGCGGCAAGTCCGACCACGACGACGACGGGGACGATGACAAGGACTCGGGCCCCTCGCTGGCCGACACCGGCTCGTCCGACGGAACGGTCGCACTGCTGACCGCGACCGGCGGTCTACTGCTGCTCGGCGGCGGCGCGCTGGTCGTCGCGAAGCGCCGGCGCAACGCCTCCCAGCGAGGCTGACGGTCCGGCCGCCCGCACGACGGCACCACCGCGGTACGGGAGAGCTCCCGGCAGCGCCTCGCTGTCCGGGAGCTCTCCCGTGTCCGGGGACGCGGCCGGGACCGCGGCGCAGGAACGCGACGGGGAGTGCGGCGTGGGGGCGAATCCCCCGGGTGAGCCGGTGGGGGGACAGCGGCGGGGGCAGCGGTTCGTGCGAGGGTGCGGGTCATGCGCGTCGCGTTCGTGACCCCCGTGGTCGTCCTGGTCCTCGCCGCAGGGGCCCTCGCACATTCCTGCACGGCGGACGGCGGAGCCGGCGGCCGGGCGCCGGCTCAGGGCCGGGCGGCCGCACCGGTCGAGCGCCTGCGGGTCGAGGTCGTCGGGACCCTGCCGCACGACCCGGAGGCCTTCACACAGGGCCTGGAGATGGCCCACGGCGCACTCTACGAGAGCACAGGGATCTCCGGCCGTTCGACGATCGGATGGGGCCCGCCGGGTGCCGCGCCCACCCGGCGGGCTCGACTGCCGGCGCCGCTGTTCGGTGAGGGGATCACCGTCGTGGGGCGGACGCTGTGGCAGCTCACCTGGCGCGACGGGGTCGCGATCGAGCGCGACGCAAGGACTCTCGCCGAGCTCCGCCGGGTCCCGTACGAGAGCGAGGGCTGGGGAGTGTGCCACCAGCCGCGCCGCGGCCGCCTGGTGACGAGCGACGGCTCCGCCCACCTCGTCTTCCGGGACCCCGGGACCCTCAGGAGGAAGGGCTCGGTCGTCGTCACCCTCGACGGGCGGCGGGTGGACCGGCTCAACGAACTGGAGTGCGTCGGCGACCTCGTGTACGCCAACGTCTGGCCCACCGACCGGATCGTGCGGATCGACACCGGCACCGGCCGTGTGACGGGGGAGATCTCCGCGAACGGCCTGATCGGCGCGGCCGAACGGCGGCGCGCCGACGTCCTCAACGGGATCGCGGCCCTCCCGGGAACCGATCAGTTCCTGCTGACCGGCAAATGGTGGCCGAAGATGTTCCGGGTGCGGTTCGTTCCCGCCGAGCACACGGCCGGCCCCGCACGCCGGACTCCCTGAGCCGAACTCCTGAAGCCGACGGTCCGCATCGTCCGGGAGCCATCGGGCGGGGGCGTGGATGGGCGGTGGTCGCGGGT